>NZ_JAGDEA010000005.1:0-1060612 GCF_040148705.1 Alteromonas sp. NFXS44 | reverse complement strand
CAGGCGTTGCCTGACGATGACCATGACAGATGAAGTTAAGAGGTTTAGCACAGGGATTTGAACTGGCTGCTCACGCAGCCAGAGAATTGCTATTACCTATTGACCGGAGTTGGGCTCATATGTGTTATGTGCGTGCAAATTATTCCTTTGACGCGACCATGGATACAATCTCAATTTCAGGTGAATCAACTGTAGCTAAGGAAGATGAGTCTCGGTCACTAACATGCTGTTGAATTCTCATCTTCACTAAATGTTTTGCGTGTTCTTCGTCGTTACCTTTGACTTTGATAACTTGAGTTTTACTTACGCCGTTTAATTTATATTCAGCTTTTATTGTGAAATTATCCATAAAATTTTGTTTATCCTTTTAAGTACATAACACCCACATAAGGGGCAGTAACACGTGGGCTAAAATCCGGGCGAAGCGACAGAGCCCACGTGTTACTGTCCCAGCGAGCCTGCGAGCGACTTAATGTGATTGTTAGCTCAACACCTAATCGTTTTCAGAGCAAGCTTCTTTTCGCGCTGCAATGTTACTTTTTGAGGGGCTTTCCATAACCTTCAAGATTGCAACACTGCATGCCTGTTTAGCCTTGTCGTTTTGTGACTTTTCGTCGAAAGATACTGTTGCAACAAGAGGCTTATAATTTGTTGCCGCATTACAGTACATATTTTTTGTCTTTCCATATTTGGGGCCTGATTGCGGATTTTCTTGAAGATACAGACACATTTCTCTGAACATGCGTTTGGCGGCTTGAGAGCAGAGTGACTTGTCATTTAGGTTGTGCGAGTAAGTTTCGCAAACTGATTTATCTTTGATTTTCCAAATCTGGTAAGAGTAAGGTATTTCGAACCCATCGTATTTAACAACCTTCGCTTGTTCTACTGTGTTGAACTGATCAGTTAGCCTGTCATGAACAGAATTTGATACAGCATCCAAATAAGTAGCAAAAACAGCTGATACTACATCCATTAGAAACTTCCTTTATGTTTCCTAAGAGCTAACACCCACATAAGGGGCAGTAACACGTGGGCTAAAATCCGAGCGAAGCGACAGAGCCCACGTGTTACTGTCCCAGGGAGCTTGCGACCGACTTAATGTGATTGTTAGCCGTCTACTTGCTTTTGCTGTTTTTCTTGTTGCTCCTTAGCAAATTGTCGCCATTTTTCTCTGTCTCTTTCATCCTCAGCTTTTTCAAATATTCGATCTGCTGAGGTATACGTATTAACCTGCAAGCGTTTATTTGATGATGATGTCATTTTTTCTACTTGCTCACGCAGTTTTTTCAAGTCTTGAGAAATAGTATGAAGAGGAGCTCTATCTCCAATTGTAGATATACCCTTGAATTCTTTAAAACTAATTACTATTTCATTCTGATATTGGCTACCCTCTACATCCTCAAACATGATTTTAATTTTAAATTCAGGTGAGAAAATATCACCGTCTGGCAACTTTGATTTTATTTCATGAATGCTAAGAATGAAGCTTTCTATTTTTTGCCCTATACCTAATGATGAAATGCCGCTCGAAAAAATGTGTATTTGTAGAAACTCATTTACTACTGGATCTTCTTCTAACTCACTTCCGTCTACATTACAAAACGAAAACTTGATATTACGCGCAATTCCTTTACCTAAGTTCTCTATCTCAACAATTTTGAAGTTAATAGCAACAGGACTACTTAACATAGCTAGTGAAACATTTGGTCTAATATTCTCACGCCTTAGTTCATTTACTTGTTGGATCTGGGCTTCTCTCAGATACCATGTCTCCTTTGCTAAGACGAAAGTTAGTATCGCTATAGAAACAGTAGCAATAGCGCTGATCCAGGAAGAAAGTGAATCAGCAGTAAGAATGTTCGACAGTTGAATTTGACTACCGAGTATTATTCCGGCAATAAAAATTAATGGGGCAATTACAATGCCCGAAAGAATAATTAATGGTAATAAGCTTCTTTCATTCTTTGAATTACTCACAGAACTTTCCTTAGACTGCTAACACCCACATAAGGGGCAGTAACACGTGGGCTAAAATCCGAGCGAAGCGACAGAGCCCACGTGTTACTATCCCAGCGAGCTTGCGAGCGACTTAATGTGATTGTTAGCTTTCACCCTTAAGACAACCTTTTTCTTTTTGCCGTTTGATACCAGTATTCTTTTCCTTTAACTCGAATTTCTAGGTCGTATACTTTTTCTTCTACTTCCTCTATTTTTGCAAGAACTTTAGCATGAACATGTAACACTAGCTTCTTCAAAGATACATCTTGGTTTTCTGTAAAGTCAGGTTGCATCAGCTCCCTAAATATAGCTGGCTTTTCGTCGGACTTTTTATTCGGAGGAAGAACAAGAACAATTTTTACTTCTTCAAATGAATCCGCCCCACTATGGGCTGCAAAGTTATGTCTCATGTGCATAACATCATCATGAACTTTTTTATAATCTTCATCGATTAGTTTTTTATCTAATTTAATTCTTCTACCTTCGCACTTAGTGAAGCATTTTCCGTAAAATGTTAACACTGCTACATATAAACCTTTCACAAGGTTATAAATATTCCTGTCTGGTGATATTTTAGTTTCACCTCTCATGCTTGTAGGATGAAGTTTTTCTATTTCATCTAACCAGATTAATACGTTCCGCAAGTCTTTCTCAATGAGGCTGTATCCGGCTAATTGTTTAGCAATGTTTCCGTTAAGCTCTATTCTTGGCGCTCGCTTTCTTTTGAAAAAATATCTGTTGTAACGGGTGTGATTTTCGGGTTCAAACACTTCATGAATTTCCCAACCATTCCTTGATTTGTTTTTTTTAAACAACCTAAATCTCCACGGATTCTTTGAAAGCTAACGCCCTGCTTAGGGGCGGAAACACATGGGCTAAAATTAGGAGCGAAGCGACGCAGCCCATGTGTTTGCGTCCCAGCGAGCTTGCGAGCGACTACAGCAGATTGTTAGGGCTCACCATGCCGATACTTCCTGAAAACTTGGTTGCAATACTTTAAAGCTTTCTGAGGCATTTGGTTCCCATGGCCAAATGCCATCAACGGTAGGAAAGATTAGCTGAAGTGCTGGGTAATCAGTCCCCTTGTATATCCAATTACACGAAAGCATAAATTCTTCTTTAAACCTCTTTGCTACAGGTTTAAAGCAAACTTCAAATCCATCGAGAAACCCTTCATAAAAGCTGTCTTCCGTGAAAATTTCACCTTCTTGAACGCGGCGATTATATTCATTTGCGATCCAAGAGGACAACTCACTTCTTAGACCAAGGATGATCACTTCTGGGAGGCTTTCCTGTTTGTTGATACCAACAGTGTATGTAAAATTAGGATCTTCTTCTTTCGGGTCAAATACAGAAGTAACATGGCATCCGTATTCTTCTATATTTCCCATAATCTTAATTTCTGCTTGGTTCATAAAACTTCCTTGTGGGCCCTAACGCTAAGCTTTGGGGCGCTAACACGTGGGCTAAAATTCGAGCGAAGCGAGTCAGCCCACGAGTTAGCGTCCCAGCGACCGAAGGGAGTGACAACAGCGTTTTGTTAGAGTGCACCCACTGATTCCCACGCTTTATGAGTTAGTTCAAATGCGTCGCCTTTATGCCCAATTTCTTTGACGTAATCAAACTTAATTAATTGCTCTAATGCAGCTTCATACTTCACGAAAGACTTATGATCTTCTGAACCAAAAGAATCATTACCAGCTTGAATATTATTACCGTTATCTGTTCTTAGTTTTAATATGCTGCCATGATTGTCGGCCGAGGCGGCAATAAGTATTTCTCTAGCTTCGACTGAGAGATTATTTTTAGATTGTTGTTGCTTCTGTAGTTCATTAGACAGCTGCTCTCTCTCTACCCGAATAGTTTCCAACTGTTTTCTTAACTTTTCCTTTGTTTCTGAATTTTCAATATCTGCTACGGCCTCATCTCGCTTTGCTCTTTCAATAAGCTCATTTTCCTTAACTGCAAAAAAATCTGAACGAGACTGTTCTAACTGAGTTTGTTTTATCGTTTTCTTATGTTCAGCTTCAAGTTGTAGGTTTTCAATTAGTTCTTTTGGCTTTCGTTCAATTAGTCCAAATAAATACCTTAACCAATGAGTAGTTGCAGCGACAACCGCACCAATAATCAGTGGATAAATCAATAATGAGTAAATATCCGTTCTAGCATCAAATAAAGCTAGTTTTTCCTCTGGCTTACCCTCTGAAACTAGGAGGACAAAAAAACCTCTCCAATTTAAAGCGATAAATGAGAGAACCGCATAGCCAAAATATGGCGTTTTGATACGATTATTTACAGCTTCTACTAATTCTTTCACGTGACTTTCCCTAGCACTCTAACACCCAGCTTAGGGGCACAAACACGTGGGCTAAAATCGGAACGAAGTGACACTGCCCACGTGTTTGTGTCCCAGCGAGCCTGCGAGCGACTATAGCGTTTTGTTAGGCATTTTACCGATGTTACATTTTGCAAAATAAAGGTACCCAATTGTCATTTCTGTAAATACGGCAACTAGTATTCCAGCATGTGCAGCACCACGAAAATATTCAAATAAACCGAGCATTGCCATTGAAAACATGGATACATAAATACTGGTGCATATAGCTTGTCGCGCCTCAGAATTCTCCACACTACGGCTAAACCAGGTTAATACTGAAATGCCTAGAAATAAAATAGATAGCCGCCTTGCAATAAAATACGAACTGCCCGAGCCATCGATGCCAAAAATAAAGAATAGCAATTCCGGGTAGATTAGAAAATTGACAAATAATATAAATGCTATAACAGATGTCACTGAATTAAGTGCTTTAAAACTCACCATGCTTAATCTCAAATGCCTAACACCCAAATAAGGGGCACAAACATGGCGGCTATAATCGGAACGAAGTGACACAGCCGCCATGTTTGTGTCCCAGCGAGCGGAGCGAGTGACTTAATTTGTTTGTTATACATATTCTCCACTGCCAGCTCGATGCTGAACAGATCTCAAATCGTCCACATTAGTATTACTATTAATGAACGAAATGCATTCAATTAATGCTGAAGTAGATACTGTCATAGTTTGATTTACGAATTGCCTAATAGTAGCGGGCTCATGTTCCATACCACTAATTAGTTCGCCATTTTTTGAATGAAAATGAGCTAACATTTCCAAATTACCGTGAGAACTGCGACAGAGATAAGCATAAAATCCATTATATAACTCCTGCTCACCTGCTATCTTAAATTTCTCATATATATTTGGTAATTCTTTCCAATTAACCTTGTCGCCAGCTAGTTTGGCTTTATAAAAATCAAATGATTTATTCATATCTTCAATGTAATTGGGGTCTTTTATCAAACATAGAAGATCAATGTAGGTCTCTAGTGCACTTCTGAGAATTATCGGTGTTGACGCCGCATTTTTCCTACACAGCAATTCTAGGGAGTCCTGACAAAGCTCAACAACACGAATAGTTAGTAGGGCAACATATTTTTCATGTAAAGTATTAGTTTCTAGTCCTGATAAATATTTCAAGCGAAAAGAATTCAATTCTTGAAATGCTCCTTGGCTCATAACTTCCTCGATATGTATAACACCCACATAAGGGGCAGTAACGCGTGGGCTAAAATCCGAGCGAAGCGACAGAGCCCACGTGTTACTGTCCCAGCGAGCCTGCGAGCGACTTAATGTGATTGTTAGCTACTTTTACCAAGTAACTGATCAACAACGGGATCCATTTTTGTTTTTGTACTTTGCCATTTGGTTAGGGATAGTCCCCCTTTACCATTCAGATGATACTCAGCATAACCAATCTTATTGCCATTCTTTTCTAATCGTAGTTCAGCGTGATGAAGATATGTTGCCATGTCCCAGTTTTTTAATGCGGTATAGGTGAGAGTAAATTCACAATTTTCCGGTATATCCCCAGAGTAGACCGTTGTTTTGATGCCATGATCTTCTATTCTATTTCGAATAGTAGATAAAAAGTCATGTACTATCACTCTCGGATTTTCCTCGATACAAATTTTATTCGGTAAGTCTGCAGAGGCAACAGGATCTACCCTAATAGTGGTACAGGCAGAAAGGAGGGTTAAGGGTAAAACTAATAAATACTTCTTTTTCATAAACATCCTTTTAATTGATTTTGTAGCTAACACCCACATAAGGGGCAGTAACCCGTGGGCTAAAATCCGAGCGAAGCGACAGAGCCCACGTGTTACTGTCCCAGCGAGCCTGCGAGCGGCTTAATGTGATTGTTATGTTTGCCCGTAGAAAAGTGCGATCTTTTCTTCACAGCTTTCAACTGGATAAAGGTTTCCCTGAATATCTTGGACGTATATAGCTTCGCCTTCGTAAAGCGTGCCATTTATCATTGTTACCATATCATTGTGTGAGTCTTCTTCTGCAATTTCATTTTCAAAAAAATCGCCTTCCTTCAAAGCTACGCAGGTATTTTTGGTGGAGAAATCACTTCTAAGAGAGTTCATGGCACTTTCATTGTCACAACCTGGTCCAAACTCATAAACAACGTCAAAATCTGGGTCCTTAGCAGGAATATCAAAACTTAACCCTTTAGCCTGCACTTTAAAACCTTTAATAATAATTGGCCTTCGACCAACATTCGCAACTGTAAGTCTTAAAATGTTGGCCCTAGAACCCTCATTGTCATGGCAGGAATGTGAAATTACTTCGGCCCAAGCTTTAACTTTCGAGCGGTCCCTCTCAATGTTGAAGGCAGAATATACGAAGCTTGCGCCAGCAATTATTAAAGAGATAACCGAAATTACTAATGATGCATCCATGGATCACCTAAAACATAACGCCCGCATAAAGGGCGATAACACGTGGGCTAAAATTAGGAACGAAGTGACGCAGCCCACGTGTTAGCGTCCCAGCGAGCCTGCGAGCGTTTTAATGTGATTGTTAGCTGCCTAGTACTGTGAATACACATTTAAAATTAGACTTTCTATATGTGCTGAAACACGATGCTCACCAAGCTTTAAGCTGTTTGGGTGACCACATCCATTTCGGAAAGTAAGCGCTGTTTGAAGCTCCTGTTTTACACTTTTCCCTATGATTGATGCAGATTCACAAACTTCGAGGAAATCGGCTTCTTTCATTCTGGTTAAGTCATCATTTGTGTTGGCAGGCTTCCACTTCGGGTTCTTTTTCGCTGCAAATGAGTTAAAAGTCTGTTTGTGAAATTTCAGAACGTAAGTGTATAAAACCGAAACAGCTCCAACCCAAGAAAGGACTACAGCTGCGCGATATAAATGAGATTCAAAACACCTTACAGCTTCCTCAGCAAATGTTCTTGTTTCAGTATTTGTGATGGAATCTAAATTTGCCCTCAAAGTACTTGAAAGAACAGCAATAGGACCACCAATTATTTTTTTTATATGCTGCTTACCTTTCTCCGTCAATTCCCAACCATTAGGACTTCTGATTACAAGACCTTTTTGCCTTGAAAGAATCGAGGATATATTAAGTTTTTTTATTGTAGGATAGCCTGCTTGAACTCCAATTTGAGTAATATTTTTTACTGGTTTGGGTTCAGAAACATCGATAGCAAGGCACAGCAAAATTTTGTCTTTCTGATTTATCTCAGGGTCAGAAATATATTGCTTTATAGCTTCGTTACTGAGCAATTCTAGATTCCATATTTGATTTTTCACTAGCACTCAATGCATATGTGTCTTTTCCTGTTTCCATTAACTTCTGCGCTTTAACTAATTGATTGAGGTATTTTGTTAAATTATTGGAGTATGTTCTTTTATAATAAGCAGATGCAGATCTTATTTCATTAGAAATTTGAGAACGAGTAAACGTTCCTTGACCAACGGCTAGTGTCAAACGACCAGCTGCAGCCATAATCAAATCAGGCCCAGACTTAACTCCTAAAATTGCTGCCAATGAACCTGTAGTTCCCTGGAAGTTGGCTACATTATTTTCTGTAATTGGTTTACTAGCTTCAGCTGTCGAAGGTTGCCGCTGAGTTGGTTGAACTTCCGTGACCCCACTTTCTCTATATAAGTCAGAAACTGCAGACAGTAATGCTGGCAACTCTTCTTTTAAGAATCCCTCGCTACCTTCATACTCGATTTCGATGGGACCCATCTTTATTTTTATTTTACTTTCCATTGTTTCTTTCCTTGTTTTCAAAATTTAAATGCCAAGCTTTGACGTTCGATGGCAGCTAACACTCCGCTAAAGGGCACAAACGCGGTGGCTATAATCGGAACGAAGTGACACAGCCACCGCGTTTGTGTCCCAGCGAGCTTGCGAGCGATTTGAGCGGTTTGTTATTCGCGCGAGACACCTGCCCCACGCGGCTTTGCCGCCACCACCTGCTACTACAAGCTGTTGATTTAGATAATAACAATTACCTTAAAACAACAACCTGCCAAAAGCCAGATGATAAACTAACTGCATGATAAATGAACGACTCAGCAAAACAAGAAATGTTAAATTTTGGCGTTGCTGAGCTCAAAAATTTGGGTTAATACGAGGCTTTGAAAACCAAAACTGGCAGGTACCAAGACAACCTATGGAAACTGCCTTGATCTGAACAAAGACTGGGGCAACAAAACAACCTAGCGAAACTACCTTGTCTTAACAGTTACCGCGACATTTTATATTTGAGAAAGCCAACGGCGTATAACACCCACATAAGGGGCAGTAACACGTGGGCTAAAATCCGAGCGAAGCGACAGAGCCCACGTGTTACTGTCCCAGGGAGCTTGCGACCGACTTAATGTGATTGTTAGCCGTCTACTTGCTTTTGCTGTTTTTCTTGTTGCTCCTTAGCAAATTGTCGCCATTTTTCTCTGTCTCTTTCATCCTCAGCTTTTTCAAATATTCGATCTGCTGAGGTATACGTATTAACCTGCAAGCGTTTATTTGATGATGATGTCATTTTTTCTACTTGCTCACGCAGTTTTTTCAAGTCTTGAGAAATAGTATGAAGAGGAGCTCTATCTCCAATTGTAGATATACCCTTGAATTCTTTAAAACTAATTACTATTTCATTCTGATATTGGCTACCCTCTACATCCTCAAACATGATTTTAATTTTAAATTCAGGTGAGAAAATATCACCGTCTGGCAACTTTGATTTTATTTCATGAATGCTAAGAATGAAGCTTTCTATTTTTTGCCCTATACCTAATGATGAAATGCCGCTCGAAAAAATGTGTATTTGTAGAAACTCATTTACTACTGGATCTTCTTCTAACTCACTTCCGTCTACATTACAAAACGAAAACTTGATATTACGCGCAATTCCTTTACCTAAGTTCTCTATCTCAACAATTTTGAAGTTAATAGCAACAGGACTACTTAACATAGCTAGTGAAACATTTGGTCTAATATTCTCACGCCTTAGTTCATTTACTTGTTGGATCTGGGCTTCTCTCAGATACCATGTCTCCTTTGCTAAGACGAAAGTTAGTATCGCTATAGAAACAGTAGCAATAGCGCTGATCCAGGAAGAAAGTGAATCAGCAGTAAGAATGTTCGACAGTTGAATTTGACTACCGAGTATTATTCCGGCAATAAAAATTAATGGGGCAATTACAATGCCCGAAAGAATAATTAATGGTAATAAGCTTCTTTCATTCTTTGAATTACTCACAGAACTTTCCTTAGACTGCTAACGCTAAGCTTTGGGGCGCTAGCACGTGGGCTAAAATCCGAACGAAGTGAGTCAGCCCACGTGTTAGCGTCCCAACGACCGAAGGGAGTGCCAACAGCGTTTTGTTAGGCGTACAACTGAAAGTACGCAGCTTTGCTGCCACCACTAGCCAAATAGACCGCGTGTTTAAATTATTGAAATTAAGATAAAACACCCTGGGCGAAAAGCCAGATGTTAACGGGAATGCTGGATAAGAGAACGAGTTTAGAAAGCTGAAGGTGCAGAATGTTGGCGTTGTGATGTTGATGAAAAGCGCGTTGCTAAAGCCGTTGAAACTACCGAAAAAGCAAGCTGTAAAGACAACCTAGCGAAACAACCTTGATGTAGGAATGTCACGGTTTAACCCACATTTTAATGCTGTAAGTAAATGACGCCTAACTACTATTTAGATCCCAAACAGTCTGTTTTAAACACACCAATTTGGGGTATTTTCTGCATTCTATAACACCAAGACTAAGCCAAAAACTCAAACAAATCCATCTGTTAGTCGTTATCCGGGTTTCTGAGCATGGATAAAAAGCGACAATTCAGCGCGGTCACAAAAATGGTGTATTTCACCCGCTAATATCACTGCTCAAAAGCAGTGTAAATAGAAAAAATTACTCACTTTCACCATCAGCCATTAATCCGGCAGACAGCTTCTTCTGAGGCTGCACGCCTAGTTCTCTGAAGTATTCTACCTGACGTACCAGATTGCCCCGCCCTTCAGTGAGTTTATTCATCGCCGATTCATAGGCCTTTTGGGTGCTCTCGACGCTTTTACCAATTTTTTCCAGATCACCCGTAAAGCCGACGAATTTATCGTAAAGCTTACCCGCGTGTTCGGCAATGTGCTGAGCATTCTGATGCTGGTATTCGTACTGCCAGATGTTGTTGATAGTTCGTAGCGCCACCAGCAGATTGGTGGGGCTGACTAACAATATGTTGTTGTCCAGTGCCAGCGATACTAACGACGGATCTTCCTGAACGGCTAGTAGAAAAGCGGGTTCGACAGGAATAAACATGAGTACGTAGTCGAGAGTACGCAGTGACTTTAAATCCTGGTAGCGTTTATTGCCCAGGCCTTTAATGTGAGATTTCAGTGAATTCACGTGCTCAATAAGAAAGCGTGCCCGCAATGCGTCGTCATCACAGTTGAAAAATTGCTCGTAGGCGCGCAGGCTCACTTTGGAATCGATGATGACATCTTTTTCATTCGGTAAATGCACCACAACATCCGGTTGCTGCAATTTGCCATTCGCATCCTTTGCCGACACCTGAGTTTCAAACTCATGGCCCTCACGTAAACCGGATTCCTTTAAGATACGTTCCAGTACCACCTCACCCCAGTTACCCTGCTGCTTGTTGTCACCTTTCAGCGCTTTGGTCAGTGCTGCCGCTTCTTCGGTGATGCGCTTGTTCAGTTCTTTCAGTGTGAGGATTTCAGTTTTAAGGGATGCTCTCTCCTGTCCTTCACGACTGTGCTGTTCGCCCATTTGCTTGCGGAACGTATCGATTTGCTGCTTCAGAGGTTCGAGTAACGCATTCATGCCGGTCTGGTTAATTTGCGTAAAACGCTCACTTTTTTGTTCGAAGATACGGTTGGCTAAATTTTCGAATTGCGCCTGCAGCCTTTTCTCTGCCGCTTCCATTAAAGCTAATTTTTCCGTACTGGCTTTACTGGCCTCATCAAACTGTGCCTGCTGTGATTGCAATTGCGCTGTCAGCGCGGCATTGGTTCGCTGTTCTTCACGGCACTGCAACTTAAGTTCACCAATTTCATCTCTTAGCGGTGTCAGCAGTGCTGCCTTCTGACTAAGCTCCCCCAGTTGCGCCTGATTATTAAACAGCCTTTCACGGTATTCAGCCAACTCGTCATCAAGTTGCTCACACTGTTGCTGCTTTTCTTCCAGTTTGTCCTGCAGTTGCTTAATCTGAAGATCATCCTGTAACCGGCGCTGGTTTGAGCGCATTGCCGCCAGGAGCCAGGTAATAGCCGCAGCGATTACGGCAGTAAAAACGGGGAAGTAGGTTGAGGAAAGTAGCGCGTCCATAGTGTCATTCTCATTTTTATTGAATGTCTATTGTGCCACTCACAAACAAAAACGGGTACCCGAAGGTACCCGTTTACAGTAAAAAATACTGTTTATTTAGCCAGTTCTTTGTCCAGCTCTTCAATTTTCGCTTTCCAGATCGCCGGACCCGTTTTGTGCGCGTTGGCACCGGTGCTGTCTACAGCAACGGTAACCGGCATATCTTCAACTTCAAATTCGTAAATCGCTTCCATCCCCAGGTCTTCGAAAGCAACTACACGGGCTTTCTTTATAGCTTTGGAAACCAGGTAGGCCGCGCCGCCAACAGCCATCAGATACACTGATTTATGTTTGGCAATAGAGTCCACAGTTGCAGGGCCGCGCTCAGCTTTACCAATCATGCCGGCAATACCGGTTTTTTCCAGCATCATATCGGTGAATTTATCCATACGGGTAGCGGTAGTCGGGCCGGCAGGGCCTACCACTTCATCACCTACCGCATCAACCGGACCTACGTAATAAATAAACTTACCATTTAAATCAACGCCTTCAGGTAAACCTTCACCGTTCTCGAGCATGGTTTGAATGCGCTTGTGCGCCGCATCACGGCCTGTCAGCATTTTGCCTGACAACAGAACAGTCTCACCAACTTTCCATTCCTGAATGTTTTCTTTGGTGACTTCATCCATGTTCACACGGCGGGTATTCTCACCCACTTCCCAGGTCACTTCCGGCCACTCTTCCAGCTTAGGTGCTTTCAGATCAGCAGGACCGCTGCCATCAAGGTAGAAGTGAGCGTGACGGGTAGCCGCACAATTAGGGATCATGGCAACCGGCTTAGAGGCGGCGTGGGTGGCTACTGATTTGATTTTCACATCAACAACCGTGGTTAAACCGCCGAGGCCCTGTGCGCCGATACCTAACTTGTTCACTGCATTGAAAATATCAACACGCAGTTTCTCGTCAGTGGTTTCAGGACCGCGTTCGATGAGTTCCTGAATGTCTACAGGGTCCATTAAACTTTCTTTTGCCAGGACTGCGGCTTTCTCAGCCGTACCGCCAATACCCAGACCCAGCATACCTGGCGGACACCAGCCTGCACCCATGGTAGGCAGAGTTTTTACAACCCATTCCACAATGTCGTCAGACGGGTTCAGCATGACCATTTTAGATTTGTTCTCAGAGCCACCACCTTTTGCGGCAATCATCACTTCGATTTTCTCACCGGGCACCATATCGATATGCACTACAGACGGCGTGTTGTCTTTGGTGTTTTTACGTGCACCGGCCGGGTCTGCAACAATGGATGCCCGCAGCGGGTTATCCGGATTGGTATACGCACGGCGTGTGCCTTCATCAACCATTTGCTGAACTGTCAGATCGGTTTTATCCCAGGTGACACCCATACCAATTTTAACGAAACACGTAACAATACCGGTATCCTGACACAGAGGACGTTTACCTTCGGCAGACATACGGGAGTTGATAAGAATTTGCGCCATGGCATCTTTCGCGGCCTGGCTTTGCTCTTTAAGGTAGGCCTGTTCTACGGCTTTGACATAATCCAGCGGGTGATAGTAGGAAATAAATTGAAGCGCATCTTCAATACTATCGATGAAGTCTTGTTGACGGATAACGGTCATGGCGTCCTCTTTTCTTATAGCCTTTGTGGTGTTAGGGAAAGGAAAAAGCGTATACTAGCGCATCTTGACAACCTGCACCACGCTTTACACGTGCGACTTTGGTGTCGGTTATGCGTTTTATTTATATAGGTCAGTAAGCTAGTTTCTTCCATGAGTGAACATCTGTACAGCCCGCCGTCGACTACCCTGATAATATCAGAGATAAGTGGTTATCCGACTCTGACCGGCCTTTTTGAAAGCGTGCAGCACCAGCCTTATGCCATGCTGCTGGATACTGCCGGCAGCGAAAAACGCTTTGGCCGGTTCAATATTATGGTGTGGGAACCGGATATCACCGTAATAACCCGCAATAAGATCACTATGGTATCCCGTCCGGGTTCTGATGACTCCGTTGAAGTCAACGGTAAACCTCTGGCAGTTCTTGATACCGTTCAGCGCCATTACTTTTCTGCGTTACAAACAGTGAGTGATGTACCGATAGAAATACTTGAACAGTTACCTTTTCAAACAGGTACGGTCGGGCTGGCAGGCTATGATCTTGGGCGCAGCTATGAAACCTTACCTTCAAAGGCCCGCAATGATTACCGTTGTCCCGACCTTGCTGCCGGACTGTACTCGCAGTCGCTGATTGAAGATAACGATACCGGAAAATTATATTATTGCAGGCTGGATAACAAACCTTCACAACCTGACTTCATAACGCGGGAAGATAAACTGACTAAAGCCGGCTCGTTTTCATTAACAGGCGCCTGGCAGTCTAACCTGACTGAGCCGGAATACATCAGCGCCCTTGCTACTATTAATGAGTATCTGCTCGCCGGTGACTGCTACCAGGTCAACATGGCCCAGCGCTTCACGGCAACATATAACGGTAACGAATGGGACGCTTACAAAACCCTTCGTACTGCAAACAAAGCGCCGTTTTCCGCTTTTATTCGCCTCAACGATGCCGCCATCCTGAGTATTTCTCCTGAGCGTTTTTTATCGGTGAAAGACGGTTGTGTGGAAACGAAGCCCATTAAAGGCACCCGCCCACGCTTTGCCGACGGGGATAAAGACCGTGCCAGTGCGGAAGATTTGTTATCGGCTGAAAAAGACCGTGCTGAAAATTTAATGATCGTGGATTTGCTACGTAACGATCTCAGTAAACATTGCCAGCCCGGCTCTGTGAAGGTACCGGCATTATTTGCCCTTGAAAGTTATGAAGCTGTGCACCATATGGTCAGTACGGTCACCGGAAAGTTGAATACAGGAGCAAGCCCTCTTGATTTGCTGGCTGGTGCCTTTCCCGGCGGCTCTATCACCGGTGCACCAAAAATCCGCGCCATGGAAATTATCGATGAATTAGAGCCCGACCGGCGTAATGTGTATTGCGGCAGTATTTTTTATGTCGGACATAGGCAAGACATGGACTCGAGCATACTTATCCGCACCCTGCTGGCTGAAAACGGCCGGCTGCATTGCTGGGCAGGCGGTGGCATCGTGGCAGACTCCGTTGCCGGGGATGAATATCAGGAAACGCTGGATAAGGTCTCGAAGATATTACCGGTACTGGAGACAAAGCGTGAACCGCAGTGAGTTTTTACAGCGATATCATCATTTACGGCAAATTGATTATGAAGCCGATTACCCGCTGCGCAAAACCGGGCGCGCGGCGGGTGTGCTCATCCCGCTGATCGATCATCCTGACGGCCTGACGGTACTGCTGACAGAACGTGCGCATCACTTACGCCATCATCCCGGTCAGATCAGTTTCCCGGGCGGCGGCGCAGAACCACAGGACAATACACTGGCAGATACAGCCCTCAGGGAAGCCGAAGAAGAAGTTGGCTTACTCCGTTCTGAGGTCGACGTCATCGGCGCTCTGCCTGAATACCGCACAATCAGCGGTTACGCCATGACGCCGGTTATCGGTTTCGTGAAGCCCGGCCCGGTTTTGACCATCGACCGTAACGAAGTTGCTGATGCTTTTGAAGTACCGTTAGCATTTCTTATGGACCGGCGGAATCACTTCGCCCACTTTATTGAACGTAAACAACAACGTTATCCGGTGTACTTTATGCCGTGGCAAAACCGCCTTATCTGGGGTGCAACCGCCGCCATACTCAGAAACCTGTCTTCCCATCTGTGTGACGACTGACCATCAACATTTCTTTACATCCCATTAGGTTTACTTATTCCTGCATTAGGATTTCTGTATTGTAGTTGATCCGGTTCAGATGCATGATCATTAACTATAATTAAAATAAAGTGAGAAACGGTTAAGTATGATCAGTGTTTTTGACATGTTCAGTGTCGGTATCGGACCTTCCAGTTCCCATACTGTCGGCCCGATGCGGGCGGGTGCGGAATTCGCCTCAGAGCTTGCAGGTGAAAACCGCCTGGAATCCGTTGCGTCTGTGCGGGTGGAATTATTCGGTTCGCTGGGACAAACAGGCAAAGGCCACGGTACCGGTAAAGCGGTAATCCTGGGGTTACTCGGAGAGTTGCCGGAGTCAATTAACGTTGATGCAATCGACAGCATGCTGGATACCATACACCATGCCGGTAAACTGATGCTTAACGGTACCCGCAGCGTCATCTTCCCGAATAAAAACGCGGTGGTTTTTCATCGCCGCAAAACGCTGCCAAAACATGCAAACGCTCTCACATTCTTTGCCTACGATAACAATGATGAACTGGTTAAAAGCCAGACTTATTACAGCATTGGCGGCGGCTTTATCATTAAAGATGAAGACTTTGACGCAGCCAAAACCCTTGCTATTGCTACGCAGGCGTCTGTGCCCTACCCGTTTAAAACGTCAGAACAACTGTGCCAGCAGTGCAACGCCAACGGTTTACGCATCAGTTCTCTGATGCTGAAAAACGAAAGCGTATTGCGCCCGGCCGCAGAAGTAAAACGCATGCTGTTCGATATCTGGCTGGTCATGAAAGCCTGTATTGACCGTGGTATTGATAATGAAGGTATATTGCCGGGTGGCCTGAAAGTGGTGCGCCGGGCTCCGGGCCTCTACCGCCGTTTGCAATCTGAGCGCTCTGCCGATCCTATGCAAACCATGGACTGGGTAAATCTGTTTGCGCTGGCAGTGAACGAAGAAAATGCTGCCGGAGGCCGTGTAGTCACAGCGCCAACCAATGGCGCAGCCGGCATTATTCCGGCTGTACTGGCGTATTTTGATAAATTCATCCGTCCTGTTGATGAAGAAACGGCTGCCCGCTTCCTGCTAACCGCCGGTGCTATCGGTATTTTATATAAAGAAAATGCCTCTATATCCGGCGCAGAAGTCGGTTGTCAGGGTGAAGTGGGCGTTGCCTGTTCAATGGCAGCCGGTGCACTGGCTGAAATCATGGGTGGTACTGTAGCTGCTGTGGAAAATGCCGCAGAAATTGGTATGGAACATAACCTGGGGCTGACTTGTGATCCGGTCGGTGGATTAGTTCAGGTACCGTGCATTGAGCGTAATGCCATGGGCGCCATTAAGGCCATCAACGCCAGCCGTCTGGCGCTTCGCGGTTCCGGTGAGCATAAAGTATCACTGGATAAGGTGATAAAAACCATGCGTGATACCGGTAATGACATGAAGACCAAATACAAAGAAACTGCCAGAGGCGGTCTTGCGGTTAATATTATCGAATGCTGATAAAACACAGGCCGGAAGAATCCGGCCTGTTTTGTTTCACAAAGGTGTTATTTCACCGGCAGCGTAATGCCTCTGAACATCTTCTCTACCTCATCATTATTTTTCAGCATCATGGCTTTTTCGACTTTGTCTTTGGTCAGATGCGGCGCGAAACGCTCAATGAAGTCATACATGTAAGTACGTAAGAACGAGCCTTTGCGGAATCCGATTTTTGTGGTGCTGTAGTCAAACAGATGAGACGCATCGATTTTCACGAGATCATCATCCAGCTCTTCACTCACCGCCATTGAAGCGATTACACCGATCCCTACACCTAAGCGCACATAGGTTTTAATGACATCAGCATCGGTGGCAGTAAACACTATCTTCGGCGTAAGACCGGCACGTTCAAATGCCTGGTCCAACTCCGAGCGGCCGGTAAAACCAAACACATAGGTGACCAGCGGATACTTGGCGATATCAGCGATATCAATTGAACCCTTTTTCGATAACGGATGGTCTTTATTCACTATCACGCTGCGGTTCCAGTGATAACAAGGCAGCATCACCAGATCGTTGTACAGGTGAAGCGCTTCGGTAGCGATGGCAAAATCCGCTTCGCCTTTCGCTGCAAGGTCAGAAATTTGCGACGGCGTTCCCTGGTGCATATGTAACGACACCTTAGGGTATTTATTCATGAAGCCTTTAATCACATCAGGTAACGCGTAACGGGCCTGAGTATGGGTGGTGGCGATATTCAGCTTGCCCTGGTCAGGCAGCGTATGCTCCCGGGCTACAGATTTAATACTCTCAACTTTGGCCAGTATTTCTCTTGCAATGTTAATCACATCGTTACCCGCGTCTGTTACATGAGTAAGATGTTTGCCGCTGCGACCGAAGATTTGCACACCAAGTTCATCTTCCAGCATCCTGACTTGCTTACTGATGCCGGGTTGTGAGGTGTAAAGACTTTCTGCTGTTGCGGATACGTTGAGATTGTTGTTCTGCACTTCTACTATGTAGCGAAGCTGCTGTAATTTCATGTTTTGTGTCCCTCACCGGCTGGAACGTATTGGTTCTGATTACCGTTATAACTAAAACCGCAGGCGATTGCTATAGTCGATTTGGTTATAACCGAAGAAAGTACTATAAATGCAAATAATCGTTAATCACTTAGTGTTCAGGTATTTAGTTTCTCTGAAAATCACCGATAAACGAATAGTAAGCTATACTCAATGCGCCCGGGGCATCCTTTACAATTGCTGTACACCGTTGTTTCATAACACAAGACGCGCACATTCAGAGGATTTATGTCGGAAAAATCTCCGTTACAGACCATCGATTTTTCGTCCGTACTGGCAGCAGCCGTACACGATATGAAAAATTCACTGTGCCTGCTTATCCAGTCCATCGAGTCGCTGGCGGAGAACCTGCCTCCTGAAAACAGTCAGGCAAATGAGAAAGTTGCCAGCGTGCATTATGAGGCAACACGGCTTAATACTAATCTTGTGCAGATCCTGTCCTTATACCGCGCCGAACTCAATCAACTGCCTGTAACCATTGATGAATGCTTTATCGACGATTTGTTTGAAGATGTCATGTCTTCCGTCCGCATTTATATGGAACAAAAAAATCTGCTTGTTACCATTAACGTGGAAAATGACATCAGCTGGTATCTCGACCGCGAACTCATATTCATGTTAATCAATGACGTATTGATTAACGCTATGCGCTATGGCACATCACAAATTATATTGAATGCGGCGGTCCGTGACGAAACGCTTGTGATTACGGTAGAAGATGACGGGCCCGGCTATCCCTCTTCTATGCTGGAAAAAAGTACAGCAGACCTCGCCGGATTCGATTTGAGTCAGGGCCGGACGGGATTGGGCCTCTTTTTTGCGCGGCTGATTGCCAATGCCCATGTAAATAACAACCATTGCGGGGAGATTTCACTAAATAACGGTGGTACTCTGGGTGGTAGTGTTTTTGAAGTAAAATTGCCTTAAACTTTAACTGGATAGGACGATGATCAGTGAAGTCCCGGCGACACAGGCAATTGAGACATTTTTAATGGATATATACTCATGTTTTTCACAATAATAATAATACTCATTGTTGTACTGGTCATTGCTGCCATTATGATCAATGCGTTTCAACAACACCGTGCTAAACAGGAAGCCGACCGCCGTAATGAGGCATCCAAGCACCGTAAAATTATTGATGAAACTGAAAATGTGATCATGGCCTGCTCAAACATGCCGGTATCCCAGCGTTTAATGGGGATCCTTCAAGCCCGCGTGCACAATGCATTAAAAGCCATGGCGGAACTCGGTGCAGGCACGCCTGATATTAAACAGCGTATAGCAGACGCTGAGAATTCTAAAAACAGTGCCATGTCGCTGGACTCTCCTGCAACGGCAGACTTTTCCCTGCCGGATAACGACAAACTGATTATTCAGTATATTCAGGCAGTGAAAAAACTCCGTATTTTGCTCCGTTCTGAGCATTCCAAAGGAAAAATTGAAAGCCGTATTTTCGCTGAAGAAGATAAAAGTTTGGAACGTTTGCAGCTAAAGGTGAATATCGAAACCTTAATCAAACGCGGCCGCGGTGCCATGCAATCCAATATGCTGGGCTCTGCCAGACAGTATTTTGAAAAAGCCATCAAGGCTCTGGAAAGTCAAAGCCAGCCGGATGAATACATCTTATCCCGCACTGCCACACTGAAAGAATGGCTCACAGCCATTCAGGACGATCTTAAAAACGCCAATGCTGAAGACCGCGAGCGTCGCCGTGAAGCAGAGCGGGACGAACTGGATGAATTATTTGCACCGAAGAAAAAATGGTAGTGAATACATAACTGTTCCTGGCTGATGAAGAAAAAGGTATTTTTCGTACTCTGTGCGTTTATCATTAACGCATGCATCGTGCTCTGGCTTGTCCGCGAGCCGGTGACTAAACTACTTACACAGCAAGACAATCCGGCCATTCAAAAGATCACCAATGCGATGCCGTCACTTAACATGCCCGGCATCCCGCTACCGGAACTTCCGGACTTGCCTGAATTAACATCCATTGAATTACCTTCACTGACAGGTTCTGCTGACGATGAGAACAGCAACCGCCAGGCAACCAAATCCCAAGCGGGCAAAATCTGTGGCAGCACCGGCTCAGGTCAAATCACAGGAGGCAAAACACTGTATCGCTGGCAAGACGAAAACGGCATGGTACATCTGTCAGATACGCCTCCTGAAAATCACTCACTGGCTGTCACCACACTTAATACATGCGATTAATAACCGCGATGTTTCATAGTGAGTTATTCTCTGACCGGGTATAGGCACGCTCACACAATTGCCAGAATTCGCCGGCCGCAACCGACAAACCGCCCCGCTGACTACGGATCATACCCACGGGTTTTTTAAGCGGATTATCTTTGATGGCACAGCACACCAGCCCGCGACTTTCCATTTGCTGACGGCAAATAGCCGGCACCACAGAAATGCCCATCCCCTGCGCGATAAGCTGGCCGACTGACCCAAGCTGACCGGTTTCCGCGATGATGTTCAGCTGGCCGGGGCCCTCCGCCGCCTGCTCAGTCCAGCGGCGCACTGCAGAACCCCGGTTCATGGCGATAAACGGATGGGACAGCAATTCATGCCAGGGAACAGCATCCTGCATTGCCAGAGGATGACCCGGATACATCACTGCGATAAATTCATCGGTAAACAAAGGCTTAAAAATCAGACCATCTGCTATTTCGGGCTCAAAAGTAAACCCAATTTCTGCGTTACCCAGTAAAACATTATCAATCGTTGCTTCCATGACCACGTCCAGCAACCGGAGACGGATATTATTAAACTTGCGGTGGTAATCATTCAGTAACGCGGGAAGTTTACTCTCGGCAAAAGACGGCATTGCAGCAATGGTAAGTTTACCCTGCTGCATGGCAAACAGGTTTTGCATGTCATGGAAAGTTTCATCCCATTCATTTACCAGACGCTTCGCATTGGGTAACAGGGTTTGCCCTTCAGGGGTAAGTGAGACACGTCTGGTACTGCGGCTGAACAGTTTGCCGCCCAGCTGCTCTTCCATTTTTTTAATGGCAGACGACAAAGCAGGCTGCGTCAGATGGAGTTTTTCCGCCGCCTCAGCGAAAGTGGAAGATTCGGCCACACGGATGAACGCCAGCATGTTACGGTACGATATGCTCATATTGATAAAAATATTTTATTAATATTGATATAAAATCAATTTTACAAAATTTTATCAGTCACGGATACTTTAATTGATTCATTATTCATCAACAGGAGATTCATATGTCAGGTTTCGATAAAGTCGTTACCAGTTATGAAGCAGCACTGGAAGGTCTGTCTGACAACATGACCGTTGTGGCCGGCGGCTTTGGACTGTGTGGTATTCCGGAAGGGTTAATTGCACAAATCAAAACAGTAGGTGTTAAAGGCCTGACTGTGGTATCAAATAACTGCGGTGTCGACGGCTTTGGTCTCGGTATTTTGCTTGAAGACCGCCAAATCAAAAAGATGGTGTCTTCCTATGTTGGTGAAAATGCCCTGTTTGAAAAACAGTTGCTCGACGGCGAACTTGAGGTCGAACTGACCCCGCAAGGTACGCTGGCTGAAAAACTGCGCGCCGGTGGCGCCGGTATTCCCGCGTTCTACACGGCAACAGGCTACGGCACACCTGTCGGTGAAGGCAAAGAGGTCAAAGAGTTTAACGGCCGGCCTTATATTCTTGAAGAGTCTATTACCGGTGACTTTGCTATTGTCAAAGCCTGGAAAGCAGACCGCTACGGAAATTGCGTTTACCGTCACACCGCACAAAACTTTAATCCCATGGCAGCCACCGCAGGTAAAATCACTGTGGTTGAAGTTGAAGAAATTGTAGAACCCGGTGAACTTGAGTCCTCTCAAATTCACACCCCGGGTATTTTCGTAGACCGCGTGATTAAAGGTACATTCGAAAAACGTATTGAGCGTCGCGTTACCGCGAAGAAGGAGGCGTAATCATGGCATTAACCAGAGATCAAATCGCAATGCGAGTGGCGCAGGAATTTCAGGACGGCAGTTACGTAAACCTCGGCATCGGTATTCCTACCCTGGCGGCTAACTATGTACCCGAAGGCATAGAGGTCATGCTGCAATCAGAAAATGGCCTTTTAGGCATGGGCCGCTATCCTGATGAAGACGAAATTGACGCGGACATGATCAACGCCGGTAAAGAAACCGTGACGGCTATCACCGGCGCTTCTATTTTCAGTTCCGCCGACAGCTTCGCCATGATCCGTGGCGGGCACGTTGATTTCACTGTGCTGGGCGCATTTGAAGTCGATGTAAACGGTAATATCGCTAGCTGGATGATTCCCGGCAAACTCATTAAGGGCATGGGCGGTGCCATGGACCTGGTGGCCGGAGCGAAGAACATCATTGTTACCATGACTCACGCCGACAAACACGGTAATTCAAAACTGTTAGAGGCCTGCACCCTGCCCCTTACCGGCGTGAACTGCATTACACGCATCATCACAGATCTGGCCGTACTTGAAGTTGCAGACGGTGCTTTTCATCTGTATGAACGGGCGCCCGGTGTTTCCGTGGACGAAATCCGTGAAAAGACCGCCGGCAAACTGATTGCCGCTGATGATGTACCGGAAATGCAACTTTAATCTTCCTGACATAAAGTAAAGAGGTGCCTTACCGCACCTTTTTACTTTGCTTCCCGCCTTTATCTGACAAAGCCTTTCGTGGATAATACCGCCATTGTTTTATACGGGGTATTCACTTGAGCTTGTTAATTGCCGATCTTCCGGTTCACCATAAAATTGTCAAACGTTTGCAGGAAAAAGGCCTGGAAAGCCTCACTGAAGTGCAGGAACAAACTATTCTGCCGGCTCTGCAGGGCAAGGACATCATGGCATCGTCAAAAACCGGATCCGGTAAAACCTTTGCTTTTCTGATCCCTCTTGTTCACCGGTTAATGACCAACAAGGCGCTCAGCAAGCAGGATCCCCGCGCACTTATTCTTGCCCCTACCCGAGAGCTTGCCAAACAGGTGTTCTCGGAATTACGCAGCCTTGCTAACGGTGTCGGCCTGCAAAGCGCACTGATTGTTGGTGGTGAAAATTATAACGATCAAATCAAAGTGCTGCGCCGCAACCCTCATGTCATTGTGGGCACCGCTGGCCGGATTGCCGATCACCTGGAAGACAAATCATTTTTTATTAACGGGCTGGAACTGCTTATTTTCGATGAAGCAGACCGTATGATGGATTTAGGCTTTGCGGATCAGCTTAACCTGATCAACCGCTTCGCGGATCACCGTAAGCGTCAGACAATGTTGTTTTCTGCCACGCTGGACAATATTGCCCTGAGTCATTTAACCCGCGACTTATTAAAGGCTCCTGTACGTGTGGCCGTTGGTGAGTCTACTGCTGCCCATCAGGATATCGACCAGACTTTGTATTTTGCCGATGACGTGGGACACAAAGATAACCTGCTGCTCACGGTACTTAAAGAACAGGACTACAATCAGGCGGTAGTCTTTACAGCAACCAGAGAAGACACAGACCGCATTGCTGCCATTTTAAATGAGCAGCATCTTGAAGCTGTTGCTTTACGGGGTGATTTGCCGCAAAACCAGCGGGCTGCCATCATGAGTAATTTCAGTCGTGGTCAGAATAGTGTGCTGGTTACAACGGATCTCGCTTCCCGGGGCCTGGATTTGCGCAAAGTAGGCTTAGTCGTCAACTTTGACCTGCCGAAACAGTCTGATGAATATATCCACCGGATTGGCCGTACAGGCCGGGCCGGAGACAAGGGTGTTGCTATTTCATTTGTGGGCCCGAGGGACTGGGCAAGCTACCTGACGATTAAAGATCATGTCAGCTATGATGTTGACTGTACCACGCATCCCCTGTTACCGGCGAAGTTCAGCGGTAAAAAGCAGAAGAAGCTGAAGAATACAAAAGGACAGGATGAGCGCAATCGCAGTAAAACCGGCTCTGCCGGTCAAAAGCCTCCGGTGAAAAGACGGGTGAATACCATGAAAGGCGATGAAGCCGGTCATATGCCGGTGATGAAGAAAAAACGCAATGACGTCATCGACGATGACGAAGAAGAATGACACAAAAAAACGGGCTGAATAAGCCCGTTTTTTTTAAAACAATGCAGGATTAATATTCCCACCAGCCTTCCTGCCACCAGGCAAGAAATTCTTCAAAATCGATGTAGCCGTCATCATTGTCGTCAATAATTTTGAACCCTTCTTCCACATGGCTCATTTTCGTTTTCGGCGACAATACGGTCAGCAGTTCAATAAATTCAGGCAGATCGATTTGACCGTTACCGTCTTTATCAAAGAAGCTGAAATCACTTTTGATTTCTGCGATTTTTTCTTCTGTAAGTTGGGTGCTCACTTAATGTCCTGATTAATTACGACTTATGAACAAAGTGTACAACCCAACTTCCCGGCTGTCTACTTAACCTGTGCCTGTTTTGCTGCCAGCGCACGTTGACGCTGCTCTTCTGCTTTTTCCTGACGACGTTTTTCCATTGCCAGTCTTGCATCAGAACCCACGTGCTCTTCGCTGCGTGCTTTCGCCAGCTGAACCTGTTTTTCACGCTCGCGGAAGCGGGCAATCTGGTCGTCACTGTGTGTACCGTGACAATGGGGGCAACTCACACCCGGCTCGTACTTATCAGACTGTTTGTCTTCTTCAGTAATCGGCAAACGACAGGCATAGCAGGCATCATACTGACTTTTCTGTAAATCATGATTTACCGCAACACGGTTATCAAATACAAAGCAGTCACCTTCCCATAAAGACTCTTCTGCCGGTACATCTTCCAGATATTGCAGAATACCGCCTTCCAGGTGATAAACCTCGTCAAATCCCTGCTCTTTCAGGTAAGCCGTGGATTTCTCACAGCGGATACCGCCGGTACAGAACATGGCCACCTTCTTATGCTTTTCCGGGTCCATGTTATCTTTCACATAATCAGGAAATTCACGGAAGGTCTTTGTTTTTGGATCGACGGCATGTTTGAAAGTACCGATTTCAATCTCGTAATCGTTGCGGGTATCAATAACCAGCACGTCAGGATCACTGATAAGGTCGTTCCAATCTTTGGGTTTAACGTATGTACCCACCGTATGACGGGGATCAATACCTTCCACCCCCATTGTCACGATCTCTTTTTTCAGTTTTACCTTGGTGCGATAGAACGGCTGCTCTTCATGCAGGGATTCTTTATAAGAGATAGGGTTGATTCGCGGGTCGCTGTTCAGATAAGCGAGTAAGCTATCAATCCCTTCCCGGGGACCGGAAACTGTGCCGTTAATGCCTTCGCTGGCAAGCAGTAATGTGCCTTTAATACCCTGCTCTTCCATCTTTTCGAGGAGGGGCTGGCGCATGGCTTCATAGTTTTCAAGCGCAACGAATTTGTACATCGCGCAAACGATATATTGAGTCATTTTATATTTACCTTTGCTGATTGGAGCGTAAGACCAGTGCAAATTGCGGCGCGAAATATACCAGAACGTCTGCGATTTTCCAAATCAGCTCAGGATCTAACAAAAAATAAGCATTTTTTCAGGCAGTCAGCAATGAGGAAGAACCACTTATCACCTCATCCAGCATAGTTTCATCTACAGGTTCCGGCGCGCGGGAAATATGCTGCAACCGCATACGGGTTGCCAGACTGCAATTTTCCTTAATTTCGGGAGGAATGAGCGTGGCGTTGTCATGGGCACTTAACGGATCAGGATGCATAGACTGCCATAATGAAAAAGCTGCTGCTGAGCCGGAATTCGCCATCTTTGCCGTGGTATTGAGCGCCAGATAATCTGCATCAGAGGGTTTAAGCGGTGACCGTTTATAGTGATTCAGACGGTCGGGAAAATGAGGATCGCCGGTAACCCCGTCTGCCTCTGCAGGTAACAGTGAAAAGTGCTCAGCACCGGGATGACAATGCATGGCAAGGAACAGGGAGAACTGTGCGCCTTTGCCTGCCGCACGGGCAAGCTCCCCGTTCCATTCACGATCAGGGATCAGTGCCGGTAGCCGGCCAGAGTCAAAGGGTAAATCAGGTGTACTCATACTATGCTTATCGGCATTGACCGGGATAACTAAAGACAGATCCGTACAAATTTACATACTTGAACTTTAGGCGTAATGGTCCGATCATTATACTAAAGTCTGGTTTCAGGGTAACAGGTAGATGAATTACGCAGATAAACGTGTACTGATTATAGAAGATCAGCGCCCTTTTCTGCTGGTTTTGCGGGGACTGCTGCATTCAATGGGTGCAACCGAAGTTGTCACCAAGCCCTCTGCTGAGCAGGCGTTATCCCTGTGCCGGAAACGCAAGTTTGATATCATCATCAGCGACCTTCATCTGGGTTCTGACAAAAAGAACGGTTTTGAATTTATCGAAGAGCTGCGTAGTCAGAAACTGGCAAAACCCTCAGCCATTGTGATGTTGATCAGTGCTGACAGCACCCGCCCCTTCGTACTGGGCTCTATTGATCGCGGACCTGACGACTACCTGATAAAACCCTTTTCCCAGAACCAGCTGAAAACCCGTCTTGAACGGGCCTGGAAAAAACGCCAGGTCCTGCTGCCCGTTTATCATGCTCTCCATGAAGGCGATACTGCCCTTGCCCGAAAGCAGGCGGAAAAATTACTTGCTACTAACCGGCCTTACCGTGGCTCCGTAGTGCAGTTGCTTACCGGCATCTGCTGGCAGCAGAAAGATTTCGCCGGTGCTCTGAACGTACTGAGCGATTTTGATACAGACAGACCGGTGCCCTGGTTGCAACTGGCACTGGCTAAAAACTGGTTGAAAATGAATGAGCGGGACAAGGCCCTTTCTATGGCACAAAGCGTTCTGCAACGTAACCGTTTCAGTGCCGAAGCTTATGACGTGGTGGCAGAATGCCAGTTACTCAATAACGACACTGAGCGGGCTGCAGAAACCATACGTCATGCCATCAAAATTTCCCCTTACTGCACAGAGCGTCATCACATTGCCTGTCATATCGCCCGTCAACACAAAGATTTTGTGCTGGCCAGTGAAAGTGCGCAGGCAATCTGGTTATTGTCCCGTAAAACGGTGAAAGAGCATGCGGATATCTGGTGCAGCTACATTCGCAGTATTCTGGAAGTAGCGGAAAACGCTGAAGATAAGAAAACCCGTAACCGCTATCAGCAGGAAGCCCATCTTGCCGTACAGCGGGGTAAGTTTGACGACTACCTCAGCCGTAATAACGACGAATTCGATTTCGTGATCTATGAACAAATATTCACAGCCCGTCTTCACAGCATTGAAGGAAAGCTCATTGAAGCTAAGCGGGCGTTGAACAGTGGCCAGGAAGCGATACAACACAAATACGAGTCTTATCCGCAAACCTATGCGCCGGACAGTTTAAAAGTGATGTATGCCATCGGCGAGTATGATGAAGCAGACGCTCTGGTGAATGTAATTCGATCAGGTAACCTGCACGATTCTGTAAAACAGATGCTGGATACTGACAAGCAAAAGGCTGCTGAAAAACAACAGCTTTACTCTATGCATAACAAAGAAGGCATTGAACATTATCAGCAGGGCGATTTTAAAGCGGCACGCACGTCTTTCACCAAAGCCCTGCAGTTTGCACCGGTGAATACCGGGGTTGCCCTCAACCTGCTGCAATGCGTGATTAAACTGCTGAACACCGATACTAAAGAGCAGCCGGCTTTATTAACAGACAGCAAGCGGCTGCTGAAACTGCTGGATGGTATGTTCATGAAACCTCAGTTCCTGCAAAAGTTTGAGGAACTGAGAGCAGAATTATCAGGACTTACCGGAAAGGCTGCCTGATAACACTTTAACAGGTTTTTTCCTTCCCAGCGCGGCCATCATCGAGCCGGTGACCACAAGCAATGCCCCGCCATAAGCAACACTGTCCAGTTCCGGCTGATGGAAGGTATCAGGCATAATTTTCTCAGCTAACGTCATGCTGATGAAAGTAAACACAGGTTGTACTGCCAGCACGGCGGATACCTTCGACGCATACCATACACGCATCGCCTCGGTGAAAGCACCATAGGCAACCAGTGTATTCAGGCAGCAAAACACCAGTGCAGCCATTTGCAGACCGTCCATGGACATCAGCTCTGTCGGGGTACTCAGCGGGATTAGTAACATGCCACCTGCGGCGTACATGATAAGCGTGAGTTGTCTGGCTGATAAAGTGCGTAACAATGGTTTTTGCGCCAGTGCATAAATAGCCCATGCGACAGCTGAACCGGCGATGATGAACAGGCCGGCAATACTTTCTGTTTCTGAGGCGAATATCTGAGGCAATCGCTGATTGAAAAACAATCCCAGCCCGAGGATCAAAAGTCCCGCGCCGGCAAACTGCACTTTGGTAAACGACTCTTTGTACAACAACACCCCGCCGGTCATCAGCACAAACGGCGCAATTTGCATGAGAACCTGGGCACTGGACGCACTGAGGTAATTTAATCCCATAACGTTGGTGACATAATTGGTTACCAGCATCACCGTAGCAATGGCCGCCAGCAGCCAGCCATTGCGGGTCAGCGATGCGGCAACAGGCAGGCTGCGACGTATTTTAAGAATAAAAAATACCACCAGCCCTGCCGTCAGGAACCGGTAAAAAGTAATTGTCGGGCTGTCCATTACCTTCAGGCAAAGGGTTAACGCCACGGGCAGCACGCCCCACAAAAAAGCGGTCAGCAGTGAGAGTAAAAAACCGTAGACCGGTCTGAGTTGGGATTCCAAGCAGTTATTCGTCCAGCAAATCTTCGAGACTGGTAATCATATCGTTGATCTCATCCTCCAGCTTGCTTTTTTGTTTCGCTGTCAGAGAACTTGCGACAGATGACGCCAGTCTGGCATGTTGCTGTCGATTGTTTCGCCAGACTTGAAGAAATGCTTCAGACCGGTACTGTTCAGGATTGAGCATCAGTGCAGTCAGCTGCTCAGTAAAATCAGGATTACTCTTACGGCCGGCGAATAACACCCTCGCCCGCTGCTGTAAATCACGCCGGTATGCCAGCCACAATTCCCGTGACGGCATGAAGCCGGGCGCCATATCCTGAATTAACTGTTTTTGTTCCTCTGTCAGTCCGCCAATTCTTTCTTCCATATCCTCTTCCAGGCTTTCTACACGGTCTTCCATGCGTTCCTGTTCTGACCACTCATTGGTTTCTTCTATCTTTTCCTCTGTTTCCTTGTTGTCCTTTTCCAGTGCAGCAAACAGTCTGATCACCTGCTCGTCAGACAGTTCGCCCGCCATTGATGCCAGAGGCGGAGTGATTTCCTCCCGCAAACGCTGCCAGTGCTCCGTGGCTTTGGTGTAATGAGACAACAGGCGCTGTTCTGTCAGCCGGTTCTCTGCCAAATCCTCTTTCACCAGTTTCAGATGATTGATGTAGGCGGGCAATTCTTTACTGCGATGCCAGTCAATCCACTTGTCCAGCTGCTTATCAAACATGGCTTCCTGGCGATTATTCAGCTCGATGTAATCATCCATGTACCAGTAAACCAGCCAGTCCAGATTGTTGTAAGCCAGTTTACTGCTGCATCCGCCCAGCAATAAGACAAATATAACCGTTACCCATTTTTTCATGACTGTTCCTGCCTGAAACCATTGAACAATGATACGCTCACCTCTATGCTTCACGGTAATGTGTTATCACTATAAAGCCCTGAAAATCACAGTAAATACTATTTAATTTTTAGTAACAATTCTGTCTCTCTGTGGCTTATATGATTCGTATCAACACTTGCAGTTCAACCCGCTGGCATACTTTGCCGGCTCTGATTCAATAAGGACGGAACGTGAACAGTAAAGTAGCCATACTCACCTCGGGAGGAGATGCTCCCGGCATGAATGCCTGTATTCGTGCCATTGTGCTGGTTTGTGAACGGGCCGGCCATGACATCGTCGGTTATTTGCATGGTTATAACGGTTTGCTGTCACAGGAATACATGACGCTGGACAGTCGTCAGGTACACAACCTCGCCCAGCGCGGGGGCACGATTTTACACAGTGCCCGCTGCAAGCCTTTCAAGACAGATAAGTCCGGTAAGCTTGCTGCAGCTAATCTTATTGCGCTCGGTATAGATACCCTCTTTATCATTGGGGGTGACGGCTCTTTTCGCGGCGCGGCCCATCTTGGAAAATTCTGGCAGGGTCAGATCATTGGTTTACCGGGTACCATTGATAACGACATTAACGGCACAGACGCCACTATCGGCTATTTCACCGCCATTGAAACCGCTGTCCAGTCCGTGGATAAAGTACGGGATACAGCTGATGCATTTGAGCGTGTTTTTCTGGTAGAAGTGATGGGCAGACATGCCGGTTTCCTCGGCCTGAACGGAGCAATTGCCTCAGCGTCAGACTATGTCATTTTGCCGGAACTGTTTGAAAGCGAAGAAAAGACATTAAAAGACATCCTGACTCAGCTCAATGAACGCCGGGAACAGCGCGGTAACGTGAGTTATATCATCGTGCTGGCGGAAAACCTCTGGCCCGGCGGGATTGCTGATTTAGCCTCACGACTGGAATCGCTTACTGAAACAGAAGTGCGTCCTGTTATTCTCGGGCACGTGCAGCGGGGCGGCTCGCCGGTCTCTCAGGACAGGTTGCTGGCACTTAAACTGGGTGCCTATGCGGCAACACTGACGGGCAGTGCTGTAACCGGCGTGATGATTGGAGAGCAACATGGTAAACCGGTTCAGGTACCGCTGGAAGGTACCTGGAAGCAACGTAAACCGCTGGACGACCTGTCAGTTGATACCATGACACTGCTTATGAACAACCGTTATGCGTAACCTGTTCCAAGGCAGATAAATTAAAAAACGGAGCATTATGCTCCGTTTTTCTACATCTTCATCGCGGCTTTGACTTTATCGCGGTGACTGCGGCTGACTTTCAGCTCGGTGTCATTCTGCAGAATAAGGTGATACTCGCCACTGATATGACTGACCAGCTTCTTGACGAAGCGGATATTGGCAATGGCAGAACGGTGAACTCTCACGAACCACTGGGGATTCAGTTCCTGTTCCAGTTCCTTCATGGTTTTACGCATGATATGCATACCATCCAACGCATGAACACACATATAGTCACCGGCAGCGTCAATCCACTGGATATCCTGCACGGCAACACGGGTCACTTCAGAGCCGTCTTTAATGGCCAGTACTTCAGGATAAGGATTGGTGTCGATAGACTCGCCACTGGCAAGTTTACGGAGAATTTCGTTTGTATCATCACCGGTAAGTTCAGCCACCAGATTTACCAGCTTGCGGGACTGCTCATCCTGGTCGCGGGTAGTGAAATACTCTCTTACTTTCACCAGCGCATCTGACAATCTGGCATCATCAGCCGGTTTCAGCAAATAATCAACTGCATGAATATCAAACGCTTTGATGGCATAGCTGTCATAAGCGGTGACAAATACAATCATGGGAATTGGCTGGTTCAGTTCACGGAGCTTGTGAATAACCTGAAACCCGTTCAGACCCGGCATCTGGATATCCAGAAAAACCAGATCAGGCCGGTTTTTAGAAATTACGCTTACCGCATCCAGACCATTCTGGCATTCCGCCACCACTTCTACATCAGCGTGACGTTCCAGACGTGTGCGTAACCCTTTCCTTGCCAACGGCTCGTCGTCTACCACGACAGTTTTTATTTTACGATCACTCATGCTTTACGTCTTATACTTCGTAAGGGATCCGCAGTCTCACACGTATGCCTGACGGCTGATTATGTTCAACCGAAAAAGCAAAATTACGCTGATATAAAGACTGCAGACGTTCCTTTATATTCACTAACCCCACACCGTTTTCACGATGCAGCTGACCATCCTTTATTTCCGCACCGGGCCCGTTATCAGCGACATCCATTAACAGGTCGTTGCCAAAGGTACGTGCAGAAATGGAAATTTGACCGCCGTTCTCCATAGTGGATATGGCGTGTTTAATTGCATTTTCAATAAGCGGTTGCAAAATCATCCCCGGCACCAGGGCTGACTCACAATCAGGTTCAATATCCCATACTACATCTAATCTGTCATCAAATCGTACTTTTTCTATTTCAAGATACAAACGCAGTACTTTGATTTCTTCACCCAAAGTAACCCGCTTAATGGGATCATTATCCAGAGAATAGCGTAAAAAGTCCGATAACCGTGACACCATGGCTTCTGCAATATCATTTTCTTTCAGCAGGATCAGCGTGGAAATGGCGTTCAGTGTATTAAACAGGAAGTGCGGGTTAAGCTGATAGCGCAACATTTTAATATGCGCCTGATGTGCCATGGTACTGGCTTTTAATGCATTCTGCTTTTCTTTTTGCAGCATCTGGAAGTTCTTGATACCAAAATAGGTACCCGTCCAGCAGCCCACCATGATCAGAGAATTAATCGTATTGGTAAAGTACAGATACCAGGCATCGGGCCGGTAGCCGTGCTTATAGATTTCCCAGTAGTTGACGTTCTTTACTACTGCCCATACCAGCGCCACCACATAACAGGCGAGAATGACGGTAGTGATCATTTTCAAAGGAGACAGTTTTCTGGCCCAACGAAACACATACCGTAACGGAATGGTCAGTAACCAGCCGGCATAAGCATTGAGCAAAATGATAAAGACCCAGATAGGCCGGACATCATGAAGAAACGAACCAATATAATAAATTAACGCAAAACCCGCCCAGCCCACGCTGTGCAAGGTCCAGAATAAGCGTTCGTTACTTTCGAATAACTGTTGCCAACGACTCACTTTATTACCGTAAAATCAAATAGTAATTTCAATTATACGCATATTAAACGGGTTCATGGCAATCTTGGTCGTGCTTCCCCGGCACCTTGTCGCAGTGTATTTTGCTTAATAACTTATATTTAACCGCTTAAACCAGTGAGTCCACCACCAGGCCGGGCCAATGAGTAAAAAACGGATATCATCGAAAAACGACGGCTTCCTGCCTTCGATTTTGTGACCGGCAAACTGCAGGATCCACATGACAACAAACAAGATAAGACAAAATTCCCACACAGCCACAGGGCTGCCATCAATCAGATTGATGACACCGAAACTGATAATTGTCAGTAGCGTCATAGCCGCGCCTACCGGACCGGACAGGCGGAAATAGTAGTACAGGACCGGCAGCACAAGCAGGTGGGCCCAGGTGAGATCGGTTTGCTGCAGAAAGCCGGGGAGCGGAATACTCCATATTAAACCCAGGGTAACGAGGTAAATAGACGGCACCGCGACGGCGTGGATTAACACATTCGTTTTATTCTGGTGGCTTTCCGAGTATTGCAATAACAACTTATCAATTTGTCGCATATCAATAACACTCCGTAAATGGATCCGCCGGCGGTAACGGAAAGCCTGAGCTTTTTCTGCTACAGAGCCAGAATATAGCGTTCAATTAAGGTTTCGACCGCCTTTTGCTCACTGGTAAACTGAATACCGTAATAATAGTATCCTTTTACTTCGGCAACGTTCCGCACGTTGCTGTCTATCCTAATGGTTTCACCATCCAATTTACAGCCCAATGTTATTTTTTTGTTAACTTCAAGCTTACTGTCCTCTGAACCCGTTTTTATGGCCAGTTTGCAGCCTGTTTTCGATACATCAATGATCAGGCCCCGGACTCTCTCCTGCTCTTCCTGATCTAAATAGACACTGACAGGAATGCCCGGCTGGGAACGCCGGTCGCTGCGTAGCCCCATGGTTTGCAGCTTAGACGGAAACCCGGTGATAAGAATACTGACCGGTTTGCTGAAACACTTTAAAATCGTAGTTTTGAAGGCAATAACCTGCCCCAGCCCGCCTTCGATCACAAACCTTACGACCACTTCATTGCCGGCAACAAGATAATCACGCATGTTGGCCCATTTATGGGTATTTGGTACCTGGAAAATAAATGCGTTAGGAATATCCATACCCACATAGTGCGTTTTAAGGCGTTGCGGTGCAGTGGGTGTCTCTATCTGTAAATCGACAACGGTGCCGGGCGCCAGGCTTTTCAATGCAGTCATGTCATCTTTACTTAAAGAGGTGGTTTCGGCTTTACTCACAGCAGGCTGTACTCCTTTTCAGTCAGTGACATTATCATACTCCCTTTTCGCTGATGCTGACAAAAAGTCCGGTGTGATGCATGATAGCACTCTGCATGACTTTTCACGGATATTTACATGAATTCTTTGCGATACGATCTTTCCGTCCGCTCCCGCTCTCAACATCTTTTCGCAGTAACCCTCACAATTCCCGCCTGCGACACTGATATAATGACGTTGAGCTTACCGGCGTGGATCCCCGGCAGCTATATGGTGCGGGATTTCGCCAGACACATCATCACATTGACAGCTGCAGACAACGCAGGCAATCCCTTACCTGTCGCGAAAACAGATAAACAGACCTGGCAAATTAAAGCAGGTAAACAGCCAGTCACTGTGGAATACACCGTTTATGCCTTTGATCTTTCCGTACGTGCAGCTTATCTGAACGACGAATACGGCTTTATTAATGGCACCAGTGTCTTCTTGCAGGTCAACGACCTCCCCGCAGCGTCCTGTGAAGTGACGGTATCTTTACCTGAGTCCTTAAGCCACTGGCATGTTGAAACCAGCATGCAGCCTGATGACACAAACGGTACGCATTTTATCTGCGAAGATTACGCGGAGCTCATTGATCACCCTGTAATCATGGGTGAGTGTGTGCTCGACAGTGTAACGGTTCAGGGCGTGGAATTTGTATTCCTCTTTAGTGGCAAAACGCCGGTAAACACGAAGAGAATATGTGAAGACATGGTGCCGGTTTGTGAGCATCACCTTAATTTGTTTGGTCAGCCCTCGCCCGTGGACCGCTATGTGTTCATGACATTGCTGAGCGACAGTGGCTTTGGCGGCCTTGAGCACCGGAGCTCTACGGCCCTGCTCTATCCCCGGTTTGACTTACCGCTGGAACGTGAAGGCGGTGGCAAAACTGATCAGTACGTCACCTTTCTGAGCCTCTGCTGTCATGAATTGTTTCACACCTGGCATGTTAAGCGCCTTCGTCCTTCCGTTTTCCTGAAACCGGATTTAAGCGCAGAAGTCTATACCCCCCAGCTTTGGATTTATGAGGGCTTTACCAGCTTTTATGACGATGTGACGCTGGCGAGAACGGGCCTTATCAGCCCTGAAAAATATCTGGAAATTGTTGGTCAGAACCTCACCCGTTTACAGGTGACAGCGGGACGTTTCAAACAGTCAGTGGCAGAGTCCAGTTTTGATGCATGGACCAAGTTCTACAAACAGGATGCATCAGCTCCCAACAATATTGTGAGTTACTATGTAAAGGGTGGCATCATTGCCTTTGGACTCGATTTGCTGTTACGCAGAAAGTCGCAGGGTAACGTGTCGCTGGACAGTTTAATGCAGGCACTGTGGCAGCAATTCGGTGCAGAGGAAACCGGCACCCCTGATGATGTGATTGAGACAGTTTGCCGTGAAACTTTCAATATTGATGTATCAGAGTATCTTCAGGCTGTTGTTTACGGCAAAGAAGACGTGCCCCTGAATCAGTGGCTGGCTGATATTGGCGTAACGCTGCATACAAGGCCGAAAAACTCAGCATCTGACCGCGGTGGTGTGCCGCCTTTACCGGCTTACCAGAAACATCATTTAGGGGCTGCCATTAAAAATGCAGAAACCGGCGTAACGGTTCAGGTTGTATTTGAAGACGGTACCGCTTGCCGGGCAGGACTACAGGTCAACGACAGGATCATTGCACTGGATGGCTACGTAGTGAATGACATTCTGCTGCAGCGTCTGCTGAATCAAACCGGTGAATCTGCCTTGCCGCTGACGGTAGTACGTGATGGCCGTTTGCTGACGTTATCACTGCCTGTGCTTGAAGAGCGGCAGGAAGCCTGTTACTTCACCATTGAAGATAAGGAAAAGCTGGCAGCATGGCTGGCTACAGCATAAATGATTCAGCCCCGTACAGGGGCTGATTACTTTTACAGGGTTAACTGAACATAAGTTATTAGTGGCGGGGCGGTACCAGTAACGCTGGATCCAGCCTGGTTTTACCGAGGTTAAGCCGCCAGTCAAGATGGGGACCTGTTGCTCTGCCGGTCGCACCGATGGTACCGATAGCGTCCCCCTGCGCGACCACATCCCCGGCTTTCACCTTCGAAGAGTCAAGGTGCAGAAACGTAGAGAACACACCCATTCCGTGATCGAGGATCACGGTATTGCCGCTGTAATACAAATCATCTGATAATTTCACCACACCCGCTGCGGGAGCGATAACAGGCGTACCGGTTGGTGCACCAACGTCAACGCCATAATGCGGCGCTTTAGGAATACCGTTAAGCACCCGCTGGCTACCGTATACACCGGTTACCGGGCCTTCTGCCGGCCAGATAAAACCGGTAAATACAGCATCCAGATCAGAAATATTCCCGCGGGCATTAGCTACTACAGTACTGTCTCTTCGAATACGTTTAAGTGTTTCTTCCGGCGGCGAAACCATGGAAGACTTCAAACCGTCAATACGCTGAATGTTGTACTGCCGCTTTTCCAGTTCAATGTCTCTTGAACCTGTTGTGCCATCAGGCAGCGTCCAGGATAAAGTATGATTAAGTGCTGATTCACGGGCGAAACCAAATACAAATTTGCCCTGCGCATTGAGCTTGAGTGCTTCGCCATTCAATGTAACCTGACTTCCGGGCGGCAACTGTCCACGAAACAGACTGCCCTGCGTAAATTTACCATTCAGAACCAGCGCACCGGCTTCAGAGGCTTCACTGGCAGCAAGGCTTTGTTGCAAGGAAAAAACAGACAGTGAAATCAGCGCAATGAGAGCCAGCGGGATCAGTCGCACACCAGTGCTCCTTTTCCTACGCCTTCATAAGCCAGCACTTTCACAAAGCCACCATTCTGGCGAGCTTTTTCTTCATCAAAAATAAACTGAGCCAGACATTCCACGGTGGAATCAGTAGTTATGACTTCACAATCTGATTCAGGCAACAATATTTCAAAGTAGCCTTGCGATGATTCATAGGCAAAACAGCAATACTCTCTGTCTGCCGGCACAGTGCCTGATGCCTGACGGGCTGAAAAAGCCAGTCTGTCTTCTTCCGAGGCAATATAAATATCTTCCCAGCGTGATGCCCAGTATTGCTGACTCTCAAGGCTATTTTCACCGTTTACAAACACGTCGATTTTAGAACGGTGACCATGCGCAATACGCTGGCAATTGCCATCGTGTTTTTTCAGGCCATGGGTGTAGTGATAGAACGGCGTGGTGATCACTTCGGTGCGCAGAATCAGCTCAAGGTTATCTACGTTTTCCGGCAGATGAGTAGCAATCACTTCGCGAAGGTAGCTGCCGGTGGAGTCCTTAGTAACCGTTTCACCGTAGATGAATGCGTAAGCCTCTGCCGGACAATATAGCTGAATCACCCTGCCGTCGTTGCAGGTAAACCGTACATCCACATGTTCGCTGTTGTCTTCATGCACAATCGCCACGTTGGCGTAGTCAGCAGGTACCAGCAATTTATGGTCGACATAATCATCAATCAGTCGCTTCAGGTTTTTTTTCACCTTACCGAAGTCCTGAATCATACTCTCATCGTTAAGATCGCCGGACAGGATCACATCCACGATCCAGCTTTCTCCCACCATTCCCCGCTCAGGGCACAGGTAAGAAAAATCCATGACGGTGAGGTCGTTGACAAATAATTGCATGTAAAACCTTGTTGCCGGAACTTAAACTGCCGGCATTATACGATAAATTAAACAAAGCAGGCAGGTTTCACCTGCCTGCTTACGAACGTTAGCCCGCATTTTGTTACTGTTACGGGTGAATAACGGCTATTGTACCTAATTTTTTGACTGTCTGGTCAACTGGTCTTTTAAATTTGGGGGAATACCTTTAATGGTCAGTGTGTCTGACACCGGGTCGTAGATGATTTTGTCTCCCAGTAGTTTACGTTCAAAGCTAACGGAAATACCGCCGCCCTGTCCGGTAAATTTAGCCAGCTGACGCAGCGCAGCAGGATCAGGCTGAATATTCTCTTCCAGCGGTGCCTCAAGCGTTTGCGTGAACGCCTCAAAACTGTGTTCGCTGTCACTGTCCGGCGATAACCGTCCGGATAACTCTTTAATCGACAGACTTTCACCACTGTCTATCTTTTCTTTGAAATAAGACTTCACTTCATCACGGTGCTGTTGCTGTTCTTCACGGTCAAGATTCTCACTGGCCAGATAAGCATCTACCGAAGAAATCAGTTGTTTGTTCTGCTGCTTAATGTCCACCAGCTCTTCGCAACCAATAAAATCCATAAAGAAATCAGACACCTTGCGGCCCATGAGTCCTTTAATAAAGCTTACGTAGCGTTTTTGCTCCGGCTGGATCTCAAGTTGAGTAAGGTCAATGCGTACTGCCAGTTGCATCTTCGCCAAATCAAGGTGCTCGCGGGCATTCAGCTCCAGTGCCTGATTGATTTCCACGTGGGAACGGGTATTCAGTAACGTGATCATCAGATACTGTGTTGCCAGAAACTCATACTGACAGAAAATCAGAAAACCTGTTTGCACTGTACCGGTATCGGTCAGGGCTTTAATCAGCTTGTCACCGGAAGTCAGCGTAAAGGCATGGAAGATATCTTCCAGGTTGTCCACGCGCTCTTTTTGCGCGTGTATGAATTCTGCCAGTGACGTTTTAAAAGGAATGGTATCTTCACCGCCTGCTGCTTCTTCAGTGAAATGGCCCACACCTTTTCCGGGCTTGCTGTTAAAACTGTGATTGATCTGATGAGCCAGTGATTCGATTTCCGGCGTCACCGCAAGACACTTGTCCCGTGGAATGATGGACAGCTTGTCTTCGCCGCTGACGACTAACCGGTGAACAACAAAATGATGAATCAGTGCACTCATAGACTATCTGGGATCCTGTTTAGTTGAGAATTTACAGTGGAATTCGCGGGATTTACGAATGAATGATTGTTATCACTCAGACAACGATTATAATCATTTAAAATTAAATTCCATTCTTTTTTAGTAAAGAAAACAGTAAAAGAGGCGTTACAATGCCCCAGCAAAGCCGTTATTCCGATTCGGATTTTGAAGCGCTAATGGATAAAGTCATCCTCACACTCGAGGAAAATGAGGCCAGTCGTGATTTACAGCTCATGGTATTGGGCAATGTCATCACGCACATTCTTAATACACAGGTTCCCGCTGCTAACCGCAAAGCCATGGCGGAACAATTCGCTTCGGTATTACAGAAAAGTGTTAACTAACAGGGCTGAATAATGATTTTAGCGGAGTCACCTCGCCGTCAGCGGGTCACACGCCTGGTAAACTGGGGCCACTGGTTCGCGCTGGCTAATATAGCCATCGCCATGATCATCGCCTCAGTATTTATTTTTTCCTCTCCTTCACCGGGTACGGCCTTAGGTGCCTTGTATCTGGTATTTAACTGGTTCGGTCATATTGGTTTTATGACCTTCTCCGGTTTTGTCATATTCATTCTGCCGTTGTGCTACCTGGCGACGAATCCGAGAATTATCAAGTTTGCGGCATCCGCCATCGCGGCAACCGGGCTGGCATTGATGGCGTTTGACGCCCTGCTGTTCAACCGCACAGGCTTTCATTTAAGCTTCAGTTCTGCCGATCTACTGCGCAACGAAGCACAAAATCAAATCAGTCAGTTTGGTTTACAACAGTGGATGTACTTATTACTGCTGTTTGTGGTCTGGCTCGGTTTTCAGCTTGTACTGGCCAATGCGTTATGGAAACGTGTGGAGCGTTTACAGCATCACAAAATCGGTACGCCGGTAACCGGCTTTTTCCTTACCTGTTTTGTCGCCAGCCATGCGATTCATGTGTGGGCTGATGCTGAGTTGTATCAGCCTATCGTGAAACAGGACAATATGTTTCCGTTGTCCTATCCGGCTACGGCAAAAACCACCATGTCCCGCTATGGTCTGCTGGATCTGGAACGCTATAAGGAACGCAAACAGCTGCAGTTTGATCCGCAAATTCATCAGGTGACCTACCCAACGGAACCGGTTTACTGCAATATTGAAGTTGACCGTACCCTGGCTCTGGTCGTGCAAACAGACGATACACCGTTGCCTGACATGCCACAGTTTGATCTCAGAGAAATGAACAACTATTTCTCTACAGCTTCGTCACTGGACGGCTTGATCCTGACTACCCTGTTCGGGGTGCCGGAAATTTACCGCGATACACTGGAACAGAAAAGACCGGTTTTGCTGGCCTTACCCGTGGGTCTGGGCATGCCTGTGTCTATTCACGTCGACGAAGCACTGCCTGCCAGTATGCTTGACGGTTACCGACAGCCTGTCAGTAATAATCATGCCGGATTGCACATTGCCTTCCTGTCGGGTGACAAAATTGCAGATATGCTGAGCGACGATGTGTTTGCGCAAAGTGACGTGATCATTGCCACCGGCTTCTCTGAAGGTGGCGGTACCCGCCGTGGAAAACTGCTTACGACGCTGGATGTAAAAGGCAGTATTGCCAGCACCGAAGATTTAGCGCCTACGGTACTGAATGCATTAGGCTGCGCAGCGCCGGTCCAGTTCTACTCCACCGGACAAAATCTGTTGCAACCACAACGTAACTGGCTGGTGAGTACTTCCGGTGAAAAAGTGGTGGTGCTGCATAATCAGCAAATAATTGAAGTGCTGAGTAACGGCAGCTTTGAAATATCGGACATTGACAGCCGTGAGCGAAGCAACGACCCGTTGAATGTGGATTTACTCAGTCGTGCCATCAAGCACCTGACCCATTTTTCACGGTAAAAACCGTTACCGGATTTATTTCACCTTTCCTGAATAATGGGAATTGGGAATTCAGAAACGCTGCCTTCTCCGGCAGCGTTTTTATTTCGCCTGCTATTTTTGTTTTACCTGCCACAAGGAAACATAAAAATCCGCTTCAACATCTGTCAGTGACCGGCACAATGAGTCCCTGGTTTCCTCATCCAGACGCCAGGCAAACGGTGTCATCTGAAGCAGCGCCTTTCGTTGCGAATCATTTTCAAGAGTGGCCTGCCAGTGAATCCGCTGCCGGCTCAGCAAAGTGAAACCGCGTCTTTCATCAGCGGGCAATTCATGTTCACGGGGGATTTTATAAGCAGCTTTTTTCAGTGCCATCAAATGTGCCGGGCCCGGTGTAACATGAAGTAATAAACCCTGAGGCTTGAGAACGCGGGCAAACCCGTCGTCACGGCCCGGGGCAAAAACCTGAAGCATCAGATCAACCTGACTGTCCTGAACCGGTAAATCAAAACTGCTGGCCACAACAAACTGCGCATCCCGTGGCTGTCTGGCGGCCAAATCCACTGCGCTTTTGGAAATATCACTGCCACTGGCCACCACAGACTTTCCGGCCGCTTCCAGCGCAGATTTAATCACGTGTAAATACGTGCCTTCACCGCAACCTGCATCATAGAGAACAACGGATCCTGACGCGGACATCACTTCGCTTTTTAATACGACTTCGGCCATCTTGTCCATCAACGGCTGATAAATGCGGTATTGATGGAAGGTCTTTCTGGCGTCGAGCATGGCTTTATTGTCGCCGGGATCTTTGCTGCTTTTTTTATGTACAGGCAACAGGTTAACGTATCCCCGCCTGGATACATCAAAACTATGATTGTTGTTACAGCGCCATGTGTTACCGCACACCAGCGGAGACTGACAAATAGGGCATTGCCACATAATGAAAACCTGTTCTGCCTGTGAAAACGCAGGGAATGTAACAGAATGAGGAGGAACTGCAAGGTTCAAAAAGATGAAGCCGGCTGCCCGTTAATGTTACCTTTGAACTAACATTAACGGGACGAGACGGCTTTTCTTAAGGAAGGTAGTACTTTGATCAGATAGTATCTTTACTGAAAAGCGTGAATATACTGGAGAAATCCAGCTCACTGTTCCCTTTGCGCTGATGCATCCGGTAAAGCTGTTGTGCCGCTGACCCCATGGGCAGTGAACTGCCTGTTTTAGCTCCGGTGTCCATTGCCAGGCCAAGATCTTTATTCATCAGTTTGACCATAAAGCCCCCCTGATAAGCATTGGATGACGGTACAGACTCCATCACACCGGGACACGGATTGTATTTCTGCAGGGTCCAGTTGCAACCGGAGCTCTGTAACATAATGTCAGACATGACTTTCGGATCCAGCCCGTTATCGATGGCAAGTTGCAGTGCTTCTGAAGTCCCGGCCATCAGTACAGCCAGCAACATGTTATTGCAAATTTTGGCAACCTGACCGGCACCGGTATCCCCTGCATGAAACAGGTTTTGCCCCATGACATTCAGCAGAGGCGATGCCTGCTCCACCACTTCTGCTTTGCCTCCCGCAATGAAAGTAAGGGTACCGGCTGTGGCGCCGGCAACGCCGCCGGAAACCGGCGCATCGATAAAGCGATGACCCGCCTGCTCCGCTTTATTGCCGGTTTCTCTGGCAGTGTCTGCGTCAATGGTACTGCAGTCGATAAGCAAACAGGATGTGTTCAGTGAAGCCAGTATGCCTGCTTCACCGCAATATAAGCTGCGTACATGGGCCGCAGCCGGCAGCATGGTAATCACCGCTTCAGCCTGCGACACGGCATCAGACACACTTGCCGCTTTACGGGCTCCTGTGTCACACAGCGCATCCATTGCACTTTCCACCAGATCGAAAACCGTCACGTTATATCCGGCTTTAATCAGATTCGCCGCCATGGGCGAGCCCATATTGCCAAGACCTATAAAAGTAATGTTTTTCATATAGATTCTCCCAGTCCGGCCAGCGGGTGACCTGACTGCCAGGGGGATGAGAAGAACGGATCAATGTCTGAATCAGAGACCCCGGCAACGGAGTTAAACCGCCAGCCCGGCTTGCCGTCTTTATCTATCAGCAACGCCCTGATCCCTTCCTGTAATTCGCCGTATTGTGCACAATGGCAGGCCATATTCAGTTCCATCCTGAAACTGTCTGCCAGTGACTGTGTTTTACCTTTCTGAAACTGGCGGTAAAACAGCGCAGCCGTGAGTGGTGAACCGGATGCCAGCGCCTGTTGAGCTTTTAACATCCATTTATCACCACCGGCATCGATAGCTGTAATGGCAGCAACGACGTCCTGTATAGACTGTAGTGAACAAGCTGCATTGATACGTTCAAGCCATGGCGCAATCCGGTCACCGGGCTGACTGTTTTCAGGTGACGCATCTGCTGTACCGGCATTCAGGCTCTTTGCCAGCATACCGGCAACGTCCTCACGGCTGCCTGATTTCCACTCAGTACTTTTCCATTGTGTAATGAGATCAGCCAAGTCGCTGTGGGCACACAAATGATCGGCCAGACCATACTTTACCGCTTCAGCACCATTTACCTGCGCCGCAGTCAGGCCAAGGAACAGGCCGAGTTGACCGGTTAAGCGGGGAAGAAAATAACTGCCTCCCACATCAGGGAATAAGCCAATCGTCACTTCGGGCATGGCAAGGCGGCTTTTGTCCGTCACAACACGGTGAGAAGCGCCCTGCAACAAGCCCATACCGCCCCCCATCACAATGCCGTCGCCCCACACCACAACAGGTTTGGGGTAAGTATGCAGGGTGTAATCGAGTTCGTATTCCACGGTAAAGAAATCACGGATAAACGGCGGAATAGTACCGGGCGCGGATTTCATCGCATGATACATGGAAACGATATCGCCACCGGCACAAAAAGCCTTTTCACCGGCTCCGTCGATAATGATGAACAGCACATCTTCCTGCTGTGCCCATACATTCAGCTGGTTCAGCATGGCTGATGCCATATCAAGATCCAGCGCATTCAGAGACGCCGGCTTATTCAATGTAATGTGCCCTGCTATCCGGCCACAACCGGTGCGGTGTTCATTAATAATAATGCGTTGTTCTGCAGACATGACCTGTCCTTCGAAAGTGCTGATGATGCCCGTTACTGTGTCAGAGAATGTCATTCATTTCACCCATCAGACGGCGGCCAATGATCACACGCATGATTTCATTGGTGCCTTCCAGGATCTGATGCACTCTCACATCTCTTACGTGCCGCTCCAGCGGATATTCTTTAATATAGCCATACCCGCCGTGAATCTGCAGCGCCTCGTTGCACACCATAAACCCGGTGTCTGTGGCAAAACTTTTGGCCATTGCACAATAAGTGGTTTTGTCTTTGTCATTGCAGTCGAGCTTCCAGGCCGCCAGCCTCACCAGTTGCCTGGCTGCCACCAGCTCTGTGGCCATATCGGCCATTTTGAACTGGATAGCCTGAAACGCCCCCACCGGCTTACCGAACTGCTCACGCTCCTGAATATAGGTTGCCGCGGTTTCCAGTGCCTGCTGTGCCGTGCCCACAGAACAGGTCGCAATGTTCACCCGGCCGCCATCCAGCCCCTGCATCGCCAGACGAAACCCTTCACCTTCTGCGCCCAGTAAACTGCTTTCATCCACCAGCACATTATCGAATGTGATCATGCGGGTAGGCTGTGCATTCCAGCCCATTTTTTCTTCGGCTTTGCCGTATATCACCCCTTCGGCCTTCGCCGGTACTACAAAAGCAGATATACCCGACGGACCGGGCCCGCCGGTACGGGCCATGACCACCAGTACATCTGTTGCGCCGGCGCCGGAAATAAATACCTTTGCGCCGTTCAGACGATACCCGTCAGGGGTGCGTTCCGCTTTGGTTTTAAGTGAAGCCGCATCAGAACCGGCGCCCGGTTCGGTAAGGCAATACGACGCCAGTTTTTCTCCGCTCACCAGTGAGTCGCACCAGCTGCTTTTTATCTCCTCTGTGCCATAGGATGCAATCATCCATGTCGCCATATTGTGGATTGTCAGCATGGCCGTAGTGGTAGTGCATCCCATAGCCAGTTGCTCAAAAATCAACGACGAATCCAGCCTCGATAAGCCCAGACCGCCAGCGTCTTCGGGGGTGTATAACCCGCAGAAACCGAGTTCGCCGGCCTTTTTAATGGCCTCAACCGGAAAGTGATGCTCTCTGTCCCACTGCGCGGCAAACGGTGCAAATTCCTGCCTGGCAAACTGACGAGCAGTGTCTGTGAATGCCAGTTGCTCTTCATTTAATGAAAAATCCATCGTCGTCTCCTCTAATCCATGGAAATAGTCAGGTTCGGACCACCCGGAATATCATCATCCAGCCAGCGACTGGTTACCGTTTTGGTTTCGGTATAAAAGCGGATTGCCTGTTTACCGTAAGCATGTAAATCACCGTAAAACGAATTTTTCCAGCCGGTAAACGAAAAGAATGGCAGCGGCACTGGGATCGGCACATTAATTCCCACCTGGCCCACAGTGACTTCACGCTGATACTTTCTGGCCGCTGCACCGCTGTTAGTGAATATGCTGGTGCCGTTGCCATAAGGATTATTATTTACCAGCTTCAGTGCATCCTCCAGAGACTCTGCCCGCATGCAGGACAAGACGGGACCGAAAATCTCTTCCTTGTAGATGGTCATTTCCGGCGTTACGCGGTCAAACACCACCGGACCTACCCAGTTACCCTTTTCACATCCCGGAACAGTAAAGTCAGATCCGTCTGCCAGACATTCTGCGCCTTCTTCTTTACCGGCTTTTATCAGCGATAACACACGTTGTTTTGCTGCTGCAGAGATCAGCGGACCAAAACCGGCTTCGGGGTTATTCCACAAGCCCGGTTTAATTTCACTGATACGTTTAGCCAGCTCAGGGATCCACTTTTCAGACCCGCCCACAAACACTGCAGCAGAAATTGCCATACAACGCTGCCCGGCTGCCCCGACCGATGCACCCACCAGGTTATTCAGAACATGTTCTTTGTTCGCGTCGGGCATGATCACCGTATGGTTCTTCGCACCGGCGAAGCACTGGGCACGTTTGAGGTTGGCGGTGGCAGTTTTGTAAATGTACTGACCAACGGGAACAGACCCCACAAATGACACGGCTTTAATGTCTTCATGATGAAGCAGAACATCAACCTGCTCTTTACCGCCGTGCACCACGTTCAGCACGCCTGCCGGCGCACCGGCTTGCATAAACAACTCTGCCAGGCGGTTAGGCGTCAGCGGATCCTGCTCAGAGGGCTTCAGTACAAAGGTATTGCCGCAGGCAATGGCCAGCGGAAACATCCACAGCGGGATCATGGCCGGAAAATTAAACGGTGTGATGCCGGCGCATACACCCAGCGGCTGAATAAAGCTGGCGGTATCTATGTTACGGGCAACGTTTTCCACCGTTTCGCCCATCATTAAAGACGGCACGTTCATCGCCTGTTCAACCACTTCAATACCGCGCCATACATCACCTTTGGCATCGTCGAAGGTCTTGCCGGTCTCGCTGGCAAGCAATGTCGCCAATTCGTCATGGTGCGCTTTCAGTAACGCCTGGTAACGCATCATCACGCGGGCCCGTTCGGTCACCGGCACATCACGCCAGCTTTCAAACGCCTTTGCAGCACTGGCAACGGCTGCATCCATGTCGTTTTGTGATGCACTGCAAATTTGTGCAATGGGTTCATTGGTGGCGGGGTTGGTAACGACAATCCTGTCTTCTGACTGTCCGTTAACCCATTCCCCGTTTATCAGCATCGGCACCTGTTGCATAGGGTTCTCTTGTTAGTGAATACCCTGTTACCTTAAACAATCACACAGGTTTACGTAAACGTAAACGTAAAACAAACAAAACTATTTTGTAAATATATTGTGACATAAAGGGTATTCTGGGCGACAAACCAGACTACCGGTATACCGGTAAATAATGCCTGCTCCCGGGACTATTATCTTTTCGTATAGATGACGAACCGTCAAAGCGCTGATATATTTATTAAATTCCGGTATGACAAAGTTCGTACTTTCATTACATTACTGGTGCCCTTCATGCCTTACCGTCTGGCGATTATCGAAGACAATGCCACTGCGCGTTCAGCAATAAGAAGCCACCTTTTGCCTGTGGGCGAATTCGAAATCAGCAGTTTCAGTAACGGTGCAGAGCTCAAGTCAGCCCTGCGCCGGCAACACTTTGAAATTATTCTGATGGACTTTCACCTCGGGCAAGGTAAAAACGGTGTGGAATGGGTACATCAACTACGGCAAAGCCAGTTTATCCGGCCCAGTACCGGTATCGTGTTTATTACGGCAGACCGGCTGCCACAAACGGTGGGCCAGATCATCGATGCACAGCCGGATTTGCTGATCATCAAGCCCTACAACATTGCCACCCTTTCACGTGGTCTCAGTCACTACCTCAGTTACCGGAATTATGTCAAACAGGCACTGAATGCACTGGACAATAACGATCCCGCCGGCGCGCTGCAAATTGTGGCTAAACTGAATAATCAGAAAACGCCGGCAAAGCTCAAAAACGATGTGCTGAAACTTCACGCCAGGATCCTGTTTCAGAATGGTCAGTTACTGGCGGCTAAAGCCTTATACGAGTCTGTGCTGGCGCGCTCAGAACGTGTGCTCTGGGCCCAGTGGGGAAAAATAAAATGCGAGTACCTGGCGGGTAACTGGGCAGACTGTAAAGAAGAATTGTCCGATCTGATGACCAATTCACTGGCTCGGGATAAGGCATTTGAGTGGCTCGCCTGTCTGTGTTTTGAACAAGAGGCCTGGTCGCAGGCAGAGTTTTATCTGAACCACATCAAAACCAGTGACTTAAGTGTGCCGGCAACACGATTGAAGTCGTTAACTTATCAAAAGCAGGACAAAGTACTGGAAGGGATCGAACTGCTGCAGAAGAAACGTGATTACAACCGCAGTACCCGGGACAGGTTTAACGAATTCACCTTTGAGCTGGCAGAGTTTTACCTTTCTATCGCGGAAGAGCAGCCAAAATCTAACCGGGACGAAAGCCTGACTCAGGCCCGCCGGCTGGTAGGGATTGCAGGACGTAATCAGAACGATCAGCAACAACTACAGAAGAAAGACTATCTTCTTGCCTTCGCTGCGGTGCTTGAAAATGACCCGGCAAAAGCGGAACAATACCTGACTCACGAACACATGGACATGTTTGTGCGCACTGATCCCGCCACCCTCATCGTGGCCGCCAAAATCAATAATGCGCTAGGCAATACAGAGAAAGCCAAAGACTTACTGGCTATGGCACATGAGAGAAATCATCTGGACGATGATTTGTCTGCGCAGACATTAAATGAAAGCGTACTCACCCGGGCTGAAAAAAGTATGGGGCTGGCCAGTGAAAGAGCGCTGGAGCTGAATGAAACGGGCATGCGGATGTTTACCGGTAAAGATTATGTCCGTGCAATGTATTACTTCTATCAGGCCTTTCAAATGATGCCGGCAACGCAGGCATTCGGACTCAACCTGCTGCAGTGTATGCTAGAATCCCGTCATCACAGTTACCGTAATTACACCGTCGCCACATTACTGGACAAAATTGATACCGGTGCGCTGAATAATGCCAACAGACAACGCTTGCTCAGGTTGAGAAAAGTTGCCGAAGCTGACGCGGCTTACTTTCTGACAGCGACACCGGTAACACCGGCAGACGACACACAAGCCTCTGCCGGCTAGCAGTTATTTAGCGGCTAAACGGGTCAGCAGGCTGGAAGTATCCCAGCGACCACCTCCGGATTTTTGTACATCAGCGTAATATTGATCGACCAGCGCAGTCAGTGCCAGCGTAGAACCGTTCCTGCGCGCCTCATCCAGTGCAATGGCGAGATCTTTACGCATCCAGTCTACGGCGAAACCATAGTCATATTTGCCATCCAGCATGGTCGCTGCACGATTTTCCATTTGCCATGACTGTGCTGCACCTTTTGAAATAACGTCAACCACGGCTGCACAATCGAGCCCTGCCTGCTGACCAAAGTGCAGCGCCTCAGCCAGCCCCTGAACAATGCCGGCAATACAAATCTGATTCATCATTTTGGCCAGCTGTCCGCTACCAGCCTTTCCCAGTAACTGGCTGTGTCTTGCATAGTTGTCCATGACAGGCTTTACCACATCAAACACAGCTTCATCTCCGCCGGTCATAATAGTAAGCTGGCCGTTTTCAGCGCCGGCCTGTCCACCGGATACCGGGGCATCAAGAAAACCCAGTTGTTTCGCTTTGCAGGTTTCCCACAACGTGCGCGCCACATCTGCTGACGCCGTTGTATGGTCTACCAGAGTGGCACCGGCATCCATCGCCTCTGTTGCCTGACCGGCGACGTCCATAACGTCATTGTCATTACCGACGCACATAAATACGATTTCAGCACCACGAACTGCAGCCGCTACAGCAGGCTCAAAAGACCCGCCATACTCTTTCACCCAGGCCTCTGCCTTAGCAGTAGTGCGGTTGTAAACTGTTACGTCAAATCCTGCTTTTTGCAGATGCCCTGCCATGGGGTAGCCCATGACACCAAGTCCAAGAAACGTTAATTTTTTCACAGGTTACCTATTCTCCGTGTGGCTGCAAAAGTGATAACAAGCCGGTCAAAGAAACCGACTGTACCGAAACCGGCTGAATAATAACAAATTTCATGCTAAAAGTAGCTTTTGACCGCGTTTCACATGCCGTAAAGGATTAACTCTATGTCTTCAATTTATGATTATACCGTCACATTAAACACCGGCGAAACGCTGGCGCTCAGTAAATTGAAGGGCTTCGTCATTGTCTTTGTTAACACGGCAAGCCGGTGCGGATTTACGCCTCAGTATGAAGGTCTCGAAAAGCTCTTTCTCCGGTATGAGCCTCACGATTTAATGATTATCGGTTTTCCCTGTAATCAGTTCGGTAGCCAGGAACCCGGCAGTGATGACGATATTAAACAGTTTTGCGAACTCAACTACGGTGTATCCTTTCCCATCTCGGCTAAGATAGACGTGAACGGACCGGACGAAGATCCCTTGTTTACTTATCTTAAAAATGAAGCCAGGGGCGTGCTTGGCTCTAAGGCAATTAAATGGAATTTTACCAAGTTTGTTGTTGATCGTGACGGTAAGGTTCGTGGACGCTATGCGCCGGTAACCAAACCCGACGCACTGCAAAAAATTATTGACCCGATCATACGGGAATAGACGGAGCATAATATTCATGACCATACAAATGGGTATATTCAGTTGCCAGCCCTTTGATGAGGCGTCAATCAGCAAACTGGCCGGCGGGGATGTCCATCTGCACTGCTTCCCTGCCCGTCTGGATGAGAACACCGTGCCACTGTGCGACGGTCTCGACGCTGTTTGCGTATTTGTAAATGACACGGTAAATGCCGTTGTATTGGAGAAATTACAGGCGTCAGGGGTGAGTCATATTGCTCTGCGCTGTGCGGGATATAACAATGTGGATTTGGAGGCGGCGAAACGTTTGGGGCTCGCGGTGTCGCACGTGCCGGCTTATGCACCTGAAGCGGTTGCAGAACATGCAGTAGCATTGATGCTGACGTTAAACAGGCGTATGCATAAAGCATACAACCGGGTTAAAGAAGGTAATTTTGACTTAAACGGCTTGCTGGGCTTCAACATGGCCGGAAAAACCACAGGTATTATAGGCACCGGTCATATAGGCCGTGCCACTGCACGAATCCTATTGGGTTTCGGCTGTGAAGTATTATGCTACGACCCGGCTCCTGACCGTCAGTTGCAGGATGCCGGGGCACGATTTGTCACCCTGGAAGAGTTGTTGTCCCGCTCACATATCATCAGTTTACATTGTCCTCTGAACCAACATAGTTATCATATGATCAACGAAGAGAGCATCAGTAAAATGCGTGATGGTGTGATGCTGATCAACACCTCAAGGGGTGGTCTTGCCGACACGCAGGCGTTAATAAACGGGTTAAAGTCGCACAAAATCGGCTATCTGGGACTTGATGTCTATGAAATGGAATCGGAATTGTTTTTTAAAGACCATTCCTGTGAAATTATTCAGGACGATGTTTTTGAGCGTTTATCCACGTTTCACAACGTTATGATCACCGGCCATCAGGGCTTTTTTACTCAGGAAGCACTGGGACAGATTGCACAAACCACGCTGAGCAATGTGGCAGCCTGTGCAAACGGCACCATGGATACCACAACCTTTCTGGTTAAGCCGGCTTGCTGATCAGCAAATGCATGTACTTGCCGAGCCGGCAAAACGGCTCGGTATTCATATATTGTCTTTCCAGTGCAACAAGCTCTTCAAACTGACTGTCGCTGAGATGTCTCTCTCTCATGTAGTCATGAAAACAGCGGATGCCGCTTAACGACTTTACTTCCATGCCGGCTTCTTCAACACAGCGGATTACGCCTGCAGGGACAAGCGGATTCTGCGGATTCAGTCTGACCTGATTTTTGACTTTCATGCCTTTGGCAATGTAATCAAAATTTCCATATACAGCATTACCAAATAACGCCGCATCGCGGTTAAAAAAGGTCAGACTCAGCAGCGCCCCCGGGCGCATGTTAAGACAGATTTCCGAAAGGGTTTCTAGCGGACTGGCGAGCCATTCAAGAACAGCATGACAGATAACCACATCATAGCGCTGAAGATCGGTTTCAGACTGAATAGTGCCTTTTCTGAACGTCACATTTTCCACACTGCCCAGATATTCCTGAGCCAGCACAAGTACATCTGCAGACGCATCCACCAACGTGACATCATGACCCATCTGTGCAACTTCACGGGTCATGATGCCCGTCCCGCCGCCCAGATCAATTACCTTGCTGACCGGCAACTTCTCAAGGAGAGGTTTAAGGATATCAAGTAACAAAAGATGCCGCAGACGGCCCTTGGTCGTGCCGTAGATGTTGCTTGCGAATTTATCTGCGATACCATCAAAATACTGGTCGGTGGATTTCATAAGTCGTTTCTTTGCGCCGGAGATCAGGCAGGGTTATCAATATCGATGAAATCAACAGTGATGTCGAAAGAGGAAGACAACCACTCTCCTACCGCTTTAATACCGTAGCGCTCTGTAGCATGATGACCGGCAGCAAAAAAGTGAATGCCGAGTTCACGGGCAACATGTATGGTCTGTTCAGAGACCTCACCGGTAATAAACGCATCTGCGCCCATTGCAACCGCCTTCTCTATATATCCCTGACCGCCGCCCGTACACCATGCGAAGGTTTCCAGCCGGTCACCGGCGTCTCCTTCATGCAGTACAGACCTGCCGAGTTTATTTTCAAGACGGGCTTTAAATTCTGAAGCCAGAACAGGTTCGCTGCTCTCACCGGTATAGATGATCCCCTCGGGCTTCACGCCTTTCGCAGGAGCCAGATTGCTGAGTTCCATCAAACTGCCAAGTTGTACGTTATTGCCGCAACTGGCGTGAATATCTACCGGCAGATGATAGGCGATAAGATTGATGTTATTGGCGAGCAATGTACGGATACGCTTTCCCTTCATGCCGGTGATTACGGGGTCTTCCCCTTTCCAGAAATAACCGTGATGCACAAGGATAGCGTCTGCTTCCCGGCGGACGGCTTCATCAATCAGTGCCTGTGAGGCTGTTACACCGGTAATGACTTTACGGATCCGGTCAGCACCCTCAACCTGCAAGCCATAAGGACAATAATCCTGAACATCCTGAGGGCGTAATAATGTGTCCAGCGCACAGACCAGCTCATGTCTGCTGATTGCCATACCATTCTCCTGAAATAAGCGGTGTAACTCAGACCTGAGGGCCGGCGATACCTTGTGAAACGAAGGGAACAAGATGAAGGATCACGGCTTTAATATCCACTTTCTGGTTAAAATCTGCTTCCGCGATTTCTGTCAGTGCCCGGCTGGATGCCATGGAAAAAACAAAGCTGCCGATGGCGAAATGCAGACGCCAGAATAGTTCATCATCTTCTACGTGGGGTAAACAGGCATGTAAGGCCATCATCAGTTTAGCTACCGTACTGCCGTAGTCATGCATGATGAAACGGCGAAGATGTCCCTGAGTTTCGTTGTAGCCCCTGCCCAGTAGCTGGACAAACAGTGCAGTACCTTCAGGGCGGATATCCGACAACGTCATCATGGGCGGAACCAGGGAAAGCAAAAGACTTTCCACACCGTCCGCACCGGTCTCTGTGCCGGTGCTGCTCAGGACATCATCAATTTGTGGCATCAATACATCAAAATAGCGCTTCAGCACTGCCTGAATCAGATTTTTTTTACTGCCAAAGTGATAATTTACCGACGCCAGATTCACATCTGCGCGGGCGGTAATTGCACGCATGGAAGTTTGTGCATAACCCTGTTCAGCAAACAGGGTTTCAGCTGCATCCAGAATACGTTTTTTAGTATCTTTCGCCATGTGAAATCAGCAGATCAGAACCAGTGGCGGGATTTGGACAACAGGCGCATCACAGTGCTTTCTGCTGCTGCAGATACTGAGATCCCTAATTTCTCTGCCATGCTTTTCTTTGTCGCATATTTCACTGCAAAGATTTCACGGGCCGGATGGTGAGAAAGAATGTAGTCATCAGAGGTCATGATGTCATCTACCAGTCCCATCTCCTTCGCTTCACTGCCCAGCCATACTTCGCCGGTAGCCACTTTTTCAATATCCAGTGTTTCACGTTGAGACTTCACCCAGTCTTTAAACTGAACATGGATGTTTTCCAGATCTTTTCTGAATTTTTCACGGCCTTCTTCAGTGTTTTCGCCAAACACCGTTAACGTACGTTTGTAATCACCGGCAGTATGTTGCTCAAACTCAATGTCATGCTTTTTGAGCAGTTTGTTCACATTAGGGATCTGCGCCAGCACGCCAATTGAACCGATATAAGCGAACCGGGCTGAGAGCAACGTATCCGCCACACAGGCCATCATGTAGCCACCGCTGGCAGCTACTTTATCAACTGCTACCGTCAGCTTGATGCCTTTCTCTTTAATGCGCTGCAATTGTGACGCTGCCAGACCATAACCATGAACAACGCCACCGCCACTTTCCAGCCTGACCAGCACTTCATCCTGCTTTTGTGCCACACACAGTACAGCAGTCACTTCCTCACGAAGACGCTCAACTTCATGGGCATCCATGGAACCGGTAAAATCGATAACAAAAAGACGTGAAGCTTCTTCATCCTCTTTTTTATCTTTATCTGATTTAGCCTTTTTGCCTTCTTTTTTCTGTTCTTTCGCCAGCTTTTTCATAGCGGCTTTATCCAGCAGAACAGAACGGGCGTAATGTTTAATATCGTTCAGTTGCTCTGTCAGAGACACGATTTCAAGGTGCCCTTTTCCGGGCTTCTGCCGGCTGGCACTGGCGACGATAGCAATAAGTACTACCACTATGGCTACTACCAGCGTCACGGCTTTAGCCAGAAATAATCCGTATTCGTACAAAAACTCCAACATGTTCTCCTGATTATTATTCTGTGCGGCAAGTATCGTCATGCCAGACCCGGACAAATGATTAAAAAATGCCCGTTAAACAGCGGCATAGTGTAGCAGCGTTTACGCACGCTGACGACAGCTGGATTCATCTGGCCCGTGCGATATGGAAATTAATGCATTTATACTGATTAAACTGTTTACAAATATCGATATGCTATACCTGTACCGGCCCGGGTTTAGCGTTATTTACCGTCTTCAGATCAGCTTCATTTCGTTCTTATATTAGTTACTTTGTCGTAGCTGGATTTTCCAGTTTTCAATTTTAACGATAAGGAAATTGTATATGAAAGTTTTGAAACCTGAAGATTTGCAACTGGTTAATGGAGGCAGCGATACACTTGCATGGTCAATCACCGGAGCAACCGCTGGTACAGGTATTGGTTCAGGTGCCGGTACTCTTGCAGCAGTGATGAATGGTGCTTTGACAGGAGCGAGTTGGGGGAGATGGGGCGGATTTATCGGACTGGCTGCCGGTGCAGTATTAGGTGCCGGATATGGCTATTTATCGGCTTGAGGAGAAAACAATGAACGAATTAAATCAAAGGGAAATTAACTTAGTTGGCGGTGGAGAAATGAGCCTCACTGAAACAGCAGTCGTTGGTGGCCTTAGTGGTTTCGGAGGAGGTATGTCGTTAGGAGCTACTGTTGGAGCTGTTGGCGGGCCCCCGGGTATTCTCATAGGCGGTTTGATAGGTGGCATGTTAGGTACAATTACCGGAACTTACTCCGCTTTTGTTCTTTCGATGTGATGAATATGAAAACGCATAAATCTTTTTTCCAGGTTTGCGCCGTCGGGGCCATTGCAGCGATTTCAGGGATATTGCCAATACCATTGGCACTTAAAGGAATTATCGTCTGCGCGTCATTAATAGCCTTACTATTCATCAAACCGGAGAAAGAGGAATAATACAAACGGAGGCTTGTCTGCCCCTGTCTCTTCAGGAGAAAACCGTGAAGTTTGAATACACCTTTGCGAATGAAGATAGTTACACTGAACAAAGTTTGTTACCCAAACAATCTGAGCACGTATTAGCTATTGCCGGCAGTGGTTCAAGAGTCATACCGTTGTTCGCTAAAATGCCTGAAAAGCTGACCTGTATAGATTCATCTCAACAGCAGCTTGCTCTAACAGAGTTCAGGATAGAAGCCCTGAGAGCACTTGAATACGTTGAGTTTTGCAAGCTTTTGGGATATCAGTATGCGCAGCCCGATGAACGAAAAAAGCTGTTTGAGAAATTATCACTTACCACTCAGACAGAAAAAAGCTTAGGCGAATTTTTCCGCAGAACAGGATGGCAAAGTTTGTTGTTCTCAGGCGCCTGGGAATTAAAACTGGCAAACTCTGCACGTTTATTTCGCCTCAGTTATCCAGACTTAAGTAAAAAACTGATTAACTGTGACTCCCTTGAAAGCCAAAAGCTTCTCTATTTGTCATTGAGACGAAAACTAAAACTAATGGCTTTTTTTCTGACCCTATCAGTTACTTTAACGGTGCTGTTAAAGAAACTCATGCTGAGAAGAACTCATCTTTCATGGTCCTCACCCGGGCATTTTTACCGCTTTTTTACCCAGTCAATAAGTCATGCTTTTGAGAACTTTCTGATCAAAAACAATTTCTACTACAGCGCACTTTTAACAGGTTCTTACAAAAGCAACCAGGCGCCTACTGCAGAAATTGACGGGAAATATTTCAGTCTTTGTAAGAAGGCAGCGAAAGCTTGCAGGATTACATACATAAACTCCGATATCATTGAGCATTGTGAGAAAGCACATAACAAATATAACTTTATCTCATTGTCTAATGTGCCGGATTATCTGAAAGAAAGTGACAGTCATAATTTCATGAACAGTCTGGAAAAATCGCTCACAGAGAACGGTATTCTGGTTTATCGCAGAAGTATTACCTCTCAGTCCCATTCCGCACTTCGCAGACTTATCAGCGTTTCAGAAGAATTTGCTCCGGTGATCAGGCGTGACACAACCCCCTTCTATAACATCTACATTTATCGTAAGACCGGCCCGAAAGACTTTAAAAACGAATTACTACATCAACCCCTGATACCTGAATATGCTTAAAGTCGTTTATCTTTGTCTTTGATAATAAAAGACCCCCTTTGGAAACTTCTTCCGCAGGGGGTCTTTGCTGACAGCCGACGATTACGTCGCTGTGAAGTTAGTTTTGCACCACTGAAGTATCGGTAATGGGCAGTACTGTTGCACCCGTAGACATGTAACCCGCCACTTCTTTTTGCATTTCAGTGGTAGCCGCAGCACTGGCTTCCGGGCTCAGGCTGGATGCATGAGCACCTTCTGTGAACAGTACAATACCGCTTACCGGATCGCCGGTGGCAGTGCTGCTGACCTGCTCCAGTCCGGCTAAGGCTGAAAATGGCAGCTGGCCAGCCAGTGGCAGCGCTGTAGATACCGGAATCACCTGATCCGGTAAATTATCCGCACCGTCACCCACCACAGTCATCATATGTACCGGCGTGTTTGACGCCAGTGTAGCGGCATAGTTGTTTGCATCACCTGCATCCAGAACCGTCTGCGCGGCGAACGCGAATTGATTCAGTACAGACTGCACTTCCGCCATCTGTGCATCAGTGAGGTTCGCAAGGAACACTTCCACCGCGGCAACAAGCTGCGCCTGAGTGACATCAGTTGTTTCGTACAATTGCACTAACAACGCCTGAAACTCTTCGGAAGACTGAGATAACAACAGCCCCTGGATCAGAGGACCAAAGGTTGGCGACTCAATCAGGAACTGAGCCAGACCGCCTCCCGGAGACTCCAGAGATGCTGCCTGCACGCTATACATGCCGTCCAGCGCTGCCAGTTCGTCACCCATTGTGCTGTTAGTTACTGCGGCAAATTCAGCCCCGGTAATCGCACCTAAAGACACGCCCATGAAGTAAACACGGCTTAAGTCAAACGATGCTGCGCCGCCGGTTGTCTGATCGTTCACTGCGTTCAGACCAAGACGTAATCCCAGCATATCAGAAACACTCTGACGGACGTTATCCCGTGCAGTTGGCAGTGATTGCAGATTCATGTAATGAGTCGCGCTGACCGTAGTCGCATTGATGTCGTCGGTACCGTCACCATTCACGTCAAAACCACGACTACCATGTAGCGGGTGGTCAATGGCGACGGTGGCTATTCCCGCCAGTGACAGCGCCCCGGTAATCGCCAGCATATCTTCTTTTTTACTGGTGATACCGTGCATCAAAATAGCCACAGGCCAGCCGGCTTCAGGCTGAGCGATGGGGAAACCTAACGCTCCGGCTACGGTAGCATTGGGCACGGTTACCTGTACATCCAGTGAAGGAAAGGCCTGAGTTTGCGGTACAGGGTTGAATTTTGTGATATTGCGGGCTGAGTCCAGCATCGCTTCCCCGATGCGTAAATCAGCAAGGCCTAGCTGATCACACAAGGTGAAGTTCGGACCGGGCGTAGCCGAAGCAAGTACCTCATCAGGTGCACCCGCCAGTACAATACCGCTGTCACAGGCCGCTTCCCAGAAACCGGTAGTCGGTGCCAGCGGGTTTTCGGCGGAAGGCACAGGCAGATAATACGGCAATGACACAGAGCCTTCATAATGAGACGCGGCGCAGAACGGGCCTGCCTGAGCAAGAATGCCGGTAGAGACACCCACGGCGAAATCATTTAATCCGCCCCAGGTAGCAGACAGCTGACCTGACACAGTACCCAGCAATCCGGCGCAGGTTTGTAACGGTGCGAAACCTCCGGCATCCAGTGTGGCTTCAATAGTTGGAATGAATGCTGCGGCGGACTCCGGTAAGGCATTGATGCCCAGTTGAACCGCACCGGCAAGGGTTGCATCATCGACCAGATCCAAAGCTTCCATCGCATTGGTGGCACCTTCAGGGTCGTTTACAGTAATAACCGGCAGCGCGGCAGCCGCTGTAGGGTCACCTGCGGCAAAACGGGCAGCAAATTCAGCCACCATCACTTTTTTCAATGATTGCAGGGCGATGTCTGTGCTCTGGGTTGTGAAAGCAGAGACATAGGAAATGTCTTCACGGTCATAGCCCATTTCAATCAGAGGATCGACCAGCGAGTTGACCAGCGTTTGCAACTGCAACTGAGCGTCGGAAGAAAGCGGTAATGTATTGATGTCCTGACGAACCAGTTCCCATGATGTGGAACCCATTACGCCGTTCCCCTCACTGTCTTTCAAATCTGTTGTCATCACCAGCATATAGCCGTGTGCCGGTTTCAATGGCTTCAGGGGAACAACGGAAATAGTATCGCCGTCCACCAGCGAAAGCACAAAATCAGTGCCGTACTGTAACTGGTTACCGACTTTACAACCGGAGGACGGTATTGCGGCCCCCGCACAATCAGGATCACTCTGGTCAAGCCCCAGCGTTGCTTCGTACAGCATGACACCAGCAGATAATGTTGACTCATCCAGTGTTACCCCTGACGGTGTTGTCACGTCGATAACAAAAGGATGTTGGGTTGACCAGCCGTCCAGCACGTTGAGTGCGTTTTGCGGATCAGTAAAATCTGTCGGGTCATCTACCGGAATGTTCAGTGTATAGTCGAAGAAGCCGTCATCACCCGGCAGCATGAGCAGATCGTTAGGTATGTTAAGCACGCCGTTAGACGGATCAAAAACGACACGAGAGAAAGGCTTCTGAACGGGCGTTCCGGACTCAATGTCCTCCAGCGTTTCGTTGGAGCCACCGCAACCCGTTAAACCCAGTGCCAGAGCAACACTGGTACTGATAAAGAGTTTTCTCATTTTTTCTCCCTAATAAAAGGCTTTGTTGTTATTGTCTGTTTTACAGTCAAGGCAATGTAAATGCTTGTTTCAATCCACCTGATGACAAGTGGTAACACACATTTCAAACAAGTATGACCAGTTGGTTGTAGCTTAATATTATGGTCATTACCCGAATTTTGCAAAGGTTTGTTAACTTTTCGTAAATTAATTTTACGCCACTAAAATCTGTTGAGAATTATAGGGCTAGATATTTACAACCACCGGGAGCTGAGTATCATCAAGCCTCACTTTGTCCATAGTTAACAGATCAAGGTTAGACCCTATGCCGAATCTCTACCAGGCACCTGCCGGACTTCTCAAAGAAAAAACCATACTCATCACCGGTGCCGGCGCCGGAATTGGTGCAGAAGCTGCCACGACGTTTGCAGCTTACGGGGCTACCTGTATTTTATTAGGTAAAACCGTCTCAAAGCTGGAACAGGTCTACGACCGTATTGTAAAAAATGGCGGACCACAGCCCGCCATTGTCCCTCTTGATTTGAAGGGTGCAACACTGAAAAACTATCAGGACATGGCACAAACCATTACTGACCAGTTCGGAAAACTTGATGGTGTACTGCACAATGCATCAATGCTTGGCCACTTAAGTGCCTTCGGCGATATTCCTGAGCAGGAATGGATGGATGTTATGCAGGTTAATGTAAACAGTGCTGCGGTGATGACGCAGGCGCTGATCCCCGTACTGCGTAAAGCGCCTTCTGCTTCGGTTATTTTTACCAGCTCAGGCGTCGGGAAAAAAGGCCGTGCGTTCTGGGGCACCTATGCCGTGTCTAAATTTGCCACCGAAGGTATGATGCAGGTGCTGGCATCCGAATTTGAAAACCGTGGCCTGCGATTTAATTGCATTAATCCCGGCGCTACCCGCACTGCCATGCGCGCCAGTGCATACCCGGCAGAAAATCCTGACACATTAAAAACTCCGGCTGATCTGATGCCGGCGTATCTGTATCTGATGGGTGATGACAGTCTGAATGTGAATGGTCAGTCAATTGACTGTCAGCCGAAATAAGGTTTATTGCTTATAAATACAAAACGGGGGAGCGTTACGCTCCCCGTTTTCCATGCGCCATCCAACGCTTACCGCTGACCACAGGTTTGCTGCAATTTAAGCATGGCAGCTGCGAATTCTTCGCCCAGATGGACATATCCTTCACTTTGATAGTGCCATCCGTCATCCAGATGCGTCTCTTTGTCCAGAGTTGTCACATAAGCCGCACACACATCATTTTCCACAAAAGCCTTCTGTCCCTGCTGAACAATTTTATGATAATTCATGCGCATGCCGTCTGCTTCATCCATACCCGAATCGGTAATTTTTCCAATCACGACAGGTAAATCATCATCCCGTAAGGCCGCTCTTATCAGTGCCATCAGCTCTTTTAAATTAGCCTGATACGCGGCTGCAAGCTCTTTCGTTTCTGCCGCATCAGATTCACCCTGCATCCACACAATACCAGCCGGCACAAGGTTATCGATTTCACCGTCAAGATCGATATCAACTGGAGAAAATGCATTGCGGATAGTCGTGAGGAAGTGGTCGAATTGATTAACACCGGTGTTCTCCCTATAAAAAGGATACCAGCTGCCGTGGCCAACCCCTTCAGCAATCGCCGAGCCTCCTTTGGCGTACTTTATAATGGCAAAGGGCTGGTTATTGTTCAGTGAATAGAGTTGATGACCAAATGAAACTTCCGGACCAAACTTGTCACTGTACAGGCTCACCCGGCCATTAGATTTAAAACCCTTACCCGTACCGGTCTGCAGTGGTGCCCAGACACCTTTACCACCGGTAAGATCATCATCTGAAACCGCATTGCCGGCAAACATATAAATATTGTCAGCAGGTTTACTATAAAGAGGTTCAAGATCTTTACTGACGCCGTATCCCTGCATATTGGATTGTCCGCCGAGAAAGTACACCGGAAAGGTTGCCGGCATGGCTGAGAAAGACAAAAGTGAAGTGAGTGCCAGAATTCCCCGTTTCATGATGATCCCTGCTATGAACTGTTTTTTACAGATTACGCAACACTACGGCCAGCATCAATGAGAAATACGCATAAAAAAACCGCAGATAAACTGCGGTTTTAAATAAGAAACTTTAATAGGACTAGTCAGCAATCTTTGCCCAGGAATCCCGCAGTCCCACTGTGCGGTTAAACACACTGAGGCTATCAGATGAATCTTTATCCAGACAGAAGTAACCGGTGCGCTCAAACTGCCAGCCTCCGGCTACCGGATTTTCCGTTAATCCCGGTTCAACGAAACCGGATTTCACTTCAAGAGAAGCAGGATTTATGGCATCCGTAAAATTCTCTTCCGCTGCCGGATTCGGTACGTTAAACAGACGGTCATACAAGCGGAATTCTGCTTTCACACCGGCACTGGCATCAACCCAGTGGATTACCCCCTTAACCTTGCGGCCATCAGCAGGATCTTTACCCAGAGTTTCATCGTCATAAGTGCAGAAAATGGTAGTGATATTACCATCCGCATCTTTTTCGACACGTTCAGCTTTTACCACATAAGCATTACGTAAACGGACTTCTTTCCCGAGTACCAGGCGCTTAAACTTCTTATTCGCTTCTTCACGAAAGTCTTCCGCTTCAATCCACACTTCGCGGCTGAAAGGAATTGTGCGGCTGCCCATGGATTCATCATTGGGATGATTAGGTGCCTGCAATGATTCAGACTCACCCTCAGGGTAATTTTCAATAACCAGTTTAACCGGGTCAAGAACGGCCATTGCACGGGGAGCGTTAACGTTCAGATCATCGCGGATACAGGCTTCCAGCATGCCCATTTCCACCATGTTATCCATTTTGGTTACGCCGATACGCTTACAAAATTCACGCACAGACGCAGGCGTATAGCCTCTGCGGCGCAAACCGGCGATGGTAGGCATTCTGGGATCATCCCAGCCGCTCACGTGATTTTCTTCAACCAGTTGAATAAGACGGCGTTTACTCAACACCGTGTATTCCAGATTCAGCCGGGAGAATTCATACTGACGGGGTGTGCATTCGATTGAGATATTCTCAATCACCCAGTCATAGAGTCTGCGGTTATCCTGGAATTCCAGTGTACACAGAGAGTGGGTGATCCCCTCGATGCCGTCTGAAATACAGTGGGTGAAATCGTACATAGGATAGACGCACCATTTCTCACCTGTCTGGTGATGGTGTGCGAATTTCACGCGGTAGATCACCGGATCCCGCATACACATGAACGGGGATGTCATATCAATTTTTGCACGCAGTGAACACTGACCTTCCGCATACTCACCGGCAGTCATTTTCTCAAATTCTGCACGGTTGGTCGCAGGATCGGTATCACGGTAAGGACTGTTTTTACCGGATTCTGTCAGTGTCCCGCGCAGTTCACGCATGGTTTCCTGGCTGGAGAAATCCACATAAGCCAGACCTTTATCAATAAGCTCCATCGCATAGCCATGCAGCAAATCGAAGTAATCCGAAGAATAACGGGCATCACCATTCCACTGGAAACCCAACCAGTTTACGTCCTCCTTGATGGAATTGACGTAAGCGATATCTTCTTTAGCAGGGTTAGTGTCATCAAAGCGCAGATTACATGTACCGTTGTAATCACTGGCTACACCAAAATTCAGACAAATAGACTTCGCATGTCCAATGTGTAAAAAACCGTTCGGTTCCGGTGGGAAACGTGTTTTTATAGAATCATGAACACCTGCAGCAAGATCTTTTTCAATAATCTGCCGGATAAAATTGGTCGGATGATGTTCCGTTTCCGCCATTCGCCCTTTCCCCTTAAATGAAAATCTGTTCTGACATAATAATCGCCGAGTATAACCGGTTGCCCGGCGGGTCACTATGATTAATTGAAATCGCCCTGCCCGAACGGCTAAATTTACAACGAAAACCGCTGTCCGGGCAATTAACTCAGACACTTATCATCGTTAAGTATGGTAACATAAGCCACTTTAAACGCTTTCAGTAACAGGCATGAAAGAAAAAGCCACGTCTTTTGATATTGCTCACCTGGCCGGCGTATCGCAGTCCACGGTCTCAAGGGCGCTCAGTAACAGCCCGCTGGTAAATAAAGAAACCCGCGAGCGGGTGCAGCGTATTGCCAAAGAACTGAACTACAAAGTAGACAAAAACGCCAGCAACCTGCGTAAACAGAAAAGCAATACAATTGCTTTACTGCTGTTTGAAGATCCCACGTCCGACGACTCAATGATAAACCCGTTTTTCCTTAACATGCTGGGAAGCATAACAAGGGCGAGTTCTGCCGCCGGTTACGATTTGCTGGTGTCTTTTCAGAATCTGGACGATGACTGGCACGCTGAGTTTGAAGACTCCAAAAAAGCTGACGGTATCATTCTGCTCGGTTACGGAGACTACACCGCCTGGCGGGACAAACTGGCCCAACTGGAAAATCAGGGTACCCATTTTGTGCGCTGGGGGGCTAAAGATGCAGACCATCCCGGTATCAGCATCGGCTGTGATAACTTTCAGGGCGGTTATGATCTCACCACCCACCTGGTGAAAAATGGACACCGGCGGTTTGCGTTTATCGGTGATGCCGGCGGACATGCGCCGGAATTCCTGGCCCGCTATCAGGGTTACACACAGGCATTAAAAGACGCCGGCATTGATGCCGGTGACTTTATCCGTATTGATGCAAACTCTACTGAAGAAGCCGGTGCGCAGGCTATCCGTAAAATTCTTCATTCTGAACAAAAGCCTGACGCCGTGGTGTGTGCATCAGATCTGATTGCTACCGGTGTGTTACAGGCGTTGAAAGAAACACCATACAGGGTACCGCAGGACATCGCCGTCACCGGCTACGACAACATCAGTATCTCCGCTTTTACTACGCCGGCCCTGACCACCGTGCAACAGGATACCAGGCTGGCAGGCGAATTACTGGTTACCAGCCTGCTTAAGGCGATTAATAAACAAATCGTCAGTGATTTTCTGATGTCTGCAGAGCTCATCATCCGCGAGTCCTGTGGCGGAAAAAAATACTGAAAATCAAAAAGAAAAGGGGTTGCTTTTGCAACCCCTGTGTCATTACTGATTCGCTATCTGCTCATGCAGATGCTGAATAAAATTGTCATCACTGAGCGGACCGTCCCGCAACCAGACCTGTACGCTGTGAGGGCTGACTTCACTGGTTAAAACGCGGTTATTCACTTCCTTTTTACTGCCACTTAATTGTTCGCTCCAGCGTCCGTTTTGCATGTACTCTGCTATCTCAAAAGAAAGTGGTGTACCACCTTTATTCAACAATACAAGGGCTATCTGTTGTGCGCTGTCATCCTGTAAAACACGGTAGAAGGCGGCTTTTTCACCATTCAGTTCGAGCATGGTTTGTAAGCCACGCTGTAATGCCGGTGTGGCTTTACGAACATGAGCAATAGCAGACAGAGACTGATAGATACGATGCTGCGGCGCCTTATCCACATTGTCTTGTCCGTAATAGTTACGGTTTCCGCTGTGCTCTGCTGTGCCGCGCATAAAGCCGGTCTCTGAGCCCTGATAAACCACCGGTATACCCCGTGAAGTGAACAGCCAGTTATGGGCATCGATAAAGCCGTCATCCGTAGCATTCATCCGCGGCATATCGTGATTATCGTAAAAAGTCGTCAGTTCATAGGGATTCTGATAAGGCCCGTGGGTAAGATGCAGTGCCCCGCTTAACGTTTCGAATCCTGCATTTTCAGTCCCGAATACGCTGACCATAGCCTTTTGCATGGGGAAATCCAGCACGCTGATATTGCCGTTTTTGGGCAGCGTATGCTGGGCAATAAAGTTCGCATCATACTGAAAACTCTCCCCGAACATAAAGAAACCGGGATGTTCTGCACGTATGCGGTCAGACATCGTGCGCCAGAAATGATGAGGCACATGCCGGATAGTATCGATCCGGAATGCATCAGCGCCCTGCTCTATCCAGTAAAGATAAGACTTAATCAGGTAATCCTGAACGTCCGGATTTGACTCATCGAGATTAGATAGCTCCACCAGGTCCGGGTAGTCATGGAAAAATGCCTGCAAAGGCTGAGTGGTATCCAGTTCAGAAGGCGGAGTATTACTATGATCGGCCACCAGCTTTCCCTGTGCATCATAAATTTCACCGAACCCCGGTTGATCCTGTGGCATGGAAAAACTGGGAGAGCCGTGATTGGCGACAATATCAAACACGGTCTTGAGGCCGGCATCATGCATGACAGTGCTATAGTCTTTGACCGACAAGCTGGCACTGATCAGATGTTCGTCGGGCTGATAAAAATTTGTCGCCCAATAGCCGTGGTAACCGGTTTTACCCCCATCTTTAAACTGGCCGCCAAACGTAATAGGTTCACTGCCAGTAAATGCCTGATCCGGGTTATCGACTACCGGTGTTAACCACACCGCGGTAAAGCCCATATCTTTGATGAAATCAATATTGTTGACCACACCCTGCAAGTCACCGCCCATGTAGCCTACGTTAGCTGTTGCACCGTCGGGACCATTAAGAGGCAAATTCCAGCTGGGGTGATCACCGCCCTGAGTTTCGTAATTGTTTTGTTTATCACCGTCGACAAAACGGTCAGTCATAATGAAGTAGACGGCTTCAGCACTGAAAGGCTCTGCAGTACCTCTTATAAAAGGTGTGTTTGTACTTTCCGGCATCCCCTCTGACAGGGAAGAATCTGGCGTATTTTCACACCCGCTGAGGGTTAATACGCTGGCAATCGCATACATTATGTGGCTTATTCTCATTGTAATTCTCCTGCCGTATTCTGTGAGGCGACGGCATGGATTTCTTTTTCTTTAACAAAAAATACCGCCACTGCTGCGCAAAGCATGGAAACACCGGCCACCACAATGATATTGATGGCGGTATTTTCAAATACCCTGCTCAGTACCCAGCCTGCAGTGAGTCCTGCAACGATCTGCGGAATGGCTACTGTGAAGTTAAATATGCCCATATACACACCGGTTTTATCTGCAGGAAGTGCGCCGGCCAGCATGGCATAAGGCATAGCCAGAATAGCAGCCCAGGCAATTCCTACTCCGATCATGGGAAACACCAGATTTACAGCGCCCTGTGGTACCGTGACGTCTGTAATGAGTAAATTCACGTGTACCGGACTGATGTCTCCGGATATCAGGAAACTGATATAACCCAGTCCCCCTAAAACCAGTGAAGAGGCATAAACGGTTTTGCGGCCAAATGTATCTGCCAGGCGGGCAAGAAACACGGAAAATACGGCGGCAAACACACTGTATGCGGCAAAAAGAATTCCTACCCAGTCACCGGCAGCACCTTTCGCAGCAATGATGTCAGCCGGCACAGTGCCCGCAGCAGCAATAAATGCAGGATCAAACCACTGTTTATCCACTCCCCAGATATGCTGGGTGATAGCCGGCATGGTGTAAACCCACATGATATACAGCGCAAACCAGGAGAAAAACTGCACCACTGCAAGTTGTTTCATCGTGGCGGGCATGGTTGCCACAAGTTTGAAGAATCCGGTTTTCTCAGTCTTATCTTCAGAATCTGTCTGCAATCCTTTATAACGGGCGTAATCTGACGGCGCGTATTCTTTAGTGCGAAACACCGTCCAGAGTACTGAGCCAAGCAATACGGTAGCACCAATATAGAATGCCCAAATTACCGACGGAGCCACCTGTCCGGGCGATGCGGTATTATTGAGACCCGCTACATTAGTCAGAACAAAAGGAAGAATTGAGCCGATAACTGCGCCAATGTTGATCAGTAATGACTGCACCGAATAACCCAGGTTGCGCTGGCTGGCTGGCACCATATCCGATACCAGAGAACGGAATGGCTGAAAGCAAACATTGAAGGAGGCGTCCATCAATGCCAGCATCAATGCGCCGAATAACATGGGCGCCATGATGGTGACAAATAAGGGAGCATTCGGCATCAGGATCATACCCAGGCCGGCGGCAAAGGCACCGGCGAGAATGTATGGACGGCGTCGGCCAAGGCGATTCCATGTGCGGTCAGACGCACTGCCGACCACGGGCTGGATAATCAACCCCATCACCGGCGCCACCAGCCAGAACAGTGCCAGCGAATGAAGGTCTGCACCGAGATCAGATAAAATGCGGCTGACGTTGGCATTTTGCAGAGCGAAACCAAACTGTACGCCGAGAAAGCCAAAACTGACATTCCAGACTTGCCAGAACGGTAATACAGGCTGTTTGTTATTCATATTCTGTCCGTTATTATTATTGATTCAGGATCCACACCGTTGCACTGTGCTCAGGCACTGACAAGGAGTTTCCGGCTGCCATTATTTCATCGTCACCGGCCTGCTGTAACGTTTTTACACCAGCCATGCGCTCACTGAAACGCTGTAAGTTTACGTCCTTTTTACCGTTTTTGTTAATTACCACCATAATTTGCGTATCCGTTTTCCTGTTATGCCGGAAATAAACGTAAGTGCCGTCCCCGGGTACGTACTGCGTGAGCTGTCCTTCGAAAAGTAACGGATACTGCTTTCTGATGTGTAAAAGCTGACGGATAAATTGCTGTGCTTCCACAGAGCGGGCACTGTCGCTTTCATAAGAAAATGCCGGTGACTCATCTCCCGGCCAGCCGCCGGGGAAATCACTGCGAATAATGCCATGATCTTCGGTGCCCGCATTATCCATCAGAATTTCAGTGCCGTAGAATACCTGCGGAATACCCCGCGTTGTCAGCACCACCGTCATGGCCATTTTCCACAGCGCCATATCCTGGTCCAGTTGTGTGTAGATCCGGCTCATATCATGGTTATCTGCAAATACCACCAGGTTACCGGCATCACCGTAGATGAAATCCCCGGCGAGTAACTCGTACAATTTTTTCAGCCCGCTTCCCCACGACTCTTCTTCTTTCAGGGCAGAGACAAGGGTGTGTTGAAGAGGAAAATCCATCACTGACGGTAGCGAAGATTCATAACCGTCCTGTCTGAGGGTGCCGGACTGCCAGTAAGAGGTAATTACCGGATTCACCGACCATTCTTCCCCGACAATATTCAGCGACGGATATTCCTTCATCAGCCTGGCTGTCCATGCAGACAGGAAGTCCTTATCGGAATAGGAATAAGTGTCCACGCGAATACCGCTTAAACCGGCATACTCCACCCACCAGACAGCATTTTGAATCAGATAATTAGCGAGAAAGGGATTCTGCTGATTTAAGTCCGGCATTGACGGAACGAACCAGCCGTCACTGAATGCCAGTCTGTCGGCTTTTGCACCGTGAGGATCATGCAGAGTTTCGCGGATATGCGTGGTGGCAGAAAAATTACCGTCGTGGTGGATCCAATCTTTATCAGGGGGTGAGGTGGTCCAGGGGTGTCCGCTGCCAATATGATTCAACACCATATCCATGATCACACCGATCCCCTGCTCCGCTGCACGCTCGCTCAGTGTCTTATAAAGGTCATTTGAACCGTATCTCGGGTCAATCTGATAGTAATCAGTGATGGCATAGCCATGATAAGAATAACTGTCCATGGCATTTTCCAGCAATGGCATACTCCATATCTGCGTAAATCCCATGTCTGACAGATAGTCCAGGTGATCAATGATCCCCTGAATATCTCCACCATGCCTGCCCCCGGCTTCTTCACGGTTTAGTTTATCTGTGTAGTTTTCAAGAGAATCATTGGATTCGTCGCCGTTAGCGAACCGGTCAGGAGTGAGCAGATAGATCGTGTCTTTTCCGGAATAGCCCTGTCGTTGTGCTGAACCTTTTTTACGTTCATGCAACTCATATGAGAAAGACACCCGTCCGCCGTTTTCTTTGGTGATTTCAAACGGAATGACGCCCGGTTTTACGTTGTCTGACAACGTGAGATCGACAAAAATATAATCTGCATTTGAAGGCCGGTGGACACTATCGACGTGAACGCCCGGGTAACTGGTTTTTACATTTGCTTTGCCCAGATCTTTATCCCGGATCATCAGTTGTAAACGGGAGTCGGCCATGTTCACCCACCAGTCCGGTGGTGACACTGATACACCGTAAGCAGGTACACAGAGTAAGTTTACTGCCAGTACAGCTCCGCACACCGTTGCTGCTTTTTTCATTGTAATACTTCCGGCTTTTTAACAAGCGCTGTTAATGTTTCGTTAAACTTTTCGGGATAGTAACCGGATGCCCGGACTGCGCCAATGTTCTGCATACGTATTCAGCGCATTTTACAAAAAAGCGTCTATGCTTTTGAAAGCACCGTTAACTTTCAGAATGTCAGAACGCTGCTTTGTCTTCACAGGCAGCGACATGGTTGAGATATCAGCATCCGGCGCCTAGCTGAATCAATTAAGCGTGTTTTATATTCCGGACAAGATTGCATATATTTCATATGTCCCACCAATCTTAATTGATTAAGTTTTTTTGTGTTTTTCACTTGATGTTCTGTAAAAAGCGAACTATTGTTAAATTAATGTTGCATATACGCACATTCATGTTAATGAGAAAGGCACACAAAAATGACCAAAAAACAGTTATTTAAACCTGCACTACTGACCCTGGCAGTCAGCTCTGCACTTTTCCCCGGTGTCATCCAGGCACAACAAACAGATAACGAAGAAGCTAAGGATGTTGAGGTTATCGCGGTAAAAGGTATTCGCGGCTCTCTGATGCGGGCGCAGGCTATTAAAATGGACAACTCGTCTATTGTGGAAGCTATTTCTGCTGAAGACATTGGTAAGCTCCCGGATTCATCCATTGCAGAATCGCTGGCAAGGTTACCCGGTATGGCCGGTGAGCGTGTAGGTGGCCGTACATCCGGTATTTCAGTCCGTGGTTTCAAAGAAGACTTTATCGGTACATCATTAAACGGCCGTGAGCTTATCGGCATCGGTGACAACCGTGGTGTTGAATATGATTTGTATCCTTCAGAAATTATGACCGGTGCCACGATTTATAAAACCACCGATGCATCTCTTCTGGTTCAGGGTATCGGTGGTACTGTTGATTTACAAACAGTCAGACCGCTGGCCGCACAGGAAACACTGACCTTCACCGGTGTGTATGAAATGGGTGGCAATGACTCTGATAACCCTGAATTCGACAATACGGGCAAACGCTATGCCTTGTCTTTTGTAGAAAAATTCGCCGATGACACGGTCGGTATTGCTGTCGCTCTGGCCACCACAGAGTCTCCCCGTAACGAGAGAAAATACGGCGTATGGGGTTACGGTGATAACAACGGTGCTTCCCTGCCCTTCGGTCTTGACAGTCAGGCAATCAGCCGCGTGCTGGAACGTGATACCGTTTCTGCAATCTTCCAGTGGCGCCCCACAGACAATCTGGACATTGTGGTAGACGTACTTAGCATCGATTACTCTGATTCCGGTGTGATCCGCGGTTTCATCGAACCCTTCGAGTTGGATGCCAGCTCTTTAAATGGCAGTGGTGCAAATTCTACCGGTACCCAGACAAACGCGAATCCGGTTTTGCGTACTGACCCTGCACAGAAAGACGGCGAGCTTACGACGGTGGGCCTGAACATTGATTATCAACTGAATGATGAATGGTCGGTGAAACTGGATGTAGCTGACAGCAGCTCCAGTAAGCGTGATCTGCGCGGTGAATCATACGCCGGTCTTGCCCGTAGCGGAGCTGAAATTGCTGCCGGCGATCAACGTACCCGTGACTTTGTGATGGGACCTGACGGTATTTACTTTACCGGTTCAACCGGCCTGGGTGCATTCTCCGATCCTAACCTGTTACAACTTACCGGTCCGCAGCAATGGGGTGGCGGCATGGCGGCGCTTGCCGATCAGTTCGATACTGATGTTCTTCGCGCAGACGGCACACCTTATACCTTCATCAACGCGCAGGATGGCTTCCTGAACTATGCAGATTTTGAAGAAGAACTGACAACGGTTCGTCTTGAAACAGAGGGCTTTGTTGAATGGGGCATTGTAAACAAAGTAAACGTGGGTGTTGCATACAGCGACCGTTACAAATCGAAAGATAACAAAGGCTTCTTTGCTACTGCTTCAAGTTATCCTAATTCTGAATCTATCCCGTCTTCATACCTGTACAACGGTCTGGCGGATCTGACCTGGGCTGGTATGGGCTATGTGGTAGCGTACGACGGTTTTGCGCCATATAACGACGGCGAGTATGAATTAAATGATGCCGGTCTGCTCGAGCCGGACCGTTTAGGCGACACCTACAAAGTGTATGAAGAAGTCACCACACTGTTTGCCAAATTTGATTTTGAAACAGAAATCGGTGATTTCCCTGTCACCGGTAATTTCGGTGCGCAGTACGTTCAGACCGATCAGCGCTCAACCGGCTACATCGGTGTTGTTGGCGCAAACTTCAAAGTGTGTGACGGCGATGATAACGGCATTATTGATGCTGAGTGCGAACAAGACATTTCCGATGACTACAATCACTTCCTGCCCAGCCTGAACGTTTCTGTTGAAGTGGGCGATAATCAGTTTGTCCGCTTTGCAGCGAATAAAACCATCAGCCGTGCCCGTATCGATCAGATGAAAGCATCGGGCTTCGTGAAATTCGACCAGAACATCAACCTAATTGCTATTCCAAATACTCAGGCGGCAGTAGACGAATACGGCACACCATGGTCCAAGTTCCAGGGTAACCCCCGTCTTCGTCCTCTGGAAGCAAATAACTATGACCTGTCTTTCGAGAACTATTTTGAAGATGAAGGTTATGTGTCAGTGGCGTTATTCTATAAAGACCTGGTTAACTGGACACGGGACGGTAACCTGACTATAGATTTCACCAACGACCCCACCAATGATGGCGCAGATTACTTCATTCCCGGATTCCATGACAGAACCGTGGGTGCCGACGGGCTGGTAGGTCCGGACGGCACGGTCTATGCGCCCGGCACTTACATCACTCCACCGGATACAGGTACATTTTCATTCTTCGAAGATGGTCTGACCGGCAGCGTAAAAGGTGCTGAGGTTACCGCTCAGATACCCCTGCGTATGGTGAGTGACGTACTGGACGGTTTTGGTATCGCCGCTTCTTATACTTACATTGATGCGACTCTGGAAGATGACTCACCGGTGCCCGGTCAGTCAGAAAGAGTTACGTCTTTGACTGCCTATTACGAAATGAACGGCTTTGAAGTGCGTGTTGCTGCGACAGACCGGGGTGAATTCTTCACCTATCAGCGCGGCGGTTCAAACAAAATTGAAGGTGCGACACGGGATGCGGTTACCCAGGTGGATGCGCAAATCAGTTATGACTTCGAAGACAGCGGTATTGAATACCTCGAAGGATTGCGTATATCTCTGCAGGGAACGAACCTGACCGATGAAAAAGAAGAGACCCGCGATTCGAATGGTTTCGTCACCCTGAGACGGGAGTTCGGACCTTCTTATATGCTGAACTTCAACTACTCTTTCTATTAATCAATCCTGGCGGCAGCTTTACTGCCGCCCTTCTTTTTAAATATTTTCGTAGCAGCTTTTACTACAAAAACGGTTACGAAAGTGTTTATAGTAAATTTAATATCAATAGCATCAACGGATTACTGAATGACCTCAGGTGTGCGCAAATTAGTCATTGCCGGCGGAGGCACCGCCGGCTGGATGGCTGCCGCTCTGTTTAAGAAAGTCCTCGCAGACAACATCGAAGTAGAGCTGATTGAATCAGAAGATATTGGCATCATCGGTGTCGGTGAAGCAACCATCCCCCCTATTCAAACCTTCAATCAATATCTTGGTCTGGATGAAAAAGCGTTTCTTAAAGAAACGCACGCCAGCATAAAGCTGGCTATCCGCTTTGAAAACTGGAAGCAGGAAGGCAGCAGCTATTACCACACATTCGGAGCCCCTGGCGCCACACTGGGCTTTGTCGGCTTCCAGCACTACTGGTTACGGGCAGCACAAAACGGGCTGACTCAGTCATTGTGGGATTTCGATCTGAATTACCTGGCTTGTCTGGAGGGAAAGTTTAATAAAATTCAAACTGACAATCCGGTGTATCAATTGCCTTATGCCTATCATTTCGATGCCACCCTGTATGGTCAGTTCTTAAGACGCATGGCAGAAAACGCCGGCGTAAAACGCACAGAAGGCACGATTGAACATGTGAAGCAGAATGCAACCACAGGCTTTTTGGAAGCACTGCAGTTAAAAAGTGGTGAGCAGATAGCCGGCGATTTATTTCTGGATTGCACCGGCATGCGCGGCCTGCTTTTACAAAAGACGCTGGGTACAGAATACGAGGACTGGTCTCACTGGTTATGTGCTGACAGAGCATGGGCAGTGCCGTCACAGAGGCATGAGCATACCGCTCCGTTCACCCGCAGCATAGCACGTTCAACGGGCTGGCAGTGGCGAATCCCCCTCACCCATCGTAACGGTAATGGCCTGGTGTACAGTTCAAAATATATGGACGATGACACGGCCAGGGAGTTGTTGATGACAAACCTGGATACGCCGGCACTGGATGAACCACGAAAAATCAGTTTCCGCACTGGCCGGACAGTAAAGCAATGGTCAAAAAATGTGATCGGGATCGGTTTGTCCAGCGGTTTCCTTGAACCACTGGAATCGACCAGCATTCATCTTATCCAAAGCGGTCTGGTGAGGTTACTGAAGATGTTTCCGCATAAGGAAATTAATCCTTCGATGGAAACCATGTATAACGCGGAATCGAAGGAAGAATTTGAAACCATCCGCGACTTTATCATTTTGCATTATGTGGTAAATGAACGTGATGACTCTGAATTCTGGCGGGATATAAAAACCATGTCCATTCCGGCGAGACTGGAGCAGAAAATCAACGCGTTTAAAGATACCGCCACTATCTTTAACGAACAGAACGATATCTTCCGTGATGCTTCCTGGCTTCAGGTCATGGCGGGCCAGGGGATCATGCCACGGGATCATCATCCTGCAGCTAATACACAAACCGTCCCCCAATTACTCGATGTCATGGGAAAAGTATTACAGGCAAAACAGCAGCCTCTTACACAGATGCTTCCCCATGATGAATTTCTCAAACGGTTTACTCAATAATGTCAGCGCCTCATCGTATTGTTATCGCCGGTGGCGGCACCGCCGGCTGGATTGCTGCCTGCCTCATGGCGCACCACTGGCGTGATAAGCCAGTGAGCATTACGCTGGTGGAATCGGCTGATATTGCCACCGTGGGCGTGGGAGAAGGCTCAACCCCTACACTGAAGCGCTTTTTCAGCGACCTGAACATTGCGGAAAGTGACTGGATGCCGGCCTGCAACGCCACTTATAAGGTAAATATCCGGTTTAAAGGCTGGAGCCCTCAAAGCGGGCCCGCCAGTTACAGTCACCCGTTCATTTCACAACCGGATGCATTCACAGAGCGTCCCTTTTATGTGAATTGCCACAACCGCCGGCTGGGTCTGGACGTGAACGTTACCCCTGAACAATTTCTGCTTAACGGGTGGCTTGCCCGGGCAGGTAAAGCCCCGGTGACGCCGCCCTCGTTCCCTTTTCGTATAGAATATGGCTACCATTTTGATTCTGCCTTGCTGGGCCGGTATCTGAAACGCCATGCCTTCAGCCTGGGTGTACATCACATTGAAGGGAAAATTGACGACGTCATTACCAGTCTTTCGGGTCATATTACATCGCTGAAATTGCAATCCGGCGAGATAGTTGAAGGTGACTTTTTCATCGACTGTACCGGCTTTCGTTCTTTGTTGTTACAGCAGACACTGGATATCCGTTTTAATTCGTTCAGTGAAAACCTGTTTAACGACAGGGCTGCGGTACTGGCGACACCGGCGCAGGCACAACTGCCGGTGGAAACAACGTCCACGGCGCTCAGCAATGGCTGGGCGTGGTCTATCCCTTTGAGTAGCCGTACCGGAAACGGTTATGTCTTTTCTTCAGCTCATCTCTCAGACGATAAAGCAGAGGCTGAACTGCGCCGTCATCTTTCCGTGCAGGACAATGAAGGTGATGTGCGTTTCCTGTCTATGCGTGTTGGTCAGGTTGAAAAGCACTGGCACAAGAATTGTCTGGCGCTGGGGCTGGCTCAGGGTTTTATTGAACCGCTTGAAGCCACAGCGCTGCATCTGGTGCAACTGTCCGTCGAATTTTTCATGGAAGATTATGAACAGGGTAACTTCAGTCCCGCTTTACAGGACAAGTTTAATAAAGACGTCACTGAAAGGTTTTCTAGAGTAAGGGATTACATCGTCGCCCATTACAAACTCAATACCCGTGACGATTCGGCATACTGGCGGGATAACCGTAATAATATGGCTTTATCTGAATCCCTGTTGCAACTTCTGGATGTCTGGTACCGGAAAGGCGATTTTCCGGCAGAAATTCAACGGCAGAACATTCAGTCTCACTTTGGCATTACATCATGGCATTGCCTGCTCGCCGGATACGGCATTTTTCCCCCGCTGGCTAAACAGCAGCCCGGACAGGGTGATCTTTATAAAGACAATGACACTGAGGCATTTTTTAAAGGCTGCCTGTTAAATTTCCCCGATCACAGTGCGTATCTTAAAGACGTTGCACGTAGATCCCCTGCTCACCCACTGGTATAAATCACTCACGGTGCACACCTATGTCTAAATCTGTACTCGTTCTGCTCCTGCTTTATTGCAGTAACACACTGGTAGCTCAAACGCATGAGTTACGCTCACCGGATAACAAGCTGCTGGTAACGGTGTCTGTTGATGAGAAAGGTGTGACGTATGCCCTGTCATCAGACGGAAGCCCGCTGATCCGGCCTTCCAATCTGGGATTTTCATTTAAACACCAGCCTTCTCTGGCTTTGAACCTGACTACAGAATCTGTAGAAACAAACAATCATGATGAACGATGGGAGACCGTATGGGGTGAGCGCAGGTTTATTGAAGACAAGCACAACGCGCTGACCGTTAACGTAAAAGAGACAGGTGCCTCTGAGCGCCGGTTCTCCGTTATCTTCAAAGCGTGGAACGACGGCATCGCTTTCCGTTATTTTATCCCGCAGCAACAAGAACTCAACCGGCTGACGATTACTAAAGAACACACCACATTTGCCTTTGACAGAAATTTCCGCGCGTGGTGGATACCGGCTTACCGTAATCAGCGTTATGAATACCAGTACAGTGAATCCGCCCTGAGCAGTGCTGATGCGGTTCACACGCCACTTACGCTGGAAGACGACGATGTGGTGATGGCAATCCATGAAGCGGCATTAATTGATTACCCGTCCATGGTGCTGAAAAATATCGATGACAATCAAATCATTTTTAATGCCGATCTGGTCCCCTGGGCAAACGGCGATAAAGCCTACGTGCAAACACCGTTTTTCTCGCCATGGCGGGTTATTCAGGTTGGCACAAAAGCGGCAGATTTACTGAATTCGGATATTTTACTTAACCTGAATGCGCCGCCCGCACCGGACACCAATACCAGTTATATCAAACCCGGCAAATATATGGGGATCTGGTGGGAAATGCACACCGGAGAAAAAAGCTGGTCACCGGGAGAAAATCAGGGAGCAACCACAGAGCGGGCTAAGACATACATCGATTTTGCCGCCGCCCATCGCATTGACAGTGTGCTGATTGAGGGTTGGAATAAAGGCTGGGAAGGTGAATGGTGGAAAAGAAAAGCTACCTTCAGTTTTACCACACCGGTGGAGGGTTTTGATTTACAGGAAGTCACCCGTTATGCCGCATCAAAAGGCGTGACTATTACCGGCCATCATGAAACCACCGCAGGGATAAGCTGGTATGAAAACCAGATGGAGGACGCTTTCGCGTTTTACCGGGACCTGGGGATCGGTTCAGTGAAAATGGGCTATGTGGGGACACGGCTGGAAGGGAAAGAATGGCATCATGGTCAGTTTATGGTGCGGCATTTTAACCGTGTTGTACGAATAGCTGCTGAGAACGGCGTGATGGTGAACGCCCATGAAACCATCAAAGGTACCGGCTTAAGCCGGACATGGCCAAATATCATGACGCGGGAGTCTGTGCGGGGGATGGAATATAACGGCGGCAGTCCGGATACCGGTAATTTACCCTCTCATACGGTGATCATTCCTTTTACCAGGGGACTGGCCGGCCCCATAGATTTTACTCCCGGTATTTTCAATTTTGATTATCAGAAGCACCGGCCTCATAACCGTGTCCCAACCACGCTGGCGAAACAACTGGCATTGTATGTCGTGCTGTACAGCCCGCTTCAGATGGCCGCTGATTTACCGGAAAACTATGAAGGCCATCCGGCATTTAAATGGATTGAAGACGTTCCCGTCGACTGGCAATCCTCTGTGGCGCTGGACGGAGAAATTGGTGAATTTCTCGTTACTGCAAGACAGGACCGGCATTCTGAGAACTGGTATCTGGGCGCGGTGACAAACCATGAAGAAAGACAGTTAACTGTTTCCACGCACTTTCTGGTCCCGGGCAAAGAATATCTCGTTACACGCTATGAGGATGCAGCAGATTCACACTGGCGAACCAACCCTTCAGCCTGGCAAATGAAGAGTCAGCGGCTGAAAGGCGGAGACACATTAAAACTGAACCTTGCGCCCGGTGGTGGTGCAGCACTCCAGTTTGTTCCTTTGTGACCATTCTTTAAGGCATGCACTGAAATGACATGAAAACATGGCGGCTGATAAGGCAGTCCGCCATGTACCGGCCAGACAAGGGTTACGCATAACCCTCATCCGGTTAATATAACCGATTGATTCGGTGATAATTTAAAGGATATGCTTCGTTTGCCGTCCTTACCTTCAGATTTCACTCTGGCCCCGGTCAACTTATCTTCTAACTCACTCAAGTCAGAAAATTCTGCGGGCAATTCAGACAAATCCAGTTCTGCCTGCACCTCTTTTTCACTGTAAAAATTACTGACACTTATCAAAATGTCATCATTGTTCCAGCGCGCAAAAGCAAATACTTTTGCGTCGGAAAGCTGGCCGTTTACCTTTAACGACTGGTGTAAAGACTGGTAGTTACCGGATATCACTGCTGGGGTTGAAACGGCGATATTCAGTACGGTTTTATAATAATCGCGCAGTGCCTGCTCTGCTTTGGTTGATTGTCCGCCGTCAAATTTGCCGTTGTTCATCCAACGCTGGTGAGCCGGCACCCCGATGTAATCAAAAATAGAAGTCCTTGACGGCTGGCCGAATCCCGCGACTTCACTACCGTCTTCGCCATTTTCCTGACCAAAGTAAATCAAAACCGGAGACTCACTGATAAGCGCAGACACAACCAGAGCAGGTTTGCCTGACTCAGCATTACCGGCAAACTCAGGGCTGGCTATTCGTTGTTCATCATGGTTTTCAAGAAAATGAAGAAGATGCTGACGGATATCTCCGTATTGTTTCTGAATATCAGCCAGTTTTGCGACATCGCCATTATCCTGCACAACATCTTTAAGTGAGTCATAAAAATCCACCTTGTCATACAGGTAATCCATTTTACCCAACTGCAAATAGTCACGGTAAAGCGCTGGCTGATAGACTTCAGCAAGCAATACCGCATCCGCAGAAGTGTGCTTAATGTGACTGTTTAAATATGACCAGAACGCCACCGGCACCATTTCAGCCATATCATAGCGAAACCCGTCTATGCCCTTTTCCAGCCAGTACTGTGTGATATCTTTAAACTTTACCCACGAATCCGGTACGACTTTATCAGACCAGTACAGATAGTGAGCCTTAGCCGGCGCAAAACGCAGCTCTTCCGGTACATCAGGGAATTCATGGTCACCCGACGGCGTAACACCGTAGTTAATTTTAACGGTTTCATACCAGTCGTTGACATCAGGTTTAGCATTACGGGAACCATTACCTGTCCAGCGGGCCGGTGATTCATCAAAATGACCGTCTGCCAGAGGATGTGCTGCACCACCTAACGGTTTTGTTGCCGGGGTGAAATCCGGGACCTCAAAAGGTTCTCCCGGGATATAGTAAAAATTATTGTTTTTACTGTAGGTGACCGATGTGTCGTCACGGGCGCCAAAGCTGCTCTGTGGTCTCACCTCTGAATAGTACTGTCTGGCAACATGGTTAGGCACAATGTCAATCATGACCTTGAGGCCGGCTGCGTGAGTACGGGAGATCAGTGCTTCAAACTCCTCAAGCCGGCTTGCCGGCTCATCAGCAAGATCCGGGTCCACATTGTAATAATCCCGCACTGCGTAAGGCGAACCTGCTCTTCCTTTGGCCACATCAGGATCGTCCCCTGCAATGCCGTAAGCAGAATAATCTGTCACAGAAGCGTGATGGGGAACACCGGTATACCATATCCAGTTTGCGCCCAGCGCGTTGATTTCATCCAGCGCCTTTTCTGAAAAATCACTGAATTTGCCCGACCCGTTTTCTTCAATGGTTCCCCAGGGCTTGTTGGTCGTATTGGTGTTACCGAACAATCGGGTGAACACCTGATAGATTACCAGCTTTTCAGCGGTATCTGCTGCGGTATCGTTGGACTTTAACCGGGTTGTTGTCATCGGGGCCTCAGGTTCTGTGTGACAGGCAACAACAAATAAACTGGAAGTAATAACACATATCAGTATGGCGGGAAGCCGGAAGGAAAGTAAAGTGGCTGACACGACAGCAAACTCCATGCATAAAAAAACCGAGCATAACGACCCGGTCTTTTTCAGCAACAAACATACGTATTCATAATTAAGCAGCGCGTGTTTTTTGCCCTTTTCCTGTCAATGTGGAAGGTACTGGTTTGTGGATCGAACCAAAGTTCGGTACATCTTCCAGCTCTTTCATAATTTTTCGGTAGAAACGATGCAGCGACGGTGAGATTTGATGGAAAAACTCTTCAGGAGATAAGCGGTAGGCTGCACGCTTACCATGATATTCAATAACCTGACCAAGCTGATTGAACTCAATGCCAAGCATACGCAGACTTCTGGCCAGTTTCGGCTCCATCATAACGTATACATTTTCTACATCCCTCAGCACACAAATTGTTGCTGCAAAGAAATACAGTGCCAGTGTGAGATAAGGGAAATTTCGATCGGGTTTGGTTCTTTTGAAACCTTTGTCGAGTGACTTACCCGTCACCGGAGAAAGATTTGTATCGGTTTCGCGACGGCGAAAGCGTTTTGGAATGGCCAGGCGGGAAATTTCACACACCGAGTGGCGCGGCAAGCGGGTCGGACTGTTCTCATCCATCCGGATGGCATCTGCACAATTTTGCTCTATTGGCAGTACCTGTCCGCTGTGCTGAGGCATAACCACGCGGATAGTACCGGCGCAATCTCCGGTGGCCTTGTGCTGTATATAACAGCTGATCGCATATTCATCGAATTCGTCAAACTCCATTTTGGTTTGACGCACTTCCTCAAACCCCATTTCCTCGCAGTACACCTGATGGCGTGTACGAAAACAGGCTCTCTGATCTTTTTCTTCATTTGCCACAACAAGGGTAAAGTGCTCAAAGAAGTGATTGGCGGCTGCATCTATGGCTTTGTTCATCTGGCGCCTGACAAGAGGCTTCACCATATGTTTGACACCAGGTACTTGATGCACTTTTTTAAAAGCGTTTAACAAGCGACGTTTCACTCTGACTCCCAACGATTCGAAAGAGGATTTTTTATTCTATTAATGAGTCTTACTTGGTGCTTCCGTGACTAACCAAACAAACCACACCCGTGAGGTGTGAGAGTCACCCTGTGAGATCAGTTGAATAACGGATTATAATTATTAATGCCACAACTCAAATGCATACTTACAGCGTCAACTTCTATAGGTTTTTGTATTTTTTGTATAAACCCATTGCGTACTTTCTTAAACAAGTTTCAGACCACTTTATCAGGATCATCGAAAATAGTTATGAACCCGCAATACTATCAAAGAGTATTAATAATATTTTTAAGTAAGACTTAAACTTCAGTTTCTTTACGCAAAATGAAAACTAATTTCATAACTGTATGATTTAATTTGTTATTAATTGTAACCGGCAAATCTAAACCTATGAAAAACCTGCCGAAATTTCGTTCAGAACAGGTAAATCCATAAGCATAAATTAATTTAATTGAGGGTGAGATATTTTTAGATCCCGTGTCACAAGATCCGGATCTAAGCGTGAGATCGTAAAAAACTCTGACACTTTCAAAGATATGGTTACCAGGGTGTAGCCATATGGAAACACCCTTTTACAAGACCTCAGGATTTCTCAGTCCGTAACTGATTATTACGGTCCCGCGAAGCTCTTATAAGCTCGTCACCATGCTGATACTGGCTTTTTGCAAGCCGGTCATAAAGCACGACATTCGCTGTCGCAGCCAGATTCATACAACCTGTCGTTGGCACATAAACAACATCATCCGCCCGCGCGACCAGACTGGCAGGCACAGAACCGTCTTCAGGCCCGAATATATAAAATGCGTTAGCCGGATGCTGATATTCAGGTAGCGGAATTGCTCCTTCAACCAGTTCAATTACAACAACTTTTGCGCCTTCGGGTATGACCTGTTGCAAATCAGGAACAGCCTCAACGGGTATTTGTTTATGAACGTCTTTGGTGTCCGCACAGAACTCTCTGGCCCGGGTATACCGTTCACCGGTGTAATACACAGCGCTGGCATTAAAACAACCCGCGCCACGGAGCACTGAGGCCACATTCACCGGACTTTTCGGGTTAACCAGACCGATATATGAAAGTTTTGACGATGACATTACGTACCCCGCTGGAAAAACCGCGGCAGTATCGCAAAAAGCAATCCGCTTAACCAGCAGGCAAAGAAAAAATATTTACTGTTATGCTGCGAGCTTTTTACGGGAGGATAACAGCCGTCTGGCCATCCTTCTTCCCTGCGCATAGCCAAGTAATAGTTTGCGCTTATCCATCGTGAGTCGTTTTACACAAAATCCGGCATCCGGTGCAATTACGGTGATTTTACAATCGGCAGGAGGATTATTCAGAAAGGCCAGCGTTTCATTATACATGCGCGCCCTTTGAAGCATGGTTTCGAGCAAAGCAGGCTGATGACCGTACAGCTTAGTCAGTAGCCAGGCGTTTTTCACTTCAGGCTTGGAAAATCCCGCAGGTTGTGACAGCACCACGGTAATGTCTCTGGCTCCCATCCCGTAGGCATGTTTAACCGGTATTGAATCCCCTACTCCGCCGTCTACATAAGGTACGCCATTAATCACCGGCTGTTCCCTGAATGCTGTAGGTATGGCACAAGAAGCTACCATCAAATCGTCAACGGTGTCCGGTGTGGCCAGGTGATATTCACATTTGCCGGTTTGTGTATTTGTCACACCTACGTAGAGGGGAATTGCACTCTGTTCACCCGGTACAGGTATGCCTAAAACCGTTTTCGCGTGATGCCATAACCAGTGGACATCTGTCATATGACCCCCCTTGATAAAACGAAGGGGGCTGAAAAATTCGGCTTTCGTTGCAAACTCAGTGATGATTTTCTTACTCAGACCCTGTGCACCGGACACATAGGTAGAAAGGTTTGTTGCACCTGCGGAAACACCGATGGCGAAATCAAATCCGTAGTGTTTTACTTCCATGAATTTGTCGAGCACACCCGCGGCAAAGATCCCGCGCATTGCCCCGCCTTCGACTACCAGTGCTGATTTAATCCCGCTCATTTTATTATTCCTGTCTTTCACTCTCTATCTGGTATGACCAGCATATATTGTACCAATCGTGCAGCGGTTCCATGCCTAATGAAATCAACAAATAAAACAAAGGCTTAACAGGAAAAGTGCAGACTAAAACACTAGCGGGATGTGCACCAGTTTGTGATGTTTCCCCGATATCAGGGAAATATTATCCGGGCAGGGTAAATATTGCAGACAGGAAAAATCGATGGCTGTAATTAAAAAAACCGTCTGCACTCACGTACAGACGGTTTAATCACAGGATGTCAGCTAATAAGCGATCAGAAGGTGTAGTTGAAACCTAACAGGTAGTTAGCACCATAAGCCTGATACAGCAGGACCTGACGGCTGTCAGTTCCCGATGTCTGAATATCGTCTTCGTCGGTCAGGTTTTGAGCCTGTAATGTGACACGCAGGCCTTCCAGTGATTCAATACCTGACTCACTGAAGTCATAGCCAATCTGTGCGTCGATGAAAGTACCACCCTGGTTGGTAGTATCAGACAAGGCCAGACTCAGACCACGGGCTTCTGTAAGATAATCAGAACGTTTGGTACCGGCTACCCGCACTTCGAAACCACTGTTTTCGTAGAAAACGGTCAGGCTGTAGTTTTCATCGGATAATCCCGGGATCCGTGTTTCACCACCCTCACCGGCGGCGTCAGCATGACCGTCCATGAATGTGGCACTGGCAAACACACCAAATCCGGACAGTGCATCAGCAATAAGATCGCCCGGCAGACTCATCTGGATCTCATAACCGCGGACCAGACCTTCAAAGCCGTCCTGAGGTTTGGTTTTATAACCTTCGAACAAGACCGGAGCTAATGCGGCTTCATCCTGGGTATGGTGAATTTCCGGAATATAGTCCTGAGTAAAGTCAGACAATAATCCGTTCTCGCGATGCCAGTTCTTAATGTCTTTAAAGAAATAAGACAAGGCTACGTAACCAGTATCAGCAAAATAATTCTCGTAAGACAAGTCGAACTGATTTGCTTCGTAAGGACGCAACTCAGGGTTTCCGGAGCTGCCACCCCATGGACCGTTCTCAACATTATTGGAAAGAATATTGGTGTTGTTGTAAGAGAAAGTCACCTGAGTATTCGGACGCATATCATCCATACGCGGACGGGTCAGTACTTTACTTAATCCCATTCTCAGAAATTGGCCTTCGGCAAATTCTGCGCTGAGGTTCAGAGTCGGCAATACATCGGTGTAATCGGTTCCGCCCGTAACAGGCACAGCTTCCACCAGGCCATCCTGATTAACAGAAGTACTGAAGCCCTGAGAACTTTGATCGGCACGCACAACCTGAACACCCACATTACCGCGGATGTAGATATCGTCTACAGAGGTATCAATATCCAGTTTGCCGTACAATGTGGTGAGTTTTTCATTCACCGTGTATGTATCACCCAAACGACCGGCATCAACCAGTTTTGCGTCCGTGGCAATGTAATATCCGCTGTCATACAAGCCAATAGAATCGTACGCCAGCACACCATTGATGCCTATAAAACCGAGGGAAACAACACCGAGTACTTCAGGAATAGCAGCGTCATCAGGATAAGAAGGAGCTGTCAGATAAGCGCCGTTATTTACCTTGGATTTTTCACGGTCAGAATACACCATGCCGACTTCCAGACCGGAGAAAATTCCCCATTCCACAAAACCTTCCGTAGAAAGACGGAAGGAATCCAGGCTCTCTTCAAATACAGGCTGGTTAACAAAGCCATCCTGGGCGTCACCACCAACAATGGGAGCACCCCATGTTTGCGGTCCTGCCAGTGTGATCAAGCTGGCGTCGGTTAAATCAACCGGCGCAATTTCAGGGTGATCTGAATACATCACGCCGGTGGATGTCATTTCCCACGAACGTGCTGTCATGGGGCGTCCGTCAGTACCGGTACGGCCCACACCGGAGTAACTTTCTACGTCAGTAATGGTTTTATCGACACTGCCGGTTGAAATATCTGCTGTGATACTCCAGTCATTATTGAGCATGTACTCAACATTCAAACCAAAGGTTTTCAGCTCAGCTTCCTGCCGGCGTACATCATTGCGTACCACACTGTAGAAGCCATCGTAATAGCCCGAAGAGACCAGGCCATCTTCAACGCCGGTAATCGTGTAGTCACCGGTTCCCCACTCTGCACCACCTTCTTCAACACCGCGACGGGCATCATCTTCGAGGAAGTCGATATACAGGGCGTCGAACTGAATATTTAATTGATCCTGCGGGGCCCATTGGATTACTGCAGCGACAGAATCACGGTTCATCATGGCAGATCGGGCAAAGGAGTCATGACCGCCCAGAACCAGTGTTCCTTCCGGCACATCAACACCGCTGGCCGCTTTATCCGGATTCGCATCAGCATAACCCCAGCCACGGAACTGTTGTTCCTGACGTGGTGACTCCATGGTCGCAACCGTAAGCGCCACACCTAACGTATTATCAAGAAATTGATCAACGAAGTTAAAGGACAAACGGTGTCCCTGATTATCAAAATCAGGGTTCGCAGCATCTTCTTTGTTCTTTTCTAATGTACCGTTGAGGGTAACAGTACTTTCTGCAGATAACGGCTTAACGGTTTGCAAATCAATAGAACCGCCAATGTTTTGCGTAGTCATGCCGGCTTCAGGTGTTTTATACACCAGAATGTTAGAAATGATTTCGGTAGGATAAAGGTCGAATTCAACACCACGGTTGTCACCCATACCTAACAGTTCACGACCGTTAAGAGATGTACCTACATAGTTCTCGTTAAAACCGCGGACTGAAATACCGCTGGTACGTCCGTTACGACGTTCACCCGCAAGACCGGGCAAACGGGACAATGATTCTGCAATACTGGTGTCAGGCAGTTTACCGATATCTTCTGCTGACAACGCTTCAACAATAGAGGTGCTGTCCATCTTGATAGCCTGAGCACGCTGAAGGCTTCCGCGGATCCCTGAAACCTGAATAACTTCTACATTATCTTCCGCCTGAGTGTCATCAGATTGTGCGAATACGGGTACAGAGGTAAGGGATAATCCGGTGGCGATCATCGCCATTTGAATTAAATTTGGTTTAAATTGTGTCATCAATCTTTCCCTAAGGTTATGCGGGCAATCTGTTATCGCGGCGGTAACATACCTCCAGAATGGGCTGCCGGTACGCTGATTGGGGCCCGCCGCGAAACAGTTCCTGAGAACGCCATTAGTTATTTTTATTACCGTTAAATGACAATTCTCTGTGTCGCGTGCATCCTATCGGGAAGATAAAAATTGCTCAATCATCTGCATACGTATTCATAAAACAATTAAAACAATAACTTAACATTGTAGTAATGCCGTCGGAGAGGCAACCGGATGACCAGTTGTCTCACGAAACCTTTAAAAGCGCGGACTGTATCGATTAAGTTTATTGGCGCAAATATGATTTCTGAGAGGACTTGTTTTCACAGATGTAAAAAGGTATGCCTGTAAGAGGAACAGCCGGCAAAATCGATTTACCGGCCATTTATTCTATTGAGATTTAGCAAGCTGATTCAGTTTATCTATCAATTGGGTTTCGGCTTCAATTTCCTGCATCTGACTGTATGCCGCATCTGCCCGCTTAATACCTTCTTCAGCACGTTGACTTGCACCGGAAGAAGACTCCGATAAGGCCGCTAATTCGCTGCTTAAACTTACCGATCCAGACTCAATTTCCTGTAGCAATCCGTTAATACTGTCGATAGCAGAGGATATCCCGTCTATAGACGCAGAGACTTCATTGATCGTATCGCCGGTTTCTTTAAGACTTGACTGGGTACGCTGACTGAGCGCTCTGACTTCGTCAGCCACAACAGCAAAACCACGCCCGGCTTCACCTGCACGTGCAGCCTCAATTGCTGCATTTAACGCCAGTAAGTTAGTTTGTTCAGCAATACCGCTGATAGACTGAATAATGTTTACAATCTTCTCTGCACTTTCACGGAGCCTGTCCATACCGCCAGATAATTCAGCACGTTCATGCTCCTGACGGGCAATTTGTTGCATGAAGAAATCAAATTGCTTTCTAAGCTCTAACTGACGGTTTGCAGAATCACTGGCCTGAGATGCAACAAACTTTAACTGTCCGGTTGATTCTTTGAGTAAGGGATGGAATTTCTCAGTCTGCTCAATTAACTTGCTCTGCAACATATTGATATTGCTCATACTGATAAGTTTTGCCTGCATGTGATAATTTGAAAATGCAGCCAGGTGAAACGGGAAATTCGTAACATATTCATCAAAATATGACTGTTGCTCATCATGTTTGAAGAAACCGATGGCCGTTACCGTCTGGTTCTGGTGTAAGCCCAGATATTCACCAAATGTGGAAAAACCTGACACAACCACCTGTTCAAATGTACCAATCCCGCTTAAATTATCCGGATTGTTTAATCGCCTTAAAATACAGTCATTGGCAATCAGCGCCACAGGTTTTCCGTTTTTCCCTCTCAGAAAATTATCAAAGTCCCGCTGCAAAGATTGCTTAAAATCTGTGGCCTTAACCAGTTGTAAGTATTCGCCAAACCCCATATCGCTGAAGAAACGGATGCTGCCATCATCATTGATTGAAGCTACAGAGCGGATATAAATACTCTTGTCGATATCAATACCGAATGAGTGACTGGTCAGTTTGCTGTCCAGTTCTGCGGCAGAACATTTAAAATGCCGCGCTAATGCATCAACTGGTGTGCGCAGCGACATATCTTTATCAAGTACTGAATGCAGGGTTCGGGTAAGCGGGTCGAATTTGGCCACGGTAAAACCCGTACCCGTGGTCACAAAGTTATGGCTTTTCATGATCCCGTAACGGTAGTTTCGGGATAACTTACAGAATGCGAGTAAAACCTGATTTGATTTTATTTCTCCGTTAAGGGCAATGTCAGCCTGTTTAAAATCCAGCTTTCCCCCTGCACTGCCACCTATGAAGAAACAGGGGAACCGTTTCACTTTGTACAAAGCCTGAGTGAAAAAATCCTCACTGGCTGTTATGCCGTCAAAATAGGTCAAGGCAAAGGTGTCCCTGCTACCTATATCAAAAGGTACATTTACTTTGGCTAACTCTGAAGCGATACGTTTTACCCGCTCAGCAGGTGGCATTTCCGGCTTCCCCTTCTTAATATCATCACTGTATAAAGGCACGCTGTGAGTACTGATTTGACTAATCAGTGCAGAAGAAAAACTATGGATAACAATGTTGTCCCACCGTTCAGGAGCAGGATGGTAAAGAGTCATTCCCCCACCTAACTCACCTGAAGTCATGATTGTGATGACATGTTTACAGAAGCTGGCGGATTGGGTTATCTGTCTGCTTACGGATGCAAAATCAAGGTGAGGAGAGACAAAAGCAATGATAAACGCCGTGCCTTCATCGAATGCCAGATCTCTGAGAAATGATTCAGAAATTCGATTGCTTTGCAGACTTTTTGAACGGGTCAGTACTGACGATGTGACCTGAGTGGTGGTGGTTTTCTTCTTTCCAAAAAACATAGGCATCCTTTAATTCATCATGAACAGGCTGGATATAGCAATAACTATAGTTCACGATACAGGATCAGAAAGAGTAACCATTGATTTATATTAAAAAAGCCCGCTATCAGCGGGCTTTATAATCGTCAAAAAGCCAGGCTTACCAGCCCGTCTGCTCGCGCAGTGCTTTACCGATGTCAGCCAGAGAGCGAACAGTCTTAACGCCTGCTGCTTCAAGGGCTGCGAATTTATCGTCAGCAGTACCTTTACCACCTGCGATAATTGCACCGGCGTGGCCCATGCGCTTACCCGGAGGAGCAGTAACACCCGCGATGTAAGAAACAACCGGCTTAGTTACGTTTTCTTTAATAAACGCAGCCGCTTCTTCTTCAGCAGTACCACCGATTTCACCGATCATAACAATCGCTTCAGTCTGTGGATCGTCCTGGAACATTTTCAGGATGTCGATGAAGTTAGAACCAGGGATTGGGTCACCACCGATTCCAACACAGGTAGACTGGCCGAAACCTTCGTCAGTAGTTTGTTTAACCGCTTCGTACGTCAGCGTACCAGAGCGGGAAACAATACCTACTTTACCAGGCTTGTGGATGTGACCAGGCATGATACCAATCTTACACTCACCCGGAGTGATAACACCCGGACAGTTAGGACCGATCATGCGAACGCCTTTCGCATTTACGTATTCTTTAACGTAAAGCATGTCCAGCGTAGGAATACCTTCAGTGATACAAACGATCAGCTCGATGCCAGCATCAGCCGCTTCAACGATTGAATCTTTACAGAAAGGTGCCGGTACGTAGATAACAGATGCAGTCGCACCCGTCGCTTCTACTGCGTCACGTACAGTGTTGAATACTGGCAGACCTAAGTGCTCAGTACCGCCTTTGCCCGGCGTTACACCGCCAACCATTTGCGTACCGTAAGCAATAGCCTGTTCAGAGTGGAAAGTACCCTGACCACCAGTGAAACCCTGACAGATTACTTTGGTGTCTTTATTAATTAAAACTGACATTATTTGCCCTCCGCTGCAGCAACAACTTTTTCTGCTGCATCAGTCAGCGATTCAGCAGCGATGATATCCAGACCTGAGTTAGCAAGAACTTCACGGCCAAGATCAGCATTTGTACCTTCAAGACGTACAACAACCGGTACTTCAACGCCTACTTCTTTTACTGCGCCGATGATACCTTCAGCGATCATGTCACAACGCACGATACCACCGAAGATGTTTACCAGTACTGCTTTAACATTGCTGTCAGACAGAATGATTTTGAATGCTTCAGCTACACGCTCTTTAGTCGCGCCGCCACCAACATCCAGGAAGTTTGCAGGCTTACCGCCATGCAGGTTTACGATGTCCATGGTACCCATGGCCAGACCTGCACCGTTAACCATACAGCCAACGTTACCGTCAAGTGCAACGTAGTTCAGCTCGAAAGAGGCAGCATGTGCTTCACGGGCATCTTCCTGTGAAGGATCGTGCATTTCTTTCACTTTCTTCTGACGATACAGTGCGTTACCGTCTACGCCCAGTTTGGCGTCAAGGCAGTGCAGGTTACCGTCGGTCTTGATTACCAGCGGGTTGATTTCGATCAGCGCCAGGTCAAGGTCTTCGAACATTTTCGCCAGACCCAGGAAGATTTGCGTAAATTGTTTTACTTGTACGCCTTCCAGACCCAGTTTGAATGCCATTTCACGTGCCTGATAAGGTTGAGGACCAACGATTGGGTCGATTTCAGCTTTCAGGATTTTTTCAGGCGTTTCTTCTGCAACGGTCTCAATTTCAACACCGCCTTCAGTAGATGCCATGAAAACAACGCGACGTGTACCACGGTCAACAACCGCACCTAAGTACAATTCGTTTGCGATATCAGTGCAAGATTCAACTAAGATTTTGCTTACTGGCTGACCTTTCTCATCAGTTTGGAAAGTTACCAGGTTCTTGCCAAGCCACTTCTCTGCAAATGCGCGAATGTCTTCTTTATCTTTTACAAGTTTAACGCCGCCCGCTTTACCGCGACCACCGGCATGTACCTGACATTTCACAACCCACTCGTCACCGCCGATGCGGTCGGCCGCTTCTACAGCACCTTCTGGTGTGTCTGATGCGTATCCTTCAGAAACAGGTAAACCGTATTCTTTGAATAGCTGCTTACCTTGGTATTCATGCAAATTCATGGTGTTTCTATCCGATTTTTAGTAAGACAAAAGTCGCTTATGCGACTTGATTAGTATGACCGGCCTCATTCTTCGAAACCAGCGCTGTGACAGGCAGCAATGGGTTGCTGCCTGCACACAATGACTACCTGAAAACTTATACGTCCAGTAACAGACGTGTTGGATCTTCAAGCATTTCCTTCACAGTAACCAGGAAGCCAACTGACTCTTTACCATCGATAATACGGTGGTCATAAGACAGGGCCAGGTACATCATAGGAAGAATTTCTACTTTGCCATTCACTGCCATTGGACGTTCCTGGATCTTGTGCATACCCAGAATCGCGCTTTGTGGCGGGTTAATGATTGGCGTAGACAACAGAGAACCGAACACACCACCGTTAGTAATGGTGAAGTTACCGCCCTGCAGATCAGCCATTGACAGTTTACCGTCACGACCTTTCAGAGCCAGATCTTTGATGCCTTTTTCAATACCTGCCATGCCCAGATTGTCAGTGTCTTTCAGCACTGGCGTTACCAGACCACGCGGGGTAGAAACCGCGATAGAGATATCAAAATAGTTGTGGTAGCAAATGTCATCACCGTCAAGAGATGCATTTACTTCAGGGAAACGTTTCAACGCTTCAGTGACTGCTTTCACGTAGAAAGACATGAAACCAAGACGAATGCCGTGACGCTTCTCGAAGCTGTCCTGATACTGCTTACGCAGATCCATGATTGGCTTCATGTTCACTTCGTTGAAGGTTGTCAGCATCGCAGTCGAGTTTTTCGCTTCCAGCAGACGGGTAGCGATTGTTTTACGAAGACGTGTCATAGGTACACGTTTTTCGCTACGGTCACCAACAGGCAGGTTAGCTGCCGGTTCAGCAGCTGCAGCTGCTTTAGGTGCTGCACTACCGCCTTTCAGATACTGTTCTACGTCTTCTTTGGTGATACGACCGTTTTTGCCGGTACCTTTTACTTTAGACGCATCAACGCCTTTTTCAGCAAGTAAACGACGTACAGACGGGCTTAACGCATCGCCATCATCGCTGTCGTCAGCTTCTTCAGCCGCTGCAGGAGCCGCTTTACCGGAAGCCGCACCTTCAACAAACTTAGCAATCACTTCTTCAGCCGTTACTGTAGCACCTTCTTCTGCCAGAATTTCTGCCAGAGAACCATCTGCAGGTGCAACAACTTCAAGAACCACTTTATCGGTTTCGATGTCAACCAGGTTCTGGTCGCGACTTACTGCTTCACCCACAGCAACATGCCATGTAGCAATGGTTGCATCAGCAACTGACTCAGGCAGTACCGGTACTTTTACATCGCTGGTTTTGCCGGAAGCTGCTGGTGCGGCTTCTTTAGATTCAGCTTTAGCTTCAGAAGATTTGCTTTCTGATTTAGCCGGTGCTTCACCGCCCTCGCTCAGCTTCGCAATCACTTGCTCACCTAATACAGTCGCGCCTTCTTCGTTCAGGATTTCTCCGATAACACCGTCTGCGGGTGCTACCACTTCCAGAACCACTTTATCGGTCTCAATATCAACCAGGTTTTGATCGCGCTTAACTGCATCACCGGCTTTAACATGCCAAGTTGCAATGGTCGCATCGGCAACTGATTCAGGCAGAACCGGAACTTTTATCTCAATTGTCATCACTGTTCCTTTATTTAATCGTGAGTGCGTCTTCAACCAGGGCTTTCTGTTGCTGGTTGTGAACGGATAGATAGCCTACGGCAGGAGAAGCCGATGCTTCACGTCCCGCATATGATAATTTTGCACCATCAGGGATGGCTTGCCAGAAGTGATGCTGGCTGCTGTACCAGGCGCCCTGATTTTGAGGCTCTTCCTGACACCATACCCAATCTTTAACATGGCTGTATTCGGCAACGATTTTTGCTGCTTCTTCCTGAGGGAACGGATACAACTGTTCAAGACGGATGATAGCCACATCGGTCTGTTCATTCTTACGACGCTGGTCAAGCAGATCGTAATACACTTTACCTGAACACATCACCACGCGTTTCACGCCAGCCGGATCGATATCATCAATCTCACCGATAACGTTCTTAAACACGCCTTCAGACAGTTCCTCTAAAGAAGAAATAGCCAGCGGGTGACGCAGCAATGACTTAGGTGACATGACAATCAGAGGCTTACGCATTGGACGTACAACCTGACGACGAATCATATTGAACACCTGAGCCGGCGTAGACGGGATACATACCTGCCAGTTGTGGTCAGCACATAATTGCAGGAAACGTTCGAGACGTGCAGAACTGTGTTCTGGTCCCTGCCCTTCGTAACCGTGTGGAAGTAACACAGTCAGACCACACAGACGGCCCCACTTCGCTTCACCTGAGCTTAAGAACTGGTCAAAGACAACCTGAGCGCCGTTAGCAAAGTCACCGAATTGCGCTTCCCAGATAGTCAGCGTACCGGGTTCCGCGGTAGCAAAGCCGTATTCGAACGCCATAACCGCTTCTTCTGATAATACAGAATCGAAGATCTCGATTTCACCCTGACCTTCACGGATATTCTGTAAAGGCATATAAGTTGAAGCGTCAGTTTGGTTGTGCAGAACGGCATGACGGTGGAAGAAGGTACCACGGCCTGAGTCCTGACCGGTCATACGGATGCTGCTTCCATCGTTAACAATCGATGCGTACGCCAGGTTTTCAGCCATACCCCAGTCAAGAGGTTTCTCACCGGATGCCATGGCCTTACGGTCCTGATAGACCTTATTTACACGTGAATGCAGTTTGAAGTCTTCCGGATAACTACTGATGCTTTCAGCAAGAGACTTCAGTTTTTCGATAGACAAACTGCCATCGTAAGGTGCATCCCAATCGTGACCAATATACGGAGTCCAGTCTACAGAATGCTCTGTCATCGGACGCCATTCTTCTACCACACAGGCACCATGATCTAATGCTGCACGGTATTCTTCAATGAAACGTTCAGCATCACGACTTTCAATTGTACCCTCAGCAATTAATTGGTCAGCATAGATCTGACGGGGAACAGGATGCTTTTTAATTTTTTGATACATCAACGGCTGAGTCGCATTCGGCTCATCAGACTCATTGTGACCATGACGACGGTAACAAACCAGATCGATAACCACGTCTTTTTTGAATTTATTACGATACTCAAGGGCCAGTTTAGTCACAAACATCACCGCTTCAGGATCGTCAGAATTCACGTGGAAAATAGGCGCCTGAACCATCTTCGCAATGTCAGTACAATACTGAGTCGAACGGGTATCTTCAGTCTTGGACGTTGTGAAACCAACCTGGTTGTTGATGACGATACGCACAGTACCGCCGACAGCGAAACCACGTGTCTGAGACATGTTAAAGGTTTCCTGCACAACACCCTGACCGGCAATCGCAGAGTCACCGTGAATGGTAATTGGCAGCACTTTATTGAAATCGTCATTGCGGCGGTCAATACGTGCACGTACAGAGCCCATAACTACCGGGTTAACAATTTCAAGGTGAGACGGGTTAAACGCCAGCGCCAGGTGAACATTACCGCCGGGCGTTGCGAAGTCTGATGAGAAACCTGCGTGATACTTAACGTCCCCGGAACCTAACGTGTTGTCATGTTTTCCGGAGAACTCGTCGAACAACACAGAGGGGTTTTTACCCAGCACGTTAATAAGTACGTTCAGACGGCCACGGTGAGCCATACCGATTACCACTTCTTTAGTGCCAACGGTTCCGGCTTCAGTAATAAGGCCTTTAAGCATAGGAACCAGTGCATCACCACCTTCCAGTGAGAAGCGCTTGGCACCCGGGAATTTTGCACCCAGGTATTTTTCCATACCATCAGCAGCTGTCAGCCCTTTAAGGATAGCAAGCTTCTCTTCTTTAGAGATTTGCGGGCTGGCTTCTACAGATTCGATGCGTTGTTGTAACCAGCGCTTTTGCTCAGTATCGGTAATGTGCATGTATTCTGCACCGATAGATTCGCAGTAAGTGCGGTTAAGAGATTTGAACAGGTCACGTAGCGACATGCTGTCCTGACCGATAGCATACGAACCGACATTAAAGTTAACGTCGAGGTCTGCATCTGTCAGAGAGTGATGAGAGAGGTCCAAATCGCGGGCTTTAGTTTGTTTCCAAAGTCCAAGCGGGTCGAGATTTGCATTCTGGTGACCACGAAAACGATACGCGTTAATCAGCTGAAGAACTTTAACCTGACGGTCATCTGAAGGAGCGGAGCCTTCCTGACTGGCAGATGAAGACATCCTGGCTGTTGGTCCAAGGGCAGCGAGCTGCCTGAATTGATTACGAATTGACGTATGGTTGCTTTCCAGTTCTACGCCGTCAACTTTCGGTAGGGTATCGAATACTTGACGCCATGTATCTGAAACGCTTTGTGGATTGTCGATGTACATTTCGTACAGCTCTTCCACATAGGCAGCATTGGCGCCCGCCATATGCGAGGAATCCCACCACGCTTTCATCACGCTTTCTTGCATTATTGTGCCTTGCTACGTTTAGGAAATATTCTTTAACACGGTGTTATATTATGACGGTTATTTTCATAAGAACCAATAGTTATGATCATATTGTGAATAAAAACCAACCGTTTATGCCGTATATATAAAAAAATAGCCATCCTCGATGGATGGCCATTTAGCTAATTACAATCTGAAACTAAAAAAGTGACAGAAATTTGTACTAAACAGCCCGTTGTAAAAGCATCGACTTAATCTGGCCGATAGCTTTTGTCGGGTTCAATCCTTTCGGACATACACTGACACAGTTCATGATACCGTGGCAGCGGAAGACGCTGAATGCATCATCCAGGTCGTTGAGTCGCTCTTCGGTAGCGGTGTCACGGCTATCGATTAAGAAACGATAAGCATGAAGCAGACCAGCAGGGCCGATGAACTTGTCAGGGTTCCACCAGAACGACGGACAAGACGTTGAACAACAAGCACATAGAATACACTCGTACAGGCCATCCAGTTTTGCGCGGTCTTCAGGCGACTGCAGATGTTCACGTGCAGGCGGCTGCTTACTGTCGTTAATCAGGAACGGTTTAATTTTCTCGTACTGGTTGTAGAACTGCGTCATGTCAACAACCAGGTCACGCACTACCGGCAGACCAGGCAGCGGGCGAACCACGATTTTACCTTTACCCAGAGCAGATAATGGTGTGATACATGCCAGGCCATTCTTGCCATTCATGTTCATACCATCTGAACCACATACACCTTCACGGCATGAGCGGCGGAAAGACAGCGTAGGATCCTGTTCTTTAAGAAGCAGCAGTGCATCCAGCACCATCATATCCTGGCCTTCTTCCACTTCCATTTTGTAGTCTTGCATCTTAGGTGCGTCGTCTACGTCAGGGTTGTAGCGATAAACTGAAAAATGTAATTGCATGATACTTGCCTCTCTTAATACGAACGCACTTTAGGCGGGAATGCTTCCCGTAACTTTGGCGCCATATTGACGTCACGTTTCAACATAGACTCGGTTTGCGGGCGATAGATGCTGTGGCATAACCAGTTCTCATCGTCACGGTCCGGGAAGTCGAAACGGCTGTGTGCACCACGACTTTCCGTACGGAAGTTCGCAGCCACTGCAGTGCTGTATGCTGTCTCCATGAGGTTATCAAGCTCAAGACACTCAATACGCTGGGTATTAAAGTCAGAACTCTTATCATCAAGACGGGCGTGTTGCAGGCGTTCTCTGATTTCTTTAAGTTGTTGTAAACCTTCAGCCATTGCATCACCTTCACGGAATACCGAGAAGTTAAGTTGCATACATTGCTGCAGGTCCTTTTTAATTTGAACCGGATCTTCACCCTTACCTTTTTCAGAAGACTCCCATCGATTGAAGCGGGCCATAGCCGCATCAAGATCAGATTGAGAAGCATCACGGGCTGGCGCGATTTCAGACAGTTTTTCACCCAGGTGCAGACCGGTCGCACGACCGAATACCACCAGGTCAAGCAGTGAGTTACCACCCAGGCGGTTTGCACCGTGTACAGATACACAAGCAATCTCACCACAGGCGAATAAACCATTTACTACGGAGTCGTTACCGTTTTCATCAACAGTCAGACACTGGCCATGAACGTTGGTTGGAATACCACCCATCATATAGTGACAAGTCGGGATTACCGGAATAGGTTCTTTAACCGGATCAACGTGAGCGAATGTACGTGACAGCTCAAGGATACCAGGCAGACGTGACTCAAGAACGTCTTTACCCAGGTGGTCCAGCTTCAATTTAATGTGAGTACCCCAGGGGCCTTCACAACCACGACCTTCGCGGATTTCCGTCATCATTGAACGGGCAACAACGTCACGACCGGCAAGGTCTTTCGCGTTTGGTGCATAACGCTCCATGAAACGTTCGCCGTCTTTATTAAGCAGGTAACCACCTTCACCACGACAACCTTCGGTTACCAGCGTACCGGCACCGGCAATACCTGTCGGGTGGAACTGCCACATTTCCATATCCTGTACGGAAACACCGGCACGCAGTGCCATACCAACACCGTCACCGGTATTGATGTGAGCATTAGTAGTAGACGCATAAATACGACCTGCACCACCGGTAGCCAGTACAACGGCACGTGATTTGAAATAAACCACTTCACCCGTTTCGATGTCGATAGCAGTACAGCCTACTACATCGCCGTCCTGGTTTTTAACCAGATCCAGTGCATACCACTCGGAAAAGACTTTAGTTTTGTTTTTCACGTTCTGTTGATACAGAAGGTGAAGCAGCGCGTGACCAGTACGGTCAGCAGCAGCAGCGGTACGAGCGCCCTGTTCGCCACCGAAGTTTCTTGACTGACCACCGAAAGGACGCTGGTAGATTTTGCCGTTCTCGAAGCGAGAGAATGGCAGACCCATGTTTTCCATTTCGATAATGGCTTCAGGGCCGGTCTTACACATATATTCGATCGCGTCCTGGTCACCGATGTAGTCAGAACCTTTTACGGTATCGTACATGTGCCATTCCCAGTTATCTTCATGGGAGTTACCCAGCGCTACGGTGATACCACCCTGCGCAGATACGGTGTGAGAACGGGTAGGAAAAACCTTAGATAATAAGGCGCAGGATTTACCTGACTGAGAAATTTGCAATGCGGCACGCATACCCGCACCGCCTGCGCCGATTACAACGGCGTCAAATTCATGTACTGGTAGATTCATATCAGATACTCCACAAAACAAACAGGCCAACAAGAACGTATACAAACGCAATCAGGTTCAATACGAACTGGATAACAGCACGCAGGCCGGGCGCTTTAACGTAATCGGTAAGAACTTGCCACAGACCAACACGAACGTGAAACATAACAGCAACCAGCGTTGCAAATGTGAAGACCTTCATGCCTAAGCCAGTAAACAGACCACGCCAGATTTCATAGCTGAGTTCATCGGTGGTGATGAAGAACCACACCATGAAAAATGAAAATGCGGTGATGATTGCGGCGGTTGTGCGCAGTGTAACGTAATCTTGTACACCGTCGCGCTTAATGCTTGCCTGGTTAGTTACCATAGTGCGACTCCCAAAACGACAGTAAGAACAACCCACAGTGCGATGATTGCACGGGCGCTGTTATTACCTGACTCTAATTCTTCCCAGTGACCCATATCCATAATAACGTGACGGATACCGCCAAGAATGTGATACGTAAGTGCGGAAGCTGTACCGATAGCAATCAGTTTTCCAATTACTCCGTCCATGATTGTTTGCACGTTAGCAAAGCCGTCTGGTGATGAAACAGAAACTGCCCATGCCCAGATAACAAATAAAAGTGCGAAAAACATGGCTACGCCGGTGACGCGGTGGAGAATTGAAGAAACAGCAGAGGGAGGAAATTTAATTGTCTTGAGGTCTAAATTTACTGGTCTTTGCTTTTTCACAATTTATGCCTGTTTAATCCGTAGGGATATGAATTACCCGCTGTTTTTATGTCCTGACAGAGTAATTCGGTTGTTTACCTGTTAATAGTCTCGTCCAATGAGTTGTTAACAATTTGTGAAGTATTTATTGCTTTATTAACAAGGCAATGGTGCCTCGTTTCAAGCACGCCTGAGTATATCCAGCGCATTGTACAATTACAATTTTTTGTACCCTATTAGGACTTTAGTCGTATAACTTCTGAACACCGGATGGCGGGGTGTATGATGAGAGCGTTACTTTTGCTTATCGAAGCAAGCGCAAGTGCAGCAGGCAATCTACACTCAACACCTATGGCGTCGCGTATTAATATAACACACCTGAAAATCTATGCATTTAGATGAAACAGATGTAATCCATGGACATTTCACATGATTGTTAATCTGTCATGAAGAAACCATTTCTTTTCACTTCAAATACAACTTATTTTTTAGTGCGTAAATAAAATAAAAATAAGTTGTAATACAGTTTCGATATAACTTTTAATAACTTGGAATATTTATTATACAATTTTGCAATTAAATTGACTTTTAGCTGCATAATAAAGTAAAACTACGCCACTTTTTCCAACTAACTCGTTTAGTTTTTAAGCGAGAACGTTGCCAAAGAACCATTCTGAGGAGAGCATTTATGGCAGATCAGAAGGCCATTCTGAAAGCCGGTGATAAAGAGATCGAACTACCGATTTTGTCCGGCACCGAGGGTCAAGATGTAATTGATGTACGTTCACTGGGTGCACACGGATATTTCACGTTCGACCCCGGTTTCATGGCGACAGGCTCTTGCGAGTCTGCAATTACGTATATCGATGGCGCGGCTGGTGTATTACTGCACCGTGGTTACCCTATCGAAGAGCTGGCACGTGATGCGTCCTACCTCGAAGTGTGCTACATGCTGTTAAACGGCGAAGCACCAACTAAAGAAGAATATGAAGATTTCCGTGCGACAATTACCCGTCACACAATGGTTCATGAACAAATCAACATGTTCTTCCACGGTTTCCGCAATGATGCCCACCCGATGGCCATGCTTTGCGGCACTGTAGGTGCGATGTCTTCTTTCTACCACAGTGACCTGGACGTTTCTAACCCTGAAGAGCGTATGCGCAGTGCACACCGCTTAATCGCGAAAATGCCTACGCTGGTAGCTATGTGTTACAAGTACAACATCGGTCAGCCGTTTGTTTATCCACGTAACGACTTAAGCTACGCTGCAAACTTCCTGAATATGATGTTCTCAGTACCTGCTGAAGAATACAAAATCAGTTCTGCCGTTGAACTGGCTATGGACCGTATCTTCACGCTTCACGCTGACCACGAACAAAACGCTTCTACATCTACTGTACGTCTTGCAGGTTCTTCAGGTGCTAACCCTTATGCGTGTATCGCTGCCGGTGTTGCATCTCTGTGGGGCCCTGCGCACGGTGGTGCGAACGAAGCATGTCTGACAATGCTGGAAGAAATCGGCAGTGTGGACCGTATTCCTGAGTTTATTGCACGTGCGAAAGATAAGAGCGATCCTTTCCGTCTGATGGGCTTCGGTCACCGTGTTTACAAAAACCATGACCCGCGCGCCACAGTAATGCGTGAAAGCTGTCACGAAGTACTGAAAGAGCTGAACGTACAGGATCCATTACTCGATGTAGCAATGGAACTGGAAAAAATCGCCCTTAACGACCCGTACTTCGCTGAGAAGAAACTGTTCCCGAACGTTGATTTCTACTCAGGCATTATCTTAAAAGCGATTGGAATTCCTACCAACATGTTCACGTGTATCTTTGCTCTGTCCCGGACAGTTGGCTGGATTTCACACTGGCATGAAATGATGAGCGATCCGAAGCAAAAAATCGGTCGTCCACGTCAGATGTATACAGGTTACAACCAACGTAAATTCTCACCGCTGGAAAAGTAATTTTTTCCCGATGAGTTAAAATAGCGCCTTATGGCGCTATTTTTGTTTTAAGGAGTGAATATGCCCTATCAGGCTGTGCTATTAGGGGTTGCCGGACTGATCCCTTTTTTATTTTTGCCTCTTGCAGCAGTCCTTAACCTGTTGCCGTTGCATGAAAGTGCCCGTTATTTCACCCAGTATTCTGCCGTCCTGCTTTCATTTTTTGGTGGTATTTACTGGTGGGATGCCCTGAATAAAAAAGCGTATGGTCCGCAACTGGTGATTGCCATGCTGCCGACGATTACTGGCTGGTTATGTCTTGTATTTGCAGGCAACCTGTCTACGCTGGGTGTGCTGTCGGTGGCTTATCTGGCAGTATTATTTTATGACAAGCAAGTACTCGCATTAGATAAATCAGCGATTGTCAGCTATATCACCTTGCGGATGGCTTTAACAACGGTGGTTGTTTTGTCCCATGCCTGGTTGATTTTCCTGTTCTGAATCAGGTTATACAAACGAAAAAGCCTCGTTAGAACGAGGCTTTAGACATTTAAGGAATGACTATTATTCAGATCGAATAAGCGTAATTAATTCCTGTGTTTTTTCTTCCATCAACGGAATGTTACCGCGGGACTCAACGTTCAGGCGTATTACCGGCTCCGTATTCGATTTACGCAAATTAAAGCGCCACTCAGCAAATTCATAACCGATACCGTCAGTATCGTCGATAACTTCAGCGTCTGTTTCATATTTTGCTTTAACCCGCGCCAGCGCGGCATCTGCGTCTTTCAGCACGCTGTTAATTTCCCCTGAGGACGGAAATGCTTCAATCCGTGCTGCCACCATATCAGCCAGCGATGTTTGCTTTGTGCAGAGCAGCTCTGCCACCAGCAACCAGGGGATCATACCTGAATCGCAATAAGCAAAGTCTCGAAAATAGTGGTGAGCACTCATTTCACCGCCGTACACAGCGTCTTCTTTACGCATACGCTCTTTGATGAACGCATGACCGGTTTTGGATTTAACCGGCGTCCCACCAGATGTTTTTACGATGTCTTCGGTGTTCCAGAACACGCGGGGATCGTAGATAATTTTGGCTTTATCTTCCTTGTCGATGAACGCCTGAGCAAGCAAACCTACAATGTAATAGCCTTCAATAAACTCCCCTTTCGCATCAAACAGGAAACAGCGGTCAAAATCACCGTCCCAGGCGATGCCGAAATCAGCGTTATGGGCAATAACCGCTTTTGCAGTATCCGCACGGTTTTCAGGCAGAAGGGGATTGGGGATCCCGTTAGGGAATGTACCGTCAGGCTGATGATGAACTTTGATGAACTCCACCGGCACACCAGTTTCAGCGAATAACGCTTCAATGGCATCCAGCGCCTTACCGGCCGCACCATTACCCGCATTCGCGACAATTTTGAGAGGCGTCAGGTTGGCTGTATCAATATACGAGACAACGTGGTGAGCATAATCTGTGAGGCAGTCTTTTTCTTCGTAGGCTCCGGAAGCCTTAAGCTTCGCAATATCAATATGACTGTGGCCGTTGAAGAACGCTTCAGCATCAATGCTGGCATCATTGCAATAAAATGCCAGACGGCTTGCTACCGCTTCGTCACTGTATGTCTCTGCAAGCGCTTTAATCGCATTTAACCCGGTATCACCACTGATAGGTACAGAACCGGCCTTAACCAGCTTCATACCGTTGTAGTTAATCGGGTTGTGGCTGGCAGTTACTTCAATACCACCGTCAACACCCAGGTGCTTAGTGGCAAAATATATCTCTTCCGTGCCGGTATCACCTAAGTCATAAACCTTTGCACCGCCATCAATCAGGCCCGCTGACAAAGCCAGTTTCAATGGTGTAGAAGTAAGGCGCACATCACCACCAACAACTACAGTTTTCGCTTTCAGTTCTTCAGCAAAAGCGCGGCCTATACGGTAAGCCACTTCCTCGGAGAGCTGCTTGTTCAGCTCTCCGCGGATGTCATAGGCTTTAAAACAGGTAATTGGCTGACTCACGCTTTACCATCCTTTTTTTCTGTTCTGCCATAACGGTCAGAGAAACGGATGATATCATCTTCACCCAGGTAGCCACCGGATTGCACTTCAATCAGCTCCAGCGGGATCTTGCCCGGATTTTCCAGCGCATGAACTTCACCGATCGGAATATAGGTCGACTCGTTCTCTGTCACCAGTTGCGTTTTTTCTCCGATGGTAACATTGGCTGTGCCGCTTACTACGATCCAGTGCTCAGCTCTGTGATGGTGCATTTGTACCGATAATTTTTCACCCGGTTTAACCGTAATACGCTTCACCTGGAAACGGGCACCGTTATCTATGGAATCGTAGCTGCCCCAGGGTCTGAATACTTCACGGTGGAATTCGAATTCAGGGCGTTTTTCTGCTTTCAGACGGTTTACCACATTTTTGATGTTTTGTACTTTGTCTTTGTGCGCAACCATGATGGCGTCTTTTGTTTCAACAACAACAACATCATCCAGTCCGATAACAGAAATCAAACGCTGTTCGGCATTAATATAACTGTTGTTAACGCCTTCAAGAATGGCATCACCGACAATAACATTGCCACGGGTGTCTTTCTCAGCGGTTTCCCATAAGGATGACCAGCTGCCAACATCAGACCAGCCAGCGTCGAGTGGCACCATTGCCGCACTGTCGGTTTTTTCCATCACCGCATAATCGATTGAATCGTCCGGGCAGGATGCAAATACATCTGCGTCAACACGGATGAAGTCCAGATCAGCAGACTCAGTATCGATGGCATCACGGCAAACTGACAGAATGTCTGGATTGAATTTTTCCAACTCTTCCAGATAACGGCTTGCTTTAAACATGAACATGCCGCTGTTCCAGAAATACTTACCGGAAGACACATAACTTTCCGCAGTAGCAAGATCCGGCTTTTCTACAAATTCATCAACCACAAATCCGTTATCAATTCCGTCTCCGGCTTTGATATAACCGTAACCGGTATGCGGCTGGTCCGGCACAATCCCGAAGGTTACCAGCTTACCTGTTCGTGCCAGGATCTCCGCCTTTTCGATGGCGAGATGGAAAGCCGGCGTATCTTTAATCAGATGGTCTGCTGCAAGTACCAGTAAAATAGGATCTTCACCATTTTTGGTTGCATGCAACGCAGCCAGTGCAATCGCAGGGGCAGTGTTGCGCCCTACCGGCTCAAGCAAAATTCCGTCATGGGCAATGTTCTGTATGCGTAACTGTTCTGCAACCAGAAAACGATGGGCGTCATTACAAATAAAAATGGGGCTTTCAGAATCGGTCCCTTTCAGACGGGTAACCGTTTCCTGCAACATAGTTTGTTCTGACGTAAGCGCGAGAAATTGCTTTGGAAGTGCTGCGCGGGATTTGGGCCATAATCGACTCCCTGTCCCACCGGCTAAGATAACTGGTTTCATTGACTTTCCTGTTTTATAAGTACGGCTAATTCTTTTTCCTGCCTCACTGAATACTAAGCGAGTGGCTGCTTTGGTTCAATTGTTTGTCAGTGGAAAGTCGTCAAAACCATGCAATTTTAACAATTTCGACACAAAGCAGCTTAAAAATGCCTGTTTAACCAGCAAAACGCCCGTTCTGATAGTCTTTAATGGCCTGATGAATTTCAGCTTCGGTGTTCATCACAAATGGTCCGTACTGCACCACAGGTTCCTGAATAGGCGCAGCGCTGACAATAATGCATTTTGTGCCGGCCTGCATTGACATCGTTAATTCTGTTCCCTTACTGAGTACAGCCAACTTTCCATGACTTACCGGTTGTTCAGCAATTTGCAGGCCACCTTCGTAGCAGTAAACAAATGTATTGTGTTCATCCGCCAGCGACAACGTCACTTCCTCTTCAGCAGCGCTTTGTACGTCAATAAACAGCGGATCGACAGAATGACTTTTAACCGGACCACTGACGCCATTAAATTCACCAGCCAGTATTTTCACCCTGACCTGTTGCCCTATTGCAACATCCGGCACGGCATCAGGATGGATATCTTCATATCCCGGCGCTGACATTTTTTCTTTTGCCGGTAAATTCACCCACAATTGAAAGCCTTGCAACAACCCCGATTCCTGTTCCGGCATTTCTTCATGAATGAGTCCCCTGCCCGCGTTCATCCACTGGATGCCACCAGCCTCAATGACGCCTTCATTGCCTACGGAATCCCGGTGACGCATTTTACCTGCCAGCATATAAGTCACCGTTTGAAATCCCCTGTGCGGATGGGGAGGAAAACCGGCGATGTATTCACCCGGATTATCAGAACCGAAAAAATCCAGCATCAGAAAGGGATCAAGACGGGGAAGCGACGGCTGTCCTATTATGCGGGTCAGCGACACGCCCGCACCATCTTGTGTGGGTTTTCCCTGATGAAGTGACAATACAGTTTTAGTGCTCATTATTTGTTCTCTCTGGTATGGGGCACATCCAGTTGCTGTGCCGGACCCGCCGGCACGACCTGTGTCGGATTAATCATAGTATGACTGTAGTAGTAATGGCGTTTGACATGAGCAAAATCCACTGTGTCAGCCACACCGGGAAATTGATACAGCTCCCGCATATAATCGTACAAATTGGGATAATCCGTGACCCGTTTATGATTACATTTAAAATGACCGTGATAGACAGGATCAAAGCGGATAAGCGTGGTAAACAAACGCCAGTCTGCTTCAGTAAGTTTGTCACCGCACAAGTATCGTTGATGACTCAATTTGGATTCAACGGAGTTCAGGGCGTTGACCAGGGCTTCAAATGCCTCTTCGTAAGCATTCTGGGTAGTAGCAAAACCACATTTATACACACCGTTGTTGATGTTGTGATAAACCAGTTCATTGATATTATCGATGTCTTCCCGTAACGCCGGAGGATAATAGTCCGTCGTATCACCGGTTATGTCATTGAATGCCGTATTGAACATTCTGATAATATCCGCCGATTCGTTACTGACAATAGATGCGGTTTTCTTATCCCAGAGCACAGGTACCGTAACCCGCGTTGTTACGCCCCGCTTAGCTTTGGTGTATAGCTGATGCATGAAATCGAAATCATAAAGATCATCGCCGCTGCTACCTGCGGATTTATCAAAGGTCCAGCCATTATCCAGCATATCCGGCGATACAACGGAAACACTGATGTGCGGTTCCAGTCCTTTAATTTTCCGGAAAATCAGGGTTCTGTGTGCCCACGGACAGGCAAGCGACACGTAAAGGTGATATCGCCCGCTTTCAGGAGGAAATTTCGCGTTATCTGAATTCTCAACATGATGACGGAACACAGACTGTTCCCGTTTGAATTTCCCGCCGTTGCCATCAGTATCGTACCATTTATCCTGCCATTTACCGTCTACCAGTAGTCCCATGGAAAGCTCCTGTTAAATTAGATTTTGAAATTTAACCACACCTTTCGTTTAACGTATTTTGGCAATTCAAGGATTGATTATCCGGATAATTAGAATAATCCCCGTCAAATCCGCACTGCGCACTGCATTAACAACAAATTCCCTGTAAAATACTGCCTGTCGCCTGAATTACCTTCAGCGACGCAGGTTTTATATTAAATCAGCAGGAACTATGAGCGAAAAACAACGATTTGGCGGAATAAGCCGGCTGTACGGCGTTGATGGCACTGAAAAACTGGCAGCAGCCCACGTTTGTGTAACAGGTGTAGGGGGCGTTGGCGCATGGAGTGCTGAAGCGCTGGCACGCAGCGGTGTGGGTACGATTACTCTGATTGACCTAGATGATGTGTGTACGACCAACATCAACCGTCAGATCCATGCTCTGGACAACACGGTAGGTCAGGCTAAAGTCGACGTGCTGGCTAAACGCATTAAGTTAATTAATCCGGCCTGCAAGGTAATTACGGTAGAAGACTTTGTGACACCTGAGAATGTCCGTGAAGTGTTGCATACAGATATGGACAGTGTGATTGAAGCCACCGACAGTGTGAAGGCCAAAGCGGCTATCATTGCCTGGTGCAAGCGTAACAAGTGCCATGTTGTGACCGTTGGCGGTGCCGGCGGTCAAATTGATCCCACACAGATAACACGGGGCGACCTCGCCAGAACTATTCAGGATCCGCTGGCGGCAAAGGTTCGCAGTGAATTAAGACGCTTTTATAACTTCACGAAAAATCCGAAACGCCGGTTTGGCGTGGAGTGCATCTATTCGACGGAACAGTTACGCTACCCCCAACCGGACGGTTCAGTGTGTCACAGTAAATCTGCACTTGAAGGCGGTACGCGACTCGATTGCGCCGGCGGTTTTGGTGCAGTGGTAACGGTAACCGCAACATTTGGCATGTTTGCAGCGGCCAGTGTGATTAATAAAATCACGGCGAAATAGACACATCGGGCTACAACGCGCACAATAAAAGAAAAAGGAGAACACGATGCAACAAGCTGAACTCGAAAAATTAATGGAAGAATGCTCTGCCGACGCTGTCCGGGCGGCTCATGATGAATTCGCTATTGAACTGGATTACAGCCCTGAAAGCACAAAGAGCGTTGACGACATACTGCTATCTTTTCTGGACAAGTACCACGACAAAGCGCTGGAAGACTCCGCCGTCTTTACCATTTGTAATGTCTACGGTGCGTATCTTGGTGAGACATACAGAAAGATTGCTGGCGGCGACTGGCGATATGACGATTCAAATCCCGAAGCGCCCTTTGTTGTACTGGACGCCGGAGAGTACTCTTACGCGTTTGCCGGTATTTGTTATGAGCGCCTGGTAAACGACAGCAATGTCAGTGTGGCGATGTATTTTGACCAGGCTTTGTCACGCCAGCGTCAGTAATTTTTTTATCTTCTGTGCCGCCACTGTCTCCGGTGGCCGGATCACGCCAGTCACTGACCATTAACCGTATATGCCGGCTGCGCATGACAGTGACGAATACCAGAACATTGACCAGAATAAAACAAGCCGGCGTCCAGTGGAAATCCCACTGGTCGTGCAGCACGGTCTGCATTTGTGCTGCGATACTGACGATATTTCCCGTCCAGATAAGCGGCATGATCCCCAGTCGCCAGCCGGTCAATTCCTTCTTCCACAACCGCTCCCGGTTACCCATCAGCAAAATGACTGTTAAAAAAGGCCAGGTGGCAAGCAAGCGCCAGCCAAGTACTGTTTTATCAGGATAAAGTACGGAAAGTAATTCTGATGTCTGGCCAAACGTGACCAGAGAAAAGACTAATGCAATCCAGTCACTGCAAAGTATTAACAGCATCCAGTAAAGCCAGAATGGCGGTTTGATGCGACCGGCTTCATCATAGCAATGTAACGGCAATAACATGAGGAGTGAACGCTTTTTCCTCCGGGTAACGCCCGGACACACAGGATTATTCAGGTGCGGCAGTCTAACAGGTGAATGAAAAAAGAGGAAATCGCTGCCGGAACGAAGGCTAATCTTATTACTCTGCAATAAGCCTGATATAATGTGACGATAATGTGTTAACAGTAGAAGTTCATGTCCGTAGAGAAATACACCCCGAACGCGACCACCACACTCAGTACTCCGGTCAAAGTACTTGAGTCACAGCGTAGCGACAGCCCGGCATCCACCGTGGAAAATCCCATTGCGAAGATTGGTTTTGTCAGTTTAGGCTGCCCGAAAAACCTCGTGGATTCAGAAAGGATCCTCACCCAGCTTCGCACCGAAGGGTACGATGTTGTCCCTACTTATAACGATGCCGATCTCGTCATCGTCAACACCTGCGGTTTTATCGATTCTGCTGTGCAGGAATCATTAGATACGATTGGTGAAGCACTGACAGAAAACGGGAAAGTGATTGTGACCGGTTGTCTTGGGATCAAAGAAGATGAAATCCGCGAGGTGCATCCGAATGTGCTCGCGATCACCGGCCCCCATGCTTATGAAAGCGTGGTAGAACAGGTTCACAGTCATTTGCCGAAGCCGGCTCACAATCCGTTCGAGCACCTTGTACCGGATCATGGCATTAAACTGACTCCCAGACATTACGCCTACCTCAAAATCTCCGAGGGCTGCAACCACCGCTGTACATTCTGCATTATTCCCTCCATGCGGGGAGATCTTGTCAGCCGTCCGGTGGGTGAAATACTTGATGAAGCGAAACGACTGAAATCAGCAGGTGTCAGTGAATTACTGGTCATTTCCCAGGACACCAGTGCATACGGTGTAGATATCAAACACCGCACCGGGTTCTGGAATGGAATGCCGGTTAAGGCACATATGCAACAGTTGTGTGAAAAACTCGGTGAACTGGATATGTGGGTGCGTCTGCACTACGTTTATCCCTACCCTCATGTGGATGATCTTATTCCGATAATGAATGAAGGTCGTATTCTGCCGTATCTTGATATCCCTTTTCAGCATGCCAGCAAACGTATCCTGCGTCTGATGAAGCGTCCCGGCAGTGCAGAACGTACCATCGAGCGGGTCAAAGCCTGGCGTGAAGCTTGTCCTGAGCTCATTATCCGCTCCACCTTTATTGTTGGTTTCCCGGGAGAAACGGAAGAAGAATTTGAAGAATTGCTGACTTTCCTTCGCGAAGCACAGCTGGACCGCGTTGGCTGCTTTGCTTACAGTCCGGTTGAAGGCGCAAAGGCCAATGATTTGCCTGACCCGGTGCCGGAAGACGTTAAGCAGGACCGGCTTGCACGCTTTATGGCAGTACAAAGCGAAATCAGTGCACAACGCCTGAAGTCACGTATCGGTAAAGAATATCTGGTGGTCATTGACAGTGTTGACGCCGAAGGTGCCGTTGGCCGTACCTATGCGGACGCCCCGGAAGTCGACGGCGTCGTTCACCTCAATGGTGTGCACGATGTGAAACCGGGTGAACGTGTTTGGGCAGAAATCATTCATGCTGACGAGCACGATGTCTGGGGCGTTTTGAGCCCTGACGATGACGAAGAGATGGAAACGGCCTGATCCACAGGCCGTCAGTTTCAGTCAGTGGCAACCGTAAACTGACTGACGATATGGCGGGTGTCTTTCGCACCTGCCTCACCTGCCCCGCCAATTAACCAGATGGCATCCTCAAAGCTCACCACGCCCAGCCCGTGTCGCGGCACTGGCATAACCGTAGCTTCAGACCAGCGCTTACGATTAATTTCGTATCGCCAGACCTTGTGGAATACACCACCTCCGGCATCGTCAAAATATTCGCCGCCAAAAACATAAATACTGCCGTGAAGCACCGCGCAACCAATCCCCGCTTCTGCTTCCGGCATAGGCTTTCCGGTTATCCAGATGTCTTTTGCTGCATCAAATACTTCATGCACAGCAGTGTTACCGTTGTCCACTGTGCGGCCACCAATCACATGCCACTTATCGTCATACACCACACTGCATGCACTGTTGCGCGGGGTTGGAATTGGCGTTGCTGACTGCCACACCGACGTTTCCGGATCAAACACGCCGTGCCAGTCTGAGTCCATATGATGCTGCCAGTGATAGTTATCTGTTGTCGTGGTCCGTCCGCCGGCGAGGTGCACTTTCCCGTTTATGACGGCAGAAATGCTTTCAGACAATTTAACCGGCATGGGATTACGCTTTATCCAGCTGCCGTCGCTATCATTAAATTCCCAAACCGCAGAGGAATTAATCCACTGCCCGTCTTCGTTTTCTGTGAAACCACCGAAGGACCATAATTTTTCACCCGCAGACACAAGCATAGCGTGATGCACAGCAACAGGAAAAGGCGGCAGTGTTTGCCAGTTTTTACTGCCCTGCTGAAAACGAAAAACCTGGTCTGATACCGTGAAATTCGGGGTTCCGGATGTCAGGCCACCAGCCACATAAATACTCTCTTTGTGTACTGCGGGGTAAATTTCCTGCACCGGTGCAGGTAATGAAGGGCCGTGTTGCCAGTGATAATTACTGGCTGCGACGGCATTGCCTGCACAAAAAAGGAGTGCAACTGCTGCAGAGCGGCGAATCACCAAGGCAGTGACTCCCCGTTTGCATGAACAAAGCTACCGGTATTCTCCATTGAAAGATTATCAAGTTGCTTCAGCAAACCGGCAGCGGCTGTATCTGCATCAACATCACCGGCATTGTTTACCATTTCCGTCTGCACAAAGCCCGGATGCAGTAAAGCCACTGCGATGCCTCTGGTACGCAAATCGTTAGCCATGGAGACACCGGCAGCGTTCAATGCTGCTTTTGACATCCGGTAACCGTAATATCCACCTGATGTGTTATCCGCCATAGAGCCCATCCGGCTGGTCACAAGGCCGATTTTGCTGCCTTCAACCATGGCCGGGAGCAGGATTTGAGATACCAGTAAAGGCCCCAGAGCATTTACTCTGAACTGATAATCAATAGTATGCGGTTCCTGTTCATCCAGGGTTTCCCTGGCCAGTACGCCGGCATTATTGATGAGAAGGTCAATGTGAATATCGAGCAGAGGTGCAAGTGCAGCCGGTAACGCATCCGGGTTAGAAACATCCACGCCGGTCAACACCGTTGCACCGGTAGCATTCAGCGCGTCAGAGCTGTTACGGCAGGCAACATAAACGTTATCTCCTCTGGCAAGACACGCTTTGGTCAGCGCCAGTCCAATCCCGCGGTTACCACCGGTAATTACCACATTCATAAATCATTCTCCGTCATTCAGCAGTGCCAGAAGTCGTGTCAGATCATGGGGTGTATCAATGCCCACAGGCGGTGGTTCGGATGCCACATCAACATGAATTTTGTCGCCGTACCATAAAGCCCGTAACTGTTCCAGTGACTCTGTATGTTCCAGCGCACTGGGCGTGTAGCTGATATACTGATTCACATAACCTGCACGGTAAGCATATAAACCAATATGGCGAAGATAGAGGGAGGGATCAGTTCTGCCCGGATCGGCCATCATGCTGCTACGCTCAAAGGGGATCGCCGAACGGGAAAAGTAGAGTGCTTCACCTTTGACGTTTCGTACAACTTTCACCATGTTCGGGTTGAGTACATCATCCGCGCTGTGCATTTCAGTGCCCAGTGTGGTCATGGCCACATCAGTGCGCTGTGACAGGTTTTCCACAACCTGACGGATATTTGCAGCAGGTACGAAAGGTTCATCGCCCTGCACGTTTACGATAAGGGTATCATCCGCAAGGTTCTCTTTCTGAATGACTTCCGCAAGACGCTCAGTGCCGGATTCATGTTTGTCCGACGTCATCACCACCCGTGCGAAGCCCTCCGCTACAGCCGCTATACGGCTATCGTCAGTAGCGACAATCACAGCCGATGCGCCCGCTTCTGCCGCCCTCTCCGTCACATGCTGAATCATTGGCTTTCCATTGATATCAGCAAGAGGTTTACCCGGAAACCGGGAAGAGCCGTATCTGGCAGGAATGATAACGGTAAAGTCCATCAGCGGGCCGCATCCATGTCGTCTACTGATAATTTTGTGGCGTTCACTTCCATTAACACGGGAATACCGTCTTTCACCGGATAGCTGAGGCGGTCAAAACGACACAACAAGGCCTGCTTATCCTGTGACAGGATCAATTTACCTTTGCATACAGGGCATGCAAGTACATCCAATAATTTAATGTCAAAGCTCATTGTTTATCCTTCTTCCGGCTTCAAACCGGGTATCCAGTAAGTCATAAAATTCTTCAGGTAATACGGCATCCACCGGCAAATACCAACAATCTTCATGGGCAAACGCTCTTGCTTTCACAGCGTCTTTCTCAGTCATGACCACCGTGCCCGGGGGAATATCTGCGGCGGAGAAATGATGATGATCGGGAAGCAGTTGTGTTGATGATAACGTCATTCCGTACATCTCTAACTGACGGAAGAAACGTTCAGGATGACCAATCCCCGCCAGGGCATGAATACCGGATTTTGCGCAAAAATCCTGAATACCCGTCTTGCGTCCGGACTCCCGTACATTACAAAAGTAACGCCCCTCAAGAGTCAGATTAAATGCAGGCGGTAAAGTGATTTGTTGTGGCAAAGCCGTTAGATCAGCGTTGCCATTCAATATTATTCCGTCCACAGACGTCAGTCGCCAGGGCTTCTCCCGCAGCGGGCCCATGGGCAGCAAATGACCGTTTCCGGTTCCCCTGCTGTCCATGACTACCAGCTCAAGATCCCGTTCCAACGCATAATGTTGCAGCCCGTCATCGCAGATAATGACATCACAGTGTAATTCTTCCGCCAGCATTTTAGCCCCGCGAGCACGTACCGGGTCTATAACAACCGGCATGCCGGTACGTCCTGCAATTAACGCAGGCTCATCACCGCAAACAGCAGCATCGTCACCGGGCATAACACGATACGGATGATGCTGCATCGTGCCGCCATAACCACGGCTGAGTACACCGGGTTTCAATCCTTTTCTTTTAAAATGTTCTGTGATGGCAAGCACCACCGGCGTTTTGCCATTTCCGCCAACCGAAATGTTGCCCACAACAATAACAAACGCTCCGGGATGAGAACGCTTTTTTAAACCGGTCTTAAACAACCATCGCCGGCAGGCACTCACAAAGGCAAATAACAACGCCAGGGGCCACAACAGCCATACCCGCTTTGATTTCTGGTACCACAGCTTGTTGATATCCATGCTCAGTGAGTTTCACCAAACTGTAATGCATGCAACTGAGCATAATGGCCTTTTTTCGCCAGCAATTCGCTGTGACGTCCCTGCTCAAGGATACGCCCCTGATCGATGACGATGATCTGGTCTGCCTTTTCAATTGTTGACAGGCGGTGGGCCACTACCAGGGATGTACAGGACTTTTGCAGCTGTTCCAGTGCATCCTGAATCAGTTTTTCTGATTCCGTATCCAGCGCCGATGTAGCTTCATCTAAAATCAGTACCGGCGCTCTGGCGAGAATTGCACGGGCAATGGCAATACGCTGACGCTGACCACCCGAGAGCATCAGACCATTTTCACCGATGACAGTATCCAGGCCTTCGTCAAGCTGATCCACAAACTCGGTAACATGGGCCATCTTTGCCGCTTTTTCGATATCTTCCCGCGATACTTTATCCGTTACGCCGTATGCAATGTTGTTGGCGATGGAATCATTGAACAAGGTGACATGCTGGGAAACAGTGGCAAACTGTTCGCGCAGCGAACGCAGCTCAATGTCATTAATATTCATACCGTCCAACTGCACTTCCCCCTGTTGAGGCAGGTAAAAGCGGGTGAGAAGAGAAGAAATGGTAGATTTACCGCTGCCGGACTTACCGACCAGCGCAATGGTTTCCCCCGGTCTGGCTGAAAAACTGATGTCGGTCAGGGCCGGACGTTGTTTGCCGGGATAGGTGAAAGTCACATGATTAAACGCGATGTTACCTTGCGCACGTTCCACTTTTTTAGTGCCGGTATTCACTTCAATCTCTTCATCCAGAATTTCAAAAATACTGTTACAGGCAGCCATGCCGCGCTGGTATTCATTATTCACAGTGGTCAGTTGTTTAAGTGGCTTAAGTAACATCACCATGTAGAACACAACGCTGATAAACGTGCCTGCGGTCAGATTTGCCATAATGCCCGGCAGACTTGCCATGAACAACACCACAGCCAGTGCGACGGAGGCAATGATCTGGATAGACGACACACTTAAAATTTGCGTCACTGCCAGCTTCATCGTTTGCTGACGGTTGTGGTTATTTTTCTGTGCAAAGCGGTTACGTTCGAAGTCCTGGCCCCCGAACATCAGGATAACTTTATGGCCCTTTACCGCCTGCTCAACCGACGCCGTCACACTTCCCATTGACTGTTGTATATTGCGGCTGACCTTTCTGAACCGCTTACTGACCACTGCAACAATGATTGCCACCAGCGGGCCGATAATGAGAAAAATAAGAGACAACTGCCAGGACTGATACAGCATTACGACTAACAAACCAATAACCAGCGCCCCCTCACGAACGATGGTCAGCAGCGCCTTGCTGGCCGCATTAGCCACCTGTTCAGTGTCGTATGTGACTTTACTGATGAGTGCCCCGACAGCCTGCTGATCATGAAATGACACCGGTAAATGCATGTACTTTTCGAACAACTGCTGGCGCATGGTCATTACAACCTGTGAGCCAATCCAACTGAGGGTGTAGGTGCCCATAAAGTTAAAAATACCGCGAAGGATAAACAGTGGTACGATGGCAATAGCCGCTATACGCAGAAAGTCGCTGTCACCGTTACCAAGGGAGTCATCTATCAGAGGTTTGAGGTTGGATATTACGTAGGTATCCAGCGCGGAATACCCAATCATACCGATTACGGCCACGAAAAAAGCGAGTTTATAGTTTCGCAGATACGTAAAAAAGCGGCGTTGGTTACTGGCCGCCGGGTCGGAATTTTGCATTTATTTTCATCACTTATTCGAATAACCGGCCCATTGTAACTGGAATCGGCTAAATTCCCAATGCGCGGTGTTAATGCCGGCCTTTGTTATGGTCATTAACGGCTGTATTTTCAATGCTGAGGCAGAGATACCTGTGTCCGTAAGTCGTACCAGCGGCGGCTGATATCTCTGTTGTAGCGTTTCACGCCGATCCCCTCATCAGCCAGGGTGAATTGTATGTAGCCGTTCAGGGCAGTCAGCAGAATAACTGAACCGGCTTCCCGGTAACGGGATTCAACGACGTCTTCAGGTAATTTCCAGCGATGATAAAAGCCGGACGTAAATACGGTGAACGAAGGTGATACTGCTTTTATGAAAGCCATTGATGATGAAGTGCTGCTGCCATGATGGGGTGCCAGTAGTATATCGGCGTTAAGGGCTGCATTGTTATACAAAAGTGCGTATTCGGCACTGCGGTTTATATCACCCGGGAGCAACACTGAATAGCCATTTCCGGATACCAGTAAAACACAGGATAACCGGTTGCTGTCTTCCATATTGCCTTTTTCCGGCCACATGGCACGAAACTGTAATCCTTGCCACCGCCATCGTTTTCCGCTCTGACAGCCATTTGTATTTGATAACAAACTCCGGTTGAGCTCCAGCGGATGATCAGCCCTGCGATCAAACCAGGCAGGAACACCGCCAGCATGGTCATCATCGCCGTGAGAAACAATTAGTTGATCAACGTGAAGAATACCGGCCGCCTTCAGCGCCGGCAGTACCGTACTTGTCAGTGCGTTGCCTGTTTCCCATGAGGGACCGGTATCAATAATGACCGCCCGATTTCCCCTTGAAACTGCCAGTGCCGTGCCCTGGCCCACATCAAATACGTGCAGTTGCCAGGCATCTGTACTGAGCGGGAACCAGAAACTGATCGCCGGCACCGCCAGCATCATGGCACTGCGCTTCCGGTAGCGAAACACCGGCAATGCCAACAGCAGCATTGACAGGAGCAGACAGAATGCAGCCTCACCGCTAACGCCTGTATTATCAAAGGCCGCCATATACGGGGAAATCACGCTGAGTTGCTGCGTCATCCATAGCAGGATGGTATCAGCCAAATCCAGCAACGTGTTTGTGAGACCATCGTTATAGTTCAGTACCAGCCCTGCCAGACCGGCGGGCATCAGCAGTGTGATCACAGGAATTGCGATGAGATTAACGCCTGCTGTCAGCAAAGACACTGAACCGAAAAATATCAGCGTAAACGGCATTAAAAATAATGAAATCAGACACTGGGCGCGAATAACAAACATGATGCGGTGAAAGTATGAGTACGATGCAGGTTTCCACCGCCAGCCGATGAATATTAAAACGCATACCGCACCGGCACTCAGATAAAAGCTGTTACTGAATACACTGAAGGGAGAAACGATAATACACAAAATCACCATCATCAGCAGCCGGTGCCGCCAGCTCCAGCAGACTTTAAAAATAAGCAGCAATGTGAATAATAAAATAAGCAGCCACGCGCGGGTTACCGGTACCTGCCAGTTGGCCAGCGCCGCATAGAGGGCAGTCATGAGGAGTGTTGCCACAGCAACCGTAAGCCGTATATTCATGCCGTTGTGCCCGGCATTGATAAGACGGGCAAAACAACTGATCACAGCGCTGGTCAGCAAGGCAGACCATAAAGCCACCATACCTGCATGCAGACCCGAAATTGAAAACAGGTGCCCTGTTCCGCTTTTTTGAAGCAACTGCCAGTCTTTGTCTGTCAGCAAAGAACGGTCGCCAGTCATTAAAGCCACCAGCCAGCGGGAGTAACCCGCTTTCTGCAAACGCTGACTCGCACGATAATGCAGACTGTCAGCCGGAGAAACAAGAGAACCGTTTCCGAACGCTTTGACTGAACCAGTGGCTATCATTTTCATGCTGACCATTTTTGCCCGGCTATCGCCGTCCGGGTTCATTAACGGCGAAGCCGGCTTCAGATTAACCATTAACTTCACCTGTTGATGAACAGCCAGCTCACCCATATTTTGTGGCAAGTGAACACCGATGACCGGACGGAAGAAATAATGCCTGTCACCCAGTGTCGAAAGAGCAACATGCAACCACTGACCATTGTCATTTCTCTGCGTAAACGTTATCTGCCCCGTAACTATGACATCTTGTTGAATTTTGCCGGCAGGGAGTTGCCAAGCCAGGTAGCAATGCCCTACACTTGCCATCCAAATCAATCCGGACATTATCCCGCTGAATAAATACGGCAGTACACTAAACTGTTTTTTACTGCGCACGTACCAGTTTGTAACACCACATAAACGACACCCTGCTTTCAGGGTGGTGCGGATGTGCATTTTAACATTGTGTGTGTGGATAATGGAGACGATACAGGCAAGAAGTACAATCCAGATTTTTCCCGGCAATACCGGCCAGAACCTCGCAGACAGCGAAGTCAGGCAGAATGCCAGCAGCCATAGCGCAGCGTGTTGATGCATGGATTGGTTACTTCGGATGAAATGAAATACGGTTTATGCCAAAAAAATTTATACGACGTTTTTTACCAGACCATCAAACGATAAAGCACAATCGTGCGCTACGGATCTTCGGCACAGTTTTGCATGAGCCGAACCTGTGGCATCTGAACCGTCGTTCAGCAGCTAACGCGTTTGGTATTGGTTTGTTTTTCGCTTTCTGGCCTGTTCCGTTTCAAATGTGGTTGTCTGCCGCCACTGCTATTCCCTTCCGTGCAAATCTCCCCCTCTCTGTAGCAACCGTGTGGATCACGAACCCGTTTACCATGCCGCCAATTTTTTACGGCGCTTACAAGGTAGGTACAACGGTACTGGGTACAGAGCCCAGACACTTTGAATTACAGTTCAGCTGGAAATGGATAATTGAAAGTATCAGCACCATCGGCCCGGCCTTCCTTGTCGGCTGCGGGATCTGTTCAGTCATATTTGGTTTGCTGGGGTATTTCGGACTGAACTGGATATGGCGTTTCTCTGTGAGAAAATCATGGAATGCACGTAAAGAAGCCCGCAAACAACGGGCTTCAAAAGCATAAAACGGAATTAACAATCTTCACTAATCTTTCGGTAAGATATTTCAGCAAATTACGTCCGCACAAAAAGCTTGCCGGTATCACAGCACCGGCAAACTGTTAGCAGGTTTTAATTTATTCGCCGGAAAGATTATGTTCGCGAAGAAAATTGAGCAACTTTTCTTCATCCCACACATCAACGCCTAAATCTTGCGCTTTGGTCAGTTTTGAGCCGGCTTTTTCTCCGGCTACGAGAAAGTGTGTTTTCGCTGAAACAGAACCGGCAACTTTCGCCCCCAGCTGCTGCAGCAATGCTTTTGCCTCATTGCGTCCCATGGCCGTCATGGTACCGGTAAGTACGCAGGTCTGGCCTTCCAGAGGCAAATCCCCTGCATCTGCAACCTGAATAGCCGGCCAGTTCACACCTGCAGCAACAAGGTCATCGATAATGGCACGGTTATGCTCTTCGTGTACAAAATGATAAATGTGTGTCGCCACCACTTCACCCACATCCGGCACTTCCTTAAGGGCTTCAATGTCTGCGGCAAACAACGCATCCAGATCTTTAAAATGTGTGGCCAGATTCGACGCTGTCGCTTCGCCTACTTCCCTGATCCCCAGAGCATAAAGAAATCTGGGCAAGGTGGTGGTTTTAGCCTTTTCCAGTGAAGTAAGTAAATTCGAAGCTGACTTTTCTGCCATCCGTTCAAGACTGACCAGATCACCTAACGACAAATGAAAGAATTCAGCAGGACTTTTCACCAGTCCGGCATCCACCAGTTGATCGACAAGCTTATCGCCCAGGCCGTCAATATCGAAAGCTTTGCGTGAAGCAAAATGCTTAAGTGCCTGTTTGCGTTGTGCAGCACATACCAGTCCGCCAGTACATCTTGCTACTGCTTCGCCCTCAGCTTTCTCAACATGAGAATCACACACGGGGCAATTGGCAGGGAATACAATATCCGTAGCATCCTCAGGCCGCTTTGCCTCAACCACAGAAACCACCTGTGGTATCACATCACCGGCTCTGCGGATAACCACAACATCACCCACTTTGACACCCAGACGTTGGATCTCATCCTGATTATGAAGCGTAGCGTTAGATACCGTAACACCGCCCACAAACACAGGTTCCAGACGTGCCACAGGCGTAATAGCACCGGTCCGGCCAACCTGAAACTCCACATCCAGTAAGCGGGTCATTTCTTCCTGTGCAGGAAACTTCTGTGCGATTGCCCAGCGGGGAGCGCGGGCGACAAAACCCAGTGTTTGCTGCAAGTCTATGCGGTCAACCTTGAATACCACACCATCGATGTCGTAAGGTAACTGCTCACGCTGCTCAAGAATACGCTGATAATAAGCCAGACAACCTTTCGCGCCTTCAGCCACATCAACCTCAGGGCACAACGGCAGGCCCCAGCTACCCAGTGTTTTAAGCCGTGCACTGTGAGTATCTTCCAGTCCGAAATCCTGTGGCGAAACGACACCCAGTGAGTAGGCGTAAAACATCAGTGGCCGTTTTGCAGTAATACGGCTGTCCAGTTGCCTCAGACTGCCAGCAGCGGCATTACGGGGATTGGCAAATACTTTATCGCCCTTTTCACGTTGCCGTTCATTAAGTGCATCAAAGCCGGCCTTTGGCATAAACACCTCACCACGCACTTCGATACGGGCGGGCAAATCGTTACCTTTAAGGCGAAGGGGCACATTGCCGATGGTCTTAACGTTTTGCGTGATATTTTCCCCTGTCTGCCCGTCACCCCGTGTTGCAGCTTGCACAAGCACACCGTCTTCATACAGAATACTGACAGCCAGGCCATCCAGTTTAGGCTCACAACTGAACATTAAAGTAGAATGGTCTTTCAGGCGGTCACCAATACGTTTTTCAAAGGCGTTCAGTGAAGCTTCATCAAAGGCATTATCCAGCGATAACATAGGAACTTCGTGGGTGACCTGCTCAAAGGCGGCCAGGGGCGCACCACCTATTTTCTGAGACGGCGAATCCGCTGTCAGCAGGTCCGGATAGGCGGCTTCCAGCGATTTAAGCTCCTGCATGAGCCGGTCATATTCAGCATCAGGTACAGAAGGTGCATCTTCCACATAGTACTGGGTATTATAACGGGTGATAGTGTCGCGCAGTGTCTCTATACGACTGGCAACGGAGGCTTTATCTGTTGACATAAAGTGTCTCTTGCAAAGCGCTGCTACAGCAGGGTAACAGCGCTGATTGATCAGTGGCGGGTAATCATTCGCTTGCGTTCAAATTCGCGGATTTTTTCCATGTATTGCTGCAATCCCTGTTTGGTCAGTACACTGCGGCGACTGTCCAGAATTTGCGCATTGAATTCGTCAGCAATTTTCCGGGCTGCATTATGCATCATGTTGAATACCTGATGGGCATCAACCCCGTCGATGGGCAGGATCATGAATAATGACACACCCTGAGTAGTAAAGTTCTCCAGGTTATCAATATCGAAAACCCCCGGCTTGAACATATTGGCCAGACTGAAGAGTACTGGTCCCTTACCATTTGAATTCACATGACGGTGGAAAATATCCTGATCACCGAACTTAAACCCTAATGTGAGTAATAAAGGCAATAATGCGGCACCTGAAATAGGTTTGTCGTCCTGAGCCCGTACGTTAACAACGAGCACCTCCTGCTCCACATCCTCTGAAGGCGCAGCGCCGGACTCTGCAGCCGGCTGGCTCTGACTGTCGTCGAAATCAATTCTCATCTGGTCATCACCGAAATTCGGTTCCTGACGACGACGCAGCAAACCCCGCTTCTTAGCAACTTTCTTACTGTCAGTATCGATGTCATGGTCTGAGCTTTGTTCGTCAGACGCATTGCCTTTAACTGCCGGCTCAACTTGCTGGGCATCCAGCGTAAAATCATCAGCCTGCGGTTCATCTGCGACGGCTTTTTGCTCTTTACGGATAAGAAACTCAGGCGGATCCGGGATGAGATCGTCACCTGCCTGCTCCGGCGGAACATGCCGGCTACCCTGCATATGAGGTTTAGGGTTGGTCACCACTGAACCATACAGCTTGGTTGCCTGCGTCTGAGGTTCAGGCTTCGAAACTGTCTTTTCGTCCGCGTCTTCATTAACGGGACGGGAGATTGACGGCTCAGATTCTGCGTCACCGCCGGTGTCTGCTACAGGTTTGGCAGAAGAAACCACTCTTACCGCTCCCAGACCTAAATCATCATAACCTTTATGATCGTCGCCCTGCTCTGCAGACCAGTCGTCCTGTTCTTCTGAATTTTCATCCTGCCACTGGCCGGGTTCAATACGCTCTTTCTTGGTCGCATTGTTATTTTTTCTGATCTTCCAGATACCATGGGCGAGCACGCCAATAATAAAACAGGTACCCAGGATAAGGAGTGATAAACGTAGTTCATCCATTTAATTCGTTCGCCCTTTGTTATGCTTCGACGAAGGCCATGGCTTCATCAACATCTACGGCAACCATGCGGGAAACCCCTGGCTCTGCCATAGTGACACCTGTGAGGTGCGTTGCCATTTCCATCGCAATCTTATTGTGGGTGATATAGATAAATTGCACCGACTTTGACATTTCTGATACCAGTTTACAGAAACGCCCCACGTTGGCATCGTCCAGCGGCGCATCCACTTCGTCAAGTAAACAGAAGGGCGCCGGATTCAACCGGAAAATTGCAAACACCAATGATAAAGCGGTTAACGCTTTTTCTCCACCGCTTAAAAGGTGAATTGTACTATTTTTCTTACCGGGCGGCCGGGCCATAATTGTCACACCGGTCTCAAGCAGATCATCATCTGTCAGTGCCAGATAGGCAGAGCCGCCGCCAAATACCTTAGGAAAGAGTTGTTTCAAATCCTCATTCACCTGTTCAAAGGTTGCTGAGAAACGGGTTTTGGTTTCTTTGTCTATTTTACGGATAGCGCTTTGCAGCGTATCCAGCGCAGATACCAGGTCATCAAACTGCGTATCGAGATGCTGTTTTCGTTCCGCCTGCGTCTCATATTCTTCCACGGCCGCCAGATTCACCGCCCCCAGACGGGCAACCGCTGCGGTAGTTTTTTCCAGTTCCTGCTGCCAGCTCTTTTCATCAGCGGTGTCATCCAGTTCAGGTAAAATTTCTTTCAGAGACTGACCGGTTTCCTGCAATAATTCGAGTACCGACATGGCCCTTACACGGGCACCTTCGATATCAATTTTTAACCCGTCAATAACGGTGTTCCGCTGCTGAATTTTCACAGCAACGCCATGATGCCCCTGCTGCGCTTCCCTCAGCAGGGCTTCAACATCGCTTAACGCATTCTGCTTTTCTATACGCAACGCTTCCTGCACTTCGCGGTCTTCGAGTAATTGCGCAAGTTGTGCTTCATGCATCGCCATAGGCTGACTAAGGGACTGTTTTTCCTGTGTTAACGCGTCCTCACGCTGACAGTATTCAGCCAGCTGCATTTGGTTACGCGTTACCTGTTCGCGGTATAATTGCTGCTGATTTCGCTGCTGCTGTACAGACAGTTCAAGCTGATGTTTACGGGATTTCTGCTGCTCTGCAGACTGCCTCGCATCCTGCTGTTCGTGCTCGAACCTTTCCCGCTCTGACGACGCACTCTGCTCCTCTTCCTCCGCATCCATCAACTGCATTTCCAGCACTTCAAGCTGAGCCGTCAATGTATCAAGTTGCTCATCATCCACGGCCAGAGTCTGCTGTTGCCGGGTAAGTTCATCGCGGATTTTTTGCTGCCGCAAGGCTAACTGGGCAACTTCCTGCTTCAGCATGGCTACCTGATGTGCAGCCTGCTGTTGTTGCTGAGCAGAGCGCACCTGTGTCTGCCTGGTGATTTCAAGATGCTCTTCCGCCCGTGTTTTTTCCTCTGCGGCACTGTCTGCCTGAAACTGAAGTTCTGCAAGCTGTGCACTCAGGCTGTCAATTTCGCTCTGCAATTGCGCCATTTGCGCATGACGCTGCAGTGCACCTGCACTGTCTTCCTGTACGGTTCCTCTTAACAGCCAGTCTGCAGATATCCATTCTCCGGTTTCAGTGACTACCGATTCACCGGCAGCCAGTGTCGGCAATAACGTGCGCGCTGCCGCCAAATCAGCGACAAGACGGATACGGTAAAACAATGACGGGATGTAGCCGTCATTCAAACATGACGCCAGTGTGCCTTCTGCAGGTGGTTTGTCTGTATGAAGAGGCAAAATCCTGTGCCCCTGCGGAAAATGTTCTGCAGACGCTATGAGGGTTTCCACTGGATACTCTGCTGCCACCAGCGGGTCATTCAACCACACAGTGACTTTTTCAATCAGCGCCTCAAAACCCGGCTTTACGTTGATACTTTTCCACAGTAATGCAACACCCTCAGGGAGTTCGCCTGCTTTAGCTTCCGCCAGTTCCTGCAACGCTTCAAGGGCTGCAAAACGTGATGCCGCCTGGTCCAGTTCCCGCTGACAACCTGCCTGCGCAGCGGTTGCCGTCTGATATTGTTCTGATGCGGCATTAAGCGCATCTTTACTGATGATCACTTCATCTTCAGCTATAGCGGATTTTTCTGCGGCCAGTTCCTGCTCAGCCTGCGCCTCTTCGAGACGCTCACTCAACGTGTCATCATCCAGTGCCATCAGCTCATCATTCAATTCACTGATGCGCTGTGTTGTGCGCAGTTGCATACTGGTCACCGACTGGATCTGGCTGTGTAATCCCTGCACCTTTTGCTTAAGAGAATGATAGTGTTGTTCCTGTTCACGGCGCTTGCGGTTGTACTCCCTTAACGCAGATTCCGCAGATTCAGCCCGCTCTTCAGCCTGAAAGATCGTTTCTTCTAACATCAGCAATTCGGGCTCAGACTGTTCAAGAGACATGTCTGCCTTTTCAAGTGCCTGCTCAGCTTCCTGAAGCGACGCAGCTAACAGTTCACGGCGCTGATGAAGCTCTTCCAGTTCAGCTGAAATCTGATTGTCACGCTGCTGGCTGTGAAGGGTGTTCTGTTCAATGCGGGTAATTTGCGTGGAAATGGTGAACACAGCCTGCTGTACGTCATCCAGTGCCGTTTTAATGTCTTCCGACTGCGTGCGGTATTTCTCGATACCGGCCTCATCACCACGCTGCTGTGCAATCAGTGCATCCAGCTCATTTTGTTCTTTTGCCAGTTCACCTTCGATCTTTTCTATATGCTGCGTGTGTTTGAGCCAGCGGATGGCAGACAGCTCACCTTTCAGTTTCCGTTCACTGGCCTTCAGGGCCTTATAGCGTTGAGCGGCAGCCGCCTGACGTTGCAGCTTTTCCAGTTGCCGGCCAAGTTCCCCCCGCACATCTTCCAGCCGTTCAAGATTGTCCTGTGTATGCCGGATGCGGTTTTCAGTCTCCCTGCGGCGCTCTTTGTATTTTGATATGCCGGCAGCTTCTTCTATAAATACCCGCAACTCCTGCGGCTTTGACTCAATCAAACGGGAAATCATACCCTGTTCGATAATGGCATAACTGCGGGGGCCGAGACCGGTTCCCAGAAACAAATCGGTCACATCCCGACGGCGGCAACGGGTGCCGTTAAGAAAATACAGAGACTGGGCATCGCGGGTTACCAGCCGTTTCACGGCCAGTTCATTATACTGAGCGAATTCACCACCAATGCGACCGCTGCTGTTATCGAAAACCAGTTCAACTGAACACTGACCGACAGGTTTTCGCGCTGAGGAGCCGTTGAATATGACATCCGTCATGGCGTCGCCACGGAGATTTTTTGCTGAACTTTCCCCCAGCACCCAGCGTACCGCATCAATCACGTTGGATTTACCGCAGCCATTGGGCCCGACTATAGCTGTCATATCGCCGGGAAAAGGAATGGTGGTCGGATCGACAAAGGACTTAAACCCGGCCAGCTTAATTTTTTTCAGGCGCACAAAAACCTCTCAGGGAAAAGGAGATTCAAGTTGCCATCAGCCAAGCTGAAGAATGCCTGAAATTGCAGCATAAATAACGAGTTACCGGTGATCAGCGCATAGGAAAATTATTGTTATCCGCTGACTCTATCAAAACTCACACGCTGTAACAATTGGGTTTTCTCACCGCATGCGGATACAGGTATACTGCATGTGCATACTGGCCCGGCAATTTGAATCCGGTTCAGAACCCATTTTCAAGCGCAGCTTCAGGAGACGTAATGCAAAATAAAAGCGGACTCAGTTATTTTATGACCGGCTTTTCACTGATAAAAACAAAGGGCCTGAAACGGTTTGTATTCATTCCGCTGACGGTTAATTTGCTGCTTTTTTCCGTGGCATTTTACTTTCTGTTCGGCGAAATAGGAGAAGGCATTAGCTGGCTGATGAGCTTAATCCCGCAATGGCTGGACTGGCTTCGTGGCGTGATCAGCTTTTTCCTGTGGCCTCTTGCAGTCTTGTCAGTGCTGCTGATATTTGCATTGGTTTTCGGTACCCTCGCTAACTGGATAGCCGCTCCTTTTAACGGCATTCTTGCCGAAAAAGTTGAGCGACACCTCACTGGACAGCCAATCGGCGATGATGGTCTGCTGGACTTAATTAAAGATGTACCACGGATGCTGGGAAGAGAATTCGCCAAGTTAATCTGGTACATCCCCAGAGCCATTGTGTTTTTAATCCTGTTTCTGCTTATCCCTGTCATCGGCCAGGTGTTATGGTTTATGTTCAATGCGTGGATGATGGCCATTCAGTATTGTGACTATCCCTACGACAACCATAAAGTACCGTTTAAGGTGATGCGGGCGCACCTGGGAAAACATAAGACACTGTGTTTCTCGTTCGGCGTGGGCGTGAGCTTATTTTCCCTTATCCCGCTTGTGAACTTTATCGTCATGCCGGTGGCTATTTGTGGTGCCACCGCCATGTGGGTTGAACGTCTGAAGCCCGATTTACAAAGCCGCTGAAAGCAGTTTTAAAACGGTAACGGTTCCTCGTCGTCTTCTTCAGGAACCGTTTCTTCCGGGTCTCCCTTTCCTGCTCCCAGAAAGGCATTGTATTTATCCAGCCATTTTCCGGCCTTGCGGGTTTGCCCTGCCTTTTGAAAGGACTGAAACAAATTCATGAATACCGGACGCTGGGCTTCAGGGCGTGAAAGTTGCTGACGCCACAAAGCCATGTAGATTGGTGGAATATCACCGCTGTCATGGTGTTCAAGAAAGGTAATATGCCCGGAAGGTTTATAGGCACGGATATCGGAACGGGCGCAACTTTGTGCCGGCCAGATCCCGACACCGGGCTGCAATGCCCGCCAGTTATCCAGTGTGGAGAGAGGTGAATAGGTAATTTTGCCGTCGAAAATCAGATTCGGTGCATCCTCACTGCCGCAGTAGCGTTTTGCAGCATTTTTCCCCAGCGCATATTCATCAACAAATCCGGCAAAGTGCGCCAGCTCATGAACAAAAACCGCATAGGAGTCAATCAGGTCGAGAAACATTACACCGTTATTTACGTTGGCTTTACCCTGCTCTGCAATTATGACAGCGTGGGTTAATCCCCGCTTTTCCACCACGTTGGCAAGGGGCCTTACATCACAGCCAAGGCGTCCCTGTCCTTTCCAGTCGCCACCACAGTTAATACTATCATCCGTCAGCCACACCGGCGTATCCAGACAAATTGCCAGTGATTGCAGGCGCTTGTCTTTGCGGAATTCTGTTACGATTTCATCGGCCTTTACGATGGTAGATAACGAAGTAGCAAACAGACCTATTTTCTGGCTGCAACTTTCATCGGTTCTGGCTTTAGCCGGCACTGAGGCTGCACTGTAGGGCGAATAGGTTGACAAAATACGTCTGACCTTACCCGCCATTTCATGACCGCTGTCAGCTGCCTGAGCAATCCATTTACCGGCAGCCTTACGTTTACCGTCTGCCCACAGCAACCTGCCATACTGAAAGGCACTTTGCGGATAATCATTAGCGGTTACACGAAGCCAGGGTCTCGCTTCTTCCGGTTGGGCATGCAATAAGTACCAGTCGGCAAGTGCCGCCTGACCAGGCAAATAACCTTGTCCGGCGGCCCGTTTGAGCCAGGTTTCCCGTTTTACCGGGTCATCCGTTGTCATGGCGAAGGCAAGCTGAGCTTCGGGCACATTGCCGATAGCTGCCAGACTCATCAACCGGTCACTTTTCGCATCATCGCCGACCAGTTGATACAGTGCCCAGGCCGCATCGGCGTTATCCAGAGCAACCAGCTTATTAAGCCAGAACGCTGAACCCTGCATAGTGGCCCAGGCTACAAGGCGGTCTTCTGCTACACCGCTGCCGTTTGAGGCTGCCAGCCATAACAATGAAGCAGGGTTCGATGCGGACTCTGCATTGTGAAGGAGTTGACGGGTATCACGACCTGAGTCAGACCCTACCAGCAATATAGCCAGCAGTGCTACGATAAATCCACGCATACAGGATTCGGTTTATTCAGTATCGTCAGCGGGATGGCGCAAACGGTTCAGCTCAATTCTGGCATAACGGTGCTCCACATAATCGTACACATTGGTACTGAGAGCCAGCTTGAAATAATTTGAAGCGATCCCCTTGTTTCCCAGCGCGCTATGGTATTTACCGAGATAGAAATAAGCCTCACAAAGACGATCTGTCAGCTCTTTCTGGCTGGAGATGCCTTCGATAAGCGAATTGAGTAACGCCGTTTCACTGGATGTGCCTAAAAACAAATCAACCAGTTTCACCGCCCAGTGTCCGGGATTAAGCCCCGGCCGCACGGCGACCAGCCAGGCCCTGGCATCAACCGGATCGATATCGTGTTTGGCAAAGAATGTCCACAACACTCTGAAAGGGTCTGTTTCGTCTTTGGTCTGAAAAGTGGTGAGATCGTCGATGGCCAAATCAGCGCGACCGCCGTAGTACAGTGCAATACCACGGTTTAAAAATGCGAAGTCGTATTCCGGATCGATATCAAGGGTCGAATCAAATGCTTCGTATGCCTGAATAAAATCCAGCTGCTGCACAAAATGAATACCGATTGAATTATACGCTTCCGCCATGTCCGGCTTCAGTTGCAAAGCCTGCGTGTAATCATACTGCGCCAGACCTGCCAGGCCGACACTGTCGTACAACATACCGCGCTGATAAAGTAACTCAGCACGATCCCCGTCGGGAATAGTCGCATTCGCCAGTACCTGATTGTACCGCGCAATTGCCATTTGAGAGCGTGGATTAACCGGCGCTGGTTCTGCGAGTAACAGATTCCCCATTTCTCCTTTGGGTTGCGCTTGTTGTGAACTGGCACAGCCTGACACAGAGACCGCCAGATAAGAAAAAAAGATGAGACTAATGACTTTACGCATGTTAAAAATGGATTCACTCGCTATGAAAATGACGTGGCGCGGGCAAACTGTCTTCCTGACAGTCATCCGATGGCTGACACCATCGCCGATTTGGTAAAAAAAGTAAAGCCTGAGCCACCAGAGAGATGTAATGGAAAATAAAAGAATAACACAACTGAAAGAAACAGCCCAGGCAGCAAAGCAACATGCCCATGCCCCCTACTCCGGTTTTCATGTAGGTGCCGCCGTGCTCACCACCGGTGGCAGTATCTTTGCCGGCTGCAATGTAGAGAACGCGGCTTATCCGCTTGGTCAGTGTGCAGAAGCCACAGCCATCGGAGCAATGATTGCAGGAGGCGCCCGACAAATTAAGGCCATTGTAATAGCCAGTCCCAATGACAGCTTCTGCTTCCCCTGCGGCGGATGCAGGCAAAAAATAGCTGAGTTTGCAGGTGATGAGACACCGGTGATTCTGGTGACTGACGACGGTAAAACAGAAACCTATACTGTTGGCGATTTACTGCCCCATGCTTTTCGTTTCAGTAATTTACAGGCTGATAAAGAACACGCATAAAAAACGGCCTGCCGGCCGTTTTCTATTTTTTCTTCGCTTCCATGGCTGCGAGCTGCTCAGCGGTAGCCGGCAACTGGTGTTTTTCCTTCCACTCGCTGTAAGGCATACCGTAAACCGCTTCCCTGGCCGCTTCGTAGTCTACGTCAACACCTTCATCTGCCGCTGCCTTGCTGTACCATTTAGCCAGACAGTTACGACAGAAATCCGCAAGGATCATCAGGTCGATATTCTGCACCTGTTTATTATCATCCAGATGTTTCAGTAACCGGCGGAAGGTTGCTGCTTCAATTCTGGTCTGTTCATCGCTGGTCATATTCCACTCCTGATCATTATCCGTGTGCAACGGCGAGCCGGCAACGGACAGGTAAAAAACAAAAAGGGCGCCAGAAGCGCCCTTTTCAACAAGGTGAAAATAAAAGCTTATTCGCCTTTATCTTCTTTTGCTTCTGCAGGAGCCGGCTTTTCAAGCAGCTCTTTGATGCTCAGACGTACACGGTTCTGACGGTCAATTTCCATGACTTTCACGTCAACCATTTCGCCTTCTTTCAGGTAGTCGGTCACTTTGTTCACACGCTCGTGAGCGATTTGTGAAATGTGAACCAGACCTTCCTTACCAGGCAGAACTTCTACGAATGCACCGAAGTCTACGATACGGGTGATCTTACCGTTGTAGGTTTTGCCTACTTCGATTTCAGCGGTTACGCCTTCGATCATGCCGATCGCGATATCTGCTTTAGCGCGCTCAGTGGCGAAGATCTTGATAGTACCGTCATCTTCGATTTCGATGTTGGTATCAGACGCTTCAGTGATAGAACGAATCATCGCACCACCTTTACCGATTACATCACGGATCTTGTCCTGATCAATCTTCATGGTGTAGATACGCGGAGCAAATTCGCTCAGCTCTTCACGGTGACCGGTGATCGCCTTATCCATTACGCTCAGAATGTGTAAACGGGCTTCTTTTGCCTGTTTAAGTGCAATCTGCATAATTTCTTTGGTGATACCTTCGATCTTGATATCCATCTGCAGTGCAGTGATACCGTCGTTAGTACCGGCTACTTTAAAGTCCATGTCACCCAGGTGATCTTCGTCACCCAAAATGTCAGACAGAACCACGAAGTTCTCGTCGCTCTTAACCAGACCCATCGCGATACCAGCAACTGATGCTTTAATTGGTACACCGGCATCCATCAGCGCCAGAGAAGTACCACATACAGACGCCATAGAAGATGAACCGTTAGATTCAGTGATTTCAGAAACCACACGAACTACATACGGGAATTCTTCTTCAGAAGGCATAACTGCCTGAATACCGCGTTTCGCCAGACGACCGTGGCCGATTTCACGACGCTTAGGTGAACCGATCATGCCGGTTTCACCCACACAATATGGAGGGAAGTTGTAGTGCAGCATGAACTTGCTGTCACGCTTGCCCTGCAGTTCGTCAATCATCTGTGCGTCACGTTCTGTACCTAAAGTGGCAACAACCAGAGCCTGAGTTTCACCACGGGTGAAAACAGCAGAACCGTGAGTACGTGGCAGTACGCCAGTCGCAACGTCAAGAGCACGAACCATAGCAGGATCACGACCGTCGATACGTGGCTCACCGGCCAGGATACGTGAACGTACTACGTCACTTTCCAGATCGTGTAGCAGGTCTGACGCTTCTTTAGCGTCCTGTTCAGGATTCGCTTCCAGGATTTGAGCCAGCGCATCTCCGGTAACTTTCGTTACTGCGTCTTTACGCTCAAGCTTGTCAGAAATCTGGTAAGCAGCAGTCATACCGGCTTCAGCCAGTTCTTTTACTTTCGCTTTCAGCTCAGTGTTTTCTGCTTTAGGCGCCCAGTCCCATGCAGGGGTGTTGACTTCAGCAGCAAATGCTTTAACCGCTTCAACAACAGCCTGTGACTGTTCGTGACCAAACATTACCGCACCCAGCATTACGTCTTCAGACAGCACGCTGGCTTCAGATTCAACCATCAGTACCGCACTTTCAGTACCGGCAACAACCAGGTCAAGCTGGCTTTCAGGCTGCTCAGAGAAACGTGTATTCAGGATGTACTCGCCATCTTTGTAACCTACACGGGCTGCACCAACAGGACCGTTGAAAGGAATACCAGAGATTGCCAGTGCCGCAGAAGTACCGATCAGAGAAATAATATCAGTCGGGATTTCAGGGTTCGCAGAAAGTACGGTAACAACAACCTGTACTTCATTGAAAAAACCTTCCGGAAACAGTGGACGGATTGGACGGTCAATCAGACGGGCTGTCAGTGTTTCGCCTTCTGAAGGACGGCCTTCACGTTTGAAAAAGCCACCCGGGATTTTACCGGCAGCGTAAGCTTTTTCCTGATAGTTAACCGTTAACGGGAAGAAATCCTGATCGGCTTTCGCTTCTTTTTTACCAACTACAGTTACCATCACAGAGGTATCGTCCATGCTGGCGATGACGGCTGCAGTTGCCTGACGTGCGATAACGCCAGTTTCCAGAGTTACAGTATGCTGACCATACTGAAAAGAATGAGTAATAGGAGTCACTATTTGTCCTTTATTTTCTTTAATATATATATATTCGCTTTTGAACGCGGCGCATAGTATAGCCGCGATAATTACCTAATGCCATTATCAAATGCCTGAAAGCCGCTGACTGCCGGATTTATCTCCTTAAACTGCAAAGATTTTTTGATTTGCTGTCTGCAGGCGAATTAAACAACAAAAAAACTTGGCAATTGATTACTTTTTCATCATATTGAAATATAAAGCAGTATGCTATAAGAGTCACACATGAGGAGATGTCCCTGATGCTGGTATTAAGACTCAACAAAGCGGGTATGCCACAGGAATGGGTTTTGCCCGAAGAGGCTGCAAGGCTTTATTGTCAGGACAAAGTGCTGTTCGAACTTGGTGCGACCGCCTGTACCCTGCACGGCGGCTGGAATAATGCCGGTATCAGGAGCGAACTGACGTTGTCCAGCATTATTGCCTGCGACGGAAAAGTGACTGATGTAAGCGGAAAGGTTGCATTATGTAACCGTTATCTTTTCCGCCGGGATGATCATTTATGCCTTTACTGCGGTCAGCGTTTCAGCCCCGGCCAGCTCACCCGTGACCATATCATTCCGCGATCCCGTGGTGGTCAGGATAAATGGACGAATGTCGCCACGGCCTGCGGGCGCTGTAATCACGCTAAGGGAGCCCGTACACCGGAAGAAGCTAACATGCCGCTGCTTGCCGTTCCTTTCAGGCCAAATCTTTATGAACGCTTCTACCTGATGAACCGGCGTATTCTGGCTGACCAGATGGCTTTTCTGAGCAGTCACTTTTCACGACAGCGTAACTGGCAGGAAGGCGTTTAGCATTATTCCTCTGCTACCGTCTTGCCGGACGGGCGATTGGCTGTGGCAATTTCACTGTGCCACAGCGCCATCCAGTCTTCTGATATCTTTTGCTGTAACGTATGGGCTTCATCAATGGGGCAGAACAAAGACACGGTGATGCGAAGTTTGGCAAACTGATTGGTTTCAATTGCGATATCCGGATCGATATCAATAAACTCCGCTTCCATATGGCGTTCGATTAAACTTTTATAACGTCCGGCGACTTCACGGAAATGTTCGCAATGCTTCAGCGTCCGGATGTTAAAAGCAGGCAGAATTGCATAAGGATTTGTCTCCGGCTCCATGACCAGGGTAAAACTGTGCAGGGTGTAACGTCGCAGGAAGTTAAGATTTCTGATTGGCTGGGTAACCAGCTGGCTGTTCGGAATATACAAATGCTTACCGGTATAGGTATGGGATTCGGGATCGACTTCCAGCAGCGCGGTTTTAGCCCAGTCCATTTCCACCACTTCGCCACGGATATTGTTCATCTCAATCCAGTCACCCACGCGAAACGGCCGGGCGCCGAGGTAATAGATAAACCCCATAAAACACTGAATGAATTCGCGGGTAGCAAAAACAATGGCCACCATAAAAGCAGCAATGGAGATTGCGAGGTTCTGGATTTCGGTGGACCACACCATGATCAACAACACCAGTAAGGTTGCGTTACCCAACTGTTCAATGATGTTAATGGAATGACGTCTGTCTTCACCGGTTTTTTTACTGCGTTTTTTAAGCAAACGTAAAATGGCACGTTTGGTCAGCAAAAAAACAATGATCAGGACTGCAGACGCCGGCAGTTTGTGGGACTGGGAAAAATCGGCAACCTGTTGCCACCAGGCTTGAAAATCAACGCTGATGTCTATCATAAAACCTACGTAAGAACCGGATTAACATAAAAAAACACCGGGCTGTTGCCCGGTGCTTTGGATTATCGCAATTCAGTACCGTAAGTACAATGCGGACCAGTGAAAAGTTATGATCTCACCTGCCCTGTTCCGTTAACGAGGAATTTCTCAGCGGTGAGCGATTCCAGACCCATCGGGCCATAGGCATGCAATTTAGTGGTTGCGATACCAATTTCTGCTCCCAGCCCAAGCTGACTGCCGTCAGAAAAACGTGACGAAGCATTTACCATCACAACTGAGGCGTCTACAGCACGCTGGAAGTAGTTCGCTGCATCAGCATTTTCGGTACAAATAACTTCGGTGTGGTTACTGCCGAAATCAGCAATATGCTGAATAGCGGCATCGAAGTCTTCAACCACACGCACGGCGATTTCCAGTCCAAGGTACTCTTCGCCAAAGGCATCATCAGCAATAACATCTGCATTATCGAAGTACTGCGCACCTTTGTCATTTACATGCACTTTCACATTGTGCTCTTCAAAGGCTTTCGCTACCTGAGGTAAAAAATCACCGGCAACAGCCTGATGCACCACCAGGCCTTCCAGTGCATTACACACACCGGTACGCTGTGTTTTACCGTTCAGCAGCAGCGCCATGGCTTTATCCAGATCAGCATCTTTATCTACGTATAAGTGACACACGCCTTTAAAGTGCTGGATTACCGGCACTTTAGAATTGTCTGTAACGTAGTTGATGAGCCCTTCACCACCGCGCGGAATAATTACATCAATATAATCACGCTGCTCCATCAACTCCTGCATTAACGCACGGTCCGGATCAGGAACTACACTGATCAGCTCTTTCGGTAACCCGTGCTTTTCAAGTACATCCTGCAACAGACCGGCAATTGCCAGACTGGTATCCAGCGCTTCTTTACCGCCACGCAGGATAACGCCGTTGCCGGATTTAAAACACAGTGCACCGGCATCAGCCGTCACATTAGGTCGAGCTTCATAAATCATGCACACGACGCCTAACGGGATACGCATTTTCCTAATTTCAATGCCATTCGGACGGGTACCGATAACACGTTCCTGCCCAACAGGATCGTCCAGCGAAATAATCACTTCGATGCCTTCCGCCATAGCTTCAATGCGTTCATCATTCAGCGTCAGACGGTCAATCATAGCTGCATCCAGACCATTCTCTTTAGCCCGTGCAACTTCTTCGGTGTTGACCTGTTTAATTGACGCTGTATTAGCACGGAGAGCCGCTGCCATGTCTTTAAGCACGGCATTCTTCGTGCTTTCATCCAGTACCGCTAACTTCTGTGCGGCTTGTTTGGCATTTTTTGCTAATGTCGTAATTAAACTCATTCTTTCTCCAGATTTGCTAAATTCTTTTTCGAAATGATGGGGCCGGTTTTTTCTTCAAACTCCGACGCAAACTCATCATTTTCCTGATTGGCGATAAAGTTAAGCAGGCAACTGCTGTAATTCGAGCGTGCCTTCACCAGTTTGGTCCCGTCATCTTTTCTGACGATGATGGTGTCTCCCACCGAGAACTCACCTTTAACATCCACAATTTCTTTGCTGGTCAGCGATTCTGCATCTTCAGACAGGATCGGCGCAAATTCACTTTCTACAATCACTTCACCCAGCGCACGGGTTGTATGTCTCATCCAGTGCTCATTTTCTGCCATCGGCTTCTCATGAGCAATGAAGTGGGTACCCGGATTTTTTCCGTCCAGCAGCATATTAAACGAAAGCTCAGTAAAACCATTAATAATGAAAGTATCTATACCATGCGATACCGCTTTCTCTGCTGCTTCAATTTTCGTGCGCATGCCGCCGGTGCCCACACCACCTTCAACAGCGCCACCAGCCATGTCATAAATTCGCTGGTCGATATGCTCAACTTCCGACAGTAAAGATGCATCATCATTGGTATGCGGATTTTTATCATAAAGACCATCCACATCAGAACAAATAATTAATGCATCCGCATCAGCGGCTGCTGCTACCATCGCAGACAAGTTATCATTATCGCCAACTTTCAACTTATCTGTCGTTACCGTATCGTTTTCATTAACGATAGGAAGAATGTTGTGATCAAGCAGACTGAAAATCGTGTCCCGTATGCTCACGTAACGCTCACGGTCACGTAAATCAGCATGTGTCAGCAACATCTGTGCTGAAGGAAAGTCAAATAACCGGTCCCAGGTAGCCATCATTTCAGTCTGACCCGCTGCGGCCATCGCCTTCTTCACAGTAATATCGGTACGTTCTCCATCAGGGAACTGATGTGCACCTGCGGCTACTGAGCCTGAAGATACCAGCACAACCTGTGTTCCCATCGCACGGCATTTCACAATGAACTGTGCAATACTGAGCAGATAGTGACTGCTGCAGCCTTTACGGTTCGGTGAAATTAAAGCACTACCGACTTTAATGACAATGCGATTCCAATTTTTACGTATCATAATATCAATTTACCTTAAGATTGTTGATTCGCCAGTTCCCGGTTCGCTTCGCTGAACATCGACGATACTTCAGACGACGGGGTCTTGCCCATAGCGGAGAACAACCACAGTGTTACTGTACTTACAGCAAACCCGGGGATAATTTCGTAAATAGCACTACTCAGTGTTTTCCCGTCTTCCAGGACAGGAACATAAATCCAGAACAATACTGTTGCCGCACCACTGATAATACCTGCCAGCGCTGCATTGTGTGTCAGGTCACGTTTATACAAACAAAACAATACCAGTGGTCCGAAGGCTGCACCAAAACCTGCCCACGCATTGCTCACCAGAGACAAAATTGTATTCGACGAGTCCAGTGCCAGCAGCAACGCTGCTATCGCAACACCTGCTACACCAAAACGTCCAATTTTCACGGTGTCTGATTCACTGACCTGTTTCTTACTGACCACACGATAAATGTCTTCAGTCAGTGAACTCGCCGATACCAGTAACTGCGATGAAATCGTACTCATAATCGCAGCCAGAATTGCCGCCATCAAAAAACCGCTGATTAACGGATGAAACAATAATTGAGAAAACACAATAAAAATTGTTTCCGGATCATCAATCGCAAGGCCAAACTGATTAGCATAAGCGATACCGACAAACCCCGTTCCCAGTGCACCTGTGATGGTTACCAGCATCCACGACATACCAATATTCCGGGCGGTAGAAATTGCCTTCACTGACCGGATTGCCATGAACCGTACAATAATGTGCGGCTGACCAAAATATCCCAGCCCCCACGCCAGACTGGACACCAGTCCAATCAAAGTGATGCCTTCCCAGGATGCGGCCAGGCCAGGTATCGACTCATAAGCTGCATTATTCATCTGTGCAATACTGTCAAACTCTGTGAATGCAACAACCGGTACGAGTACCAGAGCGACAAACATAATGCATCCCTGAACGAAATCGGTCATGCTGACGGCTAAAAAACCACCCAGCAGAGTATAGGACACAACCACACCCAGCGTGATTAATAATCCCCACTGGTACTGTACGTCGAAAGCACTCTCAAACAGCTTGCCCCCGGCCACCAGACCAGCAGACGTATAAAGCGTGAAAAACATCACGATGATGGCTGCAGAAACAATTCGCACTCTTGCATCGGATTTACCGAACCGTTTCGCGAAAAATTCGGGCACAGTCAGTGAGTCATCTGCTACTTCTGTGTAAACCCGCAGTTTGGGTGCCACCAACAGGTAATTGGCCAGTGCACCGGCAACCAGACCGATAGCTATGTAAAGCGCATCAAATCCCGATAAATACATCGCTCCCGGTAATCCCATTAACATCCAGCCGCTCATATCTGAGGCGCCTGCTGATAATGCTGTAACCTGAGGGCTGACCTGCCGGCCGCCGAGTATATAGCCTGAGATATCGCTGGTAGATTGCCTGTACGCAAATAAACCAATTCCCAGCATTGCCAGAAAATACAGGGCTAAAGAGATGTAGCCTTCAAATTGCATAACCGGTATTCAGCTCCTTACTCTAAACAAATAAAGAAAAAGGCGCCGCATGCGCCGTTTTGTTTACTTGACTAATTGATTTGAGTTCTAACTATAACAAAAAAACACAATTAACTTCAAGTCTAATTATTTGAAACACTGACTTTCCGGCATCTTGCTGCCAATTTAATCATTACTGAACTCAGCAGCACTCCAGCAAGAAAATAAAACACAAGCCATTGTTTTAGAAAATATAAACAACATAAGAATAAATTAGCGCAGCTATCATACATAGCAATTCATGCCAGTTACACGCTAAAAATTGTTTTTCAGATTAAAACTACCCTGTTCAGCAAGTTGACAGTTTTATGACACAATAATTTCAGCAAGACGCTGTTCAATAGCCGAAGTGAGCTTGTTGCCTGGTTTATTCTTTTCCAATATCCCTTCGATCTCCATCAGTGTCTGCTGACGATTTTCTTCCTCTTCACACAGAGAAATTAGTTTCGGGTGAATGTAATATTGCCGGCATACTGAGGGCGTATTGCCGAGCATGGAAGCAATGTGCTTAACAAAAGTCGTATCCCAGCGCCGGCGCTGGTTTTGCAAATACAAATTCTCCACATCCGGCAGTGACAAAAGACCGAAACGGGATGCCCCCCAAGTTCTGAAATCTTTGCAGGAAAACTCATCTCCGAGACGGGAGTGAATAAAGGCATTTACGTCACCACTGTCAACGTCCTGCCAGCGGCCATCATTACCGGTGTAACGAAAAATTGCGTAACCTTGCGCCTGCGCACTGTCACACACCAGGCTGGCTAATTTCGGATCTGAGATATCTACATGACGCTCCTTTCCGTGCTTTCCGGTAAAACTCAGCGACACCGCTTTACCCTCTTTCTCAAGATGCTGCCTGCGTAATGTAGTTAATCCGAAGGTACTGTTTTGCTGAGAATAGACCTTATTACCCGCTCTCAAGCCAGTGTGGTCTAACATCAGGCAAACGAGGGCCAGACTCTTTTCGCGGGACCATCCTTTAGTGTCTACAGCACGCCAGCAGAATTGCCGGAATTCCGGTAAAGCGTCTGCAAAGTCGCTGAGTTTCGAAAATTTTTCCTGCTGACGCTGTTTATGCCAGTTATCGTGATAAATATATTGTTTGCGACCCTTTGCATCGATACCGGTTGCCTGCAGAGGTGCGGATACGTCACCCGCAATGTGTACATCACGCCAGTTAGGAGGAATTACCATTTTGCGGATGCGATTAAGCTTGCGCTTATCCTGCAGTTGCCTGCCACTCTCGTAGCAATAACTGAAGCCCTTACCTCTGCGCTGACGCACAATATTCAATTCACTTTTTTCCATGTTACAGTCCGGCCATAAAAAAAGATGGATGCTCTGGTGCGCCCTTTAACAACACTAAGTAAATAAAACTAAGCAAATAAAAAGCCAGAGCCCTTCGTGATGCTTACAGGCAACTTATGTCGCTGGTGCACAGGTTTTTTGCGGTCGGAAACACTGGTTGATGAGTCTGAATAATTTTCAGTGGTTACGAAAATTATTCAGACAAAACCTGGAAAACCTTATATTCACCTCTCCAACACTCAAGTAAGTACAATAAAAACAACAACCTGAAAAAAAGGAATAAAGTTTGAATATACCTGTCTGCACATGATTATTTGAGTATGTTGATCAGGCCCGGTGTTAAGAACTAGTTTAAGAGTGATACGTGTTGTCTTAATCCCGCTCTGAAAGGAACGTAAAGGTAAGAAATATGAGTAACAAAGCTACATTGACTGACATTCATGCGATTGTACATGCTGAACACATTCAGGTAGCTGCTGTCTATGATTCACAGCAGGATGCGCTAAATTCGATAGAGTCTGTTATCGCTGAAACCGCAGTTGAAAAAGATCAGATTACTTTGATAAACCCTATGGATCCTCATTTCAGTGAGAAACTGGAAAGAGCCAGTAGTAAAATAGGCAAAACATTATGGTCGTCTCACCTGAAACTGGGCTTTGCCGGGCTTGTTGCCGGCTTAATTGTCGCGGCTCTGCTCGTCCAGTTCGGACCGGCACTCACTAAAAACAATCCCTTATTCACGTACATCGCGCTAATCAGTCCGGGACTGTTTATCGGGCTATTCATCGCAGGACTGACAGGATTACGTCCTGACCGGCACGAAATTATAGAAACTGTCAGATCGGCTATAAAGCGCAAGAAGTACGCACTTGTTGTGAACCTGAAAAAGGGTCAACAGGTAAACAACATAAAAACGCTACTGGGTTCACGGGGACACAAGGTCACTGAAGCAATTCAGTAATACGGATGACTGAGCTGACGGATGTCTGGTCTGATTGCCCTGTCGTCCCGGCTGCAGTCAGCTCTCAGCAGCGGTTTTGCCTTCCCGGCCATTGAGAAAGGCATCTGCGTTGAGACAAAGCGGAACCGTAACGGCCCATATCGCGCTGAGTATGCCGAGGGTCAATACCGTATCAGCCGGAAATACAACGGCGCCTGCCTGTGCACCGGCGTAATAGCTCAGCGGACCTGACACGGCGCCCAACACTGCAGCAAGAGCATATCTGCCCTGCAAGTAATCGAGGCTGACACGTAACATTAAACCAAAGGCAATCCACAACGAAATAAGCCATATAGGTATCACCCAACCTTCATGATCACTAAATGCAAAAAATCCTGACCAGAGCAGCACGCCATCAATGACACAGCCATAAATGGCAATCCCTGCAGCCATTATCAGGTCCGTTTTTTTACGCGGAGACAGGATGAAAAACGCGGCAATAAGTAGCCCGATAATGGCGACATGCTCCGAGGTGTAAAGAATGGCCAGAAACCAGATAGTTTGAAACCAGACAAAGTACAACACTTTTCTTATCGCAGAGGCCGGCATAGGTTTCCTTCAGGTAATCAGGTTAAAGATAAAACGAAAGTGACAACAGTGAATATATTTCCCATGTTGCTAACAGGATTTTTAACCGTTTTAGTATTTCATTACGTAATGACAGCAGCATAGTTCAATACAGGAAAGGAGACACTTTGTGAAAATGGTGAAGTATTATCTGGCTGGCGCGATATTAGCATTTGCACTGGGTTTTCTTATTCCCTGGTGGCCTGCAGTTGTTGTTTTATGGTGGAGCGGATTTTCACTGGCAGCCGTTTCACTGGCGTACATCGTAAACTACCCTGCTCTTTTCCGTAAACGTGAAGACGGCTCTATCCCCTTCTACATCAGGTGGATATTCATCCCTTTTTTGCTCGGTACGGGAGCCTATAATGCATGGGCAAGAAAATACGACAAAGTACCTCCTATCCAAAAAATTGAGCCTCAGTTGTATCTTGCCTGCAGGTTGTCTGGTAGTGATGTCGCGGCGCTGAAAGAAGAAGGCGTGGATGCCATTCTTGATGTCACGGCTGAATTTGATGGCCTTGACTGGTCTGCGTACCAATATGATTGTGCTTATCTGAATATCCCTGTTCTTGATCATACCAGTCCGACACCTGAACAACTTACCACTGCCATAAACTGGATCCAGCAGCAAACGTCAGCAGGAAAAAAAGTCGTTGTACATTGCGCACTGGGACGGGGACGTTCAGTACTGACAGTTGCAGCCTGGTTACTGGCAAAAGATCAGACGCTCTCAGTGATGGATGCCATGAATCAAATCCAGTCTGTCAGAGAAACGGCCAGGTTAAACAAAAAGCAACTGGCGGCACTTAAGAGTGTTAAATCTGGTGGCCGGCTCAAATTGACACGTACATTGTGCCTCATCGCCAATCCGGTCGCCGGTGGCGGTAAATGGGAGCAGGAAAAAGAACATATTCTTTCAGAACTAAACCCCCATTTCAGGGTAACGGTAAGTGAAACCACCCCGGAATGCTCAGCAACGGGGCTTGCTGAGAAGGCGCTCAATCAGGGTACAGATATCATTGTCGCCTGTGGCGGTGACGGAACAGTCACTGAAGTTGCCAGTGTATGCACAGACAACCGTGCGGTGCTGGGTGTTATTCCTCTTGGCACGGCAAATGCCCTCAGTCAGGTATTCCATGGTTATATCAGCAAACTCATGCCCATTCAGACAGCCTGTGATGTCATTATCGACGGACACACCCGGGCTGTTGACACTGCAATGTGCAACGGAGAACTTATGTTACTGGTTGCAGCCGTAGGCTTTGAACAGGAAATGATTGCGTCTGCTGACCGTGAAGAGAAGAACGAAGGCGGACAGATGGCTTACTTGCGCGGTTTATGGCAGGCAATATCTGCAAACACCGACATGAAACTGGAGGTCAGTTTTGACAATGATGAAACTGAGACCATTACTACTCCGAGCTTCGTTATAGCGAATGCTGCACCGGTGACTACAGCACTGGCTCAGGGCGGCGACGAACCGGACGTAACCGACGGAAAACTGGACATTACCTGGCTGACCTCACAGGAGGACAGTGAAACACAGTTTCTTTCACTGGCCGAACTTATCTTCACGACTAAAACCAGTAAGCAAAACTCAGGGCGAATAAAACACAGACAGGTAAAAAGTATCACCGTCACCCTTCCTGAGCAGGCGAGTTATGCCATCGACGGAGAAATACGTGAAGCAGATAAGCTGGAAGTAAAAGCGATACCCGGCAACCTCACCGTACTGACGGCCCGCGATTAATTCAAACAGGAAAAGGGAAAACCTGACTATGATAAAACCTGTCACCAGCTTTGCCAGAGCAAGATGGGAAGGAATACGAGCCAGTTACTGGTTTATACCGGTATGCATGATGTTTACTGCATTTTTGCTGGGCTACACTCTGATTTACTATACGCCTGAGGTAGTGTCAGAAGCAGTATTTAAAAACCTGATCCCTCCGGTGCCTGCCGAAGAAGCCAGTGATCTTATCTCTGCAATTGCAACGTCTATCATTACTGCCACGAGTATTGCGTTCTCAATGACACTGGTCGCTCTGACCATGGCATCTTCACAGTTCGGGCCCAGACTGCTGCAAACATTTATGGACGACCGCGGTACACAGTGCGTGCTGGGGATCCTCACCTCCACCTTTATCTTTTGCTTAAGCGCACTCCACCGCATCAGTGTCAGTGACACCGATATGGTTATATCTTCAGTGCTCTCGCTGATTGTCCTTGCCATCGGTATTGCTGACACCCTGGTATTAATTTATTACATTCACCATATCGCCAGATTTATTCAGGTGGATGAAATCATTAACCGCTGTTACCGCGAGTGCACTGACAACCTGAAAAATTTATTTGCTCTGACCGACGAGGAAAAGGGCCACCATCGCCTTGCACCGGCCCTGATCAACGATAGTCCTTTCACTACGCATCTCTCGCTGGACGAAGCCGGTTATATTCAAACCATAGACTATCTCAGTTTGTTGTCCGGCGACGGTATTGACGGCGTGAAAGTGTATGTTCGTGCCGGCGATTATGTGGTACCGGGAGAAACGATCATCACTGTGCACAGCAGTGAACAGCTCAGCAGCGACAGCCGTGATTTTTATCTTTCGTGTTTTGTGCCGGGTAAGCGCAGAACATCATTGCAGGACCCGGAGTTTTCATTAACGCAACTTGTGGAAGTGGCACTCAGAGCACTGTCGCCCGGTATTAATGATCCGATAACAGCAATGACCTGTGCAGACCGTCTCACAGCCGTTTGCTTACTGATGTCCGGATGTGAATTTCCCTGTGACACGGTGATGAAAAGTGATGTCGATGTGTGGATGCAACGAAGGACTTACACCTTTGAATCTGTTCTTAACACTGCGTTTGACCAGATAAGGCAGGCGGGCTCATCTCATGTAGATGTAATGTTGCATCTTCTTGGCTGTCTCAAAACATTGAAAGAAAAGTTGCCGGAAGAATACAAAGGGACAATTCAAAAGCAGGTTGAGGCTGTCAATGACCTTGCAGCGCCACATCTGCATTGCGAAAAAGACAGGAAAGATGTTGCGGCTGCCGTGAATGCAGCCGCAACGGTCTGAACTTAACGGGTTGCGATGATATACACTGCGTGAACGATTCCCGGGATGTAACCCAGTAACGTCAGCAGAATATTAATCCAGAACTGTACCCCGATGCCGACCTGTAAAAATACACCCAGCGGAGGCAGTAAAATTGACAGTAATATGCGAAGAATATCCATAGTTTTCCCTTTCTGTTGACTAATAAATACGGTTACAAGGGATAAAGCCAGAATGATGCCAGAATGATGAGGGCAGATATAAAAAACCGGAATGTCCGCAGAGAGTTACCTCCGGCTAACCGTAAAGAAGAACAACTATTGCAGACATAAAAAAACCCCGGCGTTTAAGCCGGGGCTTTCAGTTTGGTGCGGAAAGCGGGACTTGAACCCGCACGACCGAAGTCACCACCCCCTCAAGATGGCGTGTCTACCAATTCCACCACTTCCGCAAAACTTTTAGTTAGGAATATCACCTTCTGCTGAATCTGTTGCCGGCACGTCAGAAACCGGAACATCAGATGCATCTGCAGCAGGAACATCATCAACAGCAGGGAATTCCTGTTGCTCTACAGGAACTTCAAGATCCTGCCAGCCGTCTTCGGCTTTTTCTGTGTTCGCTGTGATGTTACCTAAAAATAAACTCAATACAAAAAATAAGGTAGCCAGTACAGACGTGGTTTTGGTCATGAAATTACCAGAACCTGAAGAACCGAATACGGTATTAGAACCACCGCTACCAAACGAAGCGCCCATGTTTGCACCTTTACCCTGCTGGATAAGTACAAAACCAATAAGCATCAACGCTACAATCAAATAAGCGACTAAAAGCACTTCGTATAACATAATTACCTCGTCAATTTGCCGCGTGGCAGATTGCGTTAAAATCTGACGCTTTAAGACTTGCTCCGCCAATTAAGCCGCCATCAATATCAGGCTGGCCGAACAATTCTTTTGCGTTATCCGGCTTCACACTGCCGCCGTATAATATCTGTATTGAAGCAGCAAGTGAACCGTCATATGAAGCAATGAACTCACGAATGAACTTATGAACATCCTGAGCTTCCTGCGGCGACGCTGTAACACCCGTTCCGATTGCCCAGATTGGCTCGTAAGCAATAACGGCATTTTTCAGTGAAGACACCGGAATCAAATCGAATACGGCTTTCAACTGTGCTTCAACAAACTCGTTAACTTGTCCGGCTTCTCTTACTGAAAGAGGTTCACCACAACAAATTACCGGTGTAATTCCTGCTTCAATCAACTTCAGGGCTTTTTCAGCAACCAGCTGACTGGTTTCACCATGGTCATCACGACGCTCTGAATGTCCGACAATACAATATTTGCAATCAAACTCTTTCAGCATTGTGACGGATAAATCGCCGGTATGTGCACCATTATCACATGCACTCACATCCTGAGCACCGGTGGCGATACCTTTACCTGAGAAAGCTGGAATAAGAATTGATGGCGGACAAATCACAACATCAATATTTTCTGCTGCAGCCTTATCAAAAGACGCTGCAAATTCTTCTACCAATGAACGGCTTCCGTTCATCTTCCAGTTTCCGGCAACCAGAAGCTTACGACTCACTGTATCCACAATTTATCCCTGCCCTGTCCTGAAGCGGGCGTGATATTAACGATATCCGCCCTATTATACAAGCCTAAAAATAATAATATTTATGACGAATCAATCAATTGGCCACTTTGCGTACAGCATCGGCGATAAACTCTGCCCATTTCAGAGACTGCATTTCATCATCGGATTCTACCATCACCCGGATCAACGGTTCTGTACCGCTTTTACGCAGTAATACACGCCCTGTTTTACCCAGTGAACTTTCAGCTTCTTTCACTGCATCTGTAACAGCAGACATGGCCAACGGATTATCTGAGGACTCATCATAACGGACATTAATCAGTTTTTGCGGAAATTTATCAAACCCGCCGCTCAAATCGTGCAAATCCATGCCCGAACGCAACATAGCAGTGATGACCTGCAGGCCGGCGACAATACCGTCTCCGGTAGATGCCACATTCAAATTCAGCACGTGACCACTATTTTCACCACCGATAGCCCAGCCTTTCTGCTGCAGTAACTCCATTACGTAACGGTCGCCTACAGCACTGCGGGCAAATGGAATAGATAATTTGCTCAAAGCCACTTCCAGACCAAGATTACTCATGAGTGTACCCACTACACCACCGGATAAACGACCTGACTTAAGCGCATCGCGGGCGATAATGTATAAAATCTGATCACCATCCAGCACGTTACCCAAGTGATCAACCAGCATAATACGGTCGCCGTCACCGTCCAGAGCAAACCCCATGTCAGCGCCTGTCTCAAGCACTTTTTCCACGATGGCGTTCATTGAAGTAGCACCGACTTTATCGTTAATGTTCAGGCCGTCCGGCTTAGTACCGATTTCGATAACTTCTGCACCAAGTTCTGACAACACATTCGGTGCTATGTGATACGTCGCCCCGTGGGCACAGTCGACAACAATCTTCATGCCTTTTAACGACAGATCTGACGGGAACGTGCCTTTACAGAACTCAATGTAACGTCCGGCTGCGTCGTTGATACGGGTTGCCTTACCCAACTTATTGGAAGCAACGCATGTCATTGGCTTATCAAGCATGGACTCAATGGCAATTTCGATATCGTCATCCAGTTTGAAACCATCGGATGAAAAGAACTTAATGCCATTATCATAATAAGGATTATGAGACGCAGAAATCACAATACCGGCTTCTGAGCGAAATGTTTTAGTAAGATAAGCAATCGCCGGTGTGGGCATCGGACCTAACAAACCGATATTAATACCGGCTGCGGACAAGCCTGCTTCCAGCGCAGACTCAAGCATATAACCTGAAATCCGCGTATCCTTCCCTATCAGTACTTTATTTGTACCATGGCCTGCCAGCACTTTACCGGCTGCCCAGCCCAACTTGGTGACAAACTCGGGATTAATAGCGCTTTCACCTACTTTCCCTCTGATGCCGTCTGTACCAAAATACTTGCGCTGACCCATTTCAGGCTCCTTGAATATTGTCTTTTATTTGTTGAATCTTATTCACGATTTTCATCGCATCCATTGTTTCTGCCACATCGTGAACACGGATCACTTTTGCGCCCATTTGCGCCGCAATAGTGGCAAGGGCAATGCTGCCCGCCAGCCGCTCTGTTACAGGTTTATCCAGCAGCTGGCCAATCATAGATTTTCTCGACATACCAACCAGTAGCGGATAACCGAGATGTTGCACCCTTCCAATTTCAACCAGCAGTTGATAATTGTGGTCCAGGCTCTTACCAAAACCAAAGCCCGGGTCCAGAAGAATGCTGCTGTCATCAATGCCGGCATGCTTACAGGCATCTATACGTGACAATAAAAAATTTATCACTTCGTCTGCCACATCATCATACTCAGGGCTGGCCTGCATGGTTCGCGGCTGACCTTTCATGTGCATCAGACACACAGGTACCTTTGCTTCTGCTGCGGCCTCCAGTGCCCCCTGTTCCTGCAAGGCGCGGACATCATTAATTAACCCCGCTCCGGCCTTCACGCTTTCCCGCATTACAGCGGCCTTACTGGTGTCCACAGAGAGTACTACGCCTTCCAGCCCGGCCAGTTTCTCTACCACCGGCACCACGCGGTCTAACTCTTCCTGTTCAGACACTTCCGGCGCCCCCGGACGTGTCGATTCACCGCCTATGTCGATAAATGTCGCGCCGGCCTCTACCATCCGCATGGCATGTTCAACGGCTTTAACTACCGTATTGTGGGCTCCGCCGTCTGAGAAGGAATCCGGTGTGACATTGAGTATACCCATAACGCGGGCCTGATTGAGGTCGATTTCGGTATGTTTGAAATGCATAACGTATATCTGTCTTTATGAATATGAAGAGGAAAGCTGGCTTTATAAAGCACAAACAAAAAGCGCCAGTTGAAACTGGCGCCTGGAGATTTTAGCCCGGAAGGTCGCCGGGTTTACCTACCGGTGGCTTATCCAAACCATCGTCGGTAATTTCGCCCTCACGGGCAGGCTTGCCGCCGGGAGGATTGTCTCCACCTTTCGGCGCACGATCGTCCCAGTCAGCAGGCGGACGCACGTCACGGCGTGCCATCAGATCATCAATTTGCTTCGCATCAATGGTCTCGTACTTCATCAGGGCATCTTTCATTGTATGCAGAATATCAATGTTCTCTTCAAGAATTTTATAAGCACGGTCATAGTTCGCATCGATAAACGACTTGATCTCTGCATCGATGGCGCGGGCAGTATCGTCAGACATGTGCGAGGCTTTAGCCATAGACTTGCCCAGGAACACTTCGCCTTCGTCTTCTGCGTACAACATCGGACCCATTTTACTGGACAGGCCCCATTGCGTGACCATCTTACGGGCAATCTCAGTAGCACGTTCAATGTCATTAGACGCGCCGGTGGTCACCATGTCGTCGCCGTAAATGATTTGTTCAGCAATACGGCCACCAAACAGGCTTGAAATCATACTTTCAAGATGTTGCTTGGAATGGCTCACACGATCCTGCTCCGGCAGATACATGGTAACACCCAGTGCACGGCCTCGGGGAATGATCGACACTTTGTATACCGGATCATGTTCAGGTACAAGACGACCAACGATTGCGTGACCAGCCTCATGATAGGCTGTCATGGCTTTCTCGTTTTCAGACATCACCATAGATTTGCGCTCAGCACCCATCATGATCTTGTCTTTGGCTTTATCGAACTCTTCCATCGACACAAGGCGCTTGTTAGCACGGGCGGCGAACAGAGCAGCTTCGTTAACCAGGTTCGCAAGGTCAGCACCGGAGAAGCCGGGCGTACCACGGGCAATTACAGAAGCTTCCACGTTGTCACCAACCGGTACTTTGCGCATGTGGACTTTCAGGATTTGCTCACGGCCACGGATATCGGGCAGACCTACAATAACCTGACGGTCAAAACGGCCGGGACGTAACAGTGCTGGGTCAAGTACATCAGGACGGTTAGTCGCTGCGATAACGATAATACCTTCGTGACCTTCAAAACCATCCATTTCTACCAGCATCTGGTTAAGTGTCTGTTCACGTTCATCGTGACCACCGCCAAGACCAGCACCACGCTGACGACCTACCGCATCAATCTCATCGATAAAGATAATACAAGGCGCAGCCTTTTTGGCTTGCTCGAACATGTCACGGACACGGGATGCACCCACACCCACAAACATTTCAACAAAGTCGGAACCTGAAATAGTAAAGAACGGTACTTTTGCTTCACCGGCAATGGCTTTAGCCAGCAATGTTTTACCTGTACCCGGCGGACCCACCATCAGAACGCCTTTAGGAATCTTACCGCCAAGCTTCTGAAATTTTGAAGGATCGCGCAGGAAGTCTACCAGTTCTACGACGTCCTCTTTCGCTTCGTCACAACCGGCAACGTCGGCAAAAGTGGTTTTGATTTGATCTTCACCCAACAAACGGGCTTTGCTTTTACCGAATGACATGGCTCCGCGGCCACCACCACCCTGCATCTGACGCATGAAGAAAATCCAGACTGCAATCAACAGCAGCATGGGGAACCATGAAATGAAGATAGACGTCAGGATAGACGGCTTCTCAGGCGGCTCACCTAATACACGTACATCCTTCTTCACCAAATCTGAAATGAGCTGATCATCAAAATAGGGAATATAGGTAACGAATGTTTCGCCGTTACGTTTCGTGCCGCGGATTTCGCGGGACTCACTGTCAATGCGAACTTCGCGGACATTGCCCTGATTCGCTTCTTTCAGGAATGTTGTGTAATCCGTTTGTGCACGTGTCGATTCACCAGGTGAAAAGCTCTGGAACACCGACATCAACACAACGGCGATAACCAACCATAAGATTAAATTTTTTGCCATATCGCTCAAGCTACTAACCTCTAAAAATACCGGAACATCCGGGATTGATGACAATTTACTGCCAACATGTTCATTTACCGCTCACTAAGGTGAAACCGGCGTCCGGAACATGCTCCGCTCCCATTGTTTCCGTACGAAATGCGATCCTTACTTCGTCAAATTACAGCCTACTACAAATTATAGACCGTAGCCACCAATACACGTTCCCGCTACCACGTAAATTAACGCCTTGTAACGTTTTACGTGCAAGTGTGCAATTCTGTTCAGTATTGCTTATATAATTGGTGGCATTATGCGACTTTTTTGTCATTCACACATAATGTCGTTAGGATTGTTACGAAGATGGCGTTAGAATATGGCATTTCAAGGCATTAACTTAAAATAATTGGTTTTACGTTCAGTCAATGACCACGTGGCCCGGTGTTTAGGTTAAACAAATTTATCAATAGTAAAGAAAAACGACGAAATGAAACTTTCCAATAAACAGAAACAATTCCTCAAGGGCCTGGCCCACTCTTTGAAACCCGTTGTGCAATTAGGTGCAAACGGCCTCACAGAGGGTGTTGTATCTGAAATTGACAGCGCACTGGCACACCACGAACTGATTAAAGTGAAGGTGCCTACAGATGATCGTGAAGAAAAAACACTGATCATGGATGCTATTGTGCGGGAAACCGAATCTGTAAAAGTACAGTCCATCGGACACACACTGATCATCTTCCGCCCTTCCGAAGAGCGTAAAATTCAGTTGCCAAAACAATAAAGTCTTTTTACATCTTCTTTTATGTAATCACTTTGTTAACAAACTCTGCCACGTTACACTTACGTCAACGTAAACCTGATAACGGGCAGAGAATGATGTCAGAACAAACCACACTTCCGCTTTCCTCCATCACAGCCGTCATTACCGGTGGCAGTTCAGGACTGGGTTTTGCTACCGCGCAGCATCTGTTACAGCGTGGCGCGACCGTTGCTCTTTTTGATATAGACCGTGAAAAAGGGGAAAAGGCTGTCCGTGAGGCAGGTGGAAATGCACATTTTTACCCCGTCGATGTTTGCAGTGAAGACGAGGTTTCTGATGCATTGCAAGCTTTCCGGGAGAAAGCCGGACGTATTAACCTTTGTGTTTCCTGTGCAGGAATCGCACCGGCAGCGAGAACGCTTGATAAATCAGGCAATGCTGCCTCTTTTGATCAGTTCCGTAAAGTAACCGATATCAATCTCAACGGTACCTTCAACGTAAGCCGGCTTGCTGCTCAGACCATGGCCGCACAGGAAGCAGATGAAAACGGTGAACGGGGTGTAATTATTAATACCGCATCTATTGCCGGCTACGAGGGGCAGACCGGACAGACGGCCTACGCGGCCAGTAAGGCGGGCATTATCGGTATGACACTGCCCATGGCCAGAGACCTGGCCGTAGTGGGGATCCGTGTTAATGCCATTGCGCCCGGCGTAATGGGCACCCCCATGTTACTGGCCATGCCGGAGCACGTTCAGGCAGCATTAAGCGCCAACGTGCCCTTCCCTAAACGGCTTGGTCTGCCAGAGGAATTTGCAGCACTGGTGGCGCACATTGCACTTAACACTTATATAAATGGTGAGACCATCCGTCTTGATGGCGCACTCCGTATGCCACCTAAATAAATGATTTACTCTGTGGCGCGGGCACGTTGTTGTAACGCATAAACAGCAAAGCTGCCCAGCCAGTGTGTACCTTCATAATTTTCATCAACGATGGCAGGCAATGAATGGGTCACGTGTGTGCCTGCCAGCGCCCGCAGGTGACCAAATTCGTCGGGATATTCTGCTGCAAGGCCATACATCACCCAGGCACGGCTGAAATTTAGCCCGTCCAGATGCACCAGTTTTCCGTCAGTACGATCACTTACCCGTGCCACATCAATGTGAAAGTCAGCATTGTCTAACGCCGGCAGAAAACTTTTTGCCCAATGCATGAAGGACTTCTTATCCATCACTTTTCGCATCAGATCCAGTTCTTCAAAACAAGGAGAAAGAAAATCGAAGCCGTTTGGCTCCCATGAAAGCGGACACTGTTTATCGTCGCCAAACCAGTGCACAGCCCGCTCTGTAATGAGCGTCTGCAATGCTTTGTCATCAGCAATCCGGGCATAATCCAGTGCCATCGACATTCCGAAAGCCGTATTCGGATGCTCGCCGGTACGGACCGGATACACCAGCTTTGGTAAGAACTGATGATATTTTCCAACAATCAGTTCAGTCAGGGGAGACAGGTTCTGACTCAGTTCAGCAGCCAGGGGGTCATCCCACAGTTTCAGTTCTGCGGCCAGAGCCAGTAACCACGCCCAGCCATAAGTGCGTTCAAAACTGGCATTTTGTGGTTTTTCAAAATATGCCACTTCCTGAAGAATTTTATCAGTGGTCAGGTTTTCCTTAAGTTTTGCTTTGATTTCTGTCGCTTTGGCCAGATCAGGAAAATGGCGGAGCAGATTTACCAGCATCCAGTGACCGTGTACGCTGGAGTGCCAGTCAAAACACCCGTAAAAGGCGGGGTGCAGTGAAGCCGGTCCCTGCAAATCCTGTGGACCGGATAACGTTTGATTTAACTTGTTCGGGTACTCTGTCGTTACACAATGCAGCGGCATCTCTGACAACCGCTCAGCCTCCTGCAGAGATAACTCCGGGGTTTCAGGTGTACTGAATGCGCCCGTGCTGAATAGCGTAAGGGCAACTAAAACTGTTAGTTTTCTGCCCGTTACCATTCCGGTAATTCCACTCCCCGCAAATAACTTTTTCATCTTTCCTGCCACCTTTTGATGTTTTCTTATTATGTGTTTATTCATCGTCGCCTCCGTTAACAATCAATGCAATGTTATAAAGGCGGTTCACGGCATGATAATTCACCGAATTTTTCGGATAACGCCCGCGGGACGTCATATTGCCGGCTTCTTTTTCCATCAGCAGTGAAATGGCATCATCCACAGTTTCAGCCGTGTAAATATGGAAAAGCCCTTTTTTCACTGCATCAATGACTGCTTTATCCAGTACCAGGTTAATAGCATTGGATTTGGGGATAATCACTCCCTGATTGCCGGTAAGCCCGCGGTGCTGACATAAATCGAAAAAGCCTTCAATCTTTTCATTCACGCCGCCTACGGCCTGTACTTCACCGTACTGGTTAATCGAGCCGGTAACTGCCAGAGACTGGGTAGCTGGTATCTCCGTCAATGCAGATATCAGTGCAATAAGTTCTGCCAGCGAGGCACTGTCACCATCAATGTGTCCGTAGGATTGTTCCAGCGCTATATTGGCTGATAAGGTTAACGGGAAATGCTGGGCATATTTGTTTCCAAGATAACCGGTTAACAGCATAACCCCTTTAGAGTGAATGGGTTGCCCCAGTTCAACTTCCCGTTCAATATCCACCACGCCGTTGGCACCGGCATACACCGTAGAGGTGATACGGGCCGGCGTGCCGAATGCCGTCCCCCCGACTTCCAGTACTGTCAGGCCATTAACAGTGCCCACCGATTTACCTTCTGTAGCGATAAGGACATGACCTTCTTTAATGTCGTTTAGCAGCGCATGACTCACCCGGCCGGTGCGGCGTTTTTTTGCACTGAGAGCAACTTCAATATGCTCCAGTTCAAGGTGGGTGCTTTGCTGCTGAGCCGCAAAATACCGGGCCTCATTGATAAGCTCTATGACTTCGGCAAAATGAGCTGAGAATTTTTGCTGATGTTCCGCCATACGCAGGGAATATTCCACCAGCCGCTGCATGGCTTTAGAGGAAATCCCGCTCAGGCCGCATTCGCTGAGGTGATGACGCACCTTTCCCGTAAAATCAAAAGTAGACTGACGGGTTACCGGTATTTCGTAATCGAAATCCACCAGCACTCTGAACAGTTCGTCAAATTCATCATCATAATCCTGCAGGGTATAATAGAGATCCCGTGAGCCCAGCAGTATCACTTTCACGTCCAGCTCCACCGGTTGCGGGTTCAATGTGATGGCGTTCACCATACCCACATCCTGCTGGGGAAGATCCATTTTCAATGAGCCGGATTTTATCGCCAGTTTCAATGCATCCCACACGAAGGGCTGCTCTATGACCTGATCAACATCCAGTAACAGATAGCCACCGTTGGCACGGTGCAAAGCCCCTGCTCTTATCATTCTGTAATTGGTATACACACTGCCATGCAGGTTGGTGTACTCAATTTTACCGAACAGATTCTGATAGGTAGGGTTCGGCTCATACACCACCGGCGCCCCGTCCTGTAACTGATGACCCACCAGCACATTAGGCAAATAAAGTTCTTCCAGATAAAGCCGTCTGTCGAGTTCGTCGGGCTTATCCTCTTTTGTCTCTTCTGCCAGCAGTGACACGATGGTGTCTACCAGATGGGAACGCATCCGCCGCAAGGTTTTCAGTACGCCGAGATGGCCGGCATATTTATGTTCCAGAACTTTGAGTAAGGGTCTGATCCCCTGCTCTGCGGTTTTCTTATTCAGTTGCCTGATACGCTCAGAACTTTCACGCTTCCATACCGGCAGCCCGAGTAAACTTTCACTGAGACGGTTTTCAAGTTCAGCAATCAAGTCATAAAAATACTGACGCTTGTCATCATCGAGTACGGCAAATTCTTCATCGGTAACGGGTTTACCGTTTACTATCGGGGCGAAGGTAATGGCGTTAGATTCATCATAAAGGGCTACATCATGAGCCTGCGCGTAACGTTCCACTGCATCGATGGCTTCATCATAACGGCGCTCAAATTCTCTGGAAATGGCTGACTTCTGACGCTGGTACCCCGGGTTGTCAAAAGCAGCAGGAAATGTATCAAGCAAGTCATCAATCAGACCGTCTATATCTTTAACCAGATCTTTGCCTTCGCCCGGCGCCATGCGCAGAACAAACGGTTCACGTTCTTCATCAAAGTTATTCAGATAGACCCAGTCTTCCGGTGAAGGCAATGATGCCACCTGACGCTCAATGTAATCTTTTACCAGCGAGAACCGCCCGGTGGCCGGCTCCCCCATCACATAGAGGTTATATCCGCGGTTGCGTACGCCCAGACCGAACGACAATGCTTCACGGGCACGCTCCTGGCCAATAAAGGTCGCATTAACGGCTTCTTCATCTTTTAAAGCCTGGTTTATTTGCCGCCGGTTCAGCGACGGTGTCAGTGCTGCGGGAGATAGAGCATATTTAGCGCGCAGAACGGAAAGGTCGGTCATAACTGCCTGTTTACCTTATATCATCAAACTGCTCCGGTAGCCGGCAGGTTTGATTTTGTGGAGATAAGATCAAGTGAAACGCGAAAAATTCCCACTGTCAAACCATAAAAAGGCTGTATCAACCATTTTTCTCCACCTGATTTGATAAATTGTATCAAAAAGCACCACATTACGGTTTAATGGGAATTATTGAACGTATTGCCAGCAAAATTTTATGGATAATGAGCTTCTATGACTAAAACCACTGCAGCACTTGCCCTCCTGAGTTTAATTTTTTCCTTTAACACCTCCGCCAAAGTGGAAAGTAGTGGTAACGGCGGCTTTATTGTTCTTAATACCGTTACGGTGAACGCAGCGGCAGACACTGTCTGGCGAGCGCTGATAAACGACGTCGACCAGTGGTGGCCCGGGGACCATTCATGGTGGACGGGCACCTTTAGTATTGATGCCCGTGCCGGCGGTTGTTTTTGCGAACGGGCCGGTGAGCGGAGTGCTGAACATATGCGGATAAGTTTTGTTGACCCTGCAAAGCAGCTGGTAATGACCGGCGGACTGGGGCCGTTACAAGCCATGGGCATGACCGGCGCTTTGAACTGGCAACTTGAACAAACCGGCGCAGATACAACAATATCACTTCGATACCACGTTCAGGGATACAGTGAAAGCGGATACAAAGACCTCGCGCCTGTTGTCGACCATGTCCAGGGAATACAACTTAAAGCGCTGGCAGATTTTTTAACCACTGCCAAAACTGACTAAAATCCCGCCAGATAAGGATAAAAGTAGCCCCCGCCTATTGTGAGTGCACTGCGCGCCGGGGTATTCTATGCGGCTAATCACGAAGTAATTAATACCAACGCGGAAGCCTTATTCACGATGGCCGAAAATCAGTACAACCCGAAACAAATCGAGCAGGATGTCCAGCAGTACTGGGAATCCAATCAGTCTTTCAAAGCAGAAGAAGACGCGTCTAAAGAAAAATTCTACTGCCTTTCAATGTTCCCTTACCCTAGCGGCCGTCTCCATATGGGACACGTACGTAACTACACCATCGGTGACGTAATCAGCCGTTTTCAGCGCATGCAGGATAAAAATGTCCTGCAGCCAATGGGTTGGGACGCATTCGGGTTACCTGCTGAGAATGCAGCCATCAATAACAATACGGCTCCGGCAAACTGGACTTATTCAAACATTGAATATATGAAAGGACAGTTGAAATCGCTGGGTTTCGGTTATGACTGGGATCGCGAAGTCGCTACCTGTAAACCTGACTATTACCGCTGGGAGCAGTGGTTTTTCACCCGCCTGTACGAAAAAGGGCTGGTATATAAGAAAAACGCCACCGTTAACTGGGATCCGGTGGACCAGACAGTACTGGCCAACGAACAGGTTATCGACGGCCGTGGCTGGCGTTCAGGCGCACTGGTAGAACAAAAAGAAATCCCTCAGTGGTTTATTAAAATAACTGACTACGCTGAAGAATTGTTATCTGACCTGGATCAGCTTGAAGACTGGCCTGATCAGGTTCGCGCCATGCAGGCAAACTGGATTGGCCGTTCAGAAGGTGTAGATATTACCTTTAAACTGAAAACACCTGCCGGAGATGTGGAAACCCTGACGGTTTATACCACACGCCCTGATACGTTCTTTGGTGTTACATACCTGGGCGTTGCTGCCCAGCATCCTGTAGCAGAATTTGCTGCCAGACATAACCCTGCTCTTGCAACCTTTATCGAAGAATGCAAGAACACGAAAGTGGCTGAAGCAGAACTGGCCACCATGGAAAAGAAAGGGTGTGATACCGGATTAACAGCGACTCACCCGCTCACCGGCGAGGAAGTACCGGTTTGGGCTGCTAATTTCGTATTGATGGGCTATGGCTCCGGTGCTGTCATGGCCGTTCCCGGCCATGACCAGCGTGACTGGGAATTTGCTACCAAATACAATCTGCCGGTTAAGCAGGTCATTACACCTGCAGATGGTAACAGTGAAGCCTGTGACTTAACTGCGTCTGCGTATACTGAAAAAGGCACCTTAATTAACTCCGGTGAGTTTGATGGCTTAACCTTCGACGCCGCCTTCAATGCAATAGCAGAAAAATTATCTGCCGCAGGTGTGGGCACTAAGAAAGTTAATTACCGTCTTCGTGACTGGGGCGTAAGCCGTCAGCGTTACTGGGGCGCTCCTATTCCAATGCTGAATCTGGAAAACGGCGAATCTGTGCCGGTTCCCGCCAGTGAATTACCGGTGGTGTTACCGGAAGACGTGGAAATGAATGGTGTAACTTCGCCAATCAAAGCTGATCCTGAATGGGCAAAAACGACCTTTAACGGTGAACCGGCCCTGCGTGAGACCGACACCTTCGATACCTTTATGGAATCATCCTGGTATTATGCCCGTTACAGCTGCGCACAAAATGGCGATGCCATGCTTGATCCAACTCAGGCCAATTACTGGCTGCCGGTAGATCAGTACATCGGCGGTATTGAACACGCCATTCTTCACCTGCTCTACTCCCGTTTCTTCCACAAACTGCTGCGTGATGAAGGTCTGGTAGAGTCAGATGAGCCGTTTAAGCGCCTGTTATGTCAGGGTATGGTGCTGGCAGATTCCTATTTCAGTGAAGATGAAAACGGTAAGAAAACCTGGTATTCGCCGCTGGCTGTTTCCACTGAGAAAGATGATAAAGGCCGGATCACGAAAGCCTGGCTAACCAGCGACGGTACGCCCGTGGAACACGGCGGCATGACTAAAATGTCAAAGTCGAAAAATAATGGAATCGATCCTCAGGCGGTTATTGATCAGTACGGTGCAGATACTGTACGCCTGTTTACAATGTTCGCCGCGCCACCTGAGCAAACCCTTGAATGGGTTGATTCCGGCGTGGAAGGGGCAAACCGCTTCCTGAAACGTATCTGGAAACTGGTCAGTGAGCACATTGAAGTTTCCGGCACACCGGGCAAGGTTGATGCAAAAGCACTGAATAAAGATCAGCAAGCGTTACGTCGTGAAGTGCATAAGACAATTGCCAAGGTCAGTGATGACCTGGGTCGTCGTCAGACCTTCAACACTGCCGTAGCTGCGGTAATGGAATTGCTGAATCATCTGCAAAAGGCACCTCAGGAGTCTGAAACTGACCACGCTATTATGCGTGAAGCGGTCGAAGGCGTGCTGCGTTTGCTAAACCCCATCACGCCGCATATCTGTCATCACCTGTGGCAGGCACTTGGCCATGATACACCTGTAGAATATGCCGGCTGGCCGGTAGCTGATCCTGCTGCCCTGGTAGAAGATGAGAAGCTGATTGTAGTGCAGGTTAACGGTAAAGTGCGCGCTAAAATGACCGTGGCAGCAGATGCGGCAAAAGAAGCCGTCGAAGCAGACGCCCTTGCCCAGGTCAATGTTCAACAGTTTATCGAAGGTAAAACGGTGCGCAAAATCATCGTAGTACCCGGTAAGCTGGTTAACATTGTAGCTAACTGATGAAGACGTTCTTCCGGCTGGTAACAGCAGGCGCAGCCGCACTGGTTCTTACCGGTTGCGGCTTTCATTTGCGCGGTAATGAAGCGTTGCCGCCATCGGTTAATTACGTTGCAGTAACGTCTGCGCAGGCCCATGCGCCCCTGGCCAGAGCATTGAAGAAAAAACTGGCAGTGTACGACCTCCACGGCGGTACACTGGCAGACAGCCCGTCTCCGGACATGTCAGTTCTGATCAACATTCAGCCGGAGCAACTGGAACGGCGTTTATTGTCCGTGTTTTCTACCGGTCAGGTAGCTGAATACGAGCTTATTTACGGTGTCCGTTATACAGTGACCTTCCCTGACAAGGCTCCCCTGCCCGCGTATTTTGAAGTATTGCGGGATTATCAGGATGATCCTGAACAGGTGCTGGCAAAATCCCGGGAACTGGAACTGGTTCTCAGCGAAATGCGGGATGAAGCGGCAGACAAAATTATCCGTCGTATAGCCAGCCAGTCTTCTCAGGCAGTGGCGGAATAAACAACTGTTATGCAAATCTATCCGAACCGTTTTGAAGCGGAACTCGATAAAGGCCTCAAGCCTTGTTATTTGTTGTTTGGTGATGAGCCACAGCAAAAATTTTCCATGATCGAAGCGGTGCGGGAAAAAGCCAGAGCTCAGGGCTTCACTGAGCGGACAGTATTAGTTGCCGACAGTGGTTTTAACTGGAGTCAGTTAATTGAGGCTACACAATCTCTGTCTTTATTTGCTTCGCAACAGATTATTGAACTGGAACTACCTACCGGAAAACCCGGTACTGAGGGTAGTCAGACCCTGCAATCGGTAGCAGCGAATCTGGGTAACGACATTCTGTTACTGATCCACGGTCCCCGTATTGGCAAAGATGTGCAGAAAGCCAAGTGGTTCAAGGTCCTTGACGATACCGGCATTCATTCCATTTGCTATGCACTGGAAGGTAATAATCTTCACACATGGATCCAGCAGACTATGCAAAAAGCCGGACTTAACGGCGATGCAGCCTGTGTCCGCATGATTGCAGATATGTGTGAGGGCAATATGCTGGCCGCTCATCAGGAAATCCAGAAGTTATCGCTGGTTTATGCCGGACAGGCCATTACACCTGAACAGGTAGAAGCGGCCATTGTCGATCAATCCAGATTCAATGTATTTCAGCTGGTTGATGTCATGCTGAACGGAGACCGGCAGCGCTGTATCCGCATGTTGTACCGTCTGGAAAGTGAAGGCATTGAACCTAATATCCTGATCTGGGCATTTATTCGTGAATGGCAGACCTTAAGCCAGTTACACGAAGTCAGATCGTCCGGACAACCTGTCCAGTGGATGAAGTTCGGGATCTGGAAAAATCGTCAGGGCTGTTATCAGTCGGCACTGAACCGGCTGAGCGCTGCCCACCTTGTCCATATCAGAGAGGCGCTGGAACAGGCCGACTTTGCTTTTAAACAAAATACAGTGGAAAGGCCTTATATCAAGCTTGCACACCTTTGTATGTTGTTCATGGGCATAGAGCTTAACGGATTAACTTTGATGCCGGACCTGCACTGACACCGGTGTGGGAATTGCGGTAAAATTCGCTATAGTTAAAATGTTGTACGTTAATTTTTTGTGTATTTGAGGAGAACTTTTGGACAGTAACCAGTTCAAACAATTCGTGTTAGATAAAATCGACGACATGAAAGCCCGTGATGTCATTCAACTGGACGTAAAAGGTAAGTCGACAATTACTGACCTGATGATTATCTGCTCGGGTAATTCCAAGCGACACGTGGTGTCTATCGCGGATAATCTGCATGTAGAAATGAAACAGGCCGGACATCCGCCTCTGAGCATTGAAGGCAAAGAGACCGGTGAATGGGTTCTTGTTGATCTCGGTGACATCATCGTGCACGTCATGCAGGATGAAGCGAGAGATTTCTACCAGCTTGAAAAGCTCTGGGGCTGAACATCAGCCATCAGTATGCCACGGCGTTGACTGTCAGCGGCGTTCCGGCAAGACTTATCACTTCAAATCGCTCAACCGGGAAGTTGTAAAACGGTGAAAATTCAAATCGTTGCGGTAGGAACTAAAATGCCTGACTGGGTTGCCAGAGGTGTTGATGAGTTTGTGCGCCGTTTTCCCGCTGACATGCCTGTCAGCTTTACTGAAATTGCCGCGGGAAAGCGTGGTAAAAATGCAGATATCCCGCGCATCCTTCAAAAGGAAGGAGAAGCAACGCTGGCGGCAATCCCCAAGGGAAACCGCATCGTCACACTGGAAGTCACCGGTAAGCCATGGGATACCCCCCAACTTGCCAGACAACTCGATGCCTGGAAGATGGACGGGCGTGACGTAAGTTTACTCATCGGAGGCCCGGAAGGACTCGCTCCTGAGTGTATTGCCGCATCGGAACAGCGCTGGTCACTTTCTAATCTGACATTACCCCACCCTCTGGTGCGCATCATTGTGGCGGAAAGCTTGTATCGCGCCTGGTCTGTTACCCAGAACCATCCGTATCACCGGGAATAGTCATGGCCCGTAAACGTCAGGCGATTCGTGACCATACAGCGGAAGCGAACCTGTTTGCCCGCCGCGCCGCTGTTTCACTGCTTATTGTGTTTGCCATGCTCGGTATCGTGGTGAGTAACCTCTACGTACTGCAAGTGGAACAGCACGATGCTTATCAGACCCGCTCCAACGGTAACCGCATAAAGGTTCTGCCCATTGCGCCTAACCGGGGATTGATTTACGACCGCAACGGTATTTTGCTGGCTGAAAACCGGCCGGTATTCAGCCTGGAAGTCATTCCTGAAGAAGTCGACAGTCTGGACGACACCCTTGACAGCCTGTCTGCACTCATGGGGATCACGCAGGAAGAAAGGGACAATTTTCTCAAAATATACCGCGGGCAACGACGGTTTAAGCCCATTGCTCTGCGTACCCAGCTAAATGAAGAAGAAGTGGCATTGTTTTCTGCCCAGCAACACCGTTTTCCGGGTGTTTCTGTGGAAGCCCGTCTTTCGCGCTACTATCCCTACGGTGAAACGCTTACTCACGTACTTGGTTACGTAGCAAAAATTAATAAGAAAGATTTACAGAAATTGCAGGAAGCCGGTCAGGAAGATAACTACGCAGCTACCTACGACATCGGTAAACTGGGTATCGAAAAATACCATGAAGAAGACTTACACGGCCAGGTCGGTTATCAGCAGGTAGAAGTTAACAGTCAGGGACGGATAATCCGTACGTTGAGTGTTGATCCGCCGGTGCCAGGTAAAGACATTGTGCTGAATATTGATCTTGCCCTGCAGCTGGCTGCAAAAAAAGCGCTGGATGGTAAGCGGGGTACTTTGGTCGTTTCGGCGCCTGATACCGGCGGTGTACTGGCCATGTATTCCAGCCCGAGTTACGACCCTAACCTGTTTGTCCACGGGATCAGCAGCAAAAACTACAGTGCCTTACTTAATTCCCCTGACCGGCCTCTGATTAACCGCGCTACGCAGGGACAATATCCGCCGGCTTCCACTATCAAGCCTCTGCTTGGTCTGGTGGGCCTTGAGGACGGTGTCATTACACCAAAGACCACTATCAATGACACCGGACGTTACAAGCTCCCCAACGTCAGCCATGTGTGGCGTGACTGGAAAAAATGGGGGCACGGGAAAGTGAATGTTGAGCGGGCCATTATGATGTCCTGCGATACTTTCTACTATGACCTTGCCTACAAGCTCGGTATTGACCGCATCAGTGATGCGATGTCTGAATTCGGTTTCGGCGATTACACCGGCGTAGACTTGTACGAAGAATCCGACGCCAATATGCCAAGCCGCGGCTGGAAACGTGCCCGTTTTAATCAGCCTTGGTACATCGGTGATACGATTCCTGTAGGGATTGGCCAGAGTTACTGGACCGCGACACCGATCCAGTTGAATCAGGCAATAAATACACTGATAAACCACGGCGAACGGTTTGTTCCGCAAATTATGATGGGATTCATGAGTGAAAATGGCGAGGTCTCGCAGGAGCCTTTAAAAACCATGCGTCCGATTATGGTGAAAGAAAGAAAAAACTGGGACCTAATGCTCAGTGCCATGCACGATGTTAATCATTCAGATGAAGGTACCGGCCGCAAGTCATTCTCTGATGCCCCTTACCAGTCCGGGGGTAAATCCGGTACAGCACAACTTTTTTCAGTGGGCCAAAACGAATCTTATAACGAAGAAGAGGTTTCTGAACATCTTCGTGATAATGCCATGTATGTGGCCTTCGCCCCTTACGAGCAACCTGAAGTCTCTGTGGCGGTTGTGGTTGAGAATGCCGGTGGCGGCAGTTCCAATGCCGCGCCGGTAGCCCGTCAGGTTATTGACTTTTTCTTCCGCGAACGGGACTTTATGCAGCCTGATTACGTACCGCCGGAGCAAGCGTCAAAGGAACAGGCTGAATGAAACGTACAACGATAAAGCAAAATCAGTCTACTCTACTCGAACGGCTTCATATTGACGGCTGGCTGTTGCTGGGATTGCTGGTTTTAATGGTGGTCGGCCTGTATACCCTTTACTCGGCCTCCGGTCAGGATCCCGGCCAGATGGAACGGCAGTTTGCCCGTCTCGGTATTGCCATGGGTGTGATGTGCGTCATGGCGCAGGTACCACCTATGGCCTACAGGCGGTTATCCACTTACGCGTACATTGCCGGCTTGCTGATGCTGATTGCTGTGCTTTTATTCGGCGACGTGGGTAAAGGTGCCCAGCGGTGGCTTGACCTCAAATTTGTTCGTTTTCAGCCATCGGAACTGATGAAGCTTGCCGTACCCATGATGGTGGCGTGGTATATCAGTAAATTTACCCTGCCCCCCCGTCTTATTCAGATAGGCATTGGCTTCACTCTGGTTATCGTACCCACAATCCTCATCGCTAAACAACCGGATTTAGGGACGTCACTTCTCATTGCCAGTTCGGGCATTTTTGCTATTTTTCTGGCAGGCATGAGCTGGCGTCTTATTGGTATTGTTGCCGCCATGGGTGGTGCGTTTGCACCGGTAATGTGGTTTTTTCTGATGCAGGAATATCAGAAACAGCGGGTAATCACATTTCTAAACCCTGAATCCGATCCTCTGGGCGCCGGATATCACATTATCCAGTCTAAAATTGCCATTGGTTCCGGCGGCCTTCAGGGCAAAGGCTGGTTGCAGGGAACCCAGTCACAGCTTGAGTTTCTGCCGGAACGTCACACCGATTTTATTTTTGCAGTTTTCAGTGAAGAATTCGGTCTGACCGGCGTCATCGGATTACTCGCGATTTACCTGTTTATCATTATTCGCGGCCTGATCATTGCCAACCGTGCTCAGGACGCCTACAGTAAGTTACTGGCGGGTTCGATAACCCTGACCTTCTTTGTTTACGTGTTTGTAAATATGGGTATGGTGTCAGGCTTACTGCCCGTAGTAGGAGTGCCACTGCCACTGGTTAGTTTTGGCGGTACGTCAATGGTGACATTGATGGCAGGTTTTGGCATTCTGATGGCAATCGGAACACAAAAAAGATTCTTATCCCGATAACCGGTTATGTGCGCTAAATACTGTATCTTACTGCTATGTGCAGTCGTGTTATGCGGCTGCCAGTCTTCAGGTCGCTATGCCCAGCACAGCGATTCAGCCCCAACGTTTGTGTATGACGAGCCGGATTACACTGACGCAGATCCGCAATACGAACCTTACCGTGAATGGAACAGCCGCCCCTATGAAGTACTGGATAAGCGATATTTTCCGTTGCAATCCGGTAAAGGTTTTGTGGAAACCGGGCTGGCTTCCTGGTACGGCCAGAAATTTCACGGGCATCTCACTTCTAACGGTGAAACCTACAACATGTTTGCAATGACAGCGGCACATAAAACCTTGCCGCTGCCCTCATTTGTTAAAGTGACTAACCTGAGTAATGGCAAAACAGCCATTGTGCGGGTAAATGATCGTGGTCCCTTTCATTCCAGCCGGATTATCGACTTGTCTTATGCCGCAGCGAAAAAGCTGGATTACCAGCAGCACGGCACGGCAAAGGTGAAGCTGGAAGTGATTCATTTTGATGAGAACAATCAGGTGACTGTAGGCAATCAGCCTACTGTCAGCTATGAACAATATGCCGGCATTGTTCCTCTGCCTGAAGAGCCGGAAGCTGAGCCGGTTTCTGCTGCTGACGACGGGCTTTATATTCAGGTCGCCGCAGTAAGTGATCCTGAACGTGCCAAATCAGTATCTACCGTCCTGTCCCAACTTTATCAGGTGCCTGCTGAAATACCGCTAATTAATAATATCTACAAATTACGACTGGGCCCGCTGGCTGACCGCTTTCAGGCAAAAATGCTGCTGGATGATTTGCAGAAAAATGGCTATCCCGGTGCTTATACTGTGGGCGGCAACCTGTAAATATGGCATTCATCTGCCGAACTTGTGGATTTGCCGGGTAAATCGGTCAGCAACACTGTAATCCGGTAGACTTTTAAGGTACAAATCAGCATCTGAATCACTTTGCTCTTTATATAAGGAACAAAGCTGCACTGACTCTGGTCCAGGCTTGTTGCTTACGTTAAAATTCAAAACAGTTTATCTTAAATAAAAAACGGTAATTGATATTCCCATGCATAAAATTATAAATCGCGCTAAACCGTCTTTCATGCTCACCATGTTTATCATGATGTGCATGTCTTATGTTGCCAAAGTCCACGCCAACGTCGTGATCCCGCCGCCGCCAAGTGTTGCCGCTGAAGGCTTCGTGCTGATGGATAACGAAACGGGTCAGGTTATCGCAGAGAAAAATGCAGACATGCAGTTGCCGCCTGCAAGTCTGACTAAAATGATGACGACGTATGTCATCGGAAAAGAGCTGGAAGCCGGCAATATCAGCATGGACGATGAAGTAACCATTTCTGAAAATGCATGGGCGAAGAATTTTCCGGAATCATCAAAAATGTTCATTGAGGTGGGTACACAGGTAAAAGTGGCCGACCTGGTTCGCGGTATCATTATTCAGTCCGGTAACGATGCCTGCGTTGCTATGGCTGAACATATCGCCGGTTCTGAAAGTGCTTTTGCCAGCATGATGAATGCCCACGCGCAGGCGCTGGGTATGTCTTCTTCACATTTTGTGAACAGTCACGGCCTGCACGACCCCGATCACTACGTAACGCCGCGGGACATGGCGCTGTTGTCTCAGGCGCTGGTCGCTGAGACGCCGGAAATCTACGCGATTTACAGCGAAAAAGAGTACACCTACAACGGTATCAAACAGTACAACCGTAACAGCTTGCTGTGGGATCAGAGCCTGAATGTGGATGGCATTAAAACCGGTCACACTTCTGACGCAGGCTATAGCCTCATCACCTCGGCCAAACAAGGTGATATGCGTTTAATTTCTGTTGTGATGGGCACAGACAGTGAACGCGCCCGAAAAGAAGAAAACAAAAAATTATTGCGTTACGGTTTCCGTTTCTATGAAACTGTAACCCCTTATAAAGCCGGTGAAAGCTTCGTTGCTCACCGCATTTATATGGGTGACCGCGAAACTGTAGACCTTGGAATTAATCAATCTACCCCCATTACCATTCCCCGTGGCCAGGCAGGTAACCTGGAAGCCAGTTTTGAGTTAGATAAGAAACTGGAAGCGCCACTGGCAAAAGGCCAGGTGGTTGGCACACTTTACCTGCAACTGGACGGCGAAGACGTTGCCAACTATCCCCTTGTTGCTTTGCAGGAAGTGAATGAAGGTGGTTTCTTCGATCGTATGGTTGATTATGTCATGCTGCAGCTTGGCTGGGACGAATAACCGGTCAGTAGTGCTAGTTGATCAGCGGCCAGATTGTTATAATCTGGCCGTTTTGTTTATATAAAGAAGTAAGGATATCGTAATGGATACCCGTTTCGATGAGTTGCTGGATTTTCCCTGTTTCCAGACGTTTAAAGTAATGGGTGTAGCCCATGAAGAATTACCGCAGCAGGTGATTACCTGTCTGCAGCAGCATTCGCCGGGAGATTACTCTCCTACCGTTAAGCCCAGTGCTAAAGGTAACTACCATTCTGTGTCGGTGAGTGTCCGTGTAACCAGTAAAGAGCACATGGAAACCATTTATACCGAGCTGGCTAAAATTGAACTGGTCAGGGTTGTATTGTAAGTGACCGCAACACATCATCCTGTAATTGTCCGTCAGTTAGCCCGTCAGTCTTATTTGCCGGTGTGGCAAAAAATGCAGTCGTTCACCGATGAGCGTGACGCAGACACAACCGATGAAATCTGGCTGGTAGAGCATGACGCTGTGTTTACCCAGGGTCAGGCGGGTAAAGCCGAACACATATTGATGCCGGGAGATATTCCTGTAGTCAACGTAGACCGTGGCGGTCAGGTTACCTACCATGGTCCCGGCCAGCAGGTTATTTACCTGATGCTGAATATTAAGCGTCGAAAACTGGGTGTGCGGGAGCTGGTGACGGCGATGGAAGATGCAGTGGTTGCATTACTGGCAGACTACGGTGTAGAAGCCCGCGCTAAGAAAGATGCCCCCGGTGTGTACGTTGATGAACGGAAAGTGTGTTCCTTAGGATTACGGATCCGTAAAGGTTGTTCATTCCATGGACTCGCACTCAATGTTAATATGGACTTAGCTCCGTTCAACCGGATTAATCCCTGCGGCTATGCCGGCATGGAAATGATTGATACTGCGCGGTTAGCAGGGCCTGATTCGCTGGAAATTGCAGGCCCGGCTCTCACGCAACACCTTCTGAATATTCTAAATATTCAGGAAGTCATAAACAAAGAAGGTTTTGATGAGTAACGCACGTCCTAAAGCCGGGGTAAAACTCCGCGATGATGAGAAAGTAAAACATATTCCGATTACGATCGTCCCTACCGAAAAAGAGGAGATGCTTCGTAAACCGTCATGGATCAAGATTAAGCTTCCACGTACAACTGATCGTATTGACGAAATCAAACAGACGCTGCGTAAAAACAAACTGCATTCCGTATGTGAAGAAGCCTCCTGCCCTAACCTGGCTGAGTGTTTTAACCACGGAACTGCCACCTTCATGATTTTAGGTGATATTTGTACACGTCGTTGTCCTTTCTGCGATGTCGCTCACGGAAAACCATTACCGCCCAGTGCCGAAGAACCGGAAAAACTGGCTAAGACCATTGCGGAAATGAAGTTGAAATACGTGGTGATTACTTCAGTAGACCGTGATGATCTCAGAGACGGTGGTGCTCAGCACTTTGTTGATTGTATTAATGCAATACGTGAACACAGTCCGTCAACCACCATTGAAGTACTGGTACCGGATTTCCGTGGCCGTATGGATCGTGCACTGGAGATTTTCAAAAGCGGTGTTCCGGATGTATTCAACCATAACCTTGAAACCATTCCTCGCCTTTACCGAGAATGCCGTCCGGGCGCGAACTATCAGTGGTCTCTGGATCTGCTGAAGAAGTTTAAAGCTCAGCACCCTGACGTGAAAACCAAGTCCGGCCTGATGATGGGCATGGGTGAAGAGAACGAAGAGATCGAAGGTGTACTGCGTGATTTACGTGCCCACGACGTGGACATGCTGACTCTGGGTCAATACCTGCAACCTTCCCGTCACCATTACCCGGTGAAACGTTATGTGCACCCGAACGAATTTGATGCTCTTGGCGATTACGCGAAAGATATCGGCTTCGTGCACGCGGCATGCGGTCCTATGGTTCGCTCAAGCTACCATGCTGACCAGCAGGCAGCCGGTAAAGAAGTGAAGTAAGTTTGCTAAACAAGCTGAGATGATTGATGCCAGTCAGTTTGGCTGACTGGCATTTTTATGCCTTGTAAGTACATTGACAGTTCAACTTGTACTCCCCTTCAGGGTCAATAATGTAGAAAGTTAGTTTTTACTCTACATAATGATATTCTTCAGGAGCGTAAGACAACATGCTTGTCATTAACGTTTTAGCTGCTGCAGTGGCAATATATCGAACTTTTTCTCTTGGGGTATTATCACCCACCTCGTATGTAATGGCAGGTACCTTGTAAGTGTCAGCGATAAATTGTTTATAAACACCGTTATCCGGATTAGATCCTGGCTTAATCGTTACCTTGAAAATGCCATTCGTATAATCCTGCAAATCTTTGAGCCATGACGATGTTAAATTCTTAGGAGCCAGCTCGTAACCTTCAGGCATAGTATAAAACACATCATAATAGGTCGAATGAAAATCTACTGAAAAGACTATCTTGCCCCCCTTATCAGTAATAGCTTTGAGCTTTTCTTTCACAAGGCGACTTTCTACCTGAGTAAACTTATTCCAATCACGATTCAAGTCCTGATCTTCACTGGTATGACGCCAATTTCCTGCTGCTACCCCATCTGGATTGATATTCGGAATCCAAAGAACATTAAAGCGATTAAAGAAGCGATGAGACAATGGGCTCTCTTGTAAAATTTCCTCAGAGAAATCGAGGAGTGCCTGTGCCCCCGTAATTTCCGGAGGATGCTGTCTACCCAGTACGACTAACCATTCATTATTATCAGCCTGATGGCGTGTGAAAGCATGGATATCCTTTCCTTGTTTGGACTTGCCCAGAACAATAAATTCCAGCTCATTATGAGTACGGGCAAGGGCCTTCTGCCACTCTATATAATCCTGATTTCCAATCGGATGTTGTCCAGCAACGTAGACCATTTTTCCTGCAACGCCGGGTACATCGAACATCACCTTATTATCAGCTGTATCAAAGGGGAGTGATTGCCAATGTATACCATCGCTACTGTATTTGGGCAGGTATCGAGGAAGATAGCCATTTACTGCTAATGTAACCGGAATAGAATCCGATTGGTTAGATGTCACACCAAAATGATACCAGGGGCTAGGATTTATCGACGTATTTTCCGGCTCCAGGGTAAGTTGATAACGGCCATCGGCAGTCTGTTCACACTGGCCCATGCGTCCCATGGGGAGGGCATCAGAAAAACTCACCTGTTCAAAATCGCAACCAAATACAGCGGTAGATAAAAACAAGAACGATACGATACTACATCTTCGAAGCATAAAATTATGTATCCTGAATGACCCTGAGCAGAAATCTGCCCAGGGGTTATTGTTACTATATAAATTGAAAGAGGTTTAGAAACGTTTAGACAGGGTCAGATATAAGTAACGACCACCGGAAGAATGTAATGAACTGTCATAACCGAACGTACTGCTGCTGAAGGGTGGATCCTTATCCTCCAGATTTCTAGCACCAAAGGTCAACTTTGTCTTATTCAATATTCCATTACCTTCGTCATCAAAGCTATAGTTGACGTATGCGTCTATAGTAGACCAGCTATCAATGGTGTAGTAGATCGTATTACCCTCGGTATCCGAGTAATACAGTCCTGTATCGATAACCGAGCTGATATATTTGTATCTCACACCAGCCCCCCAAGACTCGAGCTGCCATTTAACACCCAGATTTCCGCGCCACTCAGGATGCCCTCCCTGACGTAACAAGCTACCGTCGCTCCCCCATAACTCAACCGTCTCTCCGTTGTAGAGTAACGCTTCATTACCACTTTCCTGTGCAGCAACAACTGTATTTGTCATCCAATCCACCCCCTGATCAAACTGGCGGAGGTTTGAAGCGTTTAAATCAAAGCTAAAGTCACCAATATTGGTTTCTAATTGATAAGACGCGCTATAGTCAATACCTGCAATTTCCCGCGGAAGCAGATTTAGATAATCATTCGCTACGTACTGAATTTCACCGCTTTCATCACGCACAACATTTTCATTAGACGAGCCTTCAGAGCGCAGCAACGCATCATAAAGAATTTGTGTTTGGCTACTCAAAATTCCAACGATATCGGTTTGATTGATTTTCCAGTAATCGACAGTTAGTACCAGATTTTCTGCAGGAACCACAACCAAGCCGACTGACTTATTGGTACTCTTTTCAGATTTTAGTGTATCGCTACCATTACGTAATTCCAGTGTACCTTGCCTGACACCATAAACTGGATCTGAGCGGGTATTGGAACGTGCAACGTCAACTGCATTAATTTGTGGCAGACCGGGAGCCTTGAAACCTTTTGAGTACGCGGCACGCACCTTAACCTGCGGGTTGATCTGCCAGGACATGGCTACTTTCGGTTTCAGGACATCACCAACATCAGAGAAACTTTCATAACGAGCTGCCAGTTGCATATCAATACGATCAATTAACGGTAAATTTGCAAGCACCGGAATGGCAAATTCGGTATAAGCTGAAAATACATTACGGCTACCTTCGGAATCAGGAGTGGGACTACTACCTAATACCCTACTGGCAAGGGCGTTTTCATCACCAGTAATATAATCAACAAAACTTGTGGTTCCATTGAGCAAATCGCTGCGTTTATCAAAGAAACTCTCGTAGCGATACTCAACACCGGTGGCGAAACCCACGTCCCCTGCGGGCAGCGAAAACAGTGACGCATTAGACAATTTGAAATCCCAGAGCGCCAGTTCAGTTTCGGACTCACGTTCGATATTAACCATGAAACTGTCGATAACGTCCTGACTATTGACGGTATCATCACCAATTGTCGGACTACTCAGGCTTCCGCCACTAAATACATTGTAGGCCGTTGCTACGTCCGTACTGTTCACTGCTTGCTGGAATAAGGTCGTATCAATACGGTTGGCCTTATCAAGCGTATTGGCCTTTGAGTATAACATTGCGCTATCCCAGTCCCAGTCACCGAAATAGCCCCGTAAACCACCCAGTAAGCGATAGGAATAGTCTTTTACGTTGATTTCTCGTGCACCAGTATCAATCGGGCGATAGCGCCTTAACGTAACGTCTTCACCGAATGGGTTATAATAAGCATCCGCTGCAATAGTAAAGCGCTGTGCAGTTAAGTTACCGCTTTGTTCACGAAGCCGATCGGCTTCGGCCTGGTAGTATAGTGCCTCGCCGTATAGCTCAAGTTCATCGCTCAGTTGATGCGTCACCAGGGTATATAAATTATAGCGACTTACCGCTGAACTGAGTGATCGCTCGGAGTTAGAGTCGTAGCGTAAATCCCGCGTATTGCTACCCGAATCAGCACACACGTTACCTTCCAGTTCTACTACACAGCCTGAATCTGACGAGGGTTGTATATGAAAAGTGCCTAACGTATCTGAACTAAACTCCCCCCAGGGAGTACTGGTAGTACGACCATCAAGATCGGTATCACCCAAAAATTCATCTGGTACTTCTTTATATTCGCGGTTATCGGAACTGGCGGAATACGCGCGTTCAGATGCCATAAGCATACCGCGGTCATAAATTGAACCGCTCAGCGTCACATGAGTCTTGTCGTCATTAAGGTACCAGCCACCAGAACCAGACATACTGACCGTTTCGCGATCTGTACCATCGTTCACGCCATAGTGTATATTAACTACACCGCCATCGTTTTCATCTTTGAGCGCATAATTAATGACTCCGGCAATAGCGTCTGTTCCGTAAATAGCAGCCGCACCATCTCGCAGAACCTCTACACGTTTTAAGCCGCTAACTGGCAATGTATTTGAGTTAACGGTAGTAACAGGTACCAGATCTTCAGCCTGAGTGCCTGGGTGTAGCACTAGTCGACGACCATTAAGTAATGTTAACGAGTAACCCGTGCCCAATCCGCGCAGGTTAATCGACGATACATCTCCACGGGCATCATTTACACCACCAACAACACGCTCACTGTTAAAACTTACCGCACCTTGCTGAGGTAGTTCAGACAATAATTCGGCCCCGCTGGTTATGCCGCTATCTTCAAAATCCTCCGCAGACAGAATAGTAACCGGTAGCGTTCCGCGATCTTCCTGACCGCGAATATTCGAACCCACTACCTGAATTTTTTCAATCGAAGATTCTTTGGCTACTCTAGCGCTGTCAGCTCCGGCCGCAGCGCTTTTTGCTTTAGCGGTCGAAGGCTTTTTTGATGCAGACTTAATAATAAATGTCTGTGCATCCTGCTTAATCAGAGTTAAATCACTGTTGGCAATGAGTGAGCGAATCGCCTCTTCAACGCTGCTGTTTTGGTTCATTGCTTTAGTGGTAATGTTCGGTAATTCATCTGGGGAAAACAAAATTTGAACCTTGTTTTCTTCAGCGAGTTCAAGCAAAGCTTGCTGTAATGGTTGGGCAGCCAGGTTAATCTGAACGGGGGTATTCTGTTGAGCAAGGGCAACTTGGCTACCCATTGCTAACGAGAGGTTAAGTGTTAAAAGACTGAGTGTGAATCGCCTCTTGCGCATCATAAGTTATTTTCCTTTATATTTTTATATGAATTTATTTCCTCATGAAGGTATACGCAGTCGGATAAAAATCCCTCCTGATTATTTCAGCTTTTTTTTGCCTCAATTAAGATTTGTTGGGAATGTGTTGTCACGCGAATAGGTAATACTTGCTCGAGCGCCTTGAACAAACTGTCCTGATCAGTTAGTGAATAAACACCACTGATTCGCAGGGATTTAACTTCATCATCTAACAAAATAATATGCTTGGGTTGGTATCGATTTAGCTCTGCAACCACAGTTTCCATTGACTCATTGTCGAATCTAAACAGCCCGAATCGCCAACTTTGTAATCTGTCTACTTTATCCGACTGATCCCTGGAAATAAGTTGTCCCTCACCAGAAAAAGCGCCAATAGTGCCGGCAGTCAACAAAATATCATCACTCTTATGTTCGAATGCTATGTGCTGTTCGCTAGTAGGGTGTACTGCAACCAGCCCTTCTTTAACCGCAATTTGCAATGACTGAGATTGCTTGCGAACATTAAACTGGGTACCAATAACGCGAATGGTGCGCTCGCCAGTATCAATCATAAAAACCTTGGAGGGGTTTTTAGCAACTGCAAAAAATGCTTCCCCTTGAACCAGTATCACTTTACGCACAGAATCATTGAAATCGAGCCTAATTTCTGTATTAGTGTTCAGCTCAACCAGGGAGCCATCTGGCAGCATTACATTTTTTACTTCACCAATTCGAGTTTTATAATTATCTGCAACTCGATTAGCCGCTACGATTTGTTGCGGTTGTGCATTTGGAATTTCAGCGGCTATTTCGCCTTGCTTCTTGAATACAGAGCCAGGAAGCAAAATTGACAAAATTACTGCCAGCGTAATCATTGCACTTGCAGCGATACTAAACGCAACCTTGTATCCGCGCACCTGCAATTTAGCTTCTGTCTCCTCGTACAATTCACGACTGGTATCCCAAACATCGATCATATAGTCAAACTCATTCTGATGTTTCGGATCGGCGGCACACCAATCGCGAATAGTCTGTTCTTCAGTCGCACTTAAATCCCCTGAATAGACACGGGCAACATATTTTGCAGCTTGATACTGAATCAAATCCAGAGAATCAGGTTTACTCATGTTCACCCACTCCCTTTCTGACAGCTAACAATGCTTTGGCTACATATTTTTCTACAGTGCTTACAGAAACGCCCAAAATATCACTGATTTCACGATAACTTTTTCCATCCACACGACTCAGCAAAAATGCCTGTTTATACGGCAATTTTATTCCGTTTAATATTTCCTGAATACGACGTAAGCGATGCTTACCTTCAAGCTCACGCTCTGGCGAATAGAGATTAGTGAATATCGTCACATCTTGTTCTCCCACGTGTTGTTGGCTCTGCCTGGCGTCATTTCGGCGCTTTCTATCAATTAGCAAATTAACAGCAATTTGGAACAGATAACCACGAACAGTATCCAGCCGGCCTTCGACAAGTTTAGTCAAGTTATCTACTTTGAGCAGACGTTCACAAACCATTTGCATGACATCCTCACATTCATGCATAGGTAAGTTAGATCGTACGCGAATAAAACGGCGTAACGCACTACCGTGTTCTTCCAACAAGGAAGTAACCAGTTCACTATTGTCATTAGCATTTTTGACCAATTTTTTCAGGTAGATTACTTCCAAGCCTCTTCACCTTGCTTTTTACCAACACAGTACTATACGGACAGCAATCATTTTCCCTCAAAAGAAAATAAAATTATTTATTCTCGATTCAATATTTAAACCGGTATGAGTTCACATAGGATATGAAACTTGACTGGCACGGATATGAGATAGCAATGAAAGCATCCACCCGATTAACCAATTGGAAGGCGGCAAATGCCGGGTTTTTTAACTCATTGAATGACTGTACTCATAAACCTGATTGCGGCCGAAGCGTTTAGACTGATAAAGCGCAAGATCCGAAGCCGAAAACAGGTTATCCAGACCATATCCTACCTGCGATGAACTGCTGACCCCGAAACTGGCTGATACAGTAAACTTATGACCGGATATCCCGGAATCAATTTCTTCAATGGCCTGCCTGCAGCGTTCCGCCAGCTCGAACCCCTGCTCTGTTGTCATTCCTTCGGCCAGAATTCCAAATTCTTCTCCGCCCATGCGGGTGACCAGACCTTTCTCCGGACAGCAATTTTTAAGAACACGGGCCACTTCCCGCAGAACCCAGTCTCCCACCTGATGACCATAGGTGTCGTTAAGACCTTTAAATAAGTCCAGATCCAGAAGTAACATCACCACAGACGTTTCATTTTTCTGGCAGCGTTTAAGTATTTCTGCGGCAAGGTCGGTAAAGTAACCCCGGTTATAAACACCTGTCAGACTGTCGCGGGTAGCCAGGTAGCGCAGGCGTCTGGCAAGCCTGCGGCTGCGGTAGCTCCACAGTAGCAGAGCAACACCCATTACTGACACCAGCGAGAGGGCCAGTACCGTAGTCTTCATTTTCTGGCTGCTGTATTTCGCTTCTGCCTGAAGTAACTTGTTTTGTTTGTCCAGCAGGAGAATTTCGTTTTCTTTACTGGATAAATCAAACATGGCTTTCTGAAATGCGAGCTCTTTAATGCTTTGTTCTGAATGCAGCGCGTCTTCCTTGCGTTGTTTATTGCTGATGTAATCAAACGCCTTATGATATTGCTGCTTTTCAACGGCTATTCCGACCAGGATACGGTATGCATCCCGCAGTGCCTCTTTAAACTCCTCACGAATATCCTTTTGAATCACACCCAGTGCCAGCGCTTCAGCATCTTCTACTTTTCCTTCGCTGAGGCGCATCTCTGCCAGCGATAAACTGAATCCTGCCATCAAATGATGAAACTGACTCTCGTTTACCCGCCAGGTAGCCTCCTTCTCGATAATGCGTGCTTTGTTGAAAGCCTCTTCCTTTACATATAAATCAAGCAGGTGGACGTAATTGAAAGCTATGTAGTAGTTTTGCCCTGCCCGTCTGCATACATCAATCGCATGATTAAAGCCTTTTTCAGACGCCGTGTTGTTATGAAGATTTATTTCTTCACCCAGCGACAGTGCGAAACAACGCAAATCATCTCCGGCCTCTTTTGTTGCAAGGATTTTCCCCACCATATCAGACGCCATGTCATACAAACCGGCCTGGCTGTAAAATACCACCATGCCTTTCCAGGCGGATAAATTACTCTGTACGTCATTCAGCCGGGCGATTTGCGCTTCAAGTTCTTTTGCCAGGCCGAACGCATGGTCCCATTCGTTCAGGTAAGCTTCCAGTGCCAGCAGTGATTTAGCGACTTTAACTTTCACCGCCTCATCCGGCAGCGTGCGGTAAAGCCCTTTATACTGACCGACAACAGTTTCAAGAGGCGTATCTTTCGTAGAAAGGTAAATGGATAAATAGCGGTAAAAATGTTTATCTGCCGGTGCAAGCAACTCCGGGTTAACTTCTTTCAGGAGGATTTTTGCCGTGTCCCAGTCAGACAAAGCGAGGGATTCAATGCGCTGCAGTCTTTCATGATCATCCGCTGCTGTGCAGACGAACGAAATAAACAACAAAATGAAAAGAAAACAGCGCATTCAGCAATCTCAGTATTAAACAACTTTCTTTTGCGGCAGTTACGCCACAATCGGGTTTCTGTCGGACTCACGCTCCGGTTCCCGTGAAGGCTCGTCGGGATCAGTAGGCTCCACGATAGCCATCAGCGGGTTCATTCTAACAGTTTCTGCTTTTAAACGTGCGATACCTGCCATTTCTTCCGGTGATAACTGATCTACCGAACGGGTGACATCCTCTGCCAGTGCAGCGAGTATTTCTATGGTCTTATTCATGATGTTGCTTCCTTGTCAGAAGAGAGTGAGTTGAGTTTATTTAGTATTTTTTCGTTTTTAATTAATCGCTTGCATGGTGGTATCACCAGGGTAGTGATCAAGGATAACGCGGCTTCATGTAACGTATTCAGAGGCAGCCATTCAATTCGGGTTTTATCCGTTATCACCACAGGGCATTCATACAACGCAACACGGTGCTCCGGCGGATAGCCATAATCATCAATTAACAGCTCAGTAAGTATTTTACGCTGAGCCACCGACGTTGATTTTTTTGTGATGGATAAGTCCCCTGCCAGACCGACCTGCCAGAGGAAGAGATACGCGGTAGTATCGATATTACGTGAGAACATCATGAATTGAGTGGTTTCAAAATGCTGACTGCCATAGGCACCGGGATCGATGCCCATATCAGCATACAGACAGTCTTCAGCAGAAATGCCCGGCTCCATGTGCGCACGAAAACCTGCCTGCTTTGCCTGAGCGATAGCTGTATGCGGCACCTGAGCAAATACCCCCGGATGCCCGTAGAAGACACCACACACCCGTTTGCCCGAAGTCACTTCCGCCATCATCGCCGCGACCATTTCGCGATAAGTGTCACGGCGATCTTTACCTTCTGCATAAAGGGGCTGTAAAGAACGGGTATCTTTGTTCATGGTGCTGACCCATTGCTCCATCAGAGGGTGACAATTGGTAAAGACCACATCAGCGTTTTCAATGTGACTGCGGCAGCGCAGCGGCATATGAGCACCAAGGGTCATTCCCGGCCCCACGCAGACCAAACTTCCTGTGTTACTTTGCATAGTAATAACCGTACTGCTGTATTTTTTATGATTTTATAAACGGTTTCAGACCAGCCCGTTAAGGGCTGTATATTGTCTGAGCGATTTATTCTAATTATGCCCTGATAATTTTGCTGAGCAAGCATGAATTATGTCCGTCTTACCTTTATTAATCAGACATGTGAGGCAAATCAATGATGCTACCCTCCTCAATTCGCGGCGGCGCATGATGACTTGCCCTGCCAGCCTGTTACAATACGCCGCTAAAAACAGGAGTCCCTATGAGAAAACATATATACATTGCCTATACCGGCGGTACTATCGGGATGAAACCCTCCAGACAAGGCTATGTGCCCGCAGCGGGATTCCTTGGCAACACCCTCGCCAACATGCCTGAGTTTCATCGTCCTGAAATGCCTTTATATACTCTGCATGAGTATGACAACCTGATTGATTCTTCTGATATGAACCCGTCAGACTGGCAGCGTATCGCTGATGATATCGCAGATAATTATGATAAATATGACGGATTCATTATTCTCCATGGTACGGATACCATGGCTTACACGGCATCTGCCCTTAGCTTTATGCTGGAGGATCTGAGTAAACCGGTTATCGTTACCGGCTCACAAATTCCGCTGGCGGAACTGCGCTCTGACGGTCAGGTTAATCTGCTCAATGCCCTTTACGTTGCGGCGAACTATCCCATTGCAGAAGTCAGCCTGTTCTTCAACAACCGCCTTTTAAGAGGAAACCGGAGCCGTAAAGTCGATGCCGACGGTTTTAATGCGTTTGACTCGCCAAACTTTCCGCCGTTACTGGAAGCCGGAATTAATATCCGTGTCAAAGCCGGAGAGCTGGCCAAACCGGCAGCAACACCACTGAAAGTCTGCCGTGTTAAATCACAACCCATCGGTCTGGTGAGCCTGTACCCCGGGATTTCACCTGAAGTGATTAAAAACACGCTTCAGCAGCCGGTCAATGCACTCATTCTGTTAAGTTACGGTGTAGGCAACGCACCACAACAGCCTGCTCTGTTACAACAACTCAAGTACGCGGCAGACAGAGAAATCGTTGTACTCAACTGCACACAATGTCTCCGGGGCCGGGTGAATATGGGTGGCTATGCAACGGGTAACAGTTTAAAAGAAGCCGGCGTACTGTCCGGCAGTGACATGACGCCGGAAGCAGCCCTTGCCAAATTGCACTATCTGCTCAGCCAGTCATTAAGTTATGAAGAGATTAAATCAAAGCTGACAACCAGTTTACGTGGTGAGCTAAGCGAATAAAAAAAGAGTAAACATGCAATCATTTACAGGCGCACTTGGCAAGATGAAGGTAACCGTTAATACCAGTCATCTTGTCCACTACACATTACCGCTGGGTGATGAGACGGTAGATATGAACAGTCTCATCGGGAAAGAAATAACGCTGACCACAGAAGGTGAAATCCGCTGTGTTCATTGTGATGCGAAAACCAAAAAAAGTTTCAATCAGGGTTACTGCTACCGTTGCCTGATCACCCTGGCTCAATGCGACAGTTGTATTATCAAACCTGAACTTTGCCATTACAAAGAAGGCACCTGCAGGGAGCCGGAATGGGGAGAAAGCCATTGTCTGAGTGACCACTTTGTTTATCTGGCGAATACCGGCAACCTGAAGGTTGGCATTACCCGTCATGTATCTGATCAGGTGTCCAGCCGCTGGATGGACCAGGGCGCCAGTCAGGCTATGGTTTTTCTTCGTGTCAAAGACCGCCTGACCAGTGGTCTGGTGGAAACCTTATGTAAAGCCCACATCGGGGATAAAACCAACTGGCGGACAATGCTGAAAGGCGAAGCGGAAGCGGCAGATTTACCGGCTCTGAAAGCCAGTCTGATGGAGAAAATCGCTGATGGTCTGGAAGATATACGCCGTGAACACGGGCTTGATGCGGTAAGCGAAACCACCGCAGAAGCGGTCTCTATCCACTATCCGGTGGATAACTATCCGGTAAAAATCAAATCAATTAATCTGGACAAAACCCCTGCATTCACGGGCACGTTGCATGGCATTAAGGGCCAGTATCTTATGCTCGATGGTGACAGGGTCATAAACATCCGCAAATACGCGGGTTACCGGGCAACATTATCTTTTTAATGCTTGCCGGCAAGCTGGCAGGTAAGAAAACGCATTAAGATAAAAGGGAGCGGGAAAAGCCGGCTCCCTGTCTCATCCGGTCGCTTTATTAGCCGGAAAACTCTTCACCGCCCATTTCACGGGCCAGATCGTCAAGCTTTGCAGCTGTATCATCGAATTCCCCGTCAGCATAACGGTAGCGGATCAACACATGCTGTGAAGTCCTGCCCCGTTTAACGATGAGGTCTTTTGCAGCAAAATGCTTCGCTGTATTTAAGAAACGGTAAGCGTCCGGTTCCGTATCGAACACAAATTCCAGTTGCACCTGCACTACACGACCTCTTTCAGTAACACGGCATTTTCCTGCACCTGACCGATGACATTCAGTAACCGCCGGAACTCAGCATCACCGGGTTTTCCGTGAGCAAGCCATGCACAAAGGGCCTCACTGAAACTGATATCATCGCCCTTTTCCAGCTTCGCTGTCATCAGCGCAAGCTGCACGTTACGACGCTCCGCCTGCAAAGACGGTGCTGCATCAATATTTAATTTAAGCTCAAGCACATGGGTGTACCAGTCGCGGGATTTATCTGCAGCAGACTGACCTGTCAGTGCATTACGCCATGCTTTTGGTAATGAAGCCCAGGCATCCCTATCCACCGGTAGAGCATCATTCGCCAGCCAGCTTTTCAGCACATCATGCAATGACAACATGGCTGTTTTACGATCATCCAGTGCCTGCTCCTGAACCTGCTGCTGCGCGTTTTTGCGAAGCCGGTCAATACGCTGCTGCACCACCGCCTGTTTCTTTGCGTCAAGGGTCTGCATCGCTTCGACCACAGGTACCAGTGCCGCATCCATTTCTTCCGGATGTTGTTTCACTGATTTGCCAACTACTTTAACCTTTTCAAGCAGCGTATTCAGCTGTGCATTTTCTTCCTCAGCAACGGCATTCCGCTGCTCTTTCACCCGGGCGAACAGCTCATCATTGATGCTTTTAAAGGTTTGCCACAAACGACTTTCATGGCGCTTGCCGGCATGACCGGTATTTTTCCATTCTACTTGCAGTGCTTTTGCCTGTTCAGACACAGAAGCACTGTCTTCCTGAGACGCCAGAGAACGGGCCTGTTCAATAATGGCCTGCTTGCGCACGCGGTTGTCATTAAACCACTGATTGACGTTGTCACTGAGAGGCGCCAGCGCAGCATCCCAACGTTTCTTGAGCGCCTCATACACGGGTTTGTCTACAGCACCGGCATCGCGCCAGTGCTGACGCAATTTATCCAGCTGTTTAGCCAGTGACGCGGGGTCATCACAAGCCGGTGTGAGTGACGATAACTCGCTGATCAACCCTTCCCGTTTTTGCTGCGCAGCGAGCCGCTGCTGTTCCTGTTCAGCATAATGGGCACGACATGGCGCAAAAGCCTGTTCCAGCGCTTCGTCAAAGGCGATATCTGCTTCATCCTTATCCTGAGAGGTTGCCAGTGACTGCCATTGTTTACGCAGTTGTTTGATAGCTGCCGCCCTGGCAGCAATATCAGCAGGAGCTGTTGCAGCGAGCTGTCGTGCTTCTTCCAGCATCGTCGGTTTACGCGGCGCAGCCAGATATGTTTGCCAGCCCTCAAGACGGGCTATCTCTTCAGTGAGCTGCCCGTATTTGCGCTCAACGGATAGCCGGTTGGTCTCACCGAGTGCATCATATAATGTCTGAAGTTCAGTGAACCGCGTCATGGCAGCTCTGAAACGTCCGGTTTCAATAAGATTACTGACTACAGATGATAATCTCCGGACCTGCTTCAGCGTATTGTCCTGAGCCACACAACGCTGAGTCTGTTCACGCTTCTTCGCTTTCGACAGTACATTCCAGCGTTGCTTTAACGCATCCGCTACAGGGAACAATAAGTCTTTGTGTTCTGCCCAGCGGCCTGCCAGCGCACGCCACACTTCATCGTCGATGTTTTCTGCGCCACCGGCATCCGCAGCGGTACGTTCAGCATCACTGAGCACCGCATTGAGCCGTATGGCGATCTGCTGTTGTGCTGAGAATGCATCCAGTTTACCGGCAAGCTCATTAATTGTATCTGCCAGTGCCTGTCGTTCCCCGGCAGGCTTTAACTGTGCGAAGCTGTCAGCTTTGCCTTCCAGTTCCCTTACCGCATCATTGACAGATTCGACATCAGAGAGTGTTGCTTCTGACAAACGCTCATTAAACAGCCAGGCAACCTTTTCTTCCGCTGCAGACAATGCAGCCTTGAATGACAACCACTCTTGCTGCAATGCCCTTTCTGCTTGTTGCGTATCCCAGTCGACCTTCAGACGATCACGGTGTTGCTGCGCGCGTGCAAGTAAACGGGTTTGCTTTTCAGTGATCGTTGCAACAACATTTTCAGCGAGAACGGATAAATCCGCTGACAGCGCATCTAACTCTTCAGCACAGGCCTGCAAACGTGCATCCACATCTTCATAATCAAAACGGTCAGTGACTGCCTGCAGCTTTGACAACACCAGCGTATAAGCCTGCTCAGTTCTGGCCGGCTTTTCTGCCGCTTCCTGTAAGGCGCTCAGTTTATCCTGAATAAACGTCTGTACCTGCGTATCGTCCGTCTTTTTTATTAAACGGCCCAGCAATACTGCATCATCGCATTGTTCTGCGATACGCATTTGCATCGACACAGATGCAAATGCTCCAAAGAATTCCCGTGTGTAGTCACTGCGGCCGATTTTTTCCAGCAACGCAAAAATCTGAGCGTCCGTCAGGGTTTCCCGGCGGGGAGATTCCACTAACTTGCGTGCCAGTTCAGCAGGGGCCTGCTTCAGCACATACTCATACTGGTCGTTAGCAGACATATCAGCACTGTCAGCATCAATAATGGCGGATTCCACCCGTGCAACCGCACGGCGCCGGATTTTGTCATCACGGGCTGTCTGTGACATTTTCATCCACAGAGGAAAGGAATCCAGTTTTTCCAGTGCGGCCAGACTCACATCGCTGTTGCTGTCGTTGAAAGCCAGTTCATGCAACGCCGAGCGTTCTGCTGGTTTACTTACCGATAATCCGGCAATGGCCTGAAGTCGTTTTTGCGGGTCTGAACTGGTGTGCGCTGGGGAAAAAAGTCGACTAAATATCATCCTGTTTGAACCGCGCTATGGTGTTTTCATCCTGTTCCGCCTGCAACGCATCACGGAATTCTCTTTTACTTTTTTGCACGATCTCTCCCTGCGCATTTATTGTCATGTGCTCGGAGGATTTTTCGATTTTGGACTGGTACAACAATACCGCCTGCATGCAACTGTCCCGCTGCTCTTCAGACAGTACAGTGCCATCAGGCCATTTGCCGGTTTCAACTGCCTGACGTAGACGTGCGTACACATCGGGCGTCATAGCGGCAAGTAATGCATCTATATTCATGAGGAAAAACGTTTAATAATGACTAATCTGACACGGTTCACAACATACCACATAAAGCCGGCCACAGCGGCTAAAATCGCCAGGTTATGCTGAATATCACCGGGCTTTGTGCCGCCCCAGTACATAAAGCCGAATCCGGCAACAAACAACAGCACTGCCAGCAGTGACTGATTTTGTATCCTTTGTTTTTTCTTGTAGCGCTGCAAACTCTGCTTTCTCAACACATCTTCAGCTGAAGCATCACCCACTCTGAACTGGCAATGGGGGCACTCTTCAGACTTATCGGATATTTTTTTATTACATGACGGACAATCTGTTAATGCCATTATTGCTCCCGGATTGTTTTACTGGTACTTAAATAAGTTTCATTGCGGAACCCTGCGTGTGGCCCGCTTATACAAAAAAGGACACCAATGTGTCCTTTTCAATTCGACGGCTGACATAAGTGTCAGCCGGAATACGCTGACGGTTTACTTATCGTCCCGGACTTTGGCCCAGTACTCGTTCACCGTCTGCTTCATTTCCTTGCTCAGCATCATAATACCAAACAGGTTAGGCAGTGTCATAACAACTATTGCGACCGCCGATAAAGCCCACACCAGCGTGGTATCTGAAAACGAAGCCCAGATAAAACCAGCCACGTAAATCACCCGGTAAGGCATAACAGAACGGGGACCTAACAAATAGGTCATTGCCCTGTCACCGTAATACGACCAGGCAATAGCGGTGGAGAAAGCGAATAACATCAGACCAATAGATACAATGTACTGCCCGAAGTCACCGAAATACCCACGGGTGAAAGCAATGGTAGTCAGTGCGGCAGAATGCACCAGCGACTTGCCCTGCACTTCCAGGTTGTCTTTAACCGGTTTACCATTCTTAATTTGCAGCGTGCCGGTGTAAGCGTCGTCGTCACCCAGTGAATAGGTTACGTCTTCCGCAATAGAACGGGAGTTAATCAGGGTGAAGCCCTCACTGACTGCCGTACCGTTAACCACTGAAATCGGGCCGGTATAAGCCTCAACGCCACTGCCGTCGACACCGTTTAAGTATTTGTAAAGTGCTTCACGATCCTGCGGCTGTTCATCAGTATATACGCCCTGTACGAAATACATATCTGCGCGGTCAAACACGTTTTCATGCTTTTCTTTCCATACACCTGAAGACAGGATAACCAGACCGGTTACTGTACAAATCAAAATGGTGTCGATGAAAGGTTCAAGCAGAGATACCATGCCCTCAGATGCCGATTCACTGGTTTTCGCAGCGGCGTGAGCAATAGGTGCTGAACCCTGACCAGCTTCGTTAGAGAACAGGCCCCGGTTTACACCACGGTTAAATGCATAAGCCAGTGATGCACCAAGGAATCCGCCTGCAGCAGCGGAACCGGTAAATGCATCTCCGATAACAGCAGCAAATGACGGCCCGATATTTTCCAGGTTAGCAAAAATTACCGCCAGCGCACCAATCAGATACACCATCGCCATAATGGGAACAATTCTGGCTGTAAATGCTGCAATACGTTGAATACCGCCTAAGATAACCAGTGCCAGCAGAATACCGAGCACGCTACCGACGATAACCGGATCAATACCAAAAGTGGCTTCAATACTCTGTGCAATGCCATTACTTTGTGGCAGGTTTCCGGTACCGAATGAACTGATTACCGTCGCAATAGCAAAGGCTACGGCTAACCATTTCATGTTCAGACGACGGTCCATGTAATACATGGGACCACCGGCCATGGTGCCGTCTTCCGTTTTAACACGGTACTTGTGGGAAAGTGTCACTTCTACAAATTTAGTGGTCATACCCAGAAAGGCTGTTGCCCACATCCAGAATAACGCCGCAGGACCGCCAAGAAAGATTGCGAAAGCAACACCACTGATATTACCTGTACCCACTGTGCCGGAAAGTGCAGTGGTTAACGCGCGGAAGTGAGTGGTATCCCCTTCCTCGCCTTCTTTATCATACTTGCCGGTGACGACCAGCCAGGCATGCTTAAAGAAGCGGATTTGCGGAAATTTAAGGTACACGGTAAAGAACAAACCGACACCCAGCAGAACGAAGGGGAACCAAGGTGCTCCCCCGAGCATGCCATCTATTGACACAAGAAAATTATACAAGCCTTCCAAGACGAGTTCCCCTCAATACTTTGTTGTTATTTTGCGTGTTTTTATTATCGTAGTTTTGACACTACCGCACGCACGGCAATCAAAAGGTCTTCTCCCAGCTGGCGGCAGCGTTGCACTGACCATCCATACACAGGATCAGGTAAATTATTATTATCTTTAAACGGCATTTCCAGCGTGTAGGCAAGGCAATCAAATTTCTGACCAACAGCATTGGATGCCACGGTCAGGTTTGCTTCACCCGGCTTGTCTTTTGGATAGCCATATTCGTCCTGAAATTCCGGCGTAGCAGACAGTAATGCTGCTTTAAACGTGTCCTCCAGATCTTTCAGGCGTGCAGAATAACAAGGGATCCCCTCGCTGCCTGCGACAAAATTGTACGGTAATGCTTCGTCACCGTGAATATCAAGATACATGTCTACACCGGTGTCTGTCATGGCCTTTAACACATGCAAGACTTCCGGGCTTTTCTCTGCGCCGGGCTCTGCCCACTCACGGTTCAGGTTAGTACCCGCCGCGTTCGTACGCAAATGGCCCCGTGCAGCGCCATCCGGATTCATGTTCGGCACAATATAGAAAACAGCGTCGTCCAGTAATTGTCTGGACAGACCGTCCTGTTCATCCAGCAGGCGGTAAAGCAGTCCTTCTGCACACCATTCGGCCATAGTTTCGCCGGGGTGTTGTCTGGCTGTGATCCAGATTTTCTTTTTAGCCGGCTCTTCGTCACCGATAACTAACAGGTTAATGTCACGACCATCCAGCGTTTCGCCTAACAGGCGGTGTTCACAGCGCAGAGACATTTGTGCATCGTGAACCAGATCCAGATGCCGTTCATAGCTGTAAGGGATGAAATAGGCAAAATAGACGGCTGGCTGTTCCGGTGTGAAGCTGAATGAAAGATTATCACCGTCAAATTCGCAGTCTACGCGAAACCAGTTCTGGCGGTCATAAGAAGCCAGTACATTGTAATCTTTCCAGCCATCGGGATACGCAGATTTAGCCAAATCAGTGAGCGTGATGTGATGGGTTTCGAATACTTCCCCGAATAAACGGAAATGGAACCACTGATAAAAATCTGACTGATTGTCTTTGTTGATGCCAAGAACGATTTTTTGCGGAGAGGCGGCTTCGATGACACGGATATTTCCGCTGTCAAACTGTGCTGAGATATGCATGGATCTGTCGTGTCCTTCTATTTTTGCCGCTAATTTAGCATAGTCGGGAATGTAAATACCATGTTTAACACATCCGTCCGGTGGTTATGCCCGGGAAATGAACAGCACGAAGGTTTACATTTCTGCAGACAAAAAAACCGGTAACGCCGAAGCGATACCGGTAATAACGCCTGCGCTAACAATTATGCAGGTAACGTTGGGAAAGTGATCCCGGCCATGTCGCGCACTACACGCATCACCTGGCAGCTGTATCCGAATTCATTGTCATACCACACATACAGCGTCAGACGGTTATCAGCGACGATTGTTGCCTGTGAATCCACCACACTCGCAGCACGTGAACCCACCAGGTCAGTTGAAACGATTTCTTTACTGGCCGTATAGTCAATCTGATGCTGCAGCGATGAGAACAGAGCCGTATCCCGCAGGAACTCATTCACCGCCAGCTTATCGGTGGAAGTTTTCAGGTTAAGGTTCAGAATAGCCATCGATACGTTTGGTGTAGGCACACGAATCGCGTTACCAGTCAGCTTCCCAGCCAGTTTAGGATAGGCTTTTGCTACTGCTTTCGCAGCGCCGGTTTCAGTGATAACCATATTAAGCGGTGCACTGCGGCCACGACGGTCAGCTTTGTGGTAGTTATCAATGAGGTTCTGGTCGTTGGTAAAACTGTGTACGGTTTCCACGTGACCGGAATCAATACCATACTCTTCATCCAGCGCTTTCAGCACAGGCGTGATTGCATTCGTTGTACAACTGGCGGCTGACAGGATTGTGTCTTCTGCCAGAATGTCTTCATGATTAACGCCGTGAACGATGTTTTTAATGTCACCTTTACCCGGAGCAGTCAGTAATGCCTTCGCAGCACCTTTGGCTTTAAGATGCAGACCCAGACCGTCGCGGTCGCGCCACATACCGGTATTGTCAACGACGATAGCATTATCGATACCGTATTTGGTGTAGTCCACTTCATCCGGGCTGTTTGCATAGATGATTTGAATAAAAGAACCATTAGCTTTAATGGCCTGGCGCTCGTGATCAATTGTGATACTGCCATTGAACGGACCATGTACCGAATCACGACGAAGTAAGCTTGCGCGCTTTTCCAGGTCGCCGTCTTTGCCGCCGCGCACAACAATTGCACGCAGGCGCAACTTGTTCGCTTTACCCTGTCTTTCTATCAGCAGACGTGCAAGTAAGCGGCCGATACGGCCAAAGCCGTAAAGTACCACATCCTGAGGCGTCTGCTCATCGTCTTTACCGGCTACATCAGCCAGCTTTTCCTGCAAATAAGCATTCAAATCGGTTTGATCGACGGCACTGCCGTAATGGAAATCAAAAGCCAGTTTACCAATATCAATTTGTGCCGGTGCGAGGGGCATTGCTGTTAACGCTTCAAGTACAGGAAAGCTCTCCCGTAAACGTAATTTAATGCCTTCATGTAAACGCACTTTGCGATGCGCTTTAACGATATCGATGACACTGGCACCCAGTAACGAACGGCCATACACAGACACTTCTACTGAATGATTTCTGTAGAGCTTACCGATGAGCGGCATCATCATTTCCGCGTATTCCTGACGTTCCTGCCAGCTACTTTGCAATTCCTGTTCAAACTGTTGATTCATGCCTTTGCCTTAACCATTAGAAATTAACCGGACAGTCCACGCAGAAAGCTTCATAATTGTAGGGTACACTAAGGTGTAAAAGTCGTTGTCTGCGTGGAACGGACTTATTCTAAGAAAACCATCAAGGAAGACCAAACTGTTGAAAATTTTCAGTATTTCATCATTTAAGCTGCAAACACCCCGATCCTTTAGTAATTTTCCAACACAACTGGCGAAATGCCTGCCGTTACTGATTGGGACAGTGGTATTGCCCGGTTGCGGTGATATGTTTGCGCCTAAAGTCGCCACAATTTGTCAGGATAATCCGCAAATGTGTAACGATCTCAACAGTGATGAATGGTGCCGCGGGGAAAAAGCAGAGATAATCAAGCAACGCTACCGCCACCCTGACGACGGTGAAGGTGAAGACATTTATCGCCTGATGCTGATGTTTGAAGACTACCAGCGTTGTATCGTTAACGCCTCCGGCCTGACCCACAAAAAATACCGGGACAAAGAAGCAGACCGGATGAAAGGTGTGCTGACAGCACGCAAAGAACTCGATCGTCTCAACCGTAAAACCCGCAATAGCAGTGAGCCCCTGCTCGCCTGGTATCACTGGTCCCGTTCCGGTGATGAAGACGCATTGAAACGGTTTATGGCTGCAGCCAGTGCCGGTCGCCTTAACACGCCGGAACAACTGATCGCCCTGGCGTCAATACAGGCGCAAGATGACATGAACCGCACCCGTGACACCCTATACCGCGCGTTGAGTCTTTACAAAGATGATGAAAATGTGGATGTCTCAGTATTTCATACGCTGACAACCATCAGCATGGAACAGAAGAAGTACAAACTTGCCTGGATTTGGTCAAAAGTCGCCAGTCACTACTCCGACTCAATCAATACGCAACAACTGGAAGCAATGGCAACAAAGTTTCAGTTACCGGCGTCACTGATGAATAACGTAGCAGATGAGATAACCGGCGCACTGGAAGACGGTGAATTCGATGCAAAGGCGCTCGGGCTTACCAAACTGTAACCGGCAGACTTCAGCATTTACCGGGGTCGCTTTTTTCAACGGATCCTGTAAGTCACTTTCACAGGAAATTTCAGTATTTCCACCCATTATGACGAAGTCACAAACAAAAACACCGCTTTACAATAAAGCGGTGTTTATTTTTTAACCAGAAGTGAACATGTCAGCCGCGGACGACTTCATCCTCAGCAGTTTTCAAATTCAGTGATAACGAATTTACACAATACCGCTGGCCGGTCTCTGTGGGTCCGTCAGGGAAAACATGGCCCAGATGGGCGTCACAGGATTTACAGATAATTTCCGTTCTGCGCATTCCGTGACTATTGTCTTCACGGTACAACACATTACCGTCATTTGTTTGCTGATCAAATGAAGGCCAGCCACAACCAGAATCAAACTTAGCATCCGAACTGAAAAGCGGCGCACCGCAACACTTGCATATGTAGGTTCCCGGACGCTTCTCGTCCAGTAATACACCTGTGTAAGGACGCTCTGTACCAGCCTGACGGGTGACACGATATTCGTCAGGCGACAGCGTTGCTTTCCAGTCTTTATCGACAGCCATGTTTGCTCCTGTGTTCGTTTACACGATTACTTTTTGATAGCAATCTGAGGACGCGCCGGATCACTCCAGTCAAGGTGAAACTTCTTACCCGCCGGTTTATCTACACGCTGATACGTGTGTGCGCCAAAGTAGTCACGCTGGCCCTGAAGCAGGTTGGCCGGCAGTACTGCGGTGCGGTAAGAATCGTAATAACTTAACGCTGACATCATTGCCGGACAGGGAATACCTGCCAGAGCAGCCTGTGCCAACGATTCCCGCCAGTCAGACTGATATTGGGTGATTTGATCAGCAAAGAAAGGATCAAGCAACAGGTTCGCCAGATCTTCGTTGTTTTCGTAGGCTTTGGAAATAGATTGGAGGAATACCGCACGGATAATACAGCCGGCACGCCAGATTTTCGCAATACCACCGAAGTCCAGTTCCCAACCGTGCTCTTTTGAAGCAACAGCCATCAACTGGAAACCCTGCGCGTATGCACAAATCTTTGAGCAATAAAGCGCATATTCCAGCTTGTCGATAGCCGCAAACTTTTCTTCATCAGAAAGGACTTTGACTTCCGGTCCCTGCAGAACTTTGCTGGCTGCGACACGCTCGTCTTTGAGGCTGGACAGACTGCGGGCAAATACCGCAGAAGTAATCGTCTGGGCAGGACTTCCCACTTGCAGCGCACTGACGGCGGTCCAGAGACCCGTGCCTTTCTGACCAGCCATATCAAGAATGACATCTACCAGTGGTACACCGGTTTCAGGATCCAGCTGCTCCAGCACTTCTGCACTGATTTCCATCAGGTAACTGTTCAGCTTGCCTTTATTCCAGCGACGGAAAACCTCTGCAATCTCAGCAGCAGACATGTGTAAAGCGGTACGCATGACCTGATAGGTTTCGCAGATAAGTTGCATGTCGGCATACTCAATACCGTTATGCACCATTTTAACGTAGTGACCGGCACCCACAGGACCGATGTACGTGGCACAGGCTTCCCCTTCCAGCACCGGCTTACCCGGGGTGAAAGATTCAATCGGCAGACCTGTCTCAGCATCGACTTTTGCTGCAATAGCTTTCAATACCGGCTCAAGGCGTGTCCACGCATACGGGTTGCCTGAAGGCATCAGAGAAGGGCCGAAACGTGCGCCCACTTCACCGCCGGAAACCGCAGTAGAGAAGAAGATAAACTTACTTTTATACTTTTCTTCCCGTTCGACAGAATCCGTCCACAAGCTGTTTCCGGTATCCACAACAATGTCATCGGCCTGGATGCCGGCATCAATCAGGTGAGAGCAAACATGGTCAACAGGTTCGCCGGCAGGCACCGACAAAATAACCATGTGAGGTGACTTCAATTTGCTGAGTAATTCGGTGTATGAGCTGCAGCCTTCTACACGGGCAGCCGCGTCGCCACGCTCTTCAGCATCTTTAGCAATAATCGCATCGACTTTGGTTTGATCAAGGTCGAAACAGGCTACGCGATAACCATGATCGACCAGGTTAAGCGTCAGGTTGGCGCCCATTACGCCTAAACCAATAAAACCGATATCACACTTAGTTTCAGTGTGCTTTCCATCTTCTTTTTGCATTGGGTGTCACCTCAAGTTACAGATGGCTGCGGATCATACCACCCGATAATAGTGCGAACACTAACTTATGACTGATTTTCTGCGAATTATGCTCAAATCATGACTGATTGCTTACTTGCCGTGCAGCAGTAAACCCTTTACGGTGCTATCTGGCTTTGTTTAAACACGGCTACGCTTCTGCCCGCCTGCAAAAACACTCTCTGAATACAAATATCCGGTTGTTCAGGTAAAGAACCGTACCGGGTATCGACTATCAGTTGCCAGGCACACTGAGGCGAGATCCCGGGCAGATTAAAACGCTTGTCCTGCAGGCTGGCATTAAAACACAGGAACCAGTGTTCAGGGTCGTTTTCATCTTTTGTTGTACCGCGGATTTCAACGCCAAAGGACTGGCTGTCCGGTGACTGCCAGTCTTCCGATTCTTTATCCTGTCCGTCAGGTTTATACCAGCGGATCACCGCCACATTCGTATCAAGCTGAAACAAATCGTCTTCGAGCAGTAAATGACTCAGCAACTCGCTGCTACGACGCAGTTGAATCACGTGCTGACAGAAATGCAGAAAATCAGACTCCCGTTTATTCAGCTCCCAGTCATACCAGTTTAGGGCATTGTCCTGACAATAGGCGTTGTTGTTTCCGTTCTGGGTTTTACTCAGCTCATCACCGCCCAGCACATGAGGGATCCCCTGTGACAGCATCATCGAAAAAAACATATTTCGTTTCTGACGCTCACGAAGCTGGAGAATTTTCTCGTCCTGAGCGGGTCCTTCCACACCATAATTAGCTGATAAATTGTGACCATGCCCGTCACGGTTATTTTCACCGTTCGCCTCATTGTGGCGTTCGGTGTAGCTCACCAAATCGTGAAGGGTAAAGCCGTCATGGTAGGTCACATTGTTTACCGATGTATAAACAGGCCGGAATCCCTTATGGAAAATATCCCGTGACCCCATCAGCCGTGTTGCAAACTCCGCGGTAATAGCGTGATCACCCCGCCAGAATGCTCTTAAGGTGTCACGGTAACGGTCGTTCACTTCCAGCCACGGATACGCAAAAGCGCCTAACTGATAACCGCCCGGGCCAATGTCCCAGGGTTCCGCTACCAGCACAACCTGTTTCAGCACCGGATCCTGTGAAATTGATTTAAGCAGACCGGAGTGAGGCGAAAACTGTTGCGGATCTCTGCCCAGACATACGGCGAGATCGAAACGGAATCCGTCTACACCGATAACCTCAACCCAGTAACGCATGGCATCCATAATCATCGTCGTCATGACCGGACTGGCAGTATTTACAGTATTTCCGCATCCTGAGTGATTGCTGTAAACAATCTCACCGGTTTTGGTCTGTTCGTACAAATAGGCCTGGTGGGGGAAGAAGCCTTTGAAAGACAATACCGGTCCGCCATCTCCGCCCTCAGCGGTATGGTTGTAAACCACATCAATGATGACTTCCAGGCCGGCTCCGTGATAGGCATCCACCATGGCTTTCAGTTCACGGACAGCATCCGCTTTTCCGTAACGGGGTTCAGGTGCAAAGTAGTTTACCGGATTGTAACCCCAGTAGTTGGTCATGCCCTTTTCAGTAATGTAAGGTTCCGGCATGAACGCTGACAAAGGCATAAACTGCACAGTGGTCACACCGAGATCAACCAGATGTTTTATGACATCCGGATGGGCCGCCCCTGTATATTTACCTTTATCTTCGTCGGGTACAGCCGGGTGCAGCATAGTCAGCCCTTTCACATGGGCTTCGTAAATAATCCGCTGATGGGGCTGAAAGGCAGGTTTCGGCGGCCGGTCATGATTATCATGACGCACCACAACACATTTCGGCACCATAAACTGTGAGTCATGTTCATAGTGTCTGGCATTCCAGTGCAGCGGCCGGCTGAGTTTATGGGCATAAGGGTCGATTAACAGCTTGTCTGTCGGCACGTGGTGAAGGGATTCTTCACCACGCTCCACCCTGTATGCATAATGCTGATTCTCGCCGGCACCTTCTACTTCACAATGCCAGACTGAACCGGTTTTGGCCGGCATCACAATCTCTGCAACCGGTTCCTCTGTATCACTTTGGAAAAGGCACAGCACGACAGCTCTGGCGTCCGGCGATTCAACAGCAAAATTGCAGCCGTCGCCGGTGACAGTCGCCCCCGGCGGATACGGCACGCCAGCCTTAACGTTATAGTTTATAAGTGAGTCTTGCTTCACCTTTGCCGGTTCTCCTGTTATTCATAAACCCAGTAAAGTGTTGCCAGTGGCGGTAAAGTGATTTCAATAGAATACGGCTGATTGTTCCATTCCACCGCGTCAGCAGTAACAATTTCAGGTGCAGGGTAATCACTGCCCCAGAACTCACCGCTGTCGGTATTTAGTACCAGTGAGTAAGTGCCCGGGTCTTCCACGCCAATGCGGAACTTCTCACGGGGAGAAGGCGTAAAGTTATTCACCACATAGACTTTTTGCTTGTCGTCTTTGCCTTTTCTTACGAAGGACAACATACTTAGTTCAGCATAATTATGGTCTATCCAGCTGAAACCTTCATAATTGTGATCCTGCTCATACAGTGCAGGCATAGTCCGGTACAGATGGTTAAGCGTACGGTAAAGTGCCTGCATGCCTTTATGCTTGTCGAACTCCAGCAACCACCAGTCAAGCTCACCATCGTGATTCCATTCCCTTGACTGGGCAATTTCATTACCCATGAAATTCAGTTTTTTGCCCGGATGACCATACATGAAACCGGCATAGCAACGCAGGTTTGCCGCCTGCTGCCATTCATCTCCCGGCATTTTACCAATCATGCTGCCTTTTCCGTGTACGACTTCATCGTGGGAAATCGGCAATACAAAGTTTTCATCGAATGTATACACCATGGAAAAGGTGATTTCTCCGTGATGATAGCGGCGATACGCCGGATCTTTACTGATGTAATGCAATGAATCGTGCATCCAGCCCATATTCCACTTAAAGCCGAATCCGAGACCGCCTTCGCTCACCGGTCTGGATACACCCGGGAATGAAGTGGACTCCTCAGCAATGGTCATTGCGCCGGGGAAGTGCCGGTAAACCTCTTCATTCATCCATTTCAGCAGGCTGATGGCTTCGTAGTTTTCATTGCCCCCGTGAACGTTGGGGATCCACTCCCCTTCATTACGGGAATAATCCAGGTACAACATGGACGCCACTGCATCCACCCGCAAGCCGTCAATGTGAAATTTATCCAACCAGAAAAGTGCGTTGGCAACCAGAAACTGGCGAACAGTATCTTTACCGAAATCGTAAATGCATGAATTCCAGTCCGGATGCCAGCCACGGCGGGGATCGTCATATTCGTACACATGACTGCCATCGAACCGCGCAAGGCCATGGGCATCTTCCGGGAAGTGCGCCGGTACCCAGTCAATGATAATGCCGATATCTGCCTGGTGGCACTGATCAACAAAATATTTAAAATCGTCAGGTGAACCGAAGCGGCTTGTCGGTGCGTAAAGCCCCACCGGCTGATACCCCCAGGAACCGTCGAAAGGAAACTCTGATACGGGTAACAATTCTATATGGGTATACCCCATCTCTTTCACGTAGGGGATCAGTGAATCTGCCAGTTCATGATAACTGAGATAGCGTTTCCCGCTCTCTTCAGAAGGCCGGCGCCATGAACCCGGATGCACTTCATATACGCTCATGGGATTTGCGTATTTGTCTGCCTGCCGCTTCTCCATCCAGGCACTGTCATTCCACTCATAGGCATTGTGATCGAACACTTTTGAAGCGTGAGATGGATACTGCTCAGCAGCAAAGCCTAACGGGTCAGCCTTGTGAGGTAAATCGTTACCCCAGGCATCTTTTAACTGATATTTATAGCGCTCGCCGGCAACGAGTCCCGGAATGAAGAGTACCCAGTAGCCCATGTCAGTTTGTTGCATAGGATGAGTACGGCCATCCCAGCGGTTAAAATCACCGATGACGGAAACCGCAGATGCGTTAGGGGCATAAACAGCAAAACGTGTTCCGGTAATGCCATCTGTGGTTAGCAGATGTGCCCCGCCCTGCCGGTAAAGATTTTCAGGCTGATGGTCGATAAAGTGCACAGCATGAAATGCTTCTTCACGGAACTGGTAAGGGTCGGTGAAGCTGTATTCGCTGTCTGCCGTTGTCACCTGCAGTTCGTAACGCTGCGCAGGCTTTAACTTTTTTGATAATGCAGAAAACAGAGCTGAGTCGCCCTGTTTTTTGAGTTTGATGATTTCTTTGCGGGTTTTTAAACAGCGGACTGACACTGTTTTGGCTTCAGGGATATACGCGGTAACCGTTACGCCATCTTCGCTTTGCTGATTACCAAGTACGGAAAAAGGCTGACTGCACCGCGCTTGTGCCAGTTGCTGCTCTACTACCATTTGTTACTCCTGCAAAGTCTGCCGCACAATACGGCAGACTGCAGAACATCCCTAATCTGTGCTGGCCTGCTTTCTGACAGCGGTCAGCTTAGCTGCCAGGTTAGTGATGTCCTGATTGTCAAAAATAGTCTCTAAAGGCTGAGATAACTTCCTGCGCCAGTTAGGATATTCGTTAAACGTACCCGGTACATTAACAGGCTTATCCATTTCCAACCAGTCTTCAAGTTGCAGACTGAGTAACGCACTGGAACCTGCCGCCATATGCAATTGCATACCGCGGTTAAGTTCGGTAGTCATTCCCGTCACATTCACATCACGGCTGATGTTGTCACTGATGGAATGGTGACCGTGCAAGGTATCCAGTATCGCCTGTTTATTCTTATGCCTGTCGTGATACAACACAGACAATATTTCATCAGTAGGATACAAACCAAGCTCTTTACCCAGCTCAAGATCCAGACAATGCCAGAAGCCGGTCAAAGTTGGCATATCGTGGGTTGTCAGTGTCGACATAGATTGCACGGGGTAATGGGCCGGTGAATAAAAGCCGCCGTCTTTAGCTTGCTCAAAGAAGAATACACGGTACGAATGGACACCGTTATCCGCCAGTTTTTCACGGATTTCTTCCGGTACTGTACCCAAGTCTTCACCAATCACGAGGCTCTGATTCCGGTGGCTTTCCAGTGCCAGAATGGCCAGCAGATCATCGACAGGATAATAAACGTAACCACCGTCCTTTGCATGGTCACCTTTAGTCACCCACCACAGACGAAGCAGTGCCATAACATGGTCAATACGCAAAGCACCGGAACCGGCCATGTTGGAAGCAAACAAGTCTATGATTGGCTGATAGGCCTGTTCGTAAAGCTTGTAAGGGTCCATGGGCGGCAGCCCCCAGTTTTGTCCGAGTGGCCCTAAAATATCCGGCGGCGCTCCCACAGAGGCACCGGTACAGTACAAGTCTTTGTTACCCCAAATTTCTGCACTGCCTTCACTGACACCTACGGCGAGATCACGGTATAAACCGATAGCCATGCCGGCATTAGTTGCCACATCACTGGCGGCCTGTAATTGCAACGCAGCCTGCCATTGCAGGAACAGGTAAAAAGAAACCCGCTTTTTATTCTGTTCTCTGAATACCGCTACATCAGGTTTGTGGTATTCACGGAATTCCTCAGGAAATACCGGCCAGCCCCAGGAAGGCTTAACTTCTTCAGCCAGCTTTTCCTGCAACGTATCGTACACCGCCAGCATATCAAGGCTTTCACCACCGGCTTCCACGAACGCTTTAAATGCTTTGTTCTGTTTTGTATTTTTAGTCAGGTACTTGTTGTAGTACACGTCGAACAACGCGGAGAGTGCAGGCAGTTTAAGAGACGCAACGGCAGCATAGTCAACCAGGTCAGCCGCTCTTGCTGCTGCAAGTTTTTCCTGAAAAGCCGCATCATTCACAATGGTCTGCACACTGGCGTCGTCAAAACAGGGCATGGCAGTCACATCGAGGTATAAATAATTCAGCCAGCGACGTGAAGACGGTCCGTAAGGGCTGCAGGCATCAGGGTTCGCCGGATACAGCGCATGAATAGGGTTCAGACCGATAAACTCTGCTCCGGTGGCAGCGGCCTTTTCGGTTAATAAAGCCAGATCTGAGAAGTCGCCCATACCCCAGTTTTTCTGACTGCGTACACAGTAAAGTTGCACACTCAGACCCCAAATCTTTTTACCGGCAGCAATGGATTCAGGGATGAAGCAGGCTGAAGGTGCAATAATAACCCGCATACTGCAAAGCGGTTCATCATCCCCTTCCACCGATAAGCTCAGTGTATGATAACCCGTGGGCGCCTGAACCGGCAGTGTGACAGCGTATTCGTGATATTCCACGTCTTCCAGATGGGCGACATTTACCAGTGTTTCGTCAACCGGTGCAAAAGTGTGGACGAATGTCTGTCCATATTCAAAAGAGAGCGCTACAGTATACTCATCGGTTACCAGCTCTATCGGTAACCGTACAGAAAACGGAACGGTGTCTGATTGGCGTAAAACCTGTACCGGGTTGAGCGGAGTCTGCCAGATTTTTCTGGCTTCTTCTGAAAGCTGTTGTTCTATAGCAGCTTCATTGCTGGTGTCGTAACCCAGTGCATTAAGTAATTTGGTCTGGCTTGATTCTGAAATCGTGGCAGGTTTGCCCCACGCATCAACATAGTGGGTCTCTATGCCGCGCATCTCAACCAGCTGTTGTAAAACGGGATTTGTCATTTTATCTATTCCTGTTTCCCGTGTTGATAATGTTAAGGCAACGGCCGCGCATTCTCATCAACACATTATTTTGAGCATTATCAGTTAAAGACCCGATACAACGAAACTGAATACGTTTGCATAGTTCACAGTTGTAATTTTGCAACATTTTTTGCTTTTTACTTTGCCAATTATGCCATTTTGATCCATACTTTACGTAATTTTTTTTCACTTGTACCAAAATACAATTAGAGGTATGACATGACTATTCGCATCGGTATCAATGGTTTTGGACGCATTGGTCGTTTGGTAATGCGCGCTGCACAAAAGCGTGACGACATTGAAGTTGTTGCTATCAACGATCTGCTGGACACAGATTACATCGCTTACATGCTGAAATATGATTCAACCCATGGCGTTTTTGATGGTGAAATAAAGGTAGACAATAACCAGCTGATAGTAAATGGTAAAACTATCCGTGTTACATCAGAAAGAAACCCTGCTGACCTGGCATGGAACGATGTAAACGTTGACGTTGTTGTTGAATCTACAGGTTTGTTCCTGACAAAAGATACTGCTTCAGCTCACCTTGAAGCCGGCGCAAAGAAAGTGGTGATGTCTGCACCATCTAAAGACGACACGCCTATGTTCGTTATGGGTGTTAACCACGGTGAATACGATGGCCAGACTATCGTTTCTAATGCGTCGTGCACCACAAACTGTCTTGCGCCTCTGGCGAAAGTACTGAACGACAAATTCGGTATTGTTGACGGTCTGATGACGACTGTTCACGCGACGACAGCAACACAGAAAACGGTTGACGGTCCTTCTCACAAAGACTGGCGCGGTGGTCGTGGTGCAAGCCAGAACATCATTCCATCTTCTACCGGTGCTGCGAAAGCCGTTGGTAAAGTTATCCCTGCACTGAACGGTAAATTAACCGGCATGGCATTCCGTGTGCCTACTCCGAATGTTTCAGTTGTTGACCTGACAGTAAATCTGGCAAAGCCAACCACTTATAAAGCTATCTGTGAAGCAATGAAGGAAGCGTCTGAAGGTGAACTGAAAGGCATTCTGGGTTACACCGAAGATGCTGTTGTGTCTAATGACTTCCTGGGTGACGCACGCACTTCTATCTTCGATGCAGATGCAGGTATCGCTCTGACTGACACGTTCGTTAAAGTTGTATCCTGGTACGACAACGAATGGGGTTACTCAAATAAAGTACTTGATTTGGTTCAGCATATTTCAAAATAATGCGAACACGCCCTAACCGGGTGATAAGCAAGATAAAAATTTAAAAAAGGTGCGATTTGCTATCGCACCTTTTTGTTTTTAGATGCACAATAATAACCGGACTTTATTTTGGCAAGGAGATGTCACATGAGTATTCCCGACTCTGTAACTGTTGAAGAATCTTCAGGGATTACCTTTTTAAACGTAGACAATCAGTTTGCCAGCAGCCGTATCAGCTTATTTGGCGCGCATGTACTGTCATTCATTCCAAAATCTGATGATCGTGACCGTTTATGGCTCAGTCCTCATGCGTTCTTAAACGGTGAGCGCCCGATTCGTGGTGGAATTCCTCTGTGCTGGCCCTGGTTCAGTGATGACCATGGCCGTGAGAAAGGTGAACTCCCCTCTCATGGTTTTTTGCGCACCCAAAGCTGGCAGATTCAGTCATCTGAAGACACCGGAGACGGCACACGCATTGTTCTTACCCCCACATTCAGCCGTGGTGAAGGCTTTGAATATGATTGCAAAGTCAGCTACGAAATTCTGGTGGGTAAAACCCTGTCGATTACCCTGAAAACAGAAAACACCGGAATCGTGCCGTTTTCATTCAATGCAGCAATGCACACCTATTTTTCAGTGGCAGATATCGCGCATACCAAAATTACAGGTATTGAAGGCGAGTACAAAGACAAACTGGAAAACTGGGCATTAAAACCTGCCCCGTCCCCGTATACTTTCAGTGGTGAAACAGACCGCATTCATCAGCATGCTGCTCCTGACGTAACCGTTTATGTAGAAGAGAAGCCATTTACCCGTGTAACGTCTATGGGACACGATTCTCTGGTGGTCTGGAATCCCTGGCAAGGGGCTGCTTCTATCGCTGACATGGACGCTTTTGGTTTCAGACATATGTTATGTATTGAGACAGCCGTGACCAATGGATGCACATTAGCACCCGGCGAAAGCCGCAGCGTCACGCAAATTGTTTCCCCCCTTTAGTCAGCCAGGGTAAAGGCTGTGTAAAGTATTGTTAAAAAGCTTTTTTGCAAGTACTCCGCAGTAAATAATGAGATCTGTTCTTATTTGTTGCGGAGCGCTTTGTGAAACCTACCCCATTTATCTATATTTTCCTGGCTGCACTGTTACTGTCCGGTTGCGGCGGTTCAGACAGTTCAGATTCAACCACAGTTGAAACAGAAACCGGTTCAACATCAGATGACAGTTCAACCGGTGATACAGGCAGCGACGATTCGTCTTCAGATGGCTCAGACGAAAGTGATGACGACACTGCAGACGACAGCGACGATGAAGCCGCAGACGATTCAGCGTCTGAAGAGACGACCACGGAAAGTCAGTGTGACGATACGTCCACAGCGCAAATGGACGAATTGATTTGCGCCACCGAGAACTTCATCGCTACCCTCACCACCTCTGAACAATCAGCCATTTTGTATGATTGGGATAATTCCAATACTGAACGGACAATCTGGTCAAATTTACCCACCGGCAATGTGCAGCGAAATGGTATGCGCATTGGCGAATTATCAGATACAGCTTACGACGCGCTCATCACAGTTGCACAAACATTATTAAATGATGCCGGATACGAAGATTTTCGCGGCGTACTGGCTGCTGATGATTATCTGCAGGAACAGGGAGGCGGCAGCACTTACAGTTCTGCGAATTATTACATCGCAATATTCGGAACCCCCGGCCGTGAAGATAACTGGATGATTCAGCTCGGTGGCCATCACCTCGCCTACAACGTGACTATGGTTGAAGGTACCGGTTACCCTGTGCCTAATCATATTGCATCAGAGCCTAAATCTGCTTTTGAACTCAACAGTACGACGTATGCGCCGCTGGTAGATGAAGGTGATGCGATGGTAGCCATGTTTGAAGCGCTATCTGACGATGAATTCTCAGACGCTTATCTGAGCGGTGAATCTTATTCTGATGTGCTTGTGGGGCCTGACAACGGAAGTGGCGTACAGCCAAATGACTATCCTGTAGGCGACGATCGCGGCGGTATTAACGTAGCTGCATTAAGCGAAACGCAGCAGGCGCTGGTCATTGCGGCAATCGCCGAATGGGTGGATGACTACCAGAGCGATATTTCTGACGCTCTGATGGCAGATTACATAACAGAAGCGGCACTGGCGGATACCTATATCGCATGGGCAGGCTCGGAATCAGCAGGCGTTGATGTCGACCAGAGCGGCACTTACATGAGGATCGACGGTCCCCGCGTATGGATTGAAGTCGCCTGTCAGGGCGGTGTAGTCATCCGCGGTCAGACCCACTATCACACTGTCTATCGTGATAAGGAAATGGATTATGGCAATACGCTGTAATCTGTTACTTCTGATGGCAGTAGCCTGGTGGCTGGTAACTTTGCCGGTTGCCGCTCACCCGGCTTCTGCCACTAAAATGACAATTTATCAGAGCGCCGGTACGCTGAAGATTGAATTATCATTGCCACTGGACCAGTTACAGCAGGCCAATCCCCTGTGGCCTGCGCTCACCGCTGAAAGTCCTTCTCAGCTGCACAACCGCATGGCTGCATATCTTGACGAACACCTGATTGTCACTGCCGCGGACACGATGCACACAGAAGCTTATACCATACAAACTGACGCTCCCCGGTTTCAGCTGTGTGATTATGAGACCTGCCTGGTTGTGAGCGTAACAGCCTCAACTGAGCACGCACATCAGACATCATCACTGGTGGTTCAGTACGATGGCATCACGCACAGGGTGCGCAATCACCGCACCCTGGTGTCAGTCAGCAATGCAAGTGGAGACGGCCCTGCAAGCCATGCTACCGTGCTGTCCTGGCGGCATACGTCTGTCAGCCTGAAAGCTGCAGCCCTGAGCGTCACAGATCTGCTCATCCGCTACTTTACTGCCGGCCTCCATCATATCTTTGCCGGTACAGACCATTTGCTGTTCCTGTTTTGTCTGTTGTTCACTGTAGTCAGTGCATCAAAACAACATAACTGGCGTAAAGGGTATACGTGGCGGCAGGCATTGATCATGATATCCCTATTCACCGCTGGCCATACAGTATCACTGGCTTTATCTGCGACCGGTGTACTGAGCATGCCTGTGTGGTTAACTGAAGCGTGCGTGGCTGCTACGGTTCTGGTGACAGCGGTATTGTTGCTGATTCAACCGGCACGGCTTCACAATGTGCCGGTATTACTGTTCGGCGTGATCCATGGCGTCGCCTTTTCAGAAGTCATGCAGGGGCTGCCGCTCGATACAGTCACAAGGTTACTCGCGGTGGCGGGGTTTAACGCAGGGGTTGAGGTATTTCAGGCCGCGCTGAGTGTGGTAGTACTGCCACTGCTGTTAATGGCATCCCGCTATACTGCTTTTGCAATAACGCGGGCCATATTTGCTTTCCTGACAGCTTGCTTTGGCTTTAACTGGCTGACAGAGCGCATTGTGACAGAACCGGGTTATGCATGGCTGATAAGTGCTGTGGTACTGATTGCTGCAGTGATAACCGCCTTCAAACTGCCGCCTTCACAAGCCGGAATCCAACACCATCAGGCACAAGCATTTAAGCAGACATAAAAAAACCGGATGTTATTCAACATCCGGTTTATGAGCAAAATCAGAGAATTTGTACTCAGGCTTTGGCACCGTCACAAGCTTCTTTCGCCAGTTGGGTGATCTTGTCCCAGTCTCCGCTTTCAATGGCATCATCAGGTGCAACCCATGAACCGCCAACACAACGAACGTTAGACAGAGCCAGGTAGTCGTTGTAGTTAGCCGGACCGATACCGCCTGTAGGACAGAATGTCACATCAGGGAAAGGACCGCCGATAGATTTAAGCGCCTTCACGCCACCTGATGCTTCAGCAGGGAAGAATTTCAGGTGATCATAACCCGCATCCTTCGCTGTCATCAGATCAGAAATTGAAGAAATACCCGGAATTAACGGAATATCGTAGCCTTTACCGGCTTCCAGCAGTGCTTCTGTCAGACCCGGGCTGATAGCGAATTTCGCACCGGCTTCAACAACCTGCTTAAGCTGCTGTGCATTGGTAACAGTACCCGCACCGATAATCGCTTCAGGTACTTCGTCTGCGATTTTCTTGATCACATCCAGAGCAACAGGTGTACGCAGTGTGACTTCCAGCACCTTAATGCCACCTGCAATCAGTGCTTTTGCCAGTGGCACAGCTTTGTCCAGGTCCTTAATTACCAGTACCGGGACTACCGGGCCAGCAGCAAAGATGTCTGCCGGTGTATAGTTAGCGTTCGTTGTCATAGTTCACTCGCTGTATGTTGTTTCAGGTATGCAGATGCACCTAATAATCCGTGGTCGGGCTCTGCAATCAGATAAGTTGGAATGTCTTTCACGTAATGCTTCATCTGGCCTTTGGCCTCGAAGCGGGCGCGGAAATCACTCTCTTTTAAGAATTCTGCAAAACGGTTCGCAATACCGCCGCCGATGAAAATACCACCGGTGGTAGCCATGTTCAGTGCCAGGTTACCGGCAAAACTGCCCATGATACGGCAGAACTGAGTCAGAGTTTGTACGCACACATCGCATTCACCGGACAACGCACGTTCAGTAACCTGAGACGGTTCTGTGTGTGTTACCGGTACATTATTGTGTAACGCCAGCGCTTTATAGATGTTCATCAGTCCGCGACCAGACATCACCTCTTCGGCAGATGCGCGACCGTGTTCATTTTGCAGGTAGCGCCAGATCACCACATCTGTCTCGTCAACAGGGGCGAAATCAACATGACCACCCTCGCCGTCCAGGGTTTGCCAGCCTGAAGACGTCATGGTGATGTGCTCTACGCCTAACCCGGTGCCTGGGCCAAATACAGCGATATTGCCGTTGGTTTTCGCTGTGCCGGTTCCGATTTGCACCACCTGATCATCACCTAATACCGGTAATGAATGCGCCACGGCTGTGAAATCATTGATCACAAACAGATTATCCAGCTTCAGCTGACCACGTAATGCAGTTTGTGAGAATGCCCAGCTGTGGTTCGTCATCTCTACCTGGTCTCCCAGTACCGGACAGGCAATAGCAATACAACCTGACGTAAAGGCGAACTGAGGTAAATCTGCGAAATACTGGCCAATAGCCAAATCAATACTGGCAAAATCTCTGCACTGGTATTTGATGATATTGTCTACACCGCTATCAGTTACACGGGCAAGACGAATGTTCGTCCCGCCGACATCTGCAACGAAAAGTGCCGTCATAGCGCCTGCTCCTGAGTTACAAACAATGAACACGCGCCTTCTTCAGCACCGGACAGAATATTTCTGTAACCGGAGAACAGTTCACGTCCCATACCTTCCTGATGATGCGCCAGGTCCGCTTCTTTTGCGGTACGTGCAGCCAGAGTTTCGTCATCAACCAGCAATGTCAGTTCACCGGTTTCTGTATTCAGTTCGATGAGGTCGCCGGATTCCACTTTTGCCAGCATGCCGCCTTTATAGGCTTCCGGGGTAACATGGATAGCAGCAGGTACTTTACCTGACGCACCGGACATACGTCCGTCTGTTACCAGCGCGACTTTGAATCCGCGGTCCTGTAACACACCCAGAGGTGGGGTTAAGCGGTGCAGTTCAGGCATACCAATCGCTGACGGGCCCTGGAAGCGCACAACGATAATGCAGTCTTTGTCCAGATCACCGGATTTGAACGCCGCATCCAGTTCGAACTGATCTTCGAACACCACAGCAGGTGCTTTGATATGGCAAACCGGAGACTTAAGTGCAGACGTTTTGATAACGCCACGACCCAGGTTCCCGCGAAGTACGCAAACACCACCGTCAGGCTTAAAGGGTTTCTCAACAGTGGCCAGTACCTCTTTATCAAGAGATTCAACCGGACCGTCACGCCATTCAAGTTCACCGTCTTTCAGAACCGGCTCTTTGGTGTATAGATCCAGACCGTCACCACAAATTGTCTTAACGTCATTGTGCAGCAGACCTGCATCCAGCAACTGTTTAAACAACAGCGACATACCGCCGGCAGCGACAAAATGGTTAATGTCAGCGTGACCATTCGGATAGATACGGGTAATTAACGGCGTGGCATCAGACAGATCTGAGAAGTCATCCCAGTTAACCAGAATACCGGCTGCGCGGGCGATCGCTACAAGGTGCATGGTGTGGTTTGTTGAACCACCAGTCGCCAGTAATGCGACGATTCCGTTAACAATGGCTTTCTCGTCAACAATATGACCAATCGGCGTGTAGTTGTCGCCCAGGTCAGTGATACGGGTTGCCTGAACGGATGCAGCTTTCGTCAGTGCATCACGTAGCGGCGTGCCAGGATTAACAAACGATGACCCCGGCAGATGCAGACCCATAGTCTCAACCACCAGCTGGTTAGAGTTCGCTGTACCGTAGAAAGTACAGGTACCGGCAGAGTGGTAAGACTGAGATTCTGCTTCAAGTAATTTGTCGCGCCCGACTTTACCCTGTGCAAATTCCTGACGGACACGGGCTTTTTCTTTGTTTGGCAGACCTGAAGGCATTGGTCCGGCAGGAATGAAAACAGTCGGTAAGTGACCAAAGGCCAGTGACCCCATCAGTAATCCTGGGACAATTTTGTCACAGATCCCCAGCATCAGAGCGCCGTCGAACATGTTGTGAGACAGACCCACTGCCGTCGCCTGGGCAATAATGTCACGGCTCATCAGGCTCAGATCCATGCCCGGGTTACCCTGAGTAACACCATCACACATGGCCGGTACACCACCGGCGAACTGCGCTACGCTGCCCACCTGACGGATGGCCTCTTTAATGATTGCCGGATACGCTTCGTACGGCTGGTGAGCCGACAGCATATCGTTATAAGAAGAGATGATTGCGATATTGGCTTTCGTCATTGAACGCAAATCGGCTTTGTCATCGCTGCCACAAGCGGCGAAGCCGTGAGCCAGGTTACCACAGGACAGCACACCACGGTGCGGCCCCTGGCGGCGGGCCTTTTCTATTTTTTCCAGATAGGCCTTACGGGTTGCTTTACTGCGTTCAATAATTCGCTGTGTTACTTCAGCAATTTGAGAATTCATGATCTGCTCCTAGGGTGCCCACATCAGCGTGACATCAGCACGGTTGACAACTGCGGTAACGGGTTTATCCAGCTCAGTTGCATTAGCAATGGCGTCTTCTAAAACCGCTTTTTTCTTTTCACCGGTGAGGTGAATAAAGATATTGCGACTGTTTAACAGCGCAGGCAGTGTCAGTGAAATACGTTGGTGAGGGGCCGTGGTGGGTTGGGTAGCGATACAAATTTTACCACTCGCCAGATCCAGACCATCCGCAACCTGCTCCGAACAGGGAAACAGTGATGCTGTGTGGCCATCTTCGCCCATACCGAGAATAAGCGCGTCGAAAGGCTGGCTGAAACTGGACAGGCGGTTTTCCGCCTCGGCGATACCATCATTGGCATCTGCATCATCCGTTTTCAAAGTGACAAAATTAGCGGCTGCCGCTTTGTTCTGAATCAGGTTTTCACGCACCAGCTTTGTATTGCTGGCGTCGTCATTTTCATCAACCCAACGCTCATCAGCCAGCGTAATGTCAACTTCATCCCAGGCAAGGTCAGTCTGGCTAAGCTGTTTGAACAGAGCCAGAGGTGTTCTGCCCCCGCTCACTACCAGACTGGCGCGGCCACGTTCAGCAATGCCTTTTTCCAGCAGTGAAATAATCGTGTCTGCAAATGCACTGGTCAGCGCATCTGCATTGTCAAAAGCATTAATTGTCAAAGCCATCTTATTTCTTCTTCCGTGTTGTTTTGCTTTCATACCAACTACGGTTAGCGCGGGCTAACAACCCGATAGAATCTACCGGTCCCCACGTACCAGCCTGATACGGCTCCGGTGGCTCATTAGTTTGCTTCCACGCTTCAAGAATTGAATCAACCCAGTTCCACGCCTGTTCAATTTCATCACGGCGAACGAACAGAGCCTGGTTGCCCAGCATCACTTCAAGTAACAGCTTTTCATAAGCATCAGGAATGCGGTCATCGCCGAATGCATCCGAGAAACTCAAGTCGAGTTTTGACTTTTGCAGGTCCATTGAACCTGAGCTGGTCAGACCCGGTACCTTATTCATTACGGTGATTTCAACACCTTCGTCAGGCTGCAGTCGGATAACCAGTTTATTAGGCGGCAGATTCTGGAAGCTGTCACCGAACAGGTTGTGTGGCTGGCGTTTGAAGTAAATCACAACTTCAGACACTTTGGTCGGCAAACGCTTACCTGTTCTTAAATAAAACGGCACGCCGGCCCAGCGCCAGTTGTCGATGTCGGCCTTGATGGCAACGAAGCTTTCAGTACGGCTGCGGGTATTGGCCCCCTCTTCTTCCAGATAGCCAGGTACTTCTTCACCCTTAACGAAACCGGACGTGTACTGACCACGAACTGTTGATTCGTTGATATTGCTCAGGTTAATCGGACGTAAGGCTTTCAGTACTTTCAGTTTTTCATCACGGATACTGTCGGCATTCAGGTTTGCCGGCGGTTCCATGGCAATCAGACTGAGAATTTGCAACAGGTGGTTCTGCACCATGTCACGCATTTGACCAGCGTCATCAAAATAGCCCCAACGGCCTTCAATCCCTACCGACTCAGCAACAGTGATCTGTACGTGGTCAATGGAGTTGTGGTCCCAGTTGGTAGCAAATATGGAGTTAGCAAAACGCAGGGCAATCAGGTTAAGAACGGTTTCTTTACCCAGATAGTGGTCAATGCGGTAGATTTGCGATTCTTTAAAGTATTCTGAAACCTGGTCATTAATGACTTTAGAAGATTCAAGATCGTGACCGATTGGTTTTTCCAGCACTACACGTACGGAGCTGTCGATAATATCGCAGCTGTGCAGACCACGGCAGATGTCACCGTAGATAGCCGGCGGAGTCGCCAGATAGCAAACCATAATGCGGTCTGCATCTACTACTGAATCAAAAACGCGGTAGCTTTCAGTATTCTTCATATCCACACAAGCATATTGCAGACGGGCTTCAAGGCGGGCCCAGGTATCTTCGCAAACTTGTTTGGAACCAAATTTTTCGATGTTGTTACGGACTTCTTTCTTGTAGTCCTCAGTGCTCAGGTCCTGACGCGCTACACCAATAATTTTGGTATCAGGGTGAATGAGCTCAGCTTTTTCCAACTGATATAAGGACGGCAATAGTTTCCGTCGTGAGAGATCCCCTAACGTGCCAAACAGCACAAAATCACAGGGTTCAAAGGAATTATCCATTACCATATTTCGTCGACCTTCTTAATGATAATCCAGATAACAGTTCGATACTGTCAGGCAACGCAGATGAACTGTCTCGTCGTTGTTAGCACATAGTTAACACCAAATGTAGTAAAATTACAACTTGAGTCATCTATGACACGTTAAAGAGGTATTTATTCGCTGAATACCCACCATTCTGTTGCTTCGATTGTCAAAAAATTACATTTTTCTTGTCACCCGAGTCACTTTGGGTAGTATAGAAAGCTGGAATGACTATAACTTTACCTTACTTTTCGCTATATCCGTATGAATATTCTTGAGAAAATTACGCAAAATAAAGCCGCTTTCAGCAAGTCTGAGCGCAAAGTTGCCGAAATAATATTGGCCAACCCGCAAACGGCAATTCATTCGAGTATAGCAACGCTCGCTAAAATGTCTGATGTCAGTGAGCCGACAGTAAACCGTTTTTGCCGCCGCCTGGACACCAAAGGCTTCCCGGATTTTAAATTACATCTGGCACAAAGCTTAGCGAATGGCACACCGTATGTTAACCGTCATGTAGATGAAAGTGACGGCCCGGGCGAATACACAAACAAAATTTTCGAAAGCACCATGGCTTCCCTCGAAGTTGCGCGGCAATCCATTGACGTCAATGTTGTTAACCGGGTTGTTGATCTGTTGACGCAGGCACAGAAAATTTCATTTTTTGGCCTCGGCGCCTCGGCCTCTGTGGCCCACGACGCGCTGAATAAGTTTTTCCGCTTCAATGTGCCCGTGGTTTACTTTGAAGATATTCTGATGCAACGCATGAGTTGCATGAACTGCACAGACGGCGATGTGGTCGTATTGATTTCCCATACCGGCAGAACCAAAAGCCTGGTCGAGATTGCCCAGATTGCCCGCAGTAACGATGCCACTGTCGTTGGTATCACCTCTGCAGACAGCCCGCTGTCACGTGAATGCAGTTACGTGTTGTCTCTGGAAGTGCCGGAAGACACTGACATGTACATGCCCATGGCAAGCCGTATTGCCCAGCTTACCTTAATTGATGTACTGGCCACCGGCTTCACCCTGCGTCGTGGCAATAAGTTCAGAGAAAATCTCAAGCGGGTCAAAGACACCCTTCGCGGTTCCCGCTTTGACAAGCGTGACTTGTAACAGTTCATTCCACCTGATTTATTGAAGACCGCTTTTACCAGCGGTCTTTTTTTAACCATTATTTCTTCTTCCTGCGTTCAGATTAGTTCACACCTCACTGGTAAGGCCAGTGAGGAAAAAAGTTCTTTGCATTCACATTTTTGTCAGATTGCTCTACTATTCTGTAATAAAATTACGTAAAAGCATTACAGCAACATAAATCGAACATTTATTCGACATTATTGTCAATGTAAGTAACGTGTGTAGAAGCCTCCCTGTTAACGACGAAGAACAAGCGACGAATCATATGACCAGAAGAACAAAGATACTTGCCACATTAGGACCAGCAACAGATACCATCGAACGCATTGAAGCCATCATCGCAGCTGGTGCAAATACAGTGCGGATGAACTTCTCTCACGGTCAGGCTGAAGATCACATTGAGCGTGCGAAGAAAGTACGTCAGGCAGCAAAGAACTTAAATAAATATGTAGCCATTCTCGGTGATTTGCAGGGCCCTAAAATTCGTGTAGCCCGGTTTAAAGAAGGCGCAGTAAATCTTGATGTGGGCGCACCTTTTACCCTTGATGCTGAAATGGCGAAAGATGACGGTGACTTGAACGCAGTAGGTATCGACTATAAAGCGCTGCCTGACGATGTAAACACCGGCGATATTCTGCTACTCGACGATGGCCGTATTCAACTGGAAGTTACTGAAGTAGCCGGTCGTAAAGTGCATACAAAAGTAACCGTAGGCGGAAAACTGTCCAACAATAAAGGCATCAACCGTCAGGGCGGTGGTCTGTCGGCCGAAGCTCTGACTGCGAAAGACAAAGAAGATATTAAAACGGCCGCTAAAATCGGCGTTGATTATCTGGCAGTGTCCTTCCCCCGTTCAGGTGCAGACCTGAACTACGCCCGCGAGCTGGCCCGCGAAGCCGGTTGTGAAGCACTAATCTGTGCCAAAGTAGAACGTGCTGAAGCCGTTGCTACCGATGAAGCCATTGACGATATTATCAGTGCATCTGACGCCGTTATGGTTGCCCGTGGTGACCTGGGTGTGGAGATCGGTGATGCAGAGCTGGTAGGTGTTCAGAAGAAACTGATTGCCCGCTCTCGTCAACTGAACAAAGTTGTCATTACTGCCACGCAAATGATGGAATCAATGATCACCAGCCCGATGCCAACCCGTGCAGAAGTGATGGACGTGGCGAACGCCGTACTGGACGGTACGGATGCAGTGATGTTATCGGCGGAAACTGCTGCCGGTAATTACCCTGTTGAAACAGTGAGAGCCATGGCACGGGTTTGTGAAGGTGCAGAAACACACCCCAGCGTTAAACTGTCCAAGCACAGAATGGATACAGTGTTCTCTACGGTCAGTGAAACAGTGGCGTTGTCTGCAGTTTATGCTGCTAATCACCTGCCAAGCATCAAAGCTATTGTTGCATTAACTGAAAGTGGTAATACGCCTAAGCTGATGTCACGTATTACCACCGGTTTACCTATCATAGCCATGTCACGTCACGAAGCCACGCTTAATGCAATGGCACTTTACCGTGGTGTGAAGCCGGTATTCTTTGATTCCCGCGACAGTGAACCGGGTCAGCTGAAACACGACACCATGGCAGCACTGAAAGCCATCGGTCTGGTGAAAGAAGGTGACAGTGTGATCATGACTTACGGCGATGAAATGGAAAAAATCGGTGCGACCAACGCGCTGAAAATTGTTCAGGTAGATTAATACTGACTCAATTTAATGTCCGTTCAACGGATACGGGAAGGCCGGCAATGTTGCCGGCCTTTTGCTTTGTGCTTATCACTGGTGCGGTCAACGCCGGTCAGGATTGAAACGATCAGCGCCAGTAAGTGAAAAACGGCGTGCTGTCCGGACGTATTACCGGCGGCGTATCGATTGCCGGTGTACCTAAATATAAAAACCCGGCTATTTCATCTTCTTCATTTAACGACAATGCCTTTCTCACCAGCTCACAATGGGCGTATGCGCCGGTCCGCCATATTCCGTTAAACCCTTGCGCCTGAGCAGCCATTAGCATGGCCATTACCGCACAGGCTGTCGACGCGACCTGCTCTACACGGGGCACTTTTTCATGCTCTTTATACGTTGTGATGGCCACAATTACCATAGGAGCACGCATCGGCAACTGCGGGGCACGTTCTATTTCTTTGGCGGATTTGTCGTTTTCAATAGCAGACTGCTCAAACACAGAACCGAGTTTTACCAGCCCCTGCCCTTCACACACAATAAAACGCCATGGCGTAAGCGCCGCATGGTCCGGCGCACGTAAAGCGGCCTGAAAAATATTTTCCAGGACATCGCCCTCCGGCGCAGGGGCTTTGAGTCTGGGTTGGGAACGACGGTTTAACAGCAGGTCAAGAGCTTCCAATTGCGGTTCTCCTTATACACATCGGGAAATACATTGATGAAAGCACAATGTATCAGCGGCGTGGTGCAGATGAAACAGCTTTTACCAAACTTATCCCTCAATGATGTATATTCACAGTAAATCAGGCCTGTAGCGCTTGTTTACCGCTATCACAATTCATTACAATTTAAGTTAGCTATCCTTCGTGGTTCCGTTACCATGAACTAAACATCCGTCTGAGGTACAAAGCAATATGGCAGCAAAAGGAAGCTGGACGAAAGCATTATTCACAGGACTATGGACAGTACTGAATTTCGCCAGAAAACTCGTATTTAATCTTATTTTTCTGGTTCTTGTTATTGGCGTCATTATTGCCATCAGTAGCAGTGAAGATCCCATCTCGGTAAAACCTGACAGTGCATTATTATTGCAGCTGAACGGTAACCTGGTCATTGAAAAAGAACAGGTCGACCCGTTTTCACAATTCATGCAGGAAGCGTTTGGTGAAGAACCGGAAAACCCGGAAGTGCTGGTACGTGATGTGGTTAAGGTACTGGATAACGCCAAACAGGACTCCCGCATAAAAGCGCTCATTCTGGATTTGTCCGGGTTACAGGGCGGCGGACTGGATAAACTCCGCACCGTAGCCGCTGCCATCGATGACTTTAAGACCGAAAAACCGGTCTACGCTATCGGCGACTACTACAGCCAGAATCAATATTACCTTGCAGCACGTGCTGATCATATTTACCTGAATCCAATGGGCGGTGTGATGTTTGAAGGTTACGGCCGCTTTGGCATGTACTTTAAAGACATGCTGGAGAAATTACGCATTACGACACATATCTTCCGTGTGGGTACGTACAAATCTGCCGTAGAGCCGTTTATCCGTAATGACATGTCTGACGCGGCAAAAGAAGCAAACAAGTTGTGGCTCGACACTTACTGGTCACAATATAAAGCTGATGTGGCTGCTGCCCGTGGTATTGATGTCAGTAACTTCGATGAAGAACTGGACGTTCTGCTGAACAAGTTTGAAGAAGCCGGTGCAGATTTCGCTAAATATGCACTGAACAACGGCTGGGTGGATGCCCTTAAAACCCGGGAAGAAGTCCGTCAGGAACTGGTTGCTTTAGTCGGAACGGATGAAAACAAACTGGGTGTCAACGTTACCCCTTTTAATACTTACCTGAAAGCCGTTAATCCGCCGTTACCCAAAATGGGTAACACGAAGGATAAAGTCGCAATTGTGGTAGCCAAAGGCGAAATCCTCGACGGTAATCAGCCCGCCGGCACAATCGGTGGGGACAGCACAGCACGCTTATTACGTCAGGCCCGTCTGGATGATACGGTGAAAGCTGTCGTTCTGCAGGTCGATTCACCGGGAGGCAGTTCATTTGCATCCGAAATTATCCGTCAGGAAGTGCTGGAACTGCAAAGCGCCGGTAAACCTGTCGTTGTGTCTATGAGCACCTATGCAGCATCCGGCGGTTACTGGATTTCTGCACCGGCAGATAAAATCATTGCTTCTCCCAGCACTATCACAGGCTCCATCGGTGTGTTTGGTATGTTCCTTACCTTCGAGGATTCACTGGAATACCTTGGCATTAACACCGACGGTGTTGCATCTACCGAAATTGCCGGTATGTCAGCACTGCGCGAGCTGGATCCCCGCTTTGGTGAAATCCTCCAGCGCAATGTGGAAAGTGCTTATCTCCAGTTCATCACCATGGTGGGTGAATCCCGCGGTATGAGCCCTGAAGCGGTTGATAAAATTGCCCAGGGCCGTGTATGGATTGGTAGTCAGGCACTGGAACTGGGTTTGGTAGACGAACTGGGCGACCTTGATGATGCCGTCGCATCCGCTGCTGAAATTGCCGGTCTGGAAACCTGGGACACCCAGTACGTAGAGCGTATCCTGTCTCCTCAGGAACAATTCTGGAAAGAGTTTTTCGGCCAGGCGCTGGTGTGGGGTGCAAAAATGCAATTCGCTGATAACGACAGTCACCTGATGAAAATGGTGAAGAACCTGTTAGCAGAAACCGGCACGGTGACCAGCCTGAATGATCCACGCGGTGTATACACCCTGTGCCTTCAGTGTAAGGTGGACTAAGTACCGGTGACACTTAATCACTCTGAAAAAGAGGCGGTGATCCGTGAGGTTCACCGCCTCTTTGCTGTTGCAGAACGTTATTTTAACCGCCCTTTCCCTTTGCCCGATGTGTCTTTCAGGCGCAGCGGTAAAAACGCCGGCACCGCCTTTTTACAGCAGAACAGGGTTAACTTTCATCCTGTATTACTGGCTGCAAACAAAGCGGCATTTTTCAGTGATGTGATCCCACATGAAGTCAGTCATCTGATAACGTGGCATACAGCAGGCAAAAGACGCAGAGTGAAACCTCACGGTCAGGAATGGCAGGCTGTCATGCAACATGTTTACGGCGTATCCCCTTCGACGACACATAATTTCGACTTATCCGTACTGGGCCTGACAACCTATAACTACCGCTGTGGCTGTCAAACCATAGAGTTGTCGGTGAGAAGGCATAATAATGTGAAAAAGGGCATGACTTATCGCTGCAGACGATGCGGGGAAAATCTGGTATTAGTTAAGAACAGCGAAGCAACGTAAGCTGACTGAAAAGATAAGAAGGCTTAAAAAAGGTTTAAAAACCTGGCAGTCAGGTGACGCAGTAACACGTCACCGGTAGCAGGAACGGGTTTCAGTTAAACCATTTTTGCGTGAAAACGCGGTCGAGTTCACTGAATGCTGTTTTCAGCGTGGCCGCCAGTTCACGATATTTAGGCTGAGAACGCATTGCCTGCAATTCACAACCTTCTGCTGCCATTTTACGGTGAACTTCCTGATACCAGCTTTTAATTTGCGGCGGCAGAGTCTGATTCGAGCGGTGTCCCAACCAGAGTAAGCCCTGTAAGGGCAGGCTGATGAAGAACAACCCAATTGCCATCGCCTGCGGCAGGTATGCACTTCCCAGCACATTTAACATCATTCCCGCGGCCACAATGGCCAGAGGCGGCATGGCTTTGATAGCCAGCTTTGTAGCACTGACGACACGGCACTCCGGAAAGAAAGCATAAAGCTCCCGTTTTACCGGCCAGGTATTCATATAGTCTTGTCCGTCACGCAGAAGCGTAATTACTGATTGTGACATGCCTGCTCTCCTGCCGGTGCTGACCCCGGTCAACGTCTGGATTTTATTTTATTAAACTACAAAAAATCCCGGATGTATTCAGCATTCTATACTAAATATGCTGCGGTTTGGTTTATTATAGCCCGGTTAACGGCTCAGGTAACATTACTGACATATATTGTAATGAAAAGTCATACTCAATTCAGGTTGAATATGCGATATTGACCCACATAAAGATACCATCATTTAAAGGCTCGTTGTCAGCGGCGATGAGTGAAAGCATTGGAGATAGAAATGGCAGAAAGCAGACACGTCCGTCTACTTATTCTGGGCTCTGGCCCGGCAGGATATTCCGCAGCAGTCTATGCGGCCAGAGCAAACCTTGAACCTGTACTGTTAACAGGTATTCAGCAGGGTGGACAGTTAACAACAACCACAGAAGTTGAAAACTGGCCGGGCGACCCTGAAGGACTGACAGGTCCTGATCTGATGGTACGCATGCAAAAACACGCAGAGAAATTCAATACAGAAATCATTTTTGACCACATCAACAAAACTGATTTCAGTAAGCGTCCGTTCACCCTTTACGGTGATTCCGGCACTTACACCTGTGATGCACTGATCATCGCAACCGGAGCTTCTGCGAAATACCTGGGTCTGGAATCTGAAGAAGCATTTAAAGGTAAAGGTGTTTCTGCCTGCGCAACCTGTGACGGATTCTTCTACCGTAACCAGAAAGTAGCGGTTGTGGGCGGCGGGAATACTGCCGTGGAAGAAGCACTGTATCTGTCAAACATCGCGTCTGAAGTTCACGTTATTCACCGTCGTGACACTTTCCGCAGTGAAAAAATTCTTGAGCAGCGTCTGCTGGACAAAGCAGAAAACGGTAACGTGGTTCTGCACCTGAATAAAACGCTGGACGAAGTGCTGGGCGATGAAATGGGCGTAACGAAAGTCCGTATTGCTGACACGCAGTCTGATGCCAAAGAAGAAATCGATGTAATGGGCCTGTTTATTGCCATTGGCCACAAGCCGAACACGGATATTTTCGAAGGTCAGCTTGAAATGAAAGACGGCTATATTGTTGTTCAGAGCGGTCTGCAGGGTAATGCCACACAAACCTCGGTGGAAGGTATTTTTGCTGCCGGTGATGTGAGCGATCATATTTACCGTCAGGCTATTACCTCAGCCGGCACCGGTTGTATGGCTGCACTGGATGCAGAAAAATTCCTCGACGGTTTCCGCCCGGAACAAGGCTGATAACTGAGGTACGGGGCAGCTTCCCTGCCCCGTGATTCCATGATTGAACTTCCTTACCTGAATGTTGATACGCCTTTTCCGCCTGTTTCAACTGCACTGAAAGAACCTGACGGCCTGCTGGCTTACGGCGCAACTCTCGACGCCCCCCGGTTATTTCAGGCTTACTCCAACGGCATTTTCCCCTGGTTCAGCGATGATGAGCCGGTACTCTGGTGGTCGCCGGATCCAAGAGCAATCATTGAGCTGAATGGCTTTCACGTATCTAAAAGTCTGAAAAAACTGGCAAAACGAAAACAGTACCGCGTCACGCTGAATGAAGATTTCTACGCGGTTATCCGTGCCTGCTCATCCATTCCCCGCTACCGGCCTGACAGTAATGAACTGTCGTCGGATACCTGGATCACCGGTGACATGATTACCGCCTACGAAAGGCTCCACCGAGCCGGCATTGCCCACTCTGTTGAAGTGTGGAATGACGACAATCAACTGGCCGGCGGCTTATACGGTGTGGCAGTAGGTGGTGTTTTTTGTGGTGAATCCATGTTCCACAAAGAACCGAATACATCCAAGCTGGCCATGCTGGCGCTGGTAAAACACATGCAAAACCATAATCTTGCATTTATTGACTGCCAGTTACCTACGGAACATTTGCAGTCCCTGGGGGCGCAAACCATTCCCAGAAGCACATTTATTGACCGCTTACGTCAACATAATGCTACAATAGACGAAGACGGCAGAATAACTGCCTCATATCGTAGTAGTTGGCAAGGTGGAAATATAACGCCATGAAGTTTGGGCTTACGCAGTCTTTCGCCTGCAGTTATTTACCGGATAAGAATGAACAGTTACTGGTGTTTGCAGAAACTGAACAGGATCTCCGCTATCGTTACGGACAGCTGATTCAGGCCGGATTCCGTCGCAGTGGCGATCAAATTTACCGGCCCCACTGCCCTACTTGCGAAGCCTGTCAGTCGGTACGTATTCCTGTGGCACAGTTTTCGCCGTCAAGAAGTCAGCGACGAGTGCTGAAGCGCAACAGTCACCTCACCACTACGCTGTCATCAACACCGAAAGACGAATACTACCCGCTTTACGAACGGTACATTAATGAGCGCCATACCGACGGCAGCATGTATCCGGCTAACAGAGACCAGTATAACAGTTTCATTTTCTGCAATTGGAATCCCCCCGTATTTATTGAAGCGCGAGACGGAGATGAGCTGGTTGCAGTGGCTGTTACCGATGACATCCGTCATTGTGACGGAACAGCTTCTTTCTCAGCGCTGTATACGTTTTTTGCTCCTGAGTTATCGTCCTCGTCAATGGGCACGTGGATGGTATTACAACAAATCGCCCATGCTAAATCCGATGCCCGCAGTTTTTTGTATCTCGGCTACCAGATAGACGAGTGCAATAAAATGAATTACAAAACGAAATTTTTGCCTCATGAACGTTTATTTGACATGAATTGGCAAAAATTCAGCTCAAATAAAGCCTGAACCCTTTACACACGGGCGTTTATTGGTTAATGTCTGCGCGGCAAAATTTTGACTTACTGAGGTAACTGCTTTTCATGGCAAAAGAAGATTCTATCGAAATGGAAGGAACCGTGGTTGACACACTTCCAAGCACACAATTCCGCGTTGAACTTGAGAACGGTCACGTTGTGACTGCACACATCTCCGGCAAAATGCGTAAGAACTATATCCGCATTCTTACTGGTGACAAGGTAACCGTAGAGATGACGCCGTACGATCTGACTAAAGGTCGCATCGTTTATCGTGCAAGATAATACTCAGTAGTCTGTAGAATCTTAAAAAAAAGCCCGGTGATATCACCGGGCTTTTTGTTTTTAAGTTGGGTTGAACGCGAAATCCTTAGTTGGATTCCGCCTCTTCATTCCGGGTTTCCGCACCGGAAAATGAGAACTCCAGTTTGTTTTCACCCAAATCAACTTTCACACTGCCACCTTTGCTCAACTCTCCGAACAACAGTTCGTTAGCCAGCTCTTTCTTCACTTCCTCTTTTATAAGGCGTGACATAGGCCGTGCGCCCATAGATTTATCGTAACCTTTCTCAGCAAGGTACGCCCTTGCTGCCGGCGTGACTTCAAAGGTAACACCTTTGGTATCCAGCTGTGCTTCCAGTTCCACCAGGAACTTATCAACCACCTGCAGAATAACGTCGGTGCCAAGGTGATTGAACCAGATAATACCGTCAAGACGGTTACGGAACTCAGGGGTGAACACCTTGTTGATTTCCGACATGGCATCATGACTGTGATCCTGTTGCTGGAAGCCGATAGATTTACGTACGGTTTCCTGCACACCGGCATTGGTTGTCATGACCAGTACCACATTACGGAAATCAACCTTACGGCCGTTGTTATCCGTCAGCGTACCGTGATCCATGACCTGCAGCAGAATATTGTAAATATCACTGTGGGCTTTTTCGATTTCATCCAGCAGCACTACCGAATACGGGTTTTTAATGACTGCATCGGTAAGCAGACCGCCCTGATCGAAACCGACATATCCCGGAGGCGCACCGATTAAACGGCTTACCGCGTGGCGCTCCATATATTCCGACATATCGAAACGGATAAGCTCCACACCCATGATTTTTGCCAGTTGCTGTGTGACTTCCGTCTTACCTACACCGGTAGGACCGGCGAACAGGAAACTACCGATAGGCTTCTCTTCACTGCCCAGACCGGCACGGGATAAGTGAATCGCGTCTGTCAGCGTCTCAATGGCTTTGTCCTGACCAAATACCACCATTTTCAGGTCACGGCCAAGATGTTTCAGCGCCTGACGGTCGGAGGCAGACACGGACTTCTCAGGGATCCGGGCCATCTTAGCGATGATTTGCTCGATATCAGCCACATTGATGGTTTTCTTACGGCGGGACACCGGCAGCAAACGCTGGCTGGCCCCTGCTTCGTCCATGACGTCAATGGCTTTGTCCGGCAAATGGCGTTCGTTGATGTACTTGGCAGACAGCTCTGCAGCAGCCTGAAGTGCTTTCTGGGTAAAACGAACGCTATGGTGCTCTTCGTAACGGGACTTCAGACCCAGCAGGATCTTGGTCGTATCGCTCACTGAGGGCTCGACCACGTCGACTTTCTGGAAGCGACGGGCAAGTGCCCTGTCTTTTTCAAAAATGCCCTGGTATTCCTGATAGGTGGTAGAACCGATGCAACGTAATTCACCGGAACTCAGTTTTGGCTTCAGCAAATTAGACGCATCCATCACACCACCGGATGCCGCACCGGCACCGATGATCGTATGGATTTCATCAATAAATAAAATGGCGTTTTCGTCTTTGCTGAGTTCTTTGAGAATAGCTTTTAACCGTTTCTCAAAGTCACCGCGATACTTGGTACCGGCCAGCAAGCCGCCTAAGTCCAGAGAATACACCGTACTGTCGGCAATCACGTCCGGCACGTCATCGTTAACGATGCGGTAAGCTAAACCTTCCGCAATAGCCGTTTTACCGACACCGGCTTCACCCACCAGCAGCGGGTTGTTTTTACGGCGACGACACAGAATTTGAATTGTACGCTCAACTTCCGCATCACGTCCGATTAACGGGTCAATCTTACCGTCCTTCGCCTGACGGTTCAGATCAGTAGAATATTTGCTCAGTGCAGAACCTGACTCTTCGCCCTCAGCAGTCTCTTCCTGACTTTCAGCACCGGCAGGACTTTCGTCTTCATTTTTACTGACACCGTGACTGATGTAATTCACCACATCAAGACGGGTGACGTCAGCACGTTTAAGAATATAAACCGCCTGAGATTCCTGCTCGGAGAAAATAGCCACCAGCACGTTCGCACCGGTTACCTCGTCTTTGCCTGATGATTGCACATGAAAAACCGCGCGCTGAAGTACACGCTGGAAACCTAAAGTTGGCTGCGTCTCACGGTCATTTGCCTGCTCATCCATAATGAGTGGCGTGGTATCTTTAACAAACTCGATAAGTTCGCTTTTGATTTGCTCGATATTGGCACCACACGCTTTAAGTGCGTCCCGGGCGGCAGAATTATCCATCAGCGCCAGCAACAGATGCTCTACCGTCATGAATTCGTGACGATGTTCTCTGGCAAACACGAAAGCTTCGTTCAGCGTTTGCTCTAACTCTTTATTCAACATATCGCTCGCCCTCTGTTAATAGACCTATGCCTGTTCCATAGTGCACATAAGCGGGTGTTGATGCTTACGCGCATACTGATTGACCTGCATCACTTTGGTTTCTGCAATCTCTGCAGTAAATATGCCACACACAGCACGTCCCTGATAATGTACGGTGAGCATAGTCTGATTGGCCTTCTCAGCATCCATATTAAAAAAATGCATGAGTACTTCGACCACGAAGTCCATCGGCGTGTAATCGTCGTTGTTCAACAACACTTTATACATTGGCGGCGGCTGCGTCTTTTGTCGCTCCGCAAGCCTCTCTTTTTCTCTGTCTATACTGATCGCGTTGTCTTTACTCATAGTACAATAATAGTGCCTTAGCGCAGATTAGCCGATTTTTTTGTAAATAAATAATCTTTAATTTACGCTTGACATTCAATGGTTAAAATATCTACAGTTTTAACTATGGCCATGCGAGTGACGCGCATAGCCATCGTGCTCCTCATATTTCTATTGTGGGGGCATAGTATTATGAGTTCAAGGATTAAGAGGAAGTCGATGTATGGCGGTTGGTAAAGTTAAATGGTTTAACAATGCTAAAGGATTTGGATTTATCGTTCCTGAGGACGGCGGAGAGGACATTTTTGCCCACTACTCCACCATTCAGATGGATGGATACCGTTCTCTCAAGGCAGGCCAGGAAGTAACGTTTGATGTACAGCAGGGTCCTAAGGGCCTTCACGCAGAAAACATTGGTGTTGTCGAAGAACCTGAACGTTAAAATTCAAAAAAGCATCTCAAAGGGCTTTTTACTGCGATTCGGCAGTCGGTAGAAGGCCTTTTTTATGCGCCATTTTCAGCGGTGTCTTCAAATTTACCGCTACCAAATAAAAAACCCGGCGAAAGCCGGGTTTTTTGGTTCTTGCTTAAACGCTTACTTAGACAGGGATTCCTGCAACGTTTTGCTTGGAGACATGGCTGCATACAACTTGTCTTCGTCAGGGAAGTAGTAACCGCCGATATCCTGTGGCTGACCCTGAGACGCATCGATTTCTTCGATGATTTTGTCGATGTTCGCAGTCATCGCTTCCAGAGTTGGCTTGAACAGTCCAGCCAGCTCTTTATCTTCAGTCTGCTCAGTCAGTGCTTCAGCCCAGTACAGCGCCAGCCATACATGGCTGCCACGGTTATCCAGCTGACCCACTTTACGCTCAGGTGACTTACCGGTGTTCAGCAGCTTCTCAGTCGCCTTATCAAGAGCAACCGCCAGTGCTTTCGCTTTAGAGTTGCTGTGCTTGATAGCCAGCTCTTCAAGAGACACTGCCAGTGCCAGGAACTCACCCAGTGAATCCCAGCGTAAGTGACCTTCTTCAACGAACTGCTGAATGTGCTTAGGTGCAGAACCACCCGCACCGGTCTCGTACAGACCACCACCGGCCATCAGAGGCACGATAGACAGCATCTTCGCACTGGTACCCAGTTCCAGAATCGGGAACAGGTCAGTCAGGTAGTCACGCAGAACGTTACCTGTTACAGAGATGGTGTCCAGACCGCGGATTGCACGTTCCATTGAGAAACGAATCGCACGTACAGGTGACATGATGTGGATTTCCAGACCATTCGTGTCGTGGTCTTTCAGGTACTTCTCAACTTTCTTGATCAGCTGTGCATCGTGGGCACGCTCATCGTCCAGCCAGAATATTGCCGGCATACCAGAGTTACGGGCACGGGTAACGGCCAGTTTAACCCAATCCTGAATCGGCGCGTCTTTCGCCTGACACATACGCCAGATATCGCCTTCTTCAACATTGTGCTCAATCAGTACATTTCCGTCCTGATCGATGATTTGTACAGTACCGTCAGCTTCCAGTTCAAATGTCTTATCGTGTGAACCGTACTCTTCCGCTTTCTGCGCCATCAGACCAACGTTAGGCACTGTACCCATGGTAGTAGGATCAAATGCACCGTGGGTCTTACAGAAGTTAATCACTTCCTGATAGATAGTCGCATAAGTAGACTCGGGGATAACCGCTTTAGTATCGTGCGCCTTACCATCTGGTCCCCACATCTGACCGCTGTTACGGATCATTGCAGGCATAGACGCATCAACGATAACGTCTGAAGGTACGTGCAGGTTAGAAATACCTTTGTCTGAGTTAACCATTGCCATAGGCGGACGGTCAGCGTAACAGGCGTTGATGTCTTTTTCGATTTCAGAACGCTGTGATTCCGGCAGAGATGCAATTTTGTCGTAAACGCTGCCTAAACCATTGTTAGGGTTAACACCCAGTTCTTTAAACAGATCGCCGTGCTTGTCGAACAGTTCTTTATAAAACACTTTTACACAGTGACCGAATACGATGGGGTGAGACACCTTCATCATGGTCGCTTTCACGTGTAGTGAGAACAGAATGCCGGTTTGCTTCGCATCTTCGATTTGTTCTTCGAAGAATTTGCACAGGGCTTTCTTGCTCATGAACATACCGTCGATAACTTCACCCGCCAGCAGATCTACACGTGGCTTCAGGGTTTTCTTGCTACCATCTTTACCGGTAAATTCGATGCTAACGTAGCCATCTTTCTCAACAGTAGTGGACTTCTCACTTGAGTAGAAATCGCCGCCGCGCATATGCGCAACGTGAGAGCGTGAAGCCTGGCTCCACTCACCCATTGAATGCGGGTGTTTCTTCGCGAAGTTTTTAACCGCTGTAGGTGCACGGCGGTCTGAGTTACCTTCACGCAGAACCGGGTTAACAGCAGAACCCAGTACTTTTCCGTAACGTTCACGGATGTCTTTTTCTTCGTCCGTTTTAGGATCTTCAGGGAACGGAGGAACGTTATAGCCTTTGGCGTTTAATTCTTTGATTGCTGCACGCAATTGGGGAATAGATGCACTGATGTTAGGCAGTTTAATGATGTTTGCTTCTGGATCCTGCGTTTTTTCACCCAGGTCAGTCAGTGCGTCAGGCACTTTTTGATCGTCGTTCAGGTATTCCGGGAAGGTGGCGAGAATACGCGCAGCCAGTGAAATATCGCTTAACTCGATGTCGATGTCAGCAGATTTAGCAAATTTCTCAATGATTGGCAGTAAAGAGTAAGTCGCCAGCATTGGCGCTTCATCTGTTTTTGTGTAGATGATAGTCGACTTAGCTTTGGTCATTATATACCTCAAAGTTGTCGGTAAAGAGCTACCTGATTTATTCCATTAACCCCGCGTGGAATCGCTATAATATGCAGGGCATTCCGGTAATATCGTAAGATTCTGATCACGATTACTGAAATAACCTTTCAGTCTGGTCTATATCTGTAGTTTACAGATCACTGTGTAATGTCCTCTCGCCCACGAACACTACACCCAATTCGTCATTTTTGCGGGCCCGCCTTGCAGACGCACCCTGTCCTGCCGAAATTACCGCGCTCAATAGTATAGGGTCGAACGTAGGAGTTACAAGTCATACCATTGTCTTAAGCGTGAAGATCAATCTAATTTTTGTCAATTTCCTGATCTTTTTTTGCAATTTCGTTTTTTTTCTTCAAAAAAGTGACACAGACAGTCCGCCCCGCCGGCATTTTTGCGGTAGCATGCGCACCGGTTCTGACTATTTTCCGGGAGTGACAAATGCCGGCGGGCAAAATTCTGCTGTTCAATAAGCCATTCAACGTACTGACACAGTTTACCGATCAGGAAGGCAGACAAACCCTGAAAGACTTCATTCCCGTTCCCGGCGTGTATGCAGCCGGCAGGCTCGACAGAGATTCCGAAGGGTTACTGGTACTCACTGACGATGGCAAACTGCAGCACCGTCTGGCAAATCCTAAAGCCAAAACCAGTAAAACCTACTGGGTGCAGGTTGAGGGAGAGCCTACAGATGAGGCCATACAACAGCTGTGTGATGGTGTGGAACTGAAAGACGGCCTTACGCGGCCGGCAAAAGTACACCGCATGGATGAACCGGCACTGTGGCCGCGCAATCCGCCAGTGAGGTTCCGGCAGCACATTCCCACCAGTTGGTTATCGGTGACCCTTACCGAAGGCAAAAACCGTCAGGTCAGACGGATGACAGCCCACGTGGGATTCCCGACGCTCAGACTGATCCGGTACCGTATCGGCAACTGGACCATTGATGGCATTGCTAACGGCGAATACCTGCAAATTCAGTAATTTTCCCTGACAGAGCCTGAGGAAAATCCGTACCGGCAATTGTGCAATAGCGGCAGGCTTCTATACTTTTTACAAAAAGGCACAAGTTATAGCTGAATTGCCGGGTTACTGCCGTGCCATAGCCAGATAATTCTGGTAGAATCCGCGACCCTGAGTCAGCCAGATAAATTGGAAATCCACGAAGAGTCAATATGTCATCAAATTCAACACCTTCACCTGCATCTCAAAAAGTCATTGTCGGTATGTCCGGCGGTGTAGATTCTTCTGTTTCTGCGTATCTCTTGCAGCAGCAGGGTTATCAGGTAGAAGGACTTTTCATGAAAAACTGGGAAGAAGATGACAACGACGAATATTGTGCAGCTGCAGAAGATTTAGCTGATGCACAGGCCGTGGCTGATAAACTGGGCATTGAATTACACACGATCAATTTCGCCGCTGAGTACTGGGATAATGTATTTGAGTACTTTCTGGAAGAGTACAAAGCCGGCAGAACGCCCAACCCGGACATCATGTGTAATAAAGAAATTAAATTTAAAGCCTTCCTGGAATTTGCAGCTGAAGACTTAGGTGCAGATTACATTGCTACCGGCCACTATGTTCGCCGCCGTGAGAAAGACGGTCACTGGCAAATGTTACGTGGCCTGGATGGTAATAAAGATCAGAGTTATTTCCTTTATACGCTGGGCGAAGAACATGTCGCTAAAACGTTGTTCCCTGTTGGCGAACTGGAAAAGCCCCGTGTCCGTGAAATCGCTGAAGAACAGGGACTGGTAACGGCTGACAAAAAAGACTCCACCGGCATTTGTTTCATCGGTGAGCGTAAATTCAAAGACTTCCTGTCTAAGTACCTTCCCGCACAGCCGGGTGTTATCGAAACCGCTGAAGGCGAAGTTATCGGCGAACACGAAGGCCTGATGTATCACACACTGGGTCAGAGAAAAGGTTTACACATTGGTGGTCTGGCGGCCCATGGTGACGATCCGTGGTACGTGGTAGACAAAGACGTTGAACGTAATGTGCTCATCGTCGGTCAGGGTGCTGATCACCCCCGGCTGTATTCCAAAGGACTGATCGCCCGGCAACTGCACTGGGTAGACAGAACCCCTGTAACTGAAACGGTGCGTGCCGTCGTTAAAACCCGTTACCGTCAGACAGACATCCCCTGCACTATCCGTCCGCTCAATGATGATTTGATAGAAGTGCTCTTCGATGAGCCGCAAAAAGCCGTGACGCCCGGCCAGTCTGCGGTGTTTTATCAGGAAGAAGTCTGTCTGGGTGGCGGAATCATTGAGAGTTACATACGGTGATGCTGGATCCTAAAATAGAGCAACATATTGCGCTGGCAGGCGTTTGTCAGGCCGCAGCACTGGTACAAAAAGTCGCACGCGCAGGCACAGTGGATACCGAAGCCTGCGAGGCCAGCCTGTCGAGTATCCTGGTAACCGACCCCGAATCACCACAACATGTTTTCGGGCAGTTAAGCAATTTAAAGATGGGTTATCAGAGCATAGTCTCCCAGCTCTCCGGCCGCAGCAGCCATAAAGATGCCGAACTCACCCGTTATGTTGCCAGCCTGCTTGGTCTGGAAAGAAAACTCAGCGCCAAACCGGCAGCCCTGAATGAATTGAGCCAGCGTATTTCCCACGTTCAGCGACAGCTGGCACACGTAGATTTTGACAACAGTCAGATCATTGCCTCCCTGGCCAGTATTTACAGTGATATTATCAGCCCGCTGGCACCGAAAATTCAGGTAGCCGGCAATACAGAACATTTAAGCCGTCCCCTTAATCAGCAGCGGGTCCGTGCCCTGCTGCTAGCGGGTGTGCGTGCTGCCGTCATGTGGCGGCAAATGGGCGGCCGGCGCCGCCAGATACTCTTTAACCGCAAACAAATTTTACACAGTGCAACCCTTGCACTGAGATTAATCAATTAGTTTAGGAGCTAAAGGTGGAACTGACTCAGTTAACCGCAATTTCCCCTGTCGATGGCCGCTATGCAAGTAAAAGTGCAGAGCTGCGCAGCATTTTCAGTGAATACGGCTTATTGAAATACCGTGTTCAGGTAGAAGTAAGATGGTTACAAATGCTGTCTGAACAGGCTTCAATTACTGAAGTCCCTTCTTTTAGCGATGAATCTCACGCACAGCTGAACGACATTGTTGCTTCTTTTTCTGTTGATGATGCAATGCGCATTAAAGAGATTGAGCGTACAACGAATCACGATGTAAAAGCGGTTGAATACTTCTTAAAAGAAAAAGTAGAAGGCAACAGCGAATTAAACGCTATCAGTGAATTCATTCACTTTGCGTGTACCTCAGAAGACATCAACAACCTGTCACACGGCCTGATGTTGACCGAAGCCCGTGATACCGTGCTTCTGCCTTACTGTGATAAGCTAATCAGTGAGCTTACCCGTTTAGCGAAGGAATACAAAACCATTCCGATGATGGCCCGTACTCACGGCCAGCCTGCATCGCCTACGACTATGGGTAAAGAAATGGCGAACGTTGCCATGCGTTTACGCCGTCAGCGCGACCAGATTGCAACGGTTACCCTGCTGGGTAAAATCAACGGCGCAGTGGGCAACTATAATGCTCACTTGTCTGCGTATGCAGATACTGACTGGCACGCCCTGTCAGAAAAATTTGTTACCAGCCTGGGCCTGACATGGAACCCGTACACCACACAAATCGAACCTCACGATTACATTGCTGAGCTGTTTGATGCCGTGGCCCGTTTCAACACCATCGTACTGGATTTTGACCGTGACGTCTGGGGCTACATTGCGCTCGGTCACTTCAAGCAAAAAACCATTGCCGGTGAGATCGGTTCATCTACCATGCCGCACAAAGTCAACCCAATCGACTTTGAAAACTCAGAAGGTAATCTGGGTCTGGCAAACGCAATTTTCGACCACCTGGCCGCCAAACTGCCTGTATCACGCTGGCAGCGCGACCTGACTGACTCTACAGTTCTGCGTAATCTGGGTGTTGGTGTGGGTTATGCGGTTATTGCTTATCAGGCGACCCTGAAGGGGATCAGCAAACTGGAAGTTAACGAAGCCAGCCTGCTTGCAGAACTGGACAATAACTGGGAACTGCTGGCTGAGCCGGTACAAACCGTTATGCGTCGTTACGGCATTGAAAAGCCATACGAGAAGCTTAAAGAGCTGACCCGTGGTAAGAAAGTCAATGCAGAAGTGATGGCTGAATTCATCGACGGTCTGGCTCTGCCTGATGCAGTGAAAGCAGAACTGAAAACATTGTCTCCTGCTAACTACATCGGTGATGCAATTCGCCTTGTTGATCAGTTGCCGGAATAAATGTCACGGTATACTATTTAGTCACCGGTATGAATATTAGGGCTGCTGTGCAGCCCTTCTTCTTTTCAGGATACTTGTGAATTCACATGCTAGCAAAACCAGTGTTTCAATGCTTTCACTGGTACGGACATTATCACTTGCGGTTTTAGCCGGCCTGGCTGCCTATACACTGATTGTTGTTTTTATTCTTGAAGACTATTCAGTATCGATTCTGTTGCTTATCGCCACCCATGCACTCCTGTTCAGCAGCACCCTTGCGCTGACTTACCGTAATCAGCCGGATGCCGCAGATCGCGCACGGTTTATTTTTGTCACCAGTTGTATGACCCTCATCACGCTTTTATCACTGATGTGGGAAAAAGACACCGGATTACAACAGCTTCTGCTGGTCGGTATGATCACCAGCGGCTTTATTTTTCCCCGCAGCGAACAGCAACAACGCCGCTTCGCTGAATATACTTACGGCCTGTTGTACATCATCGTGGAAGGCGTAATTGTATTCAGTGAAACCCATACCTGGGCCACACTTCGCCTCTCTAATGCCATCATTCTGGTTTCCGGCGGGCTTGTCATGCTCAGGCTGGTCAGAGATAAAATTGAAAAGCAGGCGGAAGCCTTGTTGTTGTCGGAACGCCGCAACACAACCTTGCTGAAGAGCATGTTGCCGGCAGCGCCGGACGATAAGAGTAAACACTGGCCCTTAGGCCACACAGAAAAAATCACCAATGTCTCAGTGCTTTTCGCAGACCTTCAGGGTTATACAAAGCTCAGCGAAAAATACGATGACATTGGCATTGTTGCGATTCTGGACGATCTCTATCGTCTGTTCGATGCCCACGCCCTGCGCCTGGGCATTGAAAAAGTAAAAACCAACGGCGATGAATACATGGCCGCTACCGGTATCCCCTCTACCATTACTGTACCTGAATATATTCAGGAGAATACTGCGGTGACACTGTGTACCTTTGCCAGCGTAATTTTAGAAAGCTTTCATGAACTGGCAAAAGAAAAAGACCTTGGCTGTAATATCCGGATAGGAATCGCAACCGGCTCTGTCACGGGCGGGATAATCGGTGCCCATAAACCCCATTTTGATATCTGGGGAAAAACGGTAAACCGCGCAGCAAGGCTTGAACAGGCCAGTCAGCCGGGCACAATCACCGTGTGCGCCAGAACCCGGGGACAACTCGTCGATGCCGGAGCCTCTCAATTTGAATTCTCTAACAGCTTTGTCGTCGGCGACAACCTGGTTGCCCATTCATTGCGATTACAAAAAGATTAACTATTTATGTACACCTTAAATACTGATTTTAAAACTGATCAGTTTCTCGCCACTTACTGGCAAAAAGCCCCGTTAGTTATCCGCAGCGGCATTATTGATTTCGATGATCCCCTGGATGAACATGACCTCGCCGGCATGGCGATGGAAGCTGACATCGACAGCCGCATCGTCAGCCGGACCGGTGACAAGTGGGACGTTGCCCACGGCCCGTTTGAAGATTTCGACCAGGTATGCAACGGCAAATGGTCGTTGCTCGTACAGGCGACAGACCGTTACAGTGATGAGGTGGACGAATTAATGTCGTTGTTCAGCTTTATCCCCTACTGGCGAATGGATGACGTAATGATAAGTTTCGCCGTAGAAGGGGCCGGCGTGGGTGCACATACCGATCAGTACGATGTTTTTCTAATTCAGGGTAAAGGTTCCCGCCGCTGGCGCGTTGCGCCTCCCGACAATGCTGAAGTGTGCCGCCCGCACAAAGATTTACAGCAGGTTGCCTCTTTTAACCCCGACATCGATGTGGTACTAAAGCCCGGTGATATTCTTTATATCCCTCCGGGCTGGGCCCACGAAGGTACTGCACTGGAAGACTGCCTCACTTATTCCATTGGCTTCCGTGCACCTGACCAGAACGATTTACTGCAACAACTGGCAGACCATCTTGCGGCAGCTCCGTCAGTAGCCGGTGTTACACCACGACGATACAGCGACCCGCACCTGTTGCCGCAGGAACATCCCTCCATGGTAAGCAATGATGCGTTATCAGGTTTACAACAGCTAATGATTGATTACCTGCAATCTGACCAGGGTCAGGATGGATTGCTCAGTATTTTGAGCGCTCAGCACCTGCCGGAAAACGTGCCGGGAGAGCCCTATACCCTTGCTGAAATCACTGAAGCGGTTGAAACAGGATGTGCTGTTTTCCGTGCGCCCGGCTGCAAGCCGGTATACAGTGAAAATCAGGCAGATGAAGAATTTTCGTTTTATGTGAATGGTGAAAGATTCAGTGCTGCGTCCTCATTAAAACCGTTATTACTGCCCGTTCTCGCAGGCCAGCCGTATCCGCCGGAACAGCCTGTTGCTGACGCAGATGACATTGCGATGATTCAACTTTTGTCTATACTGATCAATAAAGGTTACTGGGAACTAAGGAACTAGTCCTTTTGGCTCGCTGCGTTTTTCATGAAGAAAGTCCCGCAGCGTACAGGCAACTCAGAGCTTGAATCATGCGTTTTCAAATCGAAAATGTTGATTGGATGAGCGGTAAAAATCGACTTACAGAACTTCGCGAACAGGTATTTGTTGTGGAATGGCGTATTCCGCGACAGGCAGAATTCGACGACAGGGATCCTGACGCCCTGCACATCCTTGTTTCAGACGAAAATCATCAGCCGGTTGCCACCGGCAGAATTACCAGAGACGGTGAAATTGGCCGGATCGCCGTGCTGCATGCTTACCGCACGCTGGATGTGTACAAAATTCTGTTCCGTTCTTTAATTAGACTGGGCAAAACAGCCAGAGTGGATCAGGTGAAAGTGGTTTGTAATCTGGCCAGTGTGGATGAGCATAAAGCCAGAGGTTACACACCGGAAGGCCCGGTATTCATGGAAGCGGGCATTCCCCGTCAACGTATGTTTTGCCCTATCAACCGTTTCAGGCTACCGGACGTGCAGGAATGCCATTGAGCGGAGACTTTAAACCTTAACAGTCTCCGTCTTACTCAATATCTGGCAGCTCAGACAGAACCCCAAATTTCATCTTTCTCAACAAACTTATACAGTTGCTCTGCACGGTTTTGCATAATGGCTGCAAACTGTAGCTGAGTCTGATCGGTGATCCCCGAGCGCTGAATGTTTTCTGCTTTTAGCTGCCAGCTCATAACAAAGTGGCGTAATGCATCACGACCGTTCGCTGCATTACCTGCAGAGATAAAATCTACCGGTAAGTCACCACTCAGTACCCAGAATGCTGCACCGTCCATCGCTTTCACTTTCAGAACTGCCCACAACGGATAAAGATACCGGCTGGCTGCATCATCAACGGTGGATACCACGACTCCGTTCTCTGCCAGATATTTCGTTGCTTTTTTAAATTGCTCATTCAGCCACTGCTGACGTTGTTGTTCTGTGATTTGCGGCGTTGTTTGCTCTGTCATACTTCACTTCTTTTTTAATGGTGTTTTTAATGCTTTCCTGTTTCGTAAACTACCACAAACGCCATTTTTCGTCATTATTCCCGGCTTGATAGTTATCACTATCGCTATCAGCAGGGGCGTTTACACTTACTTACATCAATTCTCTTGGTTTTTGCTATAAATAAAGTAGTCTGTCAGCATTGGAGAAAAACCGGACTTATGATGATAAAAGCAATCCGAATTACACTTGGTGCCCTGCTCGCCGTTGCCGGCGTTGTACTGACCATTATTCCCGGTTCAACACTGCTGATCCTGGCCGGTCTGGTTGTACTCAGCTACGACATACCAAAGGCCCGTGTGTGGCTTAAGGTGGTACAGGGCAGCATGCAGCGGGGTGCCCGCAAGCTCGATACCTTCCTGCTTTCCCGCAAGCTGGCCCGTAAAGCACGCTGAAGAACAGCCAATAAAAAAGCCGCTTTAAGCGGCTTTTGTGTCTGAGCGGGCTGGTTGGGATGGGCCCGCTTTCTTTAAACTACAAGCTAACTATAGCTTATCCGTGATTTTCTGCCAGGTATAACCAGGTTTCTACCACAGTATCCGGGTTCAGTGACACAGAATCAATACCTTCTTCCACCAGCCATGCAGCGAAATCATCATGATCCGATGGTCCCTGACCACAAATACCTACGTATTTGCCACGGGCTTTTGCCGCACGGATTGCCATAGAGAGCAACGCCTTTACGGCAGGGTCACGCTCGTCGAACAGGTGAGCAATTAAGCCTGAGTCGCGGTCAAGACCCAGCGCAAGCTGTGTCATATCGTTTGAGCCGATGGAGAAACCGTCGAAGATATCCAGGAACTGGTCGGCCAGCAATGCGTTGGACGGCAGTTCACACATCATGATAACCCGCAGACCATTGTCGCCCTGCTTAAGACCATTTTCAGCCAGGATTTCGATAACCTGACGGCCTTCTTCCAGTGTACGGACGAAGGGGATCATAATTTCAACGTTGGTCAGCCCCATCACATTACGAACGCGCTTGATAGCTTCACATTCCAGCGCAAAGCAATCGCGGAAATCATCTGAGATGTAACGGCTGGCACCACGGAAGCCCAGCATCGGGTTTTCTTCATCCGGCTCGTACTGGTAACCACCTACCAGGTTGAAGTATTCGTTCGACTTGAAGTCAGACATACGAACAATCACCTTCTTCGGTGAGAATGCAGCACCGATGCTGGCAATCCCTTCTACCAGTTTCTGGATGTAGAATTCACGGGGTGACTCGTAACCGGCAATCATTTCACTGATTTCTTCTTTCAGCTCTTCAGGCTGGCTGTCGAAATTCAGCAAAGCTTTAGGGTGAACACCAATCATGCGGTTAATAATGAATTCAAGGCGGGCCAGACCCACACCGGCACTTGGCAGGCGGGCGAAATCAAATGCACGGTCAGGGTTACCTACGTTCATCATCACTTTCAGTGACAAATCCGGCATAGCATCAATGCGTGAAGTCACCACATCAAATTCCAGCTCAGAACTGTAGATGTAACCTGTATCACCTTCCGCACAGGAAACCGTGATTTTGTCGCCGGTGGCGATAGAATCTGTGGCATTTCCACACCCTACCACTGCCGGAATACCTAATTCACGGGCAATGATTGCGGCGTGACAAGTACGGCCACCACGGTTAGTCACAATGGCAGAGGCTTTTTTCATGATGGGTTCCCAGTCAGGATCCGTCATGTCAGTGACCAGCACATCACCAGGCTGAATCTTGTCCATCTCTTCAATTGAGCCAAGCACTTTCGCTTCACCGGCACCAATCTTGTGACCGATAGCACGGCCTTCACAAACGATGCTGCTCTTATCTTTGAGGTGGAAACGTTCAATTGTCTGACTGTCTTCGCGGCTGCGAACCGTTTCAGGACGGGCCTGAACAATGTACAACTTGTCGTCCGTACCGTCTTTAGCCCATTCAATGTCCATAGGACGCTGATAATGCTTTTCGATGATTACAGCCTGCTTAGCCAGTTCCTGTACTTCATCGTCAGTCAGAGAGAAGCGCAGACTGTCGGCTTTGTCGATATCAACAATAGATACCTGCTTGCCATGAGACTCATCTGCAGAATAAATCATTTTTGTCAGCTTGCTGCCCAGATTACGGCGCAGGATAGCCGGGTTGCCATTGGCCAGCGTTGGCTTGTGTACATAGAATTCGTCAGGGTTAACGGCACCCTGCACCACCATTTCACCAAGACCAAATGAACTGGTAACAAATACCACATCATCGAAGCCTGATTCTGTATCAATGGTGAACATAACACCGGAAGACGCGATGTCGCTTCGTACCATGCGTTGTACACCGGCAGACAGTGCAACCCCTTTATGGTCGTAGCCCTGGTGAACACGATAGGAAATGGCACGGTCGTTAAACAGTGAGGCAAATACGTGCTTGATGGCCACCAGCACCGCATCGTAACCTTTCACGTTCAGGAAAGTTTCCTGCTGCCCTGCGAAAGACGCATCAGGCATATCTTCTGCTGTTGCGGAAGAGCGGACTGCGAACGACGCCTCATCACCGGCATCGCCCTGTAACGTTGCAAACGCTTCCTGAATTGCAGTTTCCAGCGCGGGCTGGAACGGCGTGTCGATGATCCACTGACGGATGTTTTTACCTGCTTCAGCCAGTGCTGTCACATCGTCAACATCCAGGGTATCCAGTACATCATGGATCCGTGCTTCAAGACCACTTTGCTCAAGAAACTCGTTAAATGCATCTGCAGTTGTAGCAAAACCGCCCGGCACCTGCACACCTGCATTTGCCAAATTAGAAATCATTTCACCTAAAGATGCATTCTTGCCGCCAACGCGACCTACATCATGCATCCCCAATTCCTGGTACCAAAGTACGTATTCTTGCACGGCCAAAGCCTCCAGCTTTATTAAACTTGTCAGTTCCGCTAATTTACGCAACCTGTGTTACGAAATGTTTATCACGAAACTTTGCGATATTCGCCGAGGTTAGTGCCAACCTGTTCATAGCATGCTGGCTTTTCGACGGTTTCATCTTAGAATGGTGAAAAATCGAAAGTAAAATCTTTCTGTATTCCGTAATAAAATTACAACAATGTTAAGGATTTGTTTTGCGTACCGCATACTACATTTCAGATGGTACTGCCATCACTGCTGAGGTCTTCGGCCACGCCTTACTGTCTCTGTTCCCTATACAGTTTAATCACACCACGATTCCCTTCGTTGAAACCGAGGAACAGGCCTATAAGGTACTGGAGAAAATTTCTGAAAGTTTTCAAGATACGGGAGAAAGGCCGCTCGTTTTTTATACAATTGTGAATGTCGATGTGCGCAAAATTATCTCCCGTTCAGTGGGTATTAATTATAATTTTCTCGATCAATTCGTTGCGCCTGTCGAAAAAGTGCTCGGTGTACCGTCAAAACCAGAAAAACACCGTACCCACAGTATTCACGAAAAAACCTATGACATTCGTATTGAAGCGGTGAACTATGCACTGGCCAATGATGATGGTTCCAACATCAAAAACTACGAAGAAGCAGACATTATATTAGTGGGTGTTTCCCGTTCCGGTAAAACACCCACCAGTCTGTATCTGGCGCTTCAGTACGGCATTAAAGCGGCTAATTATCCCTTCACTGAGGAAGACATGGGGGACATGCTGAAGATGCCCCCTGCATTGCGCCGTTATAAACAGAAGCTGTTCGGCCTTACTATCCATCCGGAAAGGCTCAGTCAGATCCGTTCTGAGCGCAGGGCCAACAGCCGCTACGCGTCACTGCAGCAGTGTCGTATGGAACTTCGGGAAGTAGAAAACCTTTATCGTCGCGAGCGCATTCCGTTTTTAAATTCAACCCGCTATTCCGTAGAAGAAATTTCCGCGAAAATTCTGGCTGAAACCGGACTGCAACGGAAGAAATACTAAGCTTCAGACTCCCCGTCCAGTACCGAAAACAGTGGCGCAAGGTAAGGTTCAAAGCCTTTCCATTGCGTCATGCCGGAACGGTAAATCGGTTGTCTTACCTGCTCTGAGCTGGGCGTTTTAATCACGCGCTTCGTTTCATGGAAGTTCAAACAGGCTTCTTCAAAAGGTAATCCGCAATAGTCCAGCATGCGTCTGACCTGCCCTTCAAGATCGTCAATCACATCTTCGTGCTGCACCGTCAGGATTTGTCCCGGCAACACTTCATGCCAGTGCTCCATCAGCTTCCGGTAAGCATTGTAATAACGTCCGATGTCATTCAGTGAATAGCTGAACTCCTGTCCTTCGCCGAAAAGCTGCTTAAACCCGCTGAAACAGCAAGCCACAGCATCCCGTCTGGCATCAATGATTTTAGCATTGGGCAGAATGCTTTTGATAAGTCCGGTATGAATAAAATTGTTGGGCATCTTATCAATAAAAAATGGGGCACCACGGCGGTATGCACGGGTTTGAGCAATATACTGCTCTCCCAGCTTTTTGCATTGCTCATCTGTGAGGGATGACAAGTTTTGCGGATAAGGCACCGCCTGATGGCTGAGCCCTGATGCGATCCCCAGAATATCATGCAGTTCCATCGTACCGTCGACCATAGAGTGAGAGGCCAGAATTTGTTCCAGTAGTGTAGAACCTGCACGGGGTAAGCCCACGATGAAAATCGGATCAGGAGCATCACAGCCTTTTGCGTGCTCAAACAAAGCCGCATTGCAGGCGGACTGCTGTGACGCCATCGCCTGTTCAGTACGGGAAATATCGAAACGGAGTGTCTGGCGCTTCAGCCGGTTACCGTTGTCGTAATAAAGGAAAGCATCATCAAACGCTTTACCGTCTTCACTGGCTTTACCCAGCGCAAAATACAGATGGATTTTATCGTCCAGCGCAGTATTTTCATTCTCTGCTGCCGCTTTCATCCTGTCAGTCAGAGAAGGTGGAAAGCTATACGTTTTAGTATTCGCCAGGCTCCAGTAAGCATCACCAAAATCAGGCGCTATCTCTGCTGCTTTTTCGTAGGCGGCCACAGCGGCAGCGGCGTCGCCTGCGGCCTTCAGCGCATGGCCATACTGTACCCATAACGCCGGTCGCCTGCTGTTTTTATCAAGCAGTGTGCGGTATAAAGTCAGTGCCTCATCTACTTCTCCGGTGCCGGTGAGAGCATGGGCAAGCGCTACGGCTGCCTGAAAATTATCCGGCTGACGTGCCAGGCGCCCGCGGGCAAATTCCGCCGCACGGGGAAACTTACCCAGCTTACCCAGCACACTTTGATACGCAGTCGCTGCAGCTTCATTATCCGGATACAGTTCTGCACAACTTTCCAGCAGGAATTCTGCATCATGATAGACCTTCAGTTGCATGCCGGCTTCCGCAAGTAACATCATGGCATCGGGATGATGTTTATGTTGTTTCAGAAAGTCCCTGCAAATTTGTTCTGCTTTTTGTAACTGCCCTTCATGGAGTAAATCCATGGCCCCCAACAGTGGTTTTGGCAGTGACGATAAAGACTGAATATGTTGTCCTGCCAGCGCCAGTGCGTCGGTGTTACCGGTCTGGCGGTATACCTGTTCCAGCTCCCGCCAGGCAGTCAGCAGAGCCGGATTAAATCGTGTAGCACGGTAAAACGCATTGGCCATCTCCCGGCCTTTCTGCAGCGCTTTAAAACAATACCCCTGCTCCTGATATCCCCGGCCATAATCCGGAAAAGCTTTCAGTAATCTGTCCAGTACAGGAAGGGCCTGCGCCGGCTCTTTTGCCATTCGTAAAGCCACAGCTATCAGATACAGGCATTCACGGTCTGTCAGGGTATTGTCATGTCCCGACAAACATTCTTTGCATAACGACACTGCCTGCGTGAACTGAGACTGCATCAGGGCTTTTTTGGCTTCATTTAGACGAGACTGAACGGAACGGGTCATGTTAATCCTGCATTAAACAACGAAAAAACGGCAAGCCCGCAAAGGCTTGCCGTTTCAATATTAACGTAATTACTTACGCAACGGATAACTTAAAAGTAATCGTAAGACAAACGCACACCAATGGTACGCGGACGGTTAGTTACCACTTTCGGCGTGAATTGCTGCGTATCGATGTTCAAAATAGCATTCTCATCAAATACATTGTCTATATACAATTCAGCTTTCCACTCATCATTGGTCACACCCACCGCAAAGTTTGTCAGTACATAGGCTTCCTGTACATAACGGCCGCCACGGAACGTTTCGCCGTTGCTGTCTGCATAGGTTACACCTTCATAGACTGCGGCTTCGTCTTCGATTTTAAGGCCTGAGCCCGTGCCGTAGATAAGTTGCGTGGTATCTTCCATTACGTAGGCATCCATCACCATACCGGCAAGTCTGTCACCGGTGTAGCTCACAGAAGCATTCACGTAACCGCGCTTGTCACCCTGTAATTCAAAGAAATAACGGGCGTTTACGTTTCCTGAGAACTTCGCAGAGTAAGGCAGTTCAGAACCGACACCGGCAGAAATACCTTCCAGCTCAGAGTTCACGCGGGTCAGCTCAGTATCCAGCAAGCTGAATGCACTGCTGATGATTAAATCATCACCGGCAAGCCAGGTAATATCGGCATCAAGACCACGGATCTCAGCATCACCCACGTTGTCGGTGAATACCAGGAACGAGATATTGGTCGGATCGAAACGTGAAGTTTGCAGGTCGGTGATTTCAGAATAGTACGCAGTTGCATTCACACGTACCAGTCCGTCAAAGAAATCCCCTTTCAGACCAAGTTCATAGTTGTCCAGCGTATCCGTTGTAGAGTAAACAGGAATACGGAAGTTCTCGAACTTACCGGACTGATTAGACGCCAGGCCACCACCAACACGGTTAGTTACCGGCGGGCGGAAACCTTCTGAATAGTTAGCAAACAGTAAGATGTCGTCTGTCACTTTCCAGTCCAGTGAGAATTTCCAGATAGTGTCATCAACGGTAAGTACGCCGTCAGAGTCCAGCAGGTCCACTTCCAGCTGACCGCTTTGAATAGCTTCATTAACCAAAGCAGGATCCAGTCCCACTGCAGCTAATTCAGCATCGTCCATTGTACCGAATGCACGGATACGGCGTGAAACATCAACGGTGGTTGTAGAGCCTTTGTATTCGTCGTCAATCTGGTACCAGCGGGCACCTACACTGGCGGTCAGGGTATCGGTGATATCGTATTCAAACTGACCGAACACTGCTACCTGCTCAATGGTATGTGTGATGTCGTTTACGAAGCTGATATCAGCCGGGAACGGGCCGCCATCACTGTTAATGCCTTCGCTACCTACCAGATTCCTTGCCATATCCGGGAATAACTCAGTGCTGGCGATGTTAAACTGACCGACAGTAGCCACTTCCTGGTCGTCATAGAACAGACCGGCAGTAACACGCCATGGCTCATCCATGGTGGTATTGAAGCGCAGCTCATGGGTCATACGGGTTGAAGTGGTGTCTTCACGGTAGAACTTTGTAGGGTCAAGGCAGCGGTCTTCGCTGTTTGCGTCAGAGCTGTCGTAACTACATACATAGTACGCTGAGAATAAACCGCCATTAGTGTAACCGGTGTAGTCTGCAAGGGTATCGATTTCACGGTCAAGGTAACCACCGGTATAAACCACATCCAGTTTTTGCAGACGGCCTTCCAGTGTCCACGTGGTCAGGCCGAATTCATCCTGGTTTTCTTCAGGCTGGAAACGGTTAGTGGAGCTTTCACCTTCCAGATTCGGATCGTATGCAAATACACCTTCTGTTTGTAACGTTTGCTGTGTGTGCTGCACCAGCAGATCCCAGTCATCATTGATGTGGTATGACAGACCAAAACGGGCACCGGCATAAACTGCATCGTTGAAATCGTCTTCAACCAGCGAATCATTTCGCGGTGACACTACGTCAGCATCTACCGGAGACGTGATCTCAGGATTAGTAATGCGGTTTGCATCCATGCCTGCGGGATTGGTTAATACACCACCGGAAATACGGCTGATTACCTGTGCACTGCCGATGTAGCCACCGTTTCCAGGATCATTCAGCACGTTATCAATCCAGCCGCCCTGTCTGTCGTTATATGCAGCAACACGAACAGCCAGGTCATCAGTCAGAGGCATATTGAAGTAAGCTTCAACCGCATTGCTCATCTCGCCGCCTTTGGTGAAACCAATATTCGTATCAACACCGGCAGAAAAACCTGAGTGATCAGGTTTAGCGGTGATCATTCTCACTGTACCCGCCTGCGAGCTTGCGCCGAACAGTGTGCCCTGAGGACCGGGCAGTACTTCTACGCGCTGGATGTCAGCGGCGTAAATGTCGAGATTACGGCCGGCCATAGATACCGGCTGTTCGTCCAGGTAAAAAGCAACTGAAGGTTGCAGTGCCTGAACAGATGACAACATGATATTTGATTGTGTGGTTGCAGCACCACGGATATAGATTTCATTCTGACCCGGGCCTGTACCCTGGAATACCACATTAGGTAAGAATTCAACGTAATCCTGGAAGCTGTCAATGCCAAGGTTTTCCAATGCTTTTCCATCAAGCGCGCTGACCGCGACCGGTACATCCTGTATAGATTCACTACGTTTGGTTGCCGTTACCTCAATGGTTTCGATCTTCGCTTTGCTTTGTGCTTCCTGTGCGTGCACCGGAGATGCCGCCAGCGCTGCAACGATGGCACAGCTTAGACGTGTTTTGTGCATGTGTGTTCCTCTGGTTCTTTGTTTTACTTAGATGAGTAAATATTTTATGTCGTGCTATTTGCTTATCATTTATTTAGCAATCGCAAGCAGATATACTTGTTCGCTAACAATTTGGTTCATACGCAATCGCGGTGATAGCGTTACCAAACCCTTTAATTATAGCAGATAAGTCAAAAAACTTGTCTATGATCCCTTTCGGAGACAATAAAATCAAGTTGAACACTAATTATTATAATTATGGCAAATATGAATGAGCCTTAAACGAAACGCCAAAATTGTCGTATTCATTCATAATTAATATTTATTAAGACAAAGGAAGCCGTAGTGACAGAAACCAGTAAACCGGGTGCAATGTTAAATAAACCGGTATTTTTTACCTCTTCTCTGGCCATTCTTGTTTTGCTGATTTATGCAGCCAGCAACCCTGACCAGGCCAATACATTCTTCCAGTCACTGCAGGACACAGTGGCGCAAAATGGCGGGTGGTTTTACATCCTCACGGTAGCCATTATTCTTTTTACCGTGGTGATCCTCGGATTTTCCAGGTATGGCGATATCCGCCTGGGGCCCGATCACGCCACGCCGGAGTTCAGTAAGCTGACATGGTTATCTATGCTATTTGCCGCCGGTATGGGAATAGGATTGATGTTCTTCGGTGTTGCCGAACCGGTCATGCACTTCCTCGCGCCGCCCACTGCCGACCCGAACAGTATTGCCGCAGTGAAAGAAGCCATGAAAACCACCTTTTTCCACTGGGGCGTGCATCCGTGGGCAATTTATGCCGCGGTTGCGCTGGTGCTGGGTTACTTTGCCTACCGTCACCAACTGCCGCTGACACTACGTTCAGCGCTCTACCCTTTAATTGGTGAGCGTATCTACGGCTGGCCCGGCCACCTGGTGGATATATTTGCTGTTACGTCCACTATCTTCGGTGTGTCTACGTCGCTGGGTTTCGGTGCTGCGCAGATTAATGCCGGTTTGTCTTATGTGTTCGGCATTCCAAGCACAACAGGTGTACAAATTGGCCTGATGGCCGGTGTGGTGGGTATTGCCATCATTTCTGTGACTACCGGTCTTGATAAGGGGATCCGCCGGTTATCCGAAGCAAATATGTTACTTGCAGTGGCATTACTGGTTTTCGTACTGGTGCTTGGCCCCACGGTATTCCTGCTGCAGGCTTACCTGCAAAACATGGGAGCGTATGCTTCCGACATCGTGCGGAATACCCTCAACCTGTTTGCCTACGCCAAAACAGACTGGATTGGCGGCTGGACAATTTTCTACTGGGGATGGTGGTTAGCCTGGGCGCCCTTTGTTGGTTTGTTCATTGCCCGTATCTCTTATGGCCGCACCATCCGTGAATTTGTCATGGGTGTACTGCTTATCCCGACTGCATTTACCCTGTTGTGGATGACCGTGTTCGGCAACACCGCTATCGATATGGTACTGGTACAGGGCAAAGACGCGCTGGCCTCAATGGTAAACGAAGACACTTCAGTGGCCCTGTTTGTCTTTTTAGAAAACTTCCCGTTCAGCAGTGTACTGACGTTACTGGCAGTACTGATGGTAGTCATTTTCTTCGTAACCTCCTGTGACTCAGGCGCCATGGTTGTCGACATGCTGTGCTCTAACGGTCGCAACGATACGCCGTTATGGCAACGTATTTACTGGGCTGTCAGCGTGGGTGTGGTGGCTGCCATCCTGCTCTACGCCGGCGGGCTGGGCGCACTTCAAACCATGACGATAGTCGCAGCACTGCCTTTTTCGGTTATATTGCTTGTTGCACTGTTTGGCCTGATGAAGGCCCTGCGGGTGGAAGATTACAAGCGGGAAAGTATGCAAATAAGTGGTTTTCAGACCAGTACCGGTGACAGTGACAAAAACTGGCGTTCGAGGCTGGAAAACATCGTGTCTTTCCCTAACAAAAAAGCCGTAAATCGCTTTCTGGATAAAACGGTACTGCCGGCATTTAATGATGTAAAAGAGGAATTTGGTAAACTGAATTTTGATGTGGAAATTGAGCAGACAGATAAGTTCATGATGCTGACGGTGAAACTCAACGAGCAGCCTGATTTTATCTATGCGGTTTATCCTACATCCACAGTACAACCGGATTTAAACGGTACGCTGGACATAGATAGTGATGACACGTACTATCGCGCCGAAGTTCACCTGAGTGAGGGTGGACAGGGTTACGACATCATGGGCTGGTCGACACTTGCTGTTATCAACGATGTCATCGATCAGTACCACAAACACCAGCACTTTTTACACCGGTTAGTGTGAAATCAGCAGTTCACAGGACGGGCTTATTTATGAGAAAAGAAGAAGAATTATTGGTTGCCCTTCGTAAGGTCATCCGCGCGGTTGATTTACGCAGTAAGCAACTGAGTAAAGATGTGGGTCTGACCGGCCCGCAGTTGCTGGTAATGCAAAATATTCAGGAACGCCCCGGCATCATGGTGCGGGAAATTGCGGAAAGCATCAATCTGAGTCCTGCTACCATTACCAATATTCTTGATCGCATTGAAGCCCGTGAACTGGTTACCCGCATCCGAAGTACCACCGATAAGCGAAAGGTAGGCGTGTATCTGACGGACAAAGGTGAAGCATCGCTGGAAAACGCGCCCCGCCCTTTACAGGAACACTTCATTGACCGGTTCAATAATATGAAGGACTGGGAACAAAGCCAGATGGTTGCAACGATGCAACGTATAGCTTCCATGATGGACGCTGAAGATATTGATGCCTCACCGTTTCTGGAAGTGGGTTCACTGCGGGACAAATAAAAAAAGCCACGGTGTTTGCCGTGGCTTCTCTTTAAGGGGGTCTGTTTCCGGTATTAACCCGCCGGATGTCACTTAACCTTCATTTATCATTCTTTTGCTTTCAGCGGATTCGGCCGGCCACCGGTCACTTTATCTGCCCGACCTTCTTCAACGGCTTTTTCAGCACGGCGTTTACGGATCTCTTTCGGATCGGCAATCAACGGACGGTATATTTCAATCCGGTCACCATCATTAACCGTGTCGCGAATTTTGGCCACACGGCTCCATACGCCCACTTTCGTTTTCTTCAAATCGATTTCAGGATGAAGTTCACATAGACCGGAAGCAACAATAATGCTTTCAATAGTGCTGTCTGCCGGCACCGAAATTTCCACCAGCGACTGCTTTTGTGGCAGTGCGTAGGCAACTTCTACCGTTATTTCGTCACTCATCAGTACACGCTCCGCGCCCGCTCAGTGAATGCATTCACCATGCTGGTGGCCAGCCCGCTGAATACCTTACCGAAGGCCATTTCAGTTAAACGGTTACTGAATTCAAAATCCAGATTAAGCGCAATTTTACAGGCGTCATCAGATAGCGGGGAAAACGTCCACCCGCCTGATAATTGCTTAAAAGGGCCGTCAACCAGACGCATATCTATACGTCTTGCCGGCTCCAGAGTATTGAGTGTTGTGAACCATTGCTTAATACCGGCTTTCGATACCAGTAACGACGCCTTCATGTGGCTTTCACTGTGGTCCAAAACCTGACTGTCGGCACAGCCCGGTAAAAATTGTGGATAGGCAGCTACATCATTGACCAAATCAAACATGGCCCCGGCACTGTATGCCACTAACGCACTGCGTTGGATACTTGGCATAAACTCACTTTTTTATTTCTGATAATCTGTTAAGTCTACCACGACTGTTTATTGTCACCTACCCTTTAAGCGCGTGCTATCGCCCCCATATACCATGGAAATGAAAAGACATTCTGTTTGCAATCGGTATAATGGCGGGCATGAAAAAGAACAAATCAAATCAAAACTCAACCGGCACCATCGCGCTGAACAAGAAAGCGCGTCACGACTATCATCTGCAGGACAAATTCGAAGCAGGTGTGTCGCTGCAAGGCTGGGAATTAAAGAGTATCCGTGAAGGTAAAGTGAACATTACTGACACGTACGTTATTTTGCAAAACGGCGAAGCCTGGCTGGTAGGTGCGCGCATTACGCCGCTGAATCAGGCTTCCACCCACGTGATTTGCGAACCCGAGCGGGCCCGCAAATTACTGCTGAATAAAAAAGAAATCGACCGGCTTATCGGCGGCCGCGAGCGTCAGGGCTACTCCATTGTTGCCACTGCCATGTACTGGAAAAAATGCTGGGTGAAGCTCGAGATTTACCTGGCGAAAGGTAAACAGGAACACGATAAACGTGATGCCGTTAAAGATCGCGACTGGGAACGTCAGAAACAACGGGTGATGAAGCACAGCGTGTAACCTCAGGTTGCATCGGCGCAATGGTCTCTTTGATCTTTGCGCTGATATACGCTTTGTAAACCATCGTCATCTTTCTGCGGTGCAGAATATCCAGAAACAAGCTCCAGAAACCCGTCGGGTTATGCATCGTCGTCAGATCGTTGCCTAAACGTCTCAGTTGCCGGCGTACTTTTGCCATTTTCACCAGCGATGCCAGCGTTTTATCCTGCCAGTCACACTCCGGTTTTATCCCCGCATAATCCGGCTTTTGCTGCCATTTTTTCATCAGGTCCGGCGTAAATGCCAGAGCGCTTGCCATACCCGCGAACGTACATCCGTTGTCTAAAACTTGTTGCACAGTTTCCTGCCGGGCAATACCGCCTGTGGTCATCAGCGGTATGTCAGCCTGTTCAGAAATCTGCTTTGCCACATCTGCGAAGTAAGCGTCTTTACGGGATACGGCAAAACCTTCCTGCGCGGTTCCCTGCATAGCCGGAGATTCATAGTTTCCGCCGGACAGTTCCACTACATCCACATTTAATCCTGCCAGCCACTGTGCTACTTCAGTTGCCTCCTGCGCAGTAAAACCACCACGCTGAAAATCTGCCGTATTCAGTTTCACCATCACAATAAAATGATTGCCGCAATATGCCCGTACCTGACAAACAATGTTCAGTAACAGGCGGGCACGGTTCTTCAGAGAACCGCCCCACTCGTCTTCCCGGCGATTTGCCAGCGGAGACAAAAACTGACTTAACAGGTAGCCATGGGCAGCATGAATTTGCACACCGTCGAAACCGGCTTCTTTTGCACGTCTCGCCGCCTGGGCAAACTGATGGGTGATTTGATGAATTTGTTCGCAGGACATCGGCTGTGGTTTAGCAAAACGTTTGGTGTATCGTCCCAGAGAAAGTGGAACGTCTGAGGGTGCCCATGCCACTTCACCAATCTCACGGGGCATCTGTCTGCCCGGATGGTTAAGTTGCATTATGGCTTTTGCGCCACCGGATTTGATCACTGCCGCCCACTTTTCAAAGGCTTTTAAGTCGCCTTCCAGCGGCATAACCACACCGCCCGGGCCCGTCATAGCAGTTGCATCAATCATCACATTACCGGTAATGATCATTCCGGCACCGCCATGTGCCCAGTACCGGTAAAGTGCATATAGCGCATGATCCGGCTGAAGTTGCTTATCCGCCATGTTTTCTTCCATCGCGGCTTTAACAATCCTGTTTTTAACAACCTGCCCGCAAGGCAACGTTACCGGTGTCGCCATTGATATTTGATTTTGCTGCATGATTCCGTGTCTGAAGCTTAAGCGCGACTACTTTATAGGAAATGCCCGGCGCTTTCATGCTTCATGTGCGTTATTTTTCATTTTGCCGTTACGTAAATGATACAGATCAACAGACAGGAACTGACCCACCGGACTGGTTATCTGTTACACTACGGCGGTTTGTATTACCGGAAGCCCTGCCATGAGCCATCAACAGCCAAATAATCCCTTACACGGTGTGACGTTAGAAAAGATAATCGTGCAATTGCATGATCATTATGGCTGGGACGGACTGGATGAGCGCATTCACCTGAACTGCTTTTACAACGAACCGTCGGTGAAGTCGTCACTGAAATTTCTGCGCCGTACTCCCTGGGCCAGGGCCAAAGTGGAAGCGCTGTATGTTGAGACTTTTTGTCGTTAATCCATTAACCCGTACCTTATCCGTTTTCTTTCCGGCGCCCTGTCACTGCCCGTAAACCGGCTGAACACTTTTTACTACCAACAATCACATGCCGCACTATCAAGCGTGTCTTTGCCGGCTTTAAATCATTGATATGACTAAAAACATGACTACCGGGCGTGATATGGCTTCGTCAACATTGACAAGCCACTATTACCTTTTACTAATATGCATTTCTTTGCATCCGATCTGAGCGTTCAGTCGTTTGGTTCAGGTAGGTTCAACTTGATAGTAAACGGAATAAACGTTAATAATGTGTAAATAGTGACAGCAGACAGCGGAAACTGAGATTTCATGGAACACGAAACATTGTTTCCACTCTTGTGTGAAACGGCAAACGGCAACAAAGAAGCGTTTTCAGAATTGTATAAACTGACCAGCGGTCAAATGTATGCAGTCGCACTGAAGATGTTGAAAAGGCCTGAACTGGCGGATGAAGCCATTCAGGATGCTTATGTCAAAATCTGGCACAATGCCGGTCAATATCAGCGTGGCAAAGGCACTGTGTTTACCTGGATGCTCAGTATAGCCCGCTACCGTGCACTGGATTTGATGCGCTATCATAAAGTGCGCAATGAAGTGGACTTGTCTGAAGATACACATTTACCTGTTTCCCCGGACGAATCCAATTTGTCTGATACGGAGCAGAAGAAGCTCGAAGCCTGTATGGATGAACTTGAACCTGCCCAGCGGCAGGCTATCCATCTCGCTTACATTAACGGTTTATCTCATCACGAAGTGGAAAGCCACATGGCGTCTCCGCTGGGCACTATCAAAAGTTGGATCCGTCGCGGATTACAAAGTTTGCAGAGGTGTCTGTCACTATGAATTATCTTACTGAAGCACGGAGAAACGCCCTCGCTGCTGAATATGTACTGGGTACGTTGCGGGGAAAAGCCAGAGTGCGTTATCAGAAGCTGATGATGCAATATCAGGTTATTGCTGAAACGACCGCCTTATGGGAACAATATCTCGACGGACTGAACCACAGGTTGCCGCCGGTCACTCCGCCTCCGCGCGTATGGCAGGCCATCCAGAAACGCATTAATCCTGAAGAACGGACAGATACGTCCGGTAACATTGTCGCATTCGAACGTAAACGAAGAAAACAGTGGCGTCTGTTTTCCGGCGTGGCCGCCGCTGCCGCGCTGATGATGGCCGTGTTACTCGTTTCCATGACGGAACCTGTCACCGCCCCTGTTGAGCGGGTCGCAATATTTAATGACTCCGATAATCAGCCTTTATGGATCATCGAAATTTCCGGTGACTCCCTGAATGTAAGAGTTACCGGAGCACTTGCCGCCAGACCTGACAAGGACTATCAATTGTGGATGGCGCCGGCCGGTGGCGGAGCACCAATCTCCCTGGGACTGCTTCCCAAAAGCGGAGATATCACCCGTATTCCTCCCTCCATGTTGCTGGACAAAAACGTTACAGTACTGGCTGTCAGCATGGAGCCACCCGGGGGCTCGCCAAACGGTTCACCCACTGACGTGCTTTACCACACCAACATATTTTCTGTTTAAAGCCCTCATAACACGGCTACCGGCGCAGCACGACAACGTACTGCGCCGAGCCCGTTTTATCCCTTTCCATTTACCCCGTTAAATTTCAAAAAATAAAAAATTTAAAAAAATTTATATTTTTTGCATCCGGTTGCATCTTTCAGTCGTTTGGCTCGTTGTACGGACGCAGAAAAGCAGGCGCGTCTTTGAAAATGCATGTCACATACGGAGACAACAATGCTGAATACTCAGACGAAAAACGCATCATTCAAATATTCTCTTCTCGCAACGTTACTGGCTGTTTCGCTGGCTGGTTGCAGCGGCAGTGATGGCGACGACGGCATGGATGGTATGGATGGTGCCGACGGCCAGGATGGTACGCCGGCTCTGACCACAGGAACGTTTCTGCGGGCGAACAACGGTGACGAAAACCGGGGCACGGTGGACTGGATAGATCAGGACGGGGACATGCTGAGCAGTTTCGAAACCGGTGCCAATGAAGGCATTGTGTTGTCCTCTTCAGGCACACTTTATCAGGCAGGAGACAGCGGTGAACCCATGCTTGGCGCATTTTGCCGTATTGCAGGCCGGGAAGACGGAATGATGATGTCGTCTGTCGATTCCCAGATTATGGGAGCAAACACCGGTCTCACCAATCCTAAAGGTATAGCACTGGCTGATGACAGCGGCATGATTTATGTGGCTGACTTTAACGCAATGCGAATTGCTGTTTTCGGCAGTGCTGCAGCAGGTGATGTAGCGCCGGTTGCTGAGATCATGTTGCCGGCACAGCCCTGGGATGTGGCCGTAGATGAAAACGCTGACCGGATGTATGTGGCGCTTACCGACGGCACCATCGCGGTGTATGACAATGTTATGGATTCGGATTTCGCGCCGTCAGTGATGCGTATTATTGTACCGTCAGATGCCAGTGGCACACAGGTTTCCGTAAACAGCCACGGCATTGTCTACGACGCAGACTCGGACCGTCTGGTGGTTTCCGATGTGGGTGATGCCAGTATTGCCGATGACGGGCAGATCTTTGTGATCAACAACGCTTCCACCGCTGATGGTGCCGTGGAACCGGCGCGCACCATCGCAGGCCCGTCAACGATGCTGGGCAACCCTGTTGATATTATTCTGTCGGGCACCACACTGCGTGTCGCGGAAAAATCCAACGACGCGATTCTTGTTTATACAAATATATTTAGTGGTGACAGTGGCGATATTGCCCCGACCCTTTCCACGTCTTCAGTAAAACCCGAATCCCTCGCAGAAATGACGGATATGCCTGAAATGGCAGATTTTTCTGACCAGGCCCTTGCAGATGTGACCATCGGCGGTGTCAGTGCCAGCAGTAACCCTGCTACTGCCGGCGATACAACAGGCATGGTAGTGCAGTTTGATGCCTCTCTCGGTAGTCTGACTGCTATGTTCGATACTGGCATGAGTATCGAAAGCGTTGCTTACTCAGTCAACGGTGACGGCTTCGTTACCTATGATGACCCGGAAACAGCCATGGGCGGACTACTGGTAGTGAACCGGATGGCATCCATGCGCGATGACGGCATGTTCAGCCTGTCTCAGGACCGTGAAATTATGGGCGACATGACAGGTCTGGTTGCGCCAAAAGGACTGGACGTAAACAGTGAGCACGCTCTGGTGTTTGTAGCAGATGTCAATGAAACTACACCCGCCGTCCGCGTGTTTTCGGGCTGCGCCGCAGGCAATGTAATGCCTGTGATGACACTGACAGCTTCTGACGGCGCGCGCCCGTGGGATGTGGATTACGACGCTGAAACTGACCGCGCTTTCCTCGCCCTGACAAATGGCACTGTTGCAGTGTTTGATGAAGTTACCCGCAAGATGATGAGCGGCACCAGCGAAATTACGGGTGAAGACCGCCTGCTCATACCGGCTATGAATGGTGAGGCGATTGCTGCACCCACCAATATTCACGGCATTGACTATGATGCTCAAAGTGATGCGCTGGTCATTTCTGATGTGGGCAGTGCCGACAGTGCCACAGACGGTAAATTGTATGTCATTCCTGATGCCGGCATGGCAGAAGGCCTCACAGATATGACTGTTAATATTGCCGGCCCCTCAAGCATGCTGGGTAATCCGGTAGATATTATGCTCAGCAACGGCAATGTATACGTGGCAGAAAAATCCAACGGTATGATCCTGCGATTCGATGACATTATGAATGCCGCAAGCGGTGACATGGCACCGGATTACAGCGTTTCATTCACAGCACCTGAATCAGTAGCCGTACTGCCAGAATATTTGTGGTAAGTACTGACAGGTAATACTCATGATATGGCCGGCAGCATGCCGGCCATTTTCTGCTATATCGTAAACTTTTTGAGCAAACAGACGTACTAATGTTGAATTAATTTGTGGCGTACACTTGAATAAGTTAGACTCCACCCAATATTCAGTAACATGTTGTTTTAAGGTTATTGAATGACCTGGAAACAGGCGATCGCCGGGGCTGATTAGGATTCGACAGGATCTAGGAAGCTGGAGGTGCATGCAGAGGAGCGGTTTGCCTCTTAAAAAGCCGCATTTAAATAGTCGCAAACGACGAAAACTACGCACTAGCCGCTTAATAACCGGCATAGGCCCTTCCCCCTAAGCTTTGTCTGCTAGCCAGGATTTTGGAAGGTCATTAAAGCAAACTAGCGAGGGAAACTCTCCTGAGGTTGAACCGCGAAATAGTATCAGGACAGCTACCAGGAACCCTGTTTGTCGGGGTCCAAAGTAGTTAAATAAAAGACAAACTAAGCATGTAGTACCAAAGGTAGACATTTTCTGGACGCGGGTTCAAATCCCGCCAGCTCCACCAACATCGAAGGGATGTAACTCTAAATCAATGAGTTACGTCCCTTTTTCATTTCGGGTGTGTAAGCAGCTTTACTTCTCTGTTTTTTCCGGCGCTGTCTTCTTAGACCCTTGAACAGCTTTATTCAGTAAATCCAGTTCCTTTTCAGTGAGGTTACGCCACTGACCCGGTCGAAGATTGCCTAAAGTGAGGTGCATGATGCGGGTGCGTTTCAGTTTGGTGACTTCATAGCCTAGGAATTCGCACATTCGGCGGATTTGGCGGTTTAATCCCTGAGTCAGAATAATGGTAAAGCGATCCCGGCCCCGGGATTCCAGCTGGCAGGGTTTGGTGACTGTGCCGAGGATGGGTACGCCACGGGACATTTTTTGTAAAAAGCGTCCGCTGATGGGCTGATTCACAGTCACATCATATTCTTTATCGTGGGCGTTTTCTGCCCGCAGGATTTTATTCACAATGTCGCCGTCACTGGTGAGCAGGATCAGGCCTTCGGAAGGTTTGTCGAGACGACCGATGGGGAATATCCGCTCTTTATGGCCTATCGCGTCGATGATATTGCCTTTGACGTGACGTTCCGTTGTACAGGTAATACCAACCGGTTTGTTATACATAATGTAAATCCGGTCTGATTTATCCGCAGCCACCGCACCTATAAGCTTACCGTCAACTTTGACTTTATCCCCCGGCGCCACTTTGGTGCCCAGTTCAGGGAGCTTATCATTAATGGTTACCCGTTTTTGTTCGATGAGTTTATCTGCTTCGCGCCGGGAACAGTGACCGGTGTCACTGATGTATTTATTAAGACGTTTTGCCTGATCTGAACTCATAACGGGGAATAACCTTTAACTGACAACTTTTTATGAAGTCGCCAAGGATACATGATTCACGGCTTTTTCACTTAGTAAACTTCACCTGAGAACACTTTGCGGACCAGAAAATAGCCAAAATAGTGCTGATACGCTGAATCAGCGGATTAACGCTCTTTTTTTCTGCGCTCTTCCGCCGGGGCAGCAGCCTGTTCACTGTCATTGCCGCTTTCTTTGTTTTTGCTGCCGGCTTCGGTTACCACGAGGAAATAAAGGACCAGCATAATAGTGACAAAAACCACAACGATGATCATGCCGATGAAGGTGGTGCCGGTTGCTGCATAAGAGGGGGCAGCGAACAAAAATAACGGTAAAAGCGGAAGGTATTTCACCAGAAAACTCCGGAAGATGAACTGAGTGACGTATTATTCCTTTTCAGCGTCGGGGATCAAGGTGTAAGGGCTGCTTTTTTCTTTAAACCCGATCTGAATCAACCCTGCGTATTATTCACTTCTCCGTGGATAATTCCTTTTCTGCCGTTTTGCTTTGCACGGTAAAGGGCTTTGTCTGCCAGTAGTATAAGCTCTACCGGCCGGGTGTTTTTGTCGCAACGCAAAGACGCAATGCCGGCGCTGACAGTGATAAAATCACTCACTGCAGATTCCGGAAAAGGTACTGCCAGCGCAGAAATTTCATCCAGCAACGTTTGTGTAATACTGTGCGCTTCTTCAGCGGGAATACAGGGCAACAGTACAGCAAATTCTTCTCCACCATACCGCGCAGCCACATCATCCGGTCTGCGTGCAACCCTGCTCAATACTTCACTGATATTTTTCAGTACTTCGTCACCGGCCACATGGCCGTATGTGTCGTTGTACTGCTTGAAGAAATCCACATCCAGCATGACCAGGTTTAACGTGTTGCAGCTTCTGGCACAACGGCGGATGGCCCTTAGCAAACTGTTGTCGAAAAAGCGCCGGTTGGCAATACCGGTCAGTCCGTCTGAATTTGCCAGTACATCCAGTTTTTGATTCGCGGCCAGCAATTCGTTACTTACCCGTTCGAGGGCGATGCGGTTTGCCTGACTTTCCAGTGTATTACTCAGAATTTCGCCGATGAGCTTAAGATAACGTACGTCGTTGTCCTGCCACTCATAGGGTGAACCCACCACATCGCACCCGACAAATCCGGTGAGCTCATCGTTGATCCGAATGGCAACACACAAAATAGAACTGATATTTTCACGCTGAAACTCCGCCTTTTCACCGGCGGCTTCTTCCGGCAGATCATTAACATCATTTATTCTGAACAGCTGCTCAGAGAAAATGGCGCGGGTAAAGTAAGGGAGTTCTGTTGTTACCACGCCCTGCAATTGCTGCTTATAGGGCTTCACACCATTTGCTACCCATTCATGGGTATTGTCCATGGTGATTTTGTCTGCAGAAAAACGGAACAGGTAGCACCGTTGAACACCGCGGAATTTACCGTATGCGCCAAGGCTCTGCTCTATCAGAGGATCCAGCTCAGCGTGTTTTACATTGATTAATCTTGAGGTCAGAGTTGAAAGCAATTCGGTGAAGGCCAGTTGATTGTTCAGTAATGGCTGAGCTGACATAGGTGTACTGTGATTATTCAAGGTATTTCCCTGCTACCTGAGAAAAAACAGCGGCTACTTTTTGCAACCACAATCTCTACAACAAAAGTATAGCCTATATGTCACAGAACGCATTTTATTAGCGATTTATCTTTAGCCAGTAGGTTATCCGGCAGCCATCTGCAAATATCGGATTTGTCAGGACGCCCTACCCGCTTCACGCGCTGCCAACGCTTGAGCAAACAATACGGATTGTTATTATGCGTTTACGCCCAACTGGTTCATCTCTTGTTCTGGCCGGTTCTTTTTGTTTTTCGCTATTCAACGCTGCCTGTGCAGATACCCTTTTTAAACAGGCTACGCTGTTCGACGGCACGGGTAAAAAACCTTTCGTTTCAGATGTGCTGGTAAAAGACGGTCGCATCAGTCAGATAGCCGCTTCCATCAGCGACGCGGGAAATGCTGAGGTTATAGATGCCAGCGGCAAAGCCATGTTACCCGGTTTTTTTGATATCCACGTGCACTGGACACCGGGTGGTGAACCACCTTCCATTCCGGCCATTGCTGAGCAATATGTCATTCACGGTGTCACCACGGTCACCGATTTTCATTCTGCGCCGGAGTCTTATGCACCCAAGCGCGCCTGGCTGGCGAACCTGAGTGCCCCGCATGTGGCTTTCGCTGCCAGAATGAGCACACCGGGTGGTCATGGCGCAATGTGGGCAGATAACCACACCACGTATAAAATTTCCACACCGGAAGATGCCGCTGTTGCCATGAAAACGCTGGCGCCCTATAAGCCTGATCTCATCAAATTATTTGCTGATGGCTGGCGCTATGGCCGTAAGGAAGAAAATACCAGCATGGATGAACTCACCATGAAGGGGATGGCTGATGCTGCTCACCCTCTGGGTCTGCCTGTTGTGGCTCACGTGGTAACGGTTGACCGGGCGAAGAAAGCTGCCGGTGCCGGTGTGGATGTGCTGGTACATGCTGTTCAGGACGGTGACGCAGATGAAGAACTGGTTCAGGCCATGCTGTCAGCTAACATGACCTATTCGCCCAGCCTGGCAGTGTATGAAGTCACAGAAGCGAAAAAGGCTTATTACGACGAAGAAGCACTGGCCATGGCAGACAACCGTCAGAAACACTCTATGTTTAACTTAAAGTTGTTCAGTGAAGCTGGCATTCCTGTAGCAACAGGGACTGACGCCGGTATGCCTAAAACACCACACGGCAGTTCCACTCACCGTGAGATGGAGCTTTTGGTGGCCGGAGGACTGACGCCGGAGCAGGCACTGGTTGCTGCAACCAGAAACAGTGCTGCCGCCCTGAACTTGCTGGAAGACAGAGGGACTCTGGAAGCCGGTAAACGGGCTGATCTTGTGATCATTGACGGCACACCCTGGGAGTCAATCTCAGATACCCGCAAGGTTGAACAGGTCTGGATTGACGGCGAACTGAAGGCGCGTAACAACAGTCTTGTCACGGCGCAGCCCGAAGGCTTACCGGCAGCGGTAAAAGCCACTGCTTTGATTGATGATTTTGAGTCTTCATCGGGCAGAACGGCATTAAATACTGTGTATATTAATCACCGGGATACCGGCGTAGGACACAGCCGGTCATTGTCTCAGCGGGTGCCGAAAGAAGATGGCAGTGGCTATGCCTATTTCATGCAGGCTGCTTTGTCTAATAAGGAAGAACCGGAAGCTTCAGTACGGATGCACTTTACTCCGGGCGCTGTGGTACCGGTAGACGCCTCCGCTTATACAGGCATCACGCTTTCAGTACGTGGTGAGGGAGAATATTTTGTCAGCCTGACCACGGGCAGCGGCGAATGTGAAACCTCATTCTCAGCCACACCGGCGTGGCAAACGGTGCAGTTACCTTTCAGTGCATTCTGTAACGGAAAACTGGACAGTACACAGTTGTTGATGCTGGAGACCGGAAAGCACGGTAAAGCCGGTGATTCAGTATGGATGTCAATGGACGACATCAGTTTCTATTAACGTAAGGCAGGCCGGTTTTTGACGCCGGGTCGTGGCTTGTTTTGTGCCTGGTTTAGCAGCGCAGGTTTTTACTTACGGGAGGCTTTTATTTACGGGAAGCTTTTGCCTTTGCGTACAGTGCGTCCCATTCATCCGGTACAACGGGCATCACCGATAAACGGTGCCCTTTTTTAACCACACCCAGTTGCTCTATTTCCGGCATGGCTTTAATTGTAGCCAGCGGAAGCACCGAAGCAAACTTCTCTTTAAACGTCACATCTACGCAAAACCAGCGGGGATTATCGCGACCTGATTTAGGATCGTAATATTTGCTTTCGGGATCGAACTGACTCGCATCGGGATAGGCATCACGGGAAATTTCTGCAACACCGGCAATGCCAACGTCCTTGCAGCTTGAGTGATAGAAAAACAGTAAATCCCCGGCTTTCACCTCATCGCGCATGAAATTTCTTGCCTGATAGTTTCTGACCCCGTCCCAGGGCTCAGTTTTATCCGGACGGGCAGCAAGATCGTCAATACCAAATGCATCCGGTTCTGATTTAAACAGCCAGTAAGCCACAATGTCTCCTGAAAACCTTTTCTTTAAAAATGCAGTCTATCACAGCATCCGATTTCGTGGACAACGTCCGCTTTACTCACCTTTACACAATACTGACACACACCGGAATACAGGTTGCTATTTTAACATCATGCCAATTCGGGCATCGACCACAGGAGCAACCTAATGGAAATCTCTCAACTAAACAGTGCCATGCAAACCGGCACACTGACCGGCACCAGTAACGTTGATAGTATTAAAAACCAGAGCCCGCCACCACCGCCACCTCAGCAGGATGCATTATCAGAATACATGGCGGAATCCGGCAGTGATGAAGATGTAAAAGCTTTTATGCAGAGCATAATGGACATGGAAACATCAGGCGAATTTGATGCGCAAAGCCTCGCCGCCAACGCGCCGGCCACCATGCAGGCTTTTGCCGAAGAGAACGGCATCAATCTGGAAAGTTTTTTTCAGCAGAAGCACGTTCAGCAGTCTGCCAGACAGTCATCAGCGACTGATATGCCACCACCGCCGCCGGGTAACAGCCAGACACAAACCTATGCCAGCAATGAACAAATGGGTTCTGCGTCCGCATCTCTGATGGACAGACTCACTTCCAGCATTGGCATTAATACCACCGCCTGAGCCGCCTGCAGGCAACGATGTGGTCTGCCGTGTGGCAACCGGGGGTTGAAACACGGCAAAAGCGTGCCGGACCGGGCACGCTTTTTTGTATTTAACTATCGTCACCCCGCGGGTAACTGATATAATTACGCCTTTACGTCGTTCTTTCCGGTTTATTGTCATGCAAGCTACCATCAAGGCTGACCGCGGCCTGTTTTCCTATCCGAAGTACTGGGCTCATTGCTACGGTACTGCGCCATTTTTACCCATGTCAAAGGAAGAGATGGACGAGCTCGGCTGGGACAGCTGTGATGTTATTCTGGTCACCGGTGATGCGTACGTGGATCACCCCAGTTTTGGTATGGCGGTGATCGGTCGGGTACTGGAAGCCCACGGTTTCCGCGTGGGCATTATTGCCCAGCCTGACTGGACCAGCAAAGACGACTTCATGAAACTGGGGAAACCCAATCTGTATTTCGGTGTGACCGCCGGTAATATGGATTCCATGATCAACCGTTATACCGCGGATAAGAAAATTCGCCATGACGATGCCTATACCCCCGGCAATGTGGGCGGCAAACGGCCTGATCGTGCGGTAACCGTGTATTCCCAGCGCTGCCGTGAAGCCTTTAAAGGCGTGCCGGTTATTGTAGGCGGTATTGAAGCCAGCCTTCGCCGGATTGCACACTACGATTACTGGTCAGAGAAAGTCAGACGTTCCGTGCTGTTTGACAGTAAAGCTGACATGTTATTTTTCGGTAATGCCGAGCGCCCGCTGGTTGAAGTCACCCACAGACTGGCCTCCGGTGAAGATATTGCTGAAATCCGTGATGTGCGCGGTACAGCGATTATCGTAAAAGAGGCACTGCCGGAATGGCAGGGTGTCGACTCCACGTCTCTGGATCGCCCGGGCAAAATAGACCCGATCCCCTCGCCTTATCAGGAATTGCCGGAATGTGATAAAGAAGACACAACGTCCTCTGAAGCACCGGAAGCGAAAGGGGTTGTTATCCAGCCGGTTGAACGCCGCAAGCCCTGGGAACACGTGTATGTCAAACTGCCTGCTTATGAAGTGGTGAAAGACAACAAAGCACTTTATGCCCATACATCCCGTATCCTGCATCAGGAAGTCAACCCTGGCTGTGCCCGTGCATTAATGCAACGCCATGGCGACCGTCACATCTGGATTAATCCGCCGGCCATGCCGCTGGAAACCGATGAAATGGACGCGGTATTTGATTTGTCTTACCAGCGTATCCCCCACCCGGTTTACGGTGATGCAAAAATACCGGCTTACGACATGATTCGTTTTTCCATCAATATCATGCGAGGCTGTTACGGCGGTTGTACATTCTGTTCAATTACAGAACACGAAGGCCGCATTATTCAGAGCCGTTCTGAAGATTCTATCATTCGTGAAATAGAAGAGATCCGCGATAAGGTGCCGGGCTTTACCGGTGTCATTTCTGATCTCGGTGGCCCGACGGCAAACATGTACCGCCTGCGGTGTAAAAGTGCCAAAGCGGAAGCTACCTGTCGCCGTCCATCCTGTGTGTACCCGTCTATCTGTGCACATATGGATACCGACCATAAGCCGACTATCGATTTGTATCGCCGTGCACGGGAATTACCCGGCATCAAAAAGGTATTGATTGCGTCTGGCGTGCGTTACGACCTGGCGGTTGAAGACCCTGAATACGTGAAAGAACTGGCACTTCACCATACCGGCGGTTATCTGAAAATTGCGCCGGAGCATACCGAGGAAGGGCCACTCAGTAAGATGATGAAACCCGGTATGGGCAGTTATTACCGGTTTAAAGAATTATTTGATAAGTATTCTGCCGAAGCCGGTAAAAAACAGTATCTGATTCCTTACTTTATCGCCTCTCACCCGGGCACAACGGATGAAGATATGCTGAACCTGGCAATCTGGCTGAAAGAAAACCGCTTTAAGCTGGACCAGGTACAGAATTTCTATCCGTCGCCTATGGCGACAGCCACCACGATGTATCACACCGGGGTGAATTCGCTGCGTAAGGTCAATAAAGACAGTGAACAGGTACCCTCAGCAAAAGGTGAAATTCACCGCCGTCTGCACAAGGCTATGCTGCGTTACCATGATCCGAAGAATTTTGCGCAAATCCGCGTAGCACTGAAGAAAATGGGACGTGAAGATCTGATTGGTCGTGGCCCTCAGCATCTGGTTCCACCGGAAACCGCAGACGAAAAACGCCAGAAGGTGCAAAAAGGCAAACGGGGTGAACGCGCTTTAACGAAGCACACCGGTTTACCGCCTAAAGGCTTCCGCGAAAAAAATGCCTCTGGTAAAGGCAAAAACGGCGCAAAAGGGAAACCCGGTCAGCGTCAGCAAAGAGCCCGCTAAAAACATAAAAAACAGGAAGCATCAGCCTCCTGTTTCAGTTCGTTCCCGCCCTTAACTGTTTACACCTGAGTATTGCCCAGCCAACATAAGCAAGCATAGGTATGTTCAGTTGCAGTGCCGGCAGTAACATAGCATCCCCGCCGTGACAGATGACATAAGCGAACAGCATCACTAACACCGACAGCGCCGACATTCCCAGCCAGGCGGATTTATCCAGCGACTTAACCGCCACCGTAAGAATGAGGTTGAGGGCCATCACTATCCAAAAAACCGGGATAAGCGGGATAGCAGCAAACATATCAACCAGCGCAGTGAGCGCCAGGGCTGATACGCTTCCCCACACCACACAATGCCACAAGCGTGTAGCCAACGGCGGGTTAGCCTTCTTCGCCAACCAGATTTCCATGCCGGAAATACATAACACGGTAAGCATAATGCCAAGGACGAAATACAACAGCTTAGAGGGAATACCGGCAAAATCACCGAAGTGCAAACGGTACATGGCGTAAACCACCTGTTTGCCCCAGTGCCCGTCTGCATAGCCGGCTGTGCCGAGATAATTCCCCGCACTGTCAAACCGGTAATTCTCTGAGTAAATCATTTTACCCGGCACCCGGGCATAAATTTCGATGAATTGCTCCGGTGTATTCACCTCATGCACGGTGAGGAAAATCAGCTGATTATCAGGGGCAATGGTGGCCATCTGTTCTACGGCTTTACCGATTTGCGGAGTCGAAACAGGCTGGGATAATTCAGGATCAGGTGTAAAAATCTTTTCCATCACCGCATCACGGTCACCACCAAAATACAATTGAGCGACCAGCACCAGCACAAGACCCGCCAGACCAAAGTACGCACCGGTGATACCAATGATCAGATGAAACGGTGATGCCCACAACCCGAAACGGTTATGTAAATCAATTTGATACTGCTGGCCGTTTCCGCCCTGGCGTAAGCGGAAGGCATCTTTTTTGATGCGTTTATGCGCCACAATACCGGTTATCACTAACGTGACGATGACAGCACCCAGTGCACTCACCAGAATCATGCCCCAGCTTGCCGGCAAATTGAGATACAGGTGCAAATCCACCAGCATTTTAGTAAAGGACACAGATTCCTCTTCCAGCAGTTCACCGGATGCACCGGCAAACCAGGCGGTGTGATCGTTTTCAACCACAAGCCTGGGAATATTCGAGGTTGGCAAAACGACGAAGAGATGATGAGTTTCTTCTTTATGTTCAGCACGGAAATTAGCCATGGCGGTATCAATAACGTCTCCTGATACCGTTTCCAGTTCCGTAACACCCGGTTGCTCCCAGCGTTCAAATTCCTGATGAAACACAGCCAGCGTACCGGACCAGCACACCAGAAACAGGAATACACTTAAAAACACACCCACCCAGCTGTGGGCATTTAATGCAGCTTGTTTTGTTGTTTTATTCATACTGATACTGCCTGAAATGCCGGAATGAAAAGAAGATACGCTGCGCTGAGTGCACCCAGTACTGTGTAAAGCGCCAGGGCTTTTGGTTTTGATGCAACGGCAAAGTAGTGATATCCCAGCAGGCCCCAGATAACCGGCAACAACACAATACAGGTAGCCAGTTGTCCTGTTTCTGTCATGGGCAGCGCCAGACTGACAGCGAGACTGGACAGTAAACTGACGACTAACAGTACGATCAGGATCACCAGATAGTGGCCGGCGTGCTGCAACACCTCCCGTCTGACGAAACTCAACGGTTTGGGTGCCGGCTGATTTTTAGGTGACGGCAGCGTTTGCCGGTTTGCTAAAATTAACGGCCACACTCCGATAGCAGGCAAACATAGGGCAAACACACTGCCTGTCTCCCAGCCGGTTGCCCTGCTCCATATGAAAAAAGATACCGCGAATGCGAGCAGAGAAAACCACAGCCAGACACGATGTTGCTTCTGCCAGCTTACATAAAGCAGAACCAGTGATAAGGCACTGATCCCGCAGGAAAGAATGATATTTGTCATAACGTCCGGATTGACCTGAAGGCAGATTTGCGCACTTGTCCTGTGCACTTAGTCATTTAAACGCTAATAATACAAACACCCTTAAGAAATGTAAAAGATATTCATTATCATTAATATCACGAAAACTGCAGCGCAGTATACGCCGTGATTAACGGAGCAGAAAAAGCACCGGCGCAAAATATGCGCCGGTACGAAGGGATATGACACTCACACACAAATAAGTCGTAATCAGTGACCCATGTCCTTTTCACTGAAAAACAGCGAATACAATACCGGTACCGCCACCAGCGTGAGTAACGTGGCAAAGGTCAGACCGGACATGATAGTCACAGCCATACTTGCAAAGAACGCATCCCACAGCAGCGGGATCATGCCGAGAACAGTGGTTAACACGGCAAGCACGACCGGTCTTACACGACTGAGGCTTGCACCGACAATCGCGTCTCTCAGTGCTCCGCCCTCTTTGCGGCGCAGATCGGTTTCATCCACCAGAACGATGGCGTTTTTAATCAACATGCCCGACAGACTTAACAACCCGAGTAATGCCGTGAAGCTGAACGGCATGCCGGTAAACACCAGGCCGGCTGTAACACCGCAAATCGCCATCGGCACAATAAACCAGATGAGCAATGCCTGCCTGACCGCATTAAACAGCAATACGGTGATCAGGATCATACTGAGAAAACTCAGCGGCAACTGCTGTCCCAGCGCTTGTTGCGCGTCACGGGAGCTTTCAAACTCGCCGCCCCACTCAAAACTGTAGCCGTCCGGCAGAGGCATGTTTTCAATCACGGCTGCCACGTTCCTGCGGGCTTCCTCCGCGGTGTAATCGCCGGCGGGTTCTGCCTGAACGGTCAGCGTGCGCACGCGGTTACGGCGTTTGATAATGCCGTCGTGTGCCTGCACGTCAAACTCTTTAATTACCTGTGTAATAGGGATAAAGTCCTGTTGCACTTCACTCCATATCAGGCGGTCTCTGAGCCAGTCCATGTTCTGACGCTCTGACACAGGCGGACGGATCACCACCGGGATTTGACGTTCGTCTTCACGATAAATACCTACGGTTTTACCTACCGTGGCAAATTCCGTTGCATCGGCAATATCAGTACGCGACAGACCGGCAATTTTCGCTTTCTGCTCATCCACTACCGGATAGATGGTGAATTCGCGCTGACGCCAGTCCTGACGCACATCGGTAATAGTAGGCTCCTGACGCATTAATGCTTCAGCTTTTGCGCCCAGTTCCCGCAGCACGGCAGAATCATTACCTTTAAAACGTGCCTCTATTTTCGCACCGGTAGCCGGACCGAAGAACAAACGCTGGGTAAATACATCAGCCTGAGGATGCCGTTCACGAATTTGCGCCCGCAATTCGTTCATCACCAGCGGTATTTCTTCACGGTTATGCGTGCGCACAATTAACTGACCAAAAGACGGATTTGGCAGGTCCGGTGAATACGTCAGCATAAACCGGCTGGCGCCCATACCGATGAAACTGGTTACGTTTACTACCTCGTCACGGGCTTTCACCAGTGCTTCTATATCAGCAATGTCAGCTTCAGTAGCACGGATGTCGCTGCCCTGAGGCAAGGTATAGTTAATATAGAAAATGGGCGTATTTGACGGCGGGAAAAAGGACTGTTTCACCAGCGCAAAACCCATTACGCTCACCGCCGTCGTGGCAACCAGCACAAGTACGGTAATGCGGGGAAAGCGCAACGCTGCACCCAGTAACCCCTTGTAAAAGCGGTAGCCAACGCCGTCATAATGACCGGCATCTTCACCAGCTTCTTTTTGAGTAAACAGATAGTGCCCCAGCAAAGGCGTTACCGTAACAGCCAGGATCCAGCTGAGCAGCAATGAAATACAGATCACCGCGAACAGCGAGAACATGAAGTCGCCGGTGGTATCCTGTGAGAGCCCGATACCAGCAAAGGCAAGAATGCCGATGACGGTGGCAGCCAGCAGCGGATACTGGGTTTGTTGTGCCGCATCTTCGGCAGCGGATACCGAGTCCTGACCTTTATGCATGCTTAACAGCATAGACTCGGCAATAACAATGGCGTTATCCACCAGCATCCCCATGGCGATAATAAGTGCGCCCAGGGAAATCCGCTCCATCTGGATTTCAAATATCCACATGGTAAGCACGGTACCAAGTACCGTAAGCAGCAATGTACCGCCAACCACAACGCCCACGCGCCAGCCCATCACAAGCAAAAGTACAGCAACAACAATGGCAACAGAAGCCGCCAGGTTCACCAGAAAGTCACTGATGGCTGTATCTACCACAATATGCTGCTCATAAATTGGCAGAATATCCACACCAAGGGGTAAGTGGCTACGCAATTCATCGAGGTGCGCTTCGACCGCGTGACCTATATCTACAATATTCCGGTCACTGCGACCGGCAATGGCCAGGGTAAACGCTTCGTGACCGTTATGTCTTACAACCTGTGACGGCGATTCAGATTCCACACGGTACACACGGGCAATGTCGCCGATGTGCAGTTGTTCGGTGGTGCCGGGCACACCGAATTTCAAACCTTTAATGGTTTCTTCGGAATCATCACCGGCAGGCAAAACCAGCCGGATCCGGCGCTCGCCCAGACGCATGCTGCCCGCATTGGCAATATCACTTTCTGTCTGAAATACGCTGGCAATACTGGACATAGAAATTCCCAGACTGGCCAGCTTTTCCTGCGTCACTTCCACATAAATAGTTTCTTCCGGCACGCCGGCCAGTTGTGCCTGTGTTACGCCCGGCACAGTGAGCACTTCACGTCTTAACCGTGTTGCCAGCTCCTGGCGCTGACGGTCTGAAAAACCTTCAGCCACCACAGCGTAAAACATGCCATATACGTCACCGAAGTCATCATTCACCACCGGACTGTTTGCTCCTGACGGCAATTTCATGGCTGCCGCAGACACCTTACGGCGCAATTCATCCCACGCCTGTTGCAAATTGTCACTGTTGAAGTCGTCACGGATTTCCACCGTGATTTGAGACTGACCGGGCAAGGAGCGGGAGGTAATATCACCCAGTTGCGCCAGCTGCTGAATAGTAGATTCAAGCGGTTCGGTAATTTCCAGCTCCACTTCCTCGGCAGTGGCGCCGGGATACGTGGTAGTAACAATAGCGGTTTTCACCGCGAAAGCCGGATCTTCCAGCTTGCCAATGGCAACGACACCGGTGACACCGCCAATCAGGCAGATCAGCATGAGCAGCCATACTGTCAGCGGATTCTTAATTGAATAAGTGGCGATTCTCATAGTACAGGCTTCTCCTTGTTAAACTCCCGTACTGTCATACCATCCTGCAGACTGTCTGTGCCCGCAGCCACCAGCCGCATACCGGCCTCCAGTCCAGCTGTTACCTGCGCTTTATCATCACGGATAAGACCTACTGTCACCGGGTGATAAACCACTTTATCCCCTTCCAGCCGCCATACCGCAAAGTCTTCACTGCCCGACGTATCAACAGCACTCACCGGCACCCACAGGCCAACCGGCCCGATGGGGTTTGCCACGACAATACGCGCGGTCAGCACCATACCCGGCAGCAAGTCCAGATGCTCAAGGCGGGGCAGTTTAAATGTCACCTGATAAGTTTGCGTTGATGTATTAATTTCAGTTTTATGCTCCAGATAACTTAAGGTTACCGGTTTACCATCATCACCCGAAATCAGATTACCGTCTTCATCTTCAAGATACGCCTGGTACACCGGGTTTTCTTCCACGGCGTAGCGCATGAGCTGCTCAGGCACATTCACGTGAACCCGCAGATAATTAATGTTCTGTACCCGCAGCACAGACTGATTCGGTTGCACATACGAGAACTTTTCAACCAGACGGTTAGTGATCAGCGCATCGAAAGGCGCGTGCAATTCGGTATATTCGATATTGATGCCGGCATTCTCAACAGCCAGTTCCGCGTTTTCATATGCGGTTTCCAGGGCATCGAATTCACTCTGACTGATGTAATTATCGTTCTGCAGCTGTTTTCCACGTTCAAAATCAGATTTTGCCTTGCGGAAACTGGCTTCAGATTGTTTCAGGGCCAGATCGTAATCCTGCGGATCCAGTGCTGCCAGTAATTCACCTTCCGGTACCACAACCCCCTGGCGATCTGCCAGCTGGTTTATGCGTCCTGCAACCTGAAAAGATAAGTCCACCGTACTCAGAGCATCCACTCTGGCAACAAAGTGTCTGACAATTGTTTGATCGTCAGCACCGACCTCATACACCTGAACCAAAGGTGGCGGCGGCGCTTTCTGTTCCTGCGCTTCGCCGCTGCATCCGGCCAGCAGAAAAGCCGCAGATGCTGCTGCGATTGCCATAATTGACGGTAATTTAATCCTGATGTTCATTTCGTGCTTCCTCTAAGGCAATCGCTTTATTAATTAATTTTCCGCGCAGGGCGATGCGCTCTTCTGCTGTGAACGGACTGATGTCCATCAGCTCCTGAAAGCTTAGTCCATCAGCCGCCAGCCACAACAGGGTGCTTTCATCCACCGCGTCGTGCTGTTCAATTTCTTCACGTTTGCTTTGCATCATTTCGAGCATGGGTGACAATAACGACGGATTTTCCACCGCCGCGACCAGCAAAATTTTGGCCTGATGCACAGCGAGCTTTTCGTGTGCACGCTGGCGGGTACGCAACAAATTTGTCACGGGTAACGCATCAGCATGGGCTTTCTCAACTTCACACAGTTCAGTTTTCATCATGCCAATCATGCTTTCCACCATACCGGCCAGTAATGCATCTTTGTTTTTAAAGTGATGCATTACACCACCTTTGCTCATTCCGCACTGCTTTGCCACGTTGTCCAGGGTAAGCACCTTGGGCCCCTGTTCAATAGCAATTTTTGTGGCGGCATCCAAAATACGCTTTCGCGACGTATCCGCTTTTGATTCTGTCATCATCCACCCAAAAAAAACCAACTGGTCGGTTTTTAAATCAAATAAGCGCTTTTGTCAATCAATATGCAGATCTGTTTATGGATCAGTGAGGGTTTATCAGGTACCCCTACCCTTTACGCGGGAAATTCGTGTATGCTCACTGATTATTTTCTTTATTCTGATGTTGTAATGATCGCCACGACACAGCGGCACCTGGTGAATATAGATATCCTTCTCAGTGATATCGAAATGCAGGAAAGCGGTTTTTACGCCGGTGCTGAACATCAAAAATACCTGAATGATTTACTCAGAGAACTGTCAGCGCTGGAAGGCATGATTGAACTTGAAACGGTGCACTCTTTTCAGCAGGCTGTGAGCAGTGCCGGACTGGAAAACGTATTTAAGGACAAAAGACTGGTGAGCATTTACCAGAAGCTTATCAGCAACGTTCTGGCGTACTGGCATACCGTAAATAAAATAGACGACATCCTCGCCAGCCGCTTCGACAGCCATTCAGAGAAACGCCTTGAGCTGCTTCAGGCAAAAGCTTCACGGGCAAAGTCGGTATTTAAAACCGTTGCTATGGCGATGGGCAAAAACGATTACTCCCAGTTCATTACCCTGCTGGGTTTGAAGCATGCAGACTGGGCATGGCGGGAATAACTATCGCAGTACGGCGGACATAAAAAAACCGGCATCACAGGATGCCGGTCAGTTCTTTATTGCGATGCGTTATGCATCTGCCTGTTCGTTTGCAGGGACTTCGTGAGTCAACAGGTATTCAAAGGCTGACAGAGATGCTTTTGCGCCCTCACCCATTGAGATGACAATCTGCTTGTACGGCACGGTGGTGACGTCGCCGGCTGCAAAAATGCCTTTCTCAGAAGTAATACATTTATTATCAACGATGATTTCACCGTGTTTGGTCATATCCACGACACCTTGCATGAACTGACTGTTCGGTACCAGACCAATCTGGACGAACACACCTGCCAGCGGTAACGTGGTCACTTCCTGCGTTTCGCGATTTGTGTACTCAATGGCCGTTACTTTGCCGTTTTCTGCCACAATCTGATTCGTCGCTACATTGCGCAAAATGGTAATATTGTCACGCTTTTCAGCCTGCTTAACCAGAACATCATCGGCTTTCAGCGTTGGCATAAACTCGAACACGGTGACAGACTTCACGATACCTGCCAGGTCAAGAGCAGCCTCGATGCCTGAGTTACCCCCGCCGATAACAGCCACATCTTTGCCTTTAAAGAAAGGGCCGTCACAGTGCGGACAGTATGCCACGCCATTACCTACGTTTTCTTTCTCACCCGGAACACCCAGTTCTCTCCAGCGGGCACCTGTGGCCACAATGATGGAGCGGGTACGAATTTCTTCGCCGGATGACAACGACACGATTTTAATGTCGCCACGTTCAATGTTTTCGACTTTCACGTGCTCTTTCAACGTGATGTCATAATCTTTCATGTGCTCCATCAGGTTGCCCACCAGTTCGGGTCCTGTGGTTTTCGGCACTGAGATTAAGTTTTCGATACCCATGGTATCTTTTACCTGACCACCAAAACGGTCAGCCACAATGGTCACGTTTAAGCCTTTACGTGCACTGTAGATTGCAGCGCTCACACCTGCCGGACCACCACCGATCACGGTTACGTCCTGAAGCGGCATGCTTTTACCCTTATTCGCTTCTTTCAGCGACGGGTCGCGCTCTAACAGTTTATCAAGCAGTGTAGACGCATCTACCTTGCCATTAGCGAATAATTCGCCGTTTAAGTAAACACTCGGTACACCCTGAATGTCTCTTTCTTCGATCAGTTTCGGATAAACACCGCCATCAATCATTTCAGATGTGATGTTAGGGTTTAATAATGCAAACTGATTCAGCGCCTGCACAACATCAGGACAGTTGTGGCAACTCAAGCTGATGAACACTTCAAAGTGCAGCGGCTCGTTGACACCTTTAACGATGTTTTGCAGATTGTCGTCTACTTTCAGCGCTGTGCCTGACGCATGTAAGATAGCCAGGATTAACGAGTTAAACTCGTGTCCGCCCGGGATGCCGGAGAAACGAATACCGGTATCTTCACCGTCAGCTTCAAGTAAGAAGCTTGTCGCGCTGCGTAAAACGCCATTTGTATCACGTTCTTCCAACTTAATGTTGTCGCTTACACTTGCTACGCCAGACAGAAATTCAACCAATTCGCCACGCTTGCTGTGCTCGCCAGTCTGGACAACGAATGTTACTTCTTTCTGCATTGACGCGGTGTAGCCTTTCAATGCCTGTAAAATTTCTTTAGTTAACACGGTAATTCTGCCTTTTGCTTAGTGTTAAGGAGGTGCAGGCAGTTGCCTGCACCGTCACAAAGAGTTGGTAAACAACGTTACCTTAGATTTTGCCTACCAGGTCTAATGAAGGCGCTAATGTCGCTTCACCTTCTTTCCATTTAGCAGGACATACTTCACCAGGGTGAGAAGCAACGTATTGTGCTGCTTTAACTTTACGTACTACGTCGTCTGCTTCACGGCCGATACCTTCAGCGGTGATTTCCATTGCCTGCACGATACCGTCAGGGTCAACAACGAACGTACCACGGTCAGCCAGACCCATGTTTTCACGCATACAATCGAAGTTGCGTGTGATCTCACCGGTAGGGTCGCCGATCATTGCAAATTTGATTTTGCCGATAGTCTCAGAAGACGCGTGCCATGCAGCGTGAGTGAAGTGTGTATCAGTTGATACTGAGAATACTTCTACGCCACGGGCTTGCAGCTCTTCGTACTTGTCAGCAATGTCGCCAAGCTCAGTCGGGCAAACAAAAGTGAAGTCTGCAGGATAGAATACAAATACCGCCCATTTACCCTTGATGTCTTCACTACTTACTTCAACAAATTCACCGTCTTTAAATGCATTTGCTTTAAAAGGTTTGATAGCAGTGTTGATAATTGCCATTGGTTAATCTCCATTAAGTTAGTTTGTTGTGTGTCGTTCGCACCGGGCAACCGGTTGACTAATGGACACGGTATCTACGAATTAATCAGAAACATGGTTCGAACTTTATGGTTTGTTGAACCCGTCCCCGTTGACTTGTGATTAGAATAGTCGTGCAGGGTTCAAAAAGATAATTGGTAATATTGAAAGGCTTAATCAGTTTTTCTGATTATTAGATTTGAATTTGAGCGGAAAATGCAATTTATAGTTTGGCAAAGTATGTTGCCGAGATCAAGTGACAATACAATGAAGATTTCGCAACACAGCACAGCGGCCCGGGATGCCGGCAGCTAAAACGCAGGCGCCGGTAGCTAACCCGTAGCTGCCGGCATCGGGCGGTGTGTCAGGTCAGTAAAGAAGAGGCTGGTTCATCAACCCCGCTCAGTTGCTCTTCGATATTCAGCAAATGCACGTATTCGTTGCGCTTTTCTGCCTGGGTAGTGCCCAGACCGTCGCCGGATAACGTAGTAGCAGCTTTTACAGCCTGCTCCAGCTGTTCGTCGCTCAAAGGTTCTTTCTTATTCAGTTGCACCAGTACCTTAAGCAGGCTCAGCGCAATTTGCTTATTGCCGGGAGATAACGTGAGTGCCTGTCGCAGGTTATTGTACGCCGGCACAAAGCGATTCTCTTTGTAATTTACCGCAGCCATGTCTTTCAGTTCACGGGTGGTAAAATTAATCTCTTTGCGCTCGATAGATTCCTGTTTCAGGTATTCATCAACAACCTGACTGGTAAAGGTATCCCCGGCAATCTGTTTATGCAGTTTTTCCAGTAACGCCAGGCAATGCTCCCGCATACCCAGTTCATGGAACGCTTTCATTTTATCCAGGTTGTCTTCCATAGACAGACCGTCCGTATCCGGCTTTTTGGTCTTCATGATCGCTTCGGCGGATTTTTTCTGATTACGCAAACACAGTACTCTGGCATTGAGTACAGAAAATTGCTCGGTCAGTACTTTATCCAGTCCCTGCTGTTTACTCAGTTCCGCCAGTTCTGCTTCAACTTTTCTCACCAGCTTTTCAGCGTCACCGGCAGAAGCGGTGGTAGCCATATCGAGCGTTGCACGCATAACATTGAGGGTCAGTTCCGGCGAATCGTGAATTGAATTTTTGGCGTACTTTGCCATATTTTGCACAGCCATTAACTGACCGGGCTTGTCATGGTTTAACCTGGCAAGATCCCATAAGCGTTTGTTACGTTCGATATTCCGCGGTGCCAGCTTACTGGCTTCACGCATCTGCTCATACGCCTTATCAAACTCTTCCTTTTCAATGTAATACTGTGCAAGTAAATCATATGTCAGGAAGCGGGTATCATCACGTTGCAGCAAATCTTCCACCAGGGTTTCAGTTTCTTCCAGTTTATTCTGACGAAGTAACGATCTGGCCAGTCCCATATGCACCCAGGCATGATCGTATTGCTGCAGCAGTTTCCTGAAATACACTTCTGCAGTGGTGTAGTCACGCAATGAAAGATAGCTTTCGCCGATTATACGCTTCAGGCGGGGATGGTATTCGCTGACGGATTTATCCATCAGTTGACGCTCTGCGTAGTAAACAGCGGTAGAATAATCCTGTTGATTAAGACAACATTGCAGCTTATGCAGCTTACTTCTGATGTTAATCAGATAGCGCAACCGTTGCTCAATACGGTTGCGATCCAGCGGTTTGACCCAGAAATCTGCAGGTTGCAACTCAACAATGCAGTTCACCAGCGCCTGACTGGTTTCGGCACTGAGAAAGATAACCGTGGTCTTATCTGTGATATGACGGTGGTGCTTGAGCTCTTCAAACAAATGAAAGCCGTCTTTATCCACACTCACATTAAAAGCGATCATGACAAAGTCATAAGTGTTCTGCTCACAAAGGCGAACAGCGTGAAAGGCATTAAATGCACTGTCCACACGGCGGATGCCGACTTCTTTTAAGGCGTTGCTGATAACATCATGAACCAGACCCTGATTATCGATAATCAGGACTTTTAACTCTTCTGCGGGGACAAGTGGAGGAAACTTTTCCAATTTGTGTATCCAATCTTACTGCTAATCCGAATGCCTTTGCGTTTCTTCCCTGATCAGTGGCTGCACACACTCACCATGTTAATTCCGTTTCACCGGAATGAAATGCGGCCTGCCATCTGTGTAAAGTTCGCAATATTTACCGTTTACAATAAACTGTTACGACTTTAGTAGCAATGATGAAGCAGACCAGCCAAGGGTTTTATCCTATTTTTTTTACCATAGGAAATGCAAGAGGCATAAATTCGGCGCGGTTCCTGCCCAGAGATTTAGCCCGGTATAACGCTTCATCCGCTTTGTCTACCAGGTCACGGCCATATACGCGGTTTTTCAGGGCACTGCGCATATCCATAACTGACACCCCAATACTTACAGTCAAAAAAGGGAAGGCTGAGGCCGTTTCATGAGGCAGCTTTAACTCGTTGAACACAGAAATGATGTACTCAGCCAGCGTCATTGCGCCGGCTCTGTCGGTCTCACCCAGTATAATACCGAATTCTTCCCCGCCCAGACGACAGCATAAATCCGTTCCCCTGCGTGCATTGTCTTTAAGTAATTTAGCTACCGTGATCAGGCAATCGTCACCTTTACCGTGGCCGTATTTATCATTATAGGCTTTGAAATCATCTATATCGATCATCAGCAATGCCAGTTCGCTCTGACTACGCTGACAACGCTCGATTTCATGGGCAAGACTCTCATCGAACTTGCGCCGGTTAGAAAGCCCGGTGAGGGGATCTGTGGCGGCCAGCGACTCCAGTTGCATAGTTTGCCGGTAAAGGCGCACATGGGTTTTTACCCGCGCCCGCATCAACGGCACTTCGATAGGCTTGGTAATGTAGTCAACCGCACCAATTTCGAAACCTTTAGCCTGGTCACTCACTTCAGTTAAACCGGTAACAAACACTACGGGAATACGGCGGGTACGCTCGTCAGACTTTAATTTCCGACATAAAGAAAAACCGTTAATTTCCGGCATCAGTACATCAAGAAGAATAAGCTCAGGCTCAGTTGAAATAGCCTGTTCGAGGCCGTCCTCTGCATCCGTTGCAATAATCACTTCGTAATCTGTCGCCAGTGCTTCGGCGATCAGCCTGATTGTCGTAATGTCATCATCGACAATTAGCACGCGGGAACGTGATATGGGCATTTGTGAAATCCTGTTTCTTAAACCAATAACAACTCGCAGTAATACAAAAACCTTTCTATTATGAAATACATGGCGAACAAAACGACTTTTTATGTCCAACGTATTAGATAACTTATTGCGTACTAACTTCATGCCGCACGGTCACTGCTATCTGTGGAACCCGGAAATTTTGTGGCTTAATGTCATCTCTGACCTGCTCATTGCCACGGCATACTTCTCAATTCCCATTGCCATTTTTTACTTTGTCAGGCAACGAAGCGATCTAAAGTTTAAAGGTATTTTTATCCTTTTCTCTCTGTTCATCGCCTTGTGTGGTGTGACGCATCTCATCAGTATCTTCGTCATCTGGCATGGTGCATACGGCCTCCATGGTATTGCCAAACTCGTCACCGCCATTGTTTCGTGTATTACCGCCTATAAAGTATATAGTTCCATTCCTGCCGCTCTGCAATTGCCAAACGTTAATCAGTTAAAAAAAGCGATGGAAGACGCCAGCAATGCCAGGCTGGAAAATTTACGCCTGGAAAATGAACACCAGCAGGATTTAATATTGCGTGAAAGTACAGACAGTGCCCATGTGGGCATCATGGTGCTGGCTTCTGATGGTATTATTACCGTTGCTAACAAAACGACCTGCTCTATTTTTGGCTATGAAAAAGATGAACTTGAAAATCGCCATATCAATCTGTTAGTGGCAACTGAGTTTACAGAAAAACATGATCAACTCATGCAACAATTCATCAACGGCATCGCCAGTGATGCTGCCCTGAACATGAACCGGATAGTCACAGGTTATAAAAAAGATGGCAGCCCTGTGCCACTCGAGATCCGCCTTAACCGTGCACAACATGACGTACACACCGTCTATGTATCGGTGCAGGACATCAGCGAACGGCTAAACAACGAACAGGCACTAGCGGCCAGCCGCTCCACCACCGACAGTCTCATTGAACATATGCCATTGGGGGTCCATTTTTATCAATATCAGCAAAACAAGTTTTCATTGCTGAAATCAAATACTATTGCTGACGGTTTGCTATCAAAATGCGAGTCTGATGTCTTTGTTTCACACCCTGCGCTAACAGCAAAGATGCAATCTGTCGCAGAAGGCCATGAAAAAGCGATCAAAACCGAAATTACCCTCCCCGTTCCCGGTTTACAGAGTCTTCAGTTGTATTTGTTTCCAACTTCGCCGGGGAAGCTGGTCGCCATGTTTGAAGATGTCACTGAAGCAAAACAGTTTCAGGGACAGCTCATTGAAAGTGAAAGCATTACGCGAAGAGCAATTAACGCTTCCATTGCAGGCGTCTACATTTTCGATGTGAAAAACAGAAAAAATCAGTTTGTTAACGACCGCTATACTGCGATTACCGGATATTCTCTTGAACAGCTCAATAATCTGAACGGAGGTATCAGTTCGTTGATCCACCCCGAAGACCTGGGCAAGGTGAAACATCATTTCCATCATCTGCTCAGCGATCCTACCGACGGTAATGTGTACACTCTCCAGTACCGTGTAAAACACGTCAACGGAAACTGGTTATGGTTAATGGCTCAGGACGTGGTCTTCGACAGAAACGATAAAGGCCGGCCACTTAAAATCATGGGGTCTTTTCTGGATATCACGCCACTGAAAAAGATGCAGGACAATCTGTTATCACTGAAAGACCGTGCTGAAGATGCCAATCAGTCTAAAAGTGAATTTCTGGCCAATATGAGTCATGAAATTCGCACCCCTATGAATGCAGTGATCGCATTAACAGACATGGTGCTGAAAATGGAAATGGGCAATAAACAGCGGGAATATCTGAAAAAAGTACAGGCATCGTCCCGCTCTTTACTGCAAATTCTCAACGATATTCTTGATTACTCTAAGCTGGAAGCCGGCAAACTGGAAATCGATAACACGCCTTTTGATCTCTACAAAATGTTATCAAACAGCCTGCACCTGTTCTCTACCACGGCGACACAAAAGAACCTGTTTATCGATTCAGACGTCGGAAAAAGCGTTCCCAGGTTTGTTGTTGGTGATGCCACACGCATTGCTCAAATCATCAACAACCTGTTAGGTAATGCGATTAAGTTTACTGAAAAAGGGGAAGTTACCCTGTCTGTAACAGCGGAACTGAGCCCCGTATCCGGCACGTATATGGTGAAGTTTGCGGTATCTGACACCGGGATCGGCATTGATAAGGAGAAGCTTGAAAGTCTGTTCACGTCTTTCTCTCAGGCTGACAGCTCTATTGGCCGCAGGTTTGGCGGCACCGGTCTGGGCCTGTCAATTTGTAAACACCTTGCCACATTGTTAAACGGCTCATTGACAGTAAGAAGTACACCGGGTGAAGGCAGCACGTTTACTCTCAGCCTGCCACTTATCGCTGACGCGCACCATGCCACCACCCTGGAAGGGAAATTGTTGAATGCCAGGACACTGATAATCGGAAATTCATCCCGACACATTCCTGTTATAGAGCAATATTTTACCTCTGTAGGCTGCGAGGTCAGCATTGTCGACAATTACAACTACCTGCATCAGAAATGGGACACGGACTTCGACGTTGTTATGATTGATATGACGACACTGAATAATGCAGAAAAAGGCTCAGTTATGGAAGCACTGCTCAGCAATCAGCACGATAATATGATAACGAAAGGCGTGATCTTTTTGAGTTCTGAAAGCCATTTTCATGAAAAAGCCAGTGATATTATTTTAAGCACTGCATCGGCCTGGCTTGTCACGCCTTTTGTGTTGTCCGACCTTGAAGAATCCGTTACCGCTATTTTAAATCGCAATCACACATTAAAAGACAGGACAAAAGAAAAACCGCCCCTGATGTTCAGCGGCGCATCTGTGCTGCTTGTGGAAGATCATCCAACAAACCAGTTTGTCGCTACAGAGTTATTGAATGCTGTAGGGCTGGAAGTAGTCGTGGCTGAAGATGGTGTCGAAGCCATCAGTAAATTTCAGAAAAAACCTTTTGATATTGTATTGATGGATTTGCAGATGCCGAATATGGACGGATTTACCGCTGCCCGCAAAATTCGCAACTTGCCGGTAGGTAAAACTATTCCCATTTATGCCATGTCTGCTGCGGTGATGGAGTCGGATAAAGAAAAAGTGGTGTCGACCGGTATGGACGGACATATCGCCAAACCTGTAGTCAGAGAAGACTTATACAATCTGCTGGAAAGAGTACTCGTTAAAAAAATTGCCAGAGCAGATTCAGTCGTCAGATTGCCCCGGGACCAACAGGATCAGGATGATGCAGCTATCCGCAAAGCACTGGCAACTACACTCATTGGCTTCGACATTGACGCCGCCACAGGCAGACTGGGAAATGATGTAGTGACGTATCTGGGTTTGCTGGAAAACTTCCATCTTCATTTTGCCAAATTTGATGAGGAACTCGGTGAGCATGGCGATGATGAAAAGATTGGCCGGCGCCTGCACACAATGAAAGGCTTATCCATGTCCATCGGAGCCACCCGGCTGGAAACCCTGGTTAAAGAAGCAGAACACTTACACAAGTCAGGTAAATTGCAGTCAACGCGGGATCTGAGAAAAGAATTTAATATCGTGTACAACAATACCGGTAAGGCGCTTAAAGCCTGCAAACCCTTTATCGAACCGGATGTCGGGGAAGCGAAAGCCGGGCTGGATGAATTAATTCTGGCCGTTAAAAACCATCAATATCTGCGCAAGAGCGACGTTGAACCTCACCGGAATACACTGGAAGAAAAGTACGGTAAGGCCGGCAGTGATGCCATTATCACTGCCATCATAAACCTTGATTACAAAGAAGCGATGAGTCTGCTGGTTACTGAGGAGGGTCAATGATGTCACCGGTGGTACCGTTGACCCTGTACCAGCCAGCGATAGACGACCGGGTGCGGGTAGCCGGCAATACTTCATGAGGAAACTCCTCACTAAGAAACACCACAACGGTACCGAATTTAGGTAATACGCGAATGCCGGTTTTGTCTTCTTCACTGGTATAAATAACCAGATGACCGCCGTCAGCCTCCTGCCAGTCCGGATTAAGGTAGGTGACCAGAGACAGAACACGGTTCGCCTGACCTTTAAAGGCATCGAGATGACGTTTATAAAATGCCCCGGGTTGATACACGGCAAAATGGCTTTCAAAGGAATACAGACCCAGCATCAAATTACGGTTCAGAAACTGTTTAAGCTGTGCTGTCCAGGAAAGCCAGTCAGCACCCGCTGCTGACGAGCCGTCTATCCAGCAAATTTCATCCCGGCGCACGAAGCTGTTTTCCTGAAAGTCAGTACTGCGGCCTATGCCGGCAGCCTGAAACTCAGCTTCACTCATCGCATTGTTTTGCAAAAATAAAGCATTCGCCAATGCTTCGGGTAAAGCATATTCTTGTACGCTGTATCCCTGCGAATAAATGTCATCCGCGATACGGGTAAAAAGCGACGTGTCGACAGGAATGTCATCAGCCAGAAGTGCAGTCATTATTGTGTTTGAGTAAGTAAAAAAACTGGCGGACTTATACGACGGGAAAGTGGTTTTGGCAATCAATTTTTAACCACTGTGACAACGTGATGGAAAGGATCTTTTCTTTCTGTCATGGTGTATACATCCGGTGTAGTAAAATCAGAGAGTAAGGCGAATTTAATGAATCAGGACATTCATCATAACGAAGAAACAGAGCATCATTTGGAACTGCGTAACTTAACGCTGGATGACTATGATGATGTAAAAGAACTGATGGACAAGGTTTACGCCAACGTGGGAGGCGCCTGGCCATTCAAAAATTACAAAGCCCAGGTTACCACCTTTCCTGAAGGCCAGATTTGTATCGAAGATAAAGGCAAAGTGGTTGCGTTTGCCATTTCAGTTATTGTGGATTACGACCAGTTTGACGACAAACACACCTATGATGAGATTACCGGTGACGCATACCTCACCACCCACGATCCTAACGGTGATGTGCTCTACGGAGTAGAAGTCATTGTATGTCCGGATTACCGCGGACTTCGACTTGGCCGGCGCTTATATGAAGCGCGGAAAGAGTTATGCCGGAATCTGAATCTGCAGTCTATTATGGCTGGCGGCCGCATTCCGAATTACGGCAAACACAGTCACGAAATGACGCCGTATGAATACATTGAAGCGGTGAAGTCGAAAGACATTTATGACCCTATCTTAACATTTCAGTTATCCAACGGTTTCGAGGTAAAACAAATTCTGAAGGCCTATTTGCCGGAAGATGAAGCCTCCCGGGGTTATGCCACACTGCTTCAGTGGCACAATATCTATTATGCACCGGGTAATCCACGTTTATTCGGTGGCAAGAAATCGAATGCCCGCATCGGCTGTATTCAGTGGCAAATGCGTTACTTTGAGAACGTTGAAGAGTTACTGCAACAGGTAGAGTATTTTGTGGATGCTTTATCAGACTATGGTTGCGACGTTGCATTGTTTCCTGAGTTCTTTAATGCGCCGCTCATGGGACTCAGTGAGTCACAGGAGTCCATAGATGCCATCTGGCATCTGGCAAGCTATACGGACGAAATTCTTACCGCCGTTTCTCATCTCGCGGTGAGTTACAACATTACTATCATTGCCGGTTCAATGCCGGTTGTGGAAGACGAAGAATTATATAATGTCAGTTACATGTGCCGCCGCGACGGTACCATAGACAGCCAGTATAAAATTCACCCTACCCCACATGAGAAGAAAGACTGGATCATGAAAGGCGGTAACGCCCTGAATGTCTTTGACACAGACTTTGGTAAAATTGGCATTTTGATTTGTTATGACGTGGAGTTCCCTGAACTCGCCCGCATCCAGTCAGAACAGGAAATGCAGATCCTGTTTGTTCCTTTCTGGACAGATACCAAGAACGGTTATCTGCGGGTACGTCGTTGTGCACAGGCCCGTGCCATTGAAAACGAGTGTTATGTGGCCATCGCCGGCAGCGTGGGCAACCTGCCGAAAGTAGATAACGTAGATATTCAGTACGGACAAACTGCGGTGTTCTCACCTTCTGATTTCTCGTTCCCTCACGATGCCATTGTGTCTGAGACAACACCAAATACCGAGATGACGCTGATTGTTGATCTTGATCTCGACAAGCTCACCAAACTGCAGAATGAAGGGTCCGTCCGTAACTATTTGGACAGACGTCGTGATCTCTACCGTGTTCAGTGGATTGGTGATAAATAAGTCGGTAACCGGCCAGTTAACTGCCATAAACAGCAAACTGGCCTGCCCTTTGCTGTAACTTGTGGGAATTTAATAACAATGCAGCCTGCGTGCATTGTTATTTCCCGCGGAGAATGGTATTGGTATGGGATTAAGGATACCATCTTCCTTATTAGCAAGATTAATCACCTGAAGTTGAGTTTTCAAAAGAGTAAGTATGTCTAACGATTCAAGAAACGATGATTTTCCGACCATCAGACTGGATGATGAAGATCGCCGCGACTACCAGCAAAAAAAGCACACCGCTGCACACACCATTAAAGCGGACACAAGTTCACCGTCAGGCACCAAAAAACCGGCGTCACCTGTTTCTGAAAAAAGTGGCGGTGGCGGTAACGGATTGTGGATAGCCCTTGTCGCCGTCGTGGCTCTGGCCGGCTGCGGCGGATGTTATTACTTGTATGATCAACTGCAGAAACAACAAATCGCTGCTGAAGATGCTGATTCACGTATTGCCCAGCTGGAAAGAAAACTCTCTGCAACAGGCGAAGAAATGGGTGAATCCACTGTTGCACTGCAGGTGAAAGTGAGTGAGCTGACGGATAAAAGCAAGGAGTTGTGGGATCAAATGGATAAGCTCTGGGCCTCAGCCTGGCGCCGTAATCAGAAAGAGATCACGGATTTGGGTGATAAGCTTAACGCTACAGAAAACGGACTGAAGAAGTCAGTTACTGCGGTCGCTGAAGATTTAAAAGCGCAGCAAAGCAAGGTGGTTTCGTTAAACAACCAGTTAAGTGGTCTGGCTGATGAAATTCTTGCGCTGAACGTTCAACTTGAACAGGCAGCTGGTGATAAAGCGTCACAGGCGCAAACGGTTAAGAGCCTGTCTGACAAGATTTCAGTTCTGGAAAACCGTAACAACAGCCTGGCAGGCCGTATCAGCGGCATGGAAAACGAAATCCGTGAAATAGCGACAAAAGTCGTCGTCAGTCAGCCTCAACCTCAGTAATCTGTTGCCGGCTTGCGACAGTCTGCCGCAAGCCAGAGTATTTAAGAGACTGTTTTCTGCCAGCTACCGGTCTGCTCAGCAGATACTAACCCCGGCTAGAAAAATCTGCAGACACAAAAAAAGCGCCTTTCGGCGCTTTTTTCGTTCAGAACTGTGTCTTAGCGACGCAGACCTAAACGCTTGATCAGATCAAGATAACGTTCTGCGTTCTTACCTTTCAGGTAGTCAAGCAGTTTACGACGCTGGCTAACCATGCGCAGCAGACCACGACGTGAGTGGTGATCTTTCTTGTGGCCAGAGAAGTGACCTTGCAGTTTGTTGATGTTGTGAGTCAACAGTGCAACTTGTACTTCAGGTGAACCAGTATCACCTTCTTTAACGCCATAATCAGCTACGATTTGTGCTGTTTCTTCTTTAGTTAGTGACATAATTTTCTCCTGATTGGATTAAATTCCGCCGATCACTAATTCAGCGAAATTATGAGAGCGCGTATTATAACGATGACGTTACCATACGCAAGTAAAATCAATCTGTGTAGACGACTCTGCGTTTCGGCGAAACAAATACCTCACCGGCATCTGCTCGCGGCTGGTCTTTCGGCGATACCACGCCTTCTCCTACCCCCAGAAACAGCACTTCATCATCTTGTCTTATATACACGCGGTATTGTTCTCCGGCAACAAGTGATGCCGGGCTGTCAGGCCGTACACTCTGACCATGTTCAAAACGGGCATATTGCTGTGAGTCCAGCAAGATTTCCGGTAATGATAAGACAGCCGTGTCCATGGGTAACAGCAGTTGATCAAGGGTGTCAAACTCCCCCTCGTCCAGAGCTTCCTGCATAGCAATCACGTCATCCAGAGATACCATCTTACCTGCAGGATAATCAGCAACTTCCGTACGATGCAGGCGGGTAACGTAACCGCCACAACCCAATTGCTGACCAATGTCATCCACCAGGGAACGGATATAAGTACCTTTGCTGCAACGCACACGCATGTCTACATCAGGTAACGCCATGCGGGTAATTTCCAGTTCGAAAATGGTGATATCCCGGGCTTCTCTTTCTACTGTAATGCCCTGACGCGCATAGTGGTAAAGCGGCTTTCCCTGGTGCTTCAATGCTGAAAACATGGAAGGGATTTGCTTACTCTGGCCAAGAAACGCCTGGCAGGCACTGCGGACTTCGTCCTCAGAAACATTTACCGGCTTTTCTTCCACGACATCCCCGTCAGCATCGGACGTCGTCGTTCTGACGCCCAGGTGCATGGTGACTTCGTAAGTTTTATCAGCATCTAACAGAAACTGAGAAAACTTTGTCGCTTCGCCCAAGCATATGGGTAACATGCCGCTGGCCAGCGGATCCAGCGCGCCGGTGTGACCGGCTTTCGCCGCTTTATAGCACCAGCGTACTTTTTGTAAAATCTGGTTAGATGAACCGCCTGTTGGCTTATTCAACAGCAATATACCGTTGATACTACGGCCCTTACGACGTCTGCCCATTAATCCTGCTCTTCGTCCCGCTGCTTACTTTTCGCTTCATCTTTTGCAATGGTTTCAGAAACCAGATTTGAGATGCGAATACCTTCGGTGAGCGATTCATCGCGGAAGAAATGCAAATGCGGCACACTGCGCATGCGCAAGCGTTTAGCCAGCAACGAACGAACGAAGCCCTTTGACTCTTCCAGTTGTTTTGTATGCGCTTTGGCCTCTTCTTCTTCGGCACCATAAATTGAAATGAAGATTTTCGCGTGTGCCAAATCTCTGGAGACTTCCACGTCTGCCACCGTGATCATAGGGATATTACCCACACGGTGCTTGTATTCATTTTGCAGAATGCTGGCAACTTCTTTATGAACTTGCTGTGCCACTCTGTCTGTACGAGAAAATTCCCGTGCCATAGTTAACTCCTCATACCTGCATCAGGCTATAAGGACAAAAACGGGGGCTAACGCCCCCGCTTTGTCATTCAGCCATTTCAGGACTAAATTTGACGTGCAACTTCGATGACTTCAAATACTTCGATTTGGTCGCCAACTTTTACGTCATTGTAGTTCTTAACGCCGATACCACATTCCATACCGTTACGTACTTCCTGCACGTCGTCTTTAAAGCGACGCAGTGATTCCAGTTCACCTTCGTAGATAACTACGTTATCGCGAAGAACACGAATTGGATTACTGCGCTTCACGATACCTTCAGTAACCATACAACCTGCGATGGCACCCAGTTTCGGTGATTTAAACACATCACGTACTTCGGCAAGACCGATAATTTCCTGACGGAATTCAGGGGCAAGCATACCGCTCATTGCCGCTTTCACTTCGTCAATCAGGTTATAGATAACGCTGTAATAACGCAGATCGATTTCTTCACCTTCAATGACGCGGCGTGCAGTTGCATCGGCACGTACGTTGAAGCCAAGAATGATAGCGCCGGAGGCCGCTGCAAGTGTTGCGTCAGTTTCAGTAATACCACCTACACCACTACCAACAATGTTCACTTTAACTTCGTTAGTAGACAGTTTCAGCAGTGATTCAGAAATCGCTTCCACAGAACCTTGTACGTCAGCTTTCAGTACGATGTTCAGTTCACTGATATCACCGGCTTCCATGTTTGCAAACATGTTTTCCAGTTTCGCTTTCTGCTGGCGGGCAAGTTTCAGTTCACGTTTCTTCTGATGACGCTTAGCTGCTACTTCACGGGCTTTACGCTCGTCCTGTACAACGACTGCATCTTCACCGGCTACCGGTACACCGGATAAACCCAGTACCTCAACAGGTGTAGAAGGACCAGCTACTTTCAGTTCGTTGCCGTTTTCGTCGCGCATAGCACGAACACGGCCGTACTCTTCACCACACAGTAAAATATCGCCGGCACGCACTTCACCTTCCTGAACGAGAACCGATGCAATGGGACCACGGCCTTTATCAAGACGCGACTCAATCACCAGACCACGACCCGGACCATTCGGTACGGCTTTCAGGTCGAGTACTTCAGCCTGAAGACTAATAGCTTCCAGCAAATCGTCAACACCCATACCTGTTTTCGCAGATACGTTTACAAACTGGTGTTCACCGCCCCACTCTTCTGAAATAACTTCCAGTTGAGACAGTTCAGTTTTAACACGATCCGGATCCGCTGTTTCTTTATCCATTTTGTTAACAGCAACAATCAGAGGTACACCAGCCGCTTTCGCGTGCTGTACCGCTTCTTTAGTTTGCGGCATTACACCGTCATCTGCTGCAACAACCAGGATTACGATATCAGTTGCGGTTGCACCACGTGCACGCATTGCAGTAAACGCGGCGTGTCCAGGTGTATCCAGGAAGGCAATTTCGCCGTTATCCGTTTCAACTTTATATGCACCGATGTGCTGAGTAATACCACCGGCTTCGCCTGCGGCTACTTTAGCGCGGCGAATGTAGTCAAGTAACGACGTTTTACCGTGGTCAACGTGACCCATGATGGTAACAACCGGTGCACGGGTAATTTTCTCACCCTGACCGGATTCTGACATCAGTTCATCTTCCAGTGCATTGTCATTAACCAGCTCATACTTGTGGCCCATTTCGTCGATAACAAGTGTGGCAGTATCCTGATCCAATACCTGGTTGATCGTAGCCATCTCGCCCATTTTCATCATGGTCTTGATGACTTCGTTAGACTTAACAGCCAGACGGTTAGCCAGTTCACCAACGGTAATAGTCGCACCCAGTCTAACAACACGTTCAACTGGCTGAGCCGGCTTATTAAAGCCTTGCTTCAGATGCTCACCGGCATTTCTCTTCGATTTCTTACGGCGACGTGAAGAACGCTCAACTTGCATGTCTTCTTCGTCTTCCGCTTCCTGCGCGTAACGGTTTGAGTGCATGTGAACTTCAGCAGCCTCATCACGTTTACGACGCTCTTCTTCTTCCTTCCAGCGACGCTCGTTTTCTTCAGCCAGCTTACGGGCTTCTTCAGCCGCACGCTTTGCTTCTTCTTCAAGCTTTTTCTTCGCTTCTTCTTCCTGTTGCTTACGCAGGCGCTCTTCTTCCTGACGTGCAGCTTCCTGCTCAGCCAGTTCTTCAGCACTCAGCTCAGGCGCTTCAGATTCTTTGCGGGCTTTCTCTTCAGCAGCTTTACGGGCACGCTCTTCTTCCGCCTTCTTCTTCGCTTCCGCCTCTACACGCGCTTTTTCTTCAGCCACTTTGCGGGCGGCTTCAGCGGCGGCTTCTTCTGCTGCTTTCTGCTCAGCTTCAAGACGCGCGCGTTCTTCTTCCAGACGGGCCTCTTCTTCAGCTGCTTTCTGTTCATCAACTTCGCTGCGCTTCACGTACGTGCGTTTCTTACGTACTTCAACTTTTACAGACTTAGACTTGCCTACACTTAACGTGCTGGTAGTTTTACGCTGCAGCGTCATTCGTGTCGGTTCGCCAGAACCGGCGCTACCGTGTTGCTTGCTCAGGTGCTCAAGAAGTTGACGTTTCTCATCTTCTGTAACGGAATCATCAACTGCTTTCGTAATACCGGCATCTTTAAACTGAGTTACCAGTCGGTCAACGGTTGTTCCAATGTCGCTGGCGAGCTTTTCTATGGATACTTCTGCCATCTTAGTCTTTTTCCCCTTATTGACCTTCTTCTTCACCAAACCAGACAATATTCCGTGCCGCCATGATGAGTTTTCCGGCGTCTTCTTCGGTCAATCCTTCGATATCACTAATATCGTCTGTTCCCTGCTCAGCCAGCTCTTCAAGGTCAGTAATTCCACGGCTAGCAAGGACATAGGCAATGTGTTTATTCATACCGTCAAGGTTCAGCAGCGCTTCAGTCGGTTCAGCGCCTTCCAGCGTTTCCTCATTCGCCAGAGCACGGGTAGTCAGTGCAGCACGTGCACGATTACGCAGTTCCTCAACAGTGTCTTCATCAAGGCCGTCAATGGCCAGCAGTTCGCTAACAGGGACATAAGCTACTTCTTCAAGTGTGCTAAAGCCTTCGCTAGCCAATAATTCTGCAAAATCTTCGTCAATATCCAGACCTTCAACAAACACCTGAAGTACTTTGGCAGTTTCTTCTTCGTGCTTCTTATTCAGGTCGGCAACTGTCATGACATTCAGTTCCCAGCCGGTCAGCTGGCTTGCAAGGCGAACGTTCTGACCACTCCGGCCGATGGCCTGTGCCAGGTTGTCCTGCTCCACTGCAACATCCATCGCATGAGCGTCTTCGTCTACTACGATAGAAGCCACTTCGGCAGGTGCCATTGCGTTAATAACGAATTGCGCCGGGTTTTCGTCCCAAAGCACAATATCAACGCGCTCACCGCCAAGTTCGCCGGATACAGCCTGCACACGTGAACCACGCATACCTACGCAGGCACCGACAGGGTCAAGACGCTTATCGTTTGTCTTCACAGCGATTTTTGCACGTGAACCCGGATCGCGGGCAGCAGATTTTATTTCCAGTGTCTCTTCGGCAATTTCCGGTACTTCCAGACGGAACAGCTCAACCAGCATGTCAGGATGAGTACGGCTGATAAACAGCTGTGCACCGCGTGCTTCAGGACGGATAACGTAAAGCAGACCACGTACACGATCGCCCGGACGGAAGGTTTCGCGGGGCAACATATCGTCACGGTAAATAACACCTTCAGCGTTATTACCCAGGTCGATGATAATGTTGTCACGGTTAACTTTCTTCACCGTACCGGTTACCAGTTCGCCAACCTTGTCTTCGTATTCTGCAACCATTTGCGCGCGTTCAGCTTCACGTACTTTTTGTACGATAACCTGCTTGGCGGTTTGCGTAGTAATACGGTCGAATGCAATAGATTCAATCTGCTCTTCAACATAATCGCCCAGTTGTGCGTCAGGATCGTCAACTTGTGCGGCAGACAGCGACATTTCTGCATACGGATTTTCCTGTTCGTGATCGTCAGGAACAACCTCCCAGCGGCGGAACGTATCAAAATCACCGGTGGTGCGGTTAATGCTTACGCGTACTTCAATTTCGCCTTCGTTCTTCTTTTTCGTTGCGCTGGCAATCGCGTACTCCAGTGCTTCAAAGATCTTTTCTCTAGGCACTTGTTTTTCATTTGAAACGGCTTCTGCCACTAACAAAATTTCTTTATTCATTTTCGCCTCACTGATGCTTTCTTACGCTGAAAGCGTGCTGTTCCATTAGTCAAATGTGGGAACAATGTTTGCTTTTTCGATATTCGCCACAGCTAACTGGAACTGCTGGCCATCCACTTCGATATTGATCATGCCATTTTCACATGACAATAACTTTCCTTTGAAATTCCGCCGGTTATCCATAGGCACAGTCAAACGCACCTGAATAACTTCACCCACGGCCTGCTCATAGTGCCTGGCCTTGAACAAAGGTCGATCCATACCCGGAGAAGACACCTCCAGGTTGTATTCCGTAGTAATTGGATCTTCAACATCAAGAATCGCACTTGCCTGGTAACTGACTTCCGCGCAATCATCAACGGTTACACCATTTTCATGGTCGATAAAAACACGCAAAATCGAGTGCTTACCTGCACGTACAAATTCCACGCCTACCAGTTCGTAACCCAGGGCTTCAACACCCGGCTCAAGCATCTCGGTCAGTTTATCTTCAAGCTTTGCCAATCCTTACCTCCAAAAACGAAAAAAGGGCATATAGCCCAACTACTTAATTTACTGCCTGAAAAGGGAATAAATCAGTTTAAATACAACAAAAAGCCCCGTACTAGCGGGGCTTTTTGCAAGAATCTGAACCCTGTCTGCCAGAGGCAGTTGCAAACAATACAGGTTTAACTACGAAAATACGCAGAAAAGTTTGCAAAATAGTTAGGCGTATACCGTGTATAATGCTCCAGTAAGCCCGCTAACTAACTAGTTGGAGCGCATTATACTGGTACTCAGACCAGATATCAACTCAGTAGCGGGTTTGGATCTTCATCTTTCCAGCGTTCTTTCACTTCCAGAATATCATCCAGACACTGGTCGAGTAATGCGATGAGTGCCGGGTCGAAATGAATACCGCTCTGAGAATGCATAAAGTCGAGGGCTTTATCCACCGGCCAGGCTTCTTTATATGGTCTCCGGCTGGTGAGCGCATCAAAAACATCCGCCACTGCCACAATACGCCCTTCAATGGGAATGTCTTCCCCGGCGAGAGCTTCAGGATACCCGGTGCCATCCCATTTTTCATGGTGTGTCAGTGCAACGATTCGCGCCAGATTCATGAGGTCAGAGTCTGCATCACCGAGTATTTCTGCACCAATTTTGGGATGGGTCTTCATGACTTCAAATTCTGAATCAGTGAGTCTGCCGGGTTTGAGCATAATACTGTCCGGAATCCCGATTTTACCAATATCGTGCATGGGGGCAGCGTGAAGCAGCATATCTGCCCTCGCCTCAGAAAAACCGTACGCCAGCGCGATGATTTTTGAGAAGTGACTCATGCGAAGCACGTGCATGCCTGTTTCGTTATCTTTATATTCCGCCGCCCGGCCGAGTCGTTGTATGACCTGCATACGGGTGCGTCGTAATTCTTCAGACTGTACCAGGGAAAGGTGGGTCTTTACCCTCGCCAGCACCACCGGTGGCGAAATAGGTTTGGTGATATAATCCACGCCTCCGACAGCAAACCCTTCCGCTTCATCAGTCGCATCATTAAGGGCTGTAACAAAAATAACCGGTATATGCTTAAGACCGTGTGTTTTTTTAAGATGTGTACAGGCCTGGAAACCTGTCATTTCCGGCATCATCACATCCATTAAAATAAGATCAGGACGTTGTTTCTCAGCCAGCTTTAAGGCTTCATCACCGCTTTTTGCAAAATAAAGGGTATAGTCTTTACCTAATAATTGTTTTAGTACCCGCAAGTTAACCGGTTCGTCATCTACCAGCAGTAATTTGGGCTTTCCGGCTTCACCAAACACACTTATTCCCCTGTTTGTTCTGTAGATGCAAGTAGTTGCTTAATTCGTTCAACAGCACGCTCAAATTCAAAGTCATCCATATCCTGCAAAATGCCCTGCACCGGTACATTGTAGCTGCCAAAATACTGGCCCTCACAATATTGATAGGTAGATTCGTCAAACTGATTCTGGGCCGCTGAAACCAGCAGTGCATTCAGCGTGTTACGCAAGGCAGCAATGTCGATTTCCTCACGGGATTCTTCTGCAGCAGGCTCTTCCTTCTGCCGGTTGAGTTCATTTTCGACTTCCCGCAGTGCCGTCTTAAGGGTAGGAATATCTTCGGCACTTAAATGATCATTTCTTGCGCTGCGCTCGAACTCACCGCACAAATTCATCAGCTTCGTTAAACCCAGGTTACCACTGACACCTTTCATGCCGTGGAGATATTTCACAACCTGCTCGTAATCATCATCAGCGAAGAAATTCACCAGTTTAGTTAGAGTTTCATGACTGTTGCGCAGAAACTGTGAGATTTCCTTATTCAGGGTATCCTTATCGCCCCAAAGCTGCACACCGCGGCGATAATCTATTGCACAGGCCTCTCTGGCTGTTTCTGTTTCACGTACACTTTCCTTTGTTTCAAGACCCAGCACTCTGGCAATTTCATTCACCAGTACAGGAAAATCGATGGGCTTGTTCGCAAAGCCTTCCATGCCGGCTTTTATCGCATCCTGTTTATCCTGTACCAGTACACTGGCGGTTAAGGCGACAATAGGCAGTTGTTTCAGATGATGTACCTGCTCATATTCACGGCGTCGGGCCGCCGCTGTCAGACCGTCCATTACCGGCATCTGTAAATCCATCAACACAATGTCGAAACTGCCTTTATTCATTTTTTCCAGTGCTCTGGCACCGTTCTCTGCAAAATCAACTGTGTGACCAGCGCGGTTTAACAGCAAACTGATAAGATCAATATTCTGGCTGATATCATCCACCACCAGAATGTGCAGTGGCGGTAAATCAACTGTTGCTGCACGGATTTCACTGGCCTGTTTTTCCACCGCAGTGAGAGGCAGCGTGAAAGTGAAATTAGTACCTCTTTCCGGTTCGCTGGACACCGAAATCGTACCGCCCATTAACTCAACCAGTTGTTTACTGATTGTCGTCCCAAGACCGGTACCACCATATTTGCGGCTCATGGAAGCATCTGCCTGCGCAAAGGCATCAAAAACCCTGCTCACCTGTTCGCTGGTCATGCCGATACCGCTGTCGCTGACGGAAAATGCGATCATACCGTCGGCGTCCGGGTAGACTTCTACATCAACTTCACCGTGGGCAGTGAATTTCACGGCATTACTGATGAGGTTATTCAGCACCTGCCGGATACGCTCAGGAGCACCGTAATAGTAATCAGACAAAGATGGCGAAACACTGACCCCCAGCATCAGCCCCTTTCTCTTCGCTTCAAGCCAGTAGGTAGAAACCACCGTGTCAATTTCTTCGGTAATTGAAAAATCACGGTATTCAAGATCTAGCTTGCCTTTATCAAGTTTGGCACTGTCGAGAATATCGTTTAGTAAATGAAGTAACGAGCGCGCAGACCGGTTAATGGTTGTCAGGTGTTTATGCTGGCCGTCTGTGAGTTTTTCATCCAGTAAAATATCACTGAAACCGATAATGGCATTCATGGGTGTACGGATTTCATGACTCATATTAGCAAGGAAGCTGGCTCTGGCCGCAGCGGCCTGCTCGGCATCATTTTTCGCATGACGCAGCTCTTCCTCCATTTCCTTACGGGAAGTGATATCCATAATAAAGCCGTCGACCCAGCTCACTGTCTTGTCGGTGCTGTGTACAACGTTGCCGTACTCGCGCAACCACTTTATTGTTCCGTCTTTATGAACAAGACGGTATTCCACATAAAACTCAGCGCCGGAACGGCGGGCAGTAAGGAACGACTCCCGGTCGTCCTCATGCACCAGTTGCTCAAGGGTAACCGGTGAGTCTGAACGGATAAATGCTGAAACCGGATATCCGCTGAATTCCTCAACAGCCGCACTGACAAATTCGAAAGGCCAGCCGGGTGTATTCATACTGCGATAAGCAATGCCGGGAATATTATGGAAAAAAGACCGGAACTTAGCTTCGTTGTCCCTGATAGTCTTTTCCATTTCGATGCGTTCGCGGTTGTCGCCCACGATGACCACAAACAGATTTTGTTCACCTAATCGGGTGTGGCCCACACCCACCCGAACCGGAACCCGCAGGCCCGTTTTATTAAGTGCTTCTACATCACGGCTGACTCCGATAATTTGTTCATCAACAGGAACCACTTCCTGCCGGAAGAATTGCTCGTTGTAGCGGCCGCGCATTTCTTCAGGGATCATACGATGAATAGAATGGCCGGTAAGATCTTCTTCTGTCCAGCCCAGTATGGTTGTCACCGCCTGGTTCATATTCAGCACGGTTCCCTGGTCATTGACGGTAAGGATGCCATCAATAGCAGTATCCATCAGCGCAAGCTGTGTACGGCGGCTGTTCTCAGCTTTTTGAGAAATATCCATATAACGGAACAACATTGTAATGCCCATCACAATGCCAATAATCAGTAACGTGAAGAAACTCACATAGCCCGCAAGGATGTACGACAGATACTGATCCTGAGCAGAGGTTTCCAGTCCGGGAGGGGCAACAAAGCGCGCAGCAGCCATACCGGTATAGTGCATTGCCGTGATTGCACAACCCATCACAACGCTGGCGATAACACGGGTACCTTTAAATCCGCGGGAAATTGCAAATCGCTTCAGACCAAACTTTATCCATAAAGACAACATCGCCAGCAATACCGCTACAACGATGGATAAAGCAAAAACAAGCAGGTTGTACCGTAACAGAGGCGCCATTTCCATAGCCGCCATCCCGGTATAATGCATCGCCCCGATACCCGAGCCGACAAGGACGCCGCCAATAAATACCTGTGAAAATTTCACTTTCCGGTGAGTCAAACTTTGCAAGGCAACAAATGCTGCCAGCACCCCGGGAATAAATGACATAAATGTTGTCCACGGAGCCCAGGTAACGGGAGTACACAATTCAAAAGCCAGCATGCCAATAAAATGCATGGCCCAAATTCCGCCTCCCAGCGCCAGACTTCCCAGACCAAGCAAAATTAGTCTCCGGTTATTATCTTCAGATTCTGCGGCCTGACCGGCTACGCGGAACGCCATATAAGAAGAAGCAACCGATATAAAAATGGAAATAGTTACCAGAACAGGTGAATATTCGCCGGTAAGTAACAGAGAGGTGTCAGGAATGACAAAAAAAGACATCAGCCATTCGAGCATCAGTAAGTCCGTGTATAGTTTATTATCAATAGTTAGCGTAACAGCTATTGAGTGAAGTACAAATTGGTTGCAGGGCGAAAGTCGTGAAGATGCCGAAAAAGTACGGTGAAGCGCAACTTAATAAAAAGTGATGACTTATCTGTGGGAAAAATATTTGGGAATTAACTTAGAACTTAAACATTCGGAGTGGTTGCGGGAGCTGGATTTGAACCAACGACCTTCGGGTTATGAGCCCGACGAGCTACCAGACTGCTCCATCCCGCGTCCGAATTAAATAGATTGTGCTCTCAAAAAAAGTAAAGTGGTTGCGGGAGCTGGATTTGAACCAACGACCTTCGGGTTATGAGCCCGACGAGCTACCAGACTGCTCCATCCCGCGTCCGTTTACTTACCGGCTGTTGGCTGTTTGAAAGCCCCCTGCCGTTGAGTGATGCGTATTATACATAGGCATTAATCCTTGGCAAGGGATAGAAGTAAGAATATTGCAATTTTTTGACTGTTCGGACAATATTCCGGCAGACCGCTCAATCCGCATACAAATTACTGTAAAAGACTCTCCATTTTGGTAGCTAATTTGAAGTCCAGCTCAGTAATTCCACCTGCATCATGGGTCGTTAATGCAACATCTACTTTATTGTAAACATTAAACCATTCCGGGTGATGGCGTAGTTTTTCAGCCCATATGGCAGCCTGAGACATCCAGCCAAAGGCGCGGATAAAGTTTCTGAAAACAAATTGCTTCGTCAACTTCCCTTCTTTTAATACCCACTGCTTATCTTCTGCTAAACCTTCATTCAGTTCTGTGAGCGCTGCGGCAATCGCCTGGTCATCCAACTTTTCTGTCATTTCACTGCTCCTGCTTTCATTATTAGATGTGTAAATCTGTCTATATAGTTATTACGCTTACTTTGTCCTTAGCGGATTCACTCTTCAAGTGTTCGTCTGCAGAAAGTGCAGACTAGTCCGGGAGGCAAACTTTACAAGCCCCCTTTCAGTTAGGTATCAGTTCAAATACCCATGTTTATCCCCCGGTATTTTTCTTCCTCTTCAACTTTTGTTTAATAGGTTCCGAACAAACAACACAACAAAAACTTTTAACTACTTCGAGGATTTAACCATGTTGAAAATTGTTAAGACTTCTATCATCGCTGCAACTCTGGGTTTAACTTTCGCTGGCGCAGCTCAGGCTGATATCAACGACGACTTAGCTAACATCTGTACCATCGTTCAGGCTGACGACAAAGGTGAACTGCGTAAGAAAATTCGTCTGGTAGAATCTGACTACCGTCTGAAACTGCGCGATTACTACTCCGGCATCAGCTGCGGCGGCAACAGCCTTATTCGTACTGCCATCAGCAGCAACGCTGTAGAAACCGGCACTCTGTTAGTTAAGAAAATGCCCAAAGGTGACCTGGGTGCACCGGAAGCTGATGGCAAAACGTTACAGGCATGGGTAAACGAAACCGGTAACCAGGGTAGCCCCATCGCTGACGAACTGGCTAAGCGTCTGTAATTTCATTACGACTAAAAATTTAAAGTACCATTTCAACATGGTAGCAGGCGAAAGCCTGCACTTAAGAAGCGGCGGAAACGCCGCTTTTTTTCGTCTGAAATCCGGTCTGGCATTTTTCGCAGATGTGCGGAGATAAAAACATTAAAATCCCAGATGCAAAATAGAAAAACTAAATCAATAAATACAATTACTTATATATCAATTAGCTGGTTAATGTATTTCACAACATACCTTAGTATTCACCCTGCTATTTTTCATTCTGCATTAATTTAGTTTAATTAAACCCGAACAAACAACACCACTTTTTAATTTTATTTCTGAGGAATTAACCATGTTGAAAATTGTTAAGACTTCTCTCATCGTAGCAACAATGGGTTTAGGTTTTACTGGCGTAGCGCAAGCGGATATCAATGACGATCTGGCTAACATTTGTACTATTGTACAAGCTGACGATAAAGGTGAGCTGCGTAAGAAAATTCGTCTGGTAGAATCTGATTACCGCCTGAAGCTGCGTGATTACTACTCTGGCATCAGCTGTGGAGGCAACAGCCTTATCCGTACTGCCATCAGCAGCAACGCAGTAGAAACCGGCACCTTGCTGGTGAAGAAAATGCCCAAGAGCGACCTGAGTGCACCGGAAGCTGATGGCAAAACCCTTCAGGCCTGGGTAAACGAAACTGATAACCAGGGCAGCCCTATCGCGGATGTTTTGTCTAAGCGCCTCTAAGGATTCAGACGAAACAGAAGATACCATTTCAACATGGTAGCAGGTTAACGCCTGCACTCTAAAGAGCGACGGAAACGTCGCTTTTTTCTTTTATAAATCTGATAAATAAGAGAAATTCACCCTCTCATAAAAGTTATATCTGAAAATACGAAATAGCTGGTTAAAACTGGTCACGGGGTAAAAAACAACAATCTGCGGGAGAAAATATACCCGTCAAAATTACGTAACTAATTGTAAAATATATAGATACTCAATTTACCGTATTTTATCACATACCCAAGTATCAGCCCGGGCGTATCTAACGGGGTTGTTATCGTCTTTAATAGACAGCGAACAAACAACATCTTTGCGGGTGCTTCCGGCGCCCTGTTTTTTAAACAGGATAAACAGAATGAAAACTATCAAAACAACACTAATCGGTTTATCTCTGCTGGCTTCCAGCAATGTTGTTCTGGCCGGCACCAGCGAAACAGCTTCCGTAGCAGCGGCTTCCGGTGTTGCAGAGATTTCAGTGAAAAAGAAAGTTCGCGCAGGTAAATCCTTAGACAAAACCATTCTGACGGCGGCAGCCGGAGAAGAACAACAGACTGCAGACATCTTCAGCTCCCTGCAGGAAAACAAAAAGACACTTCTTTTAAAAAACTTACCAGACCATCTTGTTGCGGCTAACCCGTAACATGCACCAGGGAAGGTGTTGAACCTTTCAACATGGTAAGCAGAGTAACATCTGCATCTCCGCGGCCCGTTTTACGGGCCGCATCTTTTTCTGCAATCCGGATATAGTCCATCCTGCCCTGCTCATACCTGTTCCTGTTTTGATAAAATTGTCATGAAAGTTGCTGATTATTCGGGCAGAATAATAGCCGTTTTTCAAAAGGAGTCTGAAAAACCTATTCATCGCAGCGAAGGACCGGACAAAATAAGAAACAGGAATTGTTCATGTCGCACAGCTCAACAGGCAGGTTGTTTTATTTTTCTCTGATCAGTACCGCCTTAATCACCTCTTTTCAAAGTATTGCCCGGCAAGATCCTTCTCCGACCAAACTTGAACATATTGAAGTTACCGCTCAGAAACGCCCGCGGAATATGCAGGATGTGCCTGTTGCCATGTCTGCCATCACCGGAAAGATGATTAATGAAACAGCATCAATGGACGTTTTCGACATTCAGGGTTATGTACCCGCTTTTTCTGCCTTTCAAAGTCAAAGTGCGGTTAACTCCAGTTTTTCCATACGGGGAATTGGTACGTCGTCACAGAATTACGGTTTTGAGTCATCTACCGGTCTTTATGTGGACGGCGTCTACCGGTCACGCCAGAATGCGGTGATTAATGATTTAGTCGATATTGATACTGTAGAAATTCTTCGCGGCCCTCAGGGCTCACTTTTCGGTAAGAATACACCGGCTGGTGCAGTGGTTTTCAGAACGCGACAACCTGATTTTGAAACCGGTAATGGTTTTATTACAGCAACCGCCGGCAATGATGATTTGATCCGGTTAAGCGGAGCGACGTCAATCAATGTGATTGATAATAAACTGGCTGCCAGAGTATCAGGCTTCAGTACTCGCAGGGATGGATGGATTAGCGATACAGGCTATGGTGAAAACTCAATTAATGACAGGAGCCGTTCCGGTGTGCGTCTGCAAACCCTGTATACGCCGTCAGACGACGTATCTGTGCGGGTGATTGCCGATTACGCAGAGCTCAATGAACATTGTTGCGGTGCATTAACGTTGCAGGATAACCGGCAAGCCAAAGGTGTCGAAGGGAAATTCGGAACAGACACCTTGCTGATGATGACACCGTTCAATGCCACCTTATTTACCGGTGATGAGTTTTATCGCTATACCACGGCACTCAGCTTCCTGCCCGAATCCCGCATGCAGGACAAGGGGCTTTCTGCAGAAATAAACTGGCAAACATCCCCCGCATTATTGCTCACCTCCATCACAGCCTGGCGTGGCTTTGACAGCTTCGACCAGACAGATACAGATTTTACTGATGCAGACTTGCTTTCCACTACCAATAACGCCCGACAACAGGCGTTTTCCCAGGAGTTGCGGGCAACATGGTCCGGAGAGCATGTCACTACCATCGCCGGATTGTGGTATTTCAGCCAGAACCTTGACCTGGATTTTGCTATCACTACCGGTGACGCATTTCCGGCATTTTTCGCAGCGTCTGCGGCTGACCTGCAACCCCTGACTGACGGCATAAATGCCCTGAGTGTTGCAACATCCGGCCTTGTCCCCGCTGTTGCGCCAGCCACCCCCGGCCAGACTCAGTTTGCCCACAATGCTTATCAGCAACAGGACAGCCTGGCCGTGTTCAGCCAGACTGACTGGCAATTTGCTGAAGAACTTACCGTCACCGCCGGATTACGATACACCCGCGAAGATAAAACATTGACCGCCCGTTTTGATGAACAGGGCCCTGGCATAGACGGATTACCAACAGGTACTGAAAACATTCCTGATCCGCTGAGTGCCGCTGTCGCCCTTGGCTCCTTTGCTCAGAGCCTGGCAACCGGCAATCCCCCTGATTACACGCAGCTCAGTGCGCTGCTTCCTTTTACTCAGGCGGGCTGGGGCTATTATTTTCTCGGTACAGCATCGGTACTTCCCCGCAGTGATCTGGATGAAAAACGTAACGACGGACAACTTACCGGGACGCTGAAACTAAGCTGGCAACCAGATAACAATAGCCTCTGGTATGCCAGTACCAGCACAGGGTTTAAATCGGGAGGCATGAATACAGATCGCATTGCCGAAGGGTTAAGCCCCCAATTTAACGCTGAAAAAGCCACCGCTTACGAACTGGGTGTGAAAAAGCAATTTCCGGAGCAAAACCTGCGTATTAACGGTGCACTGCATTATACCCAAATCAAAGATTTTCAGGCCTCGACTTTTACCGGTCTTGGTTTTAATTTACAAAATGCCGGCGACTTACATACCAAAGGGTATGAACTTGAAATTGTCTGGTTTCCTGTTTCCGATACCCGTGCCGGCCTGACTCTGGCCCGTACCCTTACCGGTTTTGATGATTTTGAAAAAGGCACCTGCCAGGTTGCTTATCCCTGGCACACCGGGACGGATGATCCCGGCCGGCCTTCTGCAGATACCCCCTACTGCTCCAGAACCGGTGATCGCCTGGGCTTTGAACCGGAAACCTCTGCCAGCCTGACGTTGCAGCACACATTAATGGCAGGCGGGTATCCGGTTGTCATGGCTGCAGATTATCAGTACATGGGAGACTTGTTCCTTGATGATACTAACGATCCGTATAAACACAGCAGCAGTTATGCCCTGGTAAACGCACGGGTTGAACTGTCAGTCCCGCAGTGGGATACACGCATCACGTTGTGGGGCAGGAACCTGACAAATAAAGAGTACATCGCCAGAAACGGTTTCGATGTACCTGTTCAGGCCGGCAAGCTTATGGCTTATCCCGGCCAGCCGCTCTCCTGGGGTGTGACTGTTACCCGCGAGTTCTGATTGTCATTTCGAAGTGTAAACGCCGGCCGGTTGCGTTTTACAAAACTGGCTGGCGAAAACTTGAAGTAGATCAACAACACCTCTTTGTCTGCTGATTATACTTTCCGTGCATTCTACTCAAGCCGGAATAACCATGTCAGCAAACGAATTATTCGATCCCGCACGCCTGAAGAAGTACAATATTAACGGGCCGCGCTATACCTCTTATCCTACCGCATTAACGTTTTCCGGGTTATCTGAACCAGCGCCTCTGGAAAAAGCACTGAGTGTCACTCAGGCCAGCGGCGTTTCACTTTATGTACATATTCCTTTCTGCCACAGCCTCTGTTATTACTGCGGCTGCAATAAAATTGTGACCAGACATCAGGAAAAAGCAGATCGTTATCTGGATTATCTGGAAAAAGAAATTCAACGGCGCGCACCTGCTTTCCGCCACCGTAAAGCGGAACAAATACACTTAGGAGGCGGCACGCCGGGGTTCCTCACAGAGCAGCAACAAACACGCCTGGCAGGCATGCTTAAATCGGCTTTTGATGTGGTCAGCGATGCAGAAATGAGTATTGAAATCGATCCCCGCCGTACCACGCCCGCTTATTTGCGACACCTTGCCTCTTTAGGCTATAACCGCCTGAGTATTGGTGTACAGGATACCGATTACCGTGTGCAGGAAGCGATAAACCGGGTTCAGAGCACGTCGCATATCGCCACGCTGGTAGATTGCGCCCGTTCCGCCGGATTTAAATCTGTGAACCTGGACCTGATTTATGGCCTGCCTCATCAGACAGCTGATACCTTTGCTTCTACACTGGCAGCGGTAAAGGCGATGACGCCGGAGCGGATTTCCCTGTTCAGCTACGCCCATCTGCCTGAGCGGTTTGCTGCCCAGCGCAAAATAAAAGATGAGTGGCTGCCTTCTGCACAGGTAAAAACAGGACTCATGAAACAAGCCATCACCAGCCTTACACAGGCAGGTTATGAAATGATTGGCATGGACCATTTCGCCCTGCCGTCTGACGAACTGGCCGGAGCGCAACGGAATAAAAATTTACACCGGAATTTTCAGGGCTACACCACACGGGGGGATCTGGATTTACTGGGGCTGGGCGTTTCCTCTATCAGTGCCGCAGGCAATGCTTACCTGCAAAACCCGAAAACCCTGAATGACTATTACGGCAAACTCGATAACAATGAAGAAGTTGCAGAAAAAGGCGTGTTTCTGTCGCCTTCAGATCTTCTCAGACGCTACGTTATCCAACAACTAATGTGCAATCTTGCCGTGGACTTTGCCGCAACAGAGGCGCTTTTTGGTATTCAGTTCCGCCAGCATTTTGAGCCGGAACTGGCGGCACTGAAAGAATTTAAAGAAGATGGACTATTACAGGTAACCGGAACGGGTATCGAGGTATTTCCGTCAGCAAGACTGTTTATCCGCATCATCTGTATGACTTTCGATGCTTACCTTAAAGGCAGCGCCTCAATTCAGCACCGGTATTCCAGAGTTATCTGAGTTTAAACCTGGCGGTTACAGCTTCTCCCTCACGGAACTGTAACCGTTCCTGGGACAACTGACTGATCAGCGCAAACAATCTGCTGCGGCCACACATCAGATTTATCATCACCTGCCCGCCCCTGCTTTCAGACACGCACTCAATGACACAGGGTAAGGCATTGACAATGGAAGAGGCATTAGCTTCCTGCCGGTCGATACTGACATCCCTGGCGTCGATGGTCAGCATGGCCTGTTCCTTACTGACCACAGGATGGCGAGCATAGAGCGTATGCCCTTCGCATTCTATGGCATAACAAGCCTGCTCAGGCAGATGTGCTTTTAATGCGCCTTTAAGCACACTGAACTGCTGTTCGAAATTTGGCATAGACGGAGTTAACTGTGCCAGCACATCATTTGATGCGCCCTGATGGACAATACTGCCCTGCTCCATCCAGGCCATGTATTCACTGTACAAAGCCAGTTCACGGAGGTCGTGTGACACCATCAGCATTTTCAGGCCGCTGCGGGCCAGCTTTGTCAAATACTTAAGCACATCGTGCTTTAACGTATCATCCAGCGCGCTCACCGGTTCATCCAGCAACAGGATTTGTGGTGAGTTTAAAATGGCTCTGGCAATGGCTACCCGCTGCGCTTCGCCACCCGAGAGTGTATCGGGCATACGTGTCATCAGGTGATTACATTTACACCCCAGAACGACTTCATCAAAGTGATAGGTTTGCTGTTTTGCAAAATCTGCCGCCAGCAGTAAATTCTGCCCCACTGATAAATGGGGGAACAACAGACTGTCCTGAAACACCAGTCCGGTCCGGACCCTGGCGATGCGACTATTTTCCCACTGCCCGGTGACTTTTGCAGAACCGGTAAGTCCGGCCAGGCAACGCAGTAATGTTGATTTACCGGCGCCGGATGGTCCGCTCAGGCCAATAAATTGTGCCGTTGCCGGTAATTGAATACTGGCATTGAGTTGCAAGTTGTCCCATGCTGCCTGTACTACGACTTCCATGACGACACTCCGTTTCGGTTATAGCGGTAAAGCAGCGCCATCAACAGGAAGGAAAAGACCAGCAAGCCCAGGGCAAGCGCATGCGCCTGTCCGTATTCAAGTGCCTCCACATGCTCAAACAACGCAATAGACAGCACCTGAGTTTCACCCGGAATATTGCCGCCTATCATCAGCACCACACCAAATTCACCGATGGTGTGGGCGAAACTTAATCCAAGTGCAACGATAAAGGCGGGTTTACAGATAGGCATAATGATGCGACGGAAACGTGACCATTTGGACATACCCATTGTGCGGGCTACATCGATATAACGACTGTCCAGCTGAATAAAACTGGCATAAAGAGGCTGTACGGCAAAGGGCAGTGAATAAATCACCGACCCCAGCACCAGTCCGGAAAAAGAAAAGGCCAGCTGCTGACCGGTTACGGCCTGCCATAATTGCCCTGCAAGTGCATCCGGGGAAAACACCACCAGCAGATAAAAACCCAGCACAGTGGGCGGCAACACCAGTGGCAGCGCCACCACAGCAAGAACCAGATTCTTTGCTTTATGCTGCCAGCGGGATAACTTCCATGCCAGCGGCGTGGCGATCAGCATCAGCACCAGACTGGTGATCATCGCCAGTTCCAGTGTCAGCCAGATAGCATCCATGTCACCGCTCACCGGTTTTATCCTTGTTTTTCTTTTGCCGCGCTTTTACCGGCTGATATCCCCAGTCTGCCAGCGCGTTCTGCACCGCCGGTGACATCATGTATTGCATAAACCGCCGTGCGGCATAAGGGTGCTGGTTATGTTTAACAATCACCATTTTTTGCACGATAGGATCGTGCATGGAGGCAGGGATTAACCAGTAATTTGCTTTCGAATTTTTCACCAGTGACCATGCCACAAACGCATCGTCCACATTACCGGCAGTAAAGTACTGCCACGCTTGTAAAATACTTTTCCCACGTACCAGTTTAAAAGGAAGTGCGGTATTTTCAGGAAGCGTGGAAAGCACCTGTTCAGCCGCCAGACCATAAGGCGCGAGTTTGGGATTGGCAATGGCAACAGGTTTGTTGAACTGCCTTGTCAGAAATTCTTCCAGGCCGGACGGCGCTGATTGTCTGGTTACCAGTGTAAGGCGCCCTCTGGCGTAACTGCGCAGATTTTGTTTATCGGCTTTGCCTTCAGCCACCAGCGCTTCAGGTCTGGCTGCATCAGCAGAAAGAAATATGTCAAAGGGGGCGCCGTGGCCAATTTGCGCAAATAAAGTGCCGCTTGAACCGACAGTGATAACCGGACGGATACCGGTTTTTTCTTCAAAAGCACTGGCGAAATGTTTAACCGGCCCGGCAAAATTGGCGGCAACGGCAATATTTACTACCTGTTCTGCGGCAAATCCTTTACCTGCCAGAAGTAGCATGACACAGAGACAGACTTTATACGCCCGACACATCCTGTTCTTCATAAATTGTCTGATAAACCTTCATTCCTGAGCCACTTCATGGCGGCTTCTTCATCTGATGCCTTTGCGGCAACCCATGCTGTTTTTCCGTCAGCATGTTCTTTCTTCCAAAGCGGCACCGACTTTTTCAGCATATCCATAACGAATTCTGCGCCGTCGAAGGCGGCCTTACGGTGGCTGGCGCTGCAGCCTACCCACACCACCGGCTCGTAATTTCCGATGTAACCGACACGGTGTACAATACCGGCACTGAGCAATGCAAACCTGTCTGAGGCCTGCTGTAACAACTGTTGCAAGGCACTGGCGGTCATCCCGGGGTACTGCTCCAGACTGATACCTTCAATTGCACCGTCAGCATTATAGTCACGGACCAGACCGGTGAACGTTACTATTGCACCAGCATTGTGCGATGATTGACGGAGCTTTTCAACATAAGCCGTTTCATCCAGTAAGGCTGTGGTTACTTCAGCAAACATTCAGCCTCCTGTTACCGGCGGAAAAAACGCCACCTCGTCACCATCGTTAACCGCACTGGTTTCCTCACCCAGCGACTGATTAACCGCACAGAGCACCCCGGCCGACAAGGCCTGCTCCCAGGCGGATGACCGGGTTGCAAGATGCGCTTTCAGACCGGCAACGGTAGTGCAGTTTTCCGGCAGGGGAAGAGATAGCTCACTGTCACCACTGATTTCACGGATCTGCGCAAAGGTTTTTATGGTAATCATGCCTTTTGCTCTGCCTCCCAGTCACCGGTTTTACCGCCCCGCTTTTGTAACACTCTGACGCCTTCAATGCGCATGGCCGGGTCCAGCGCTTTGCACATGTCGAACAATGTCAGTAAGGCGATATTCACACCGGTAAGTGCTTCCATTTCCACGCCGGTTTTGCCGCTGACTTTGCAAAAGCAGGTAGTGTGAATGCGGCTTTGTTCAGGCTCAGCGGTAAAGCCGATGTCCACTTTGGTCAGCGGTAACGGGTGGCATAACGGAATTAAATCAGCGCAACGTTTTGCGCCCTGAATACCCGCTACTCTGGCTACGGCATACACATCGCCTTTCATCACAGTTTGCTCTGAAATGGCTGTCATAACGGCATCAGACACATACAGATAGCCTTCTGCCAGCGCTTCACGCTGAGTCTCCTGCTTGCCGGAAACGTCGACCATATTGGCTTCGCCACTGGCATTTAAATGACTGAACCCGCTCATTACAGTTCACCGGTAAGGTGTTTTACAAAGTTACACGGACGGTATTCAGAATCCAGCTGACTGCGTACGATGCCTTCCCAGGCGGTGCGGCAGGCACCGGTGCTGCCCGGTAAACAGAAAATAGCAGTCCGGTTGGCAAATCCGGCAATAGCACGGGACTGAATGGTAGAGGTGCCGATTTCCTGATAACTCAGATGACGGAACAATTCGCCAAAACCGTCAACAGTTTTATCAAACAAAACCGATAACGCTTCCGGTGTTGAATCTCTGTGGGTAAAGCCGGTACCACCGGTTACCAGAACAGCATGGATAGCAGGATCGGCAATCCACGCAGACACAATCGCACGCTGGGCATAAATATCATCTTTTACCAGATCCCGCGCAGCCAGCTTATGGCCTGCTGTTTCTACAGCTTCAATGAGGTAAGCACCGGACGTGTCTGTGTCTGTTGTCCGGGTGTCAGAGATAGTAAGAACGGCGATATTAAGAGATACTGCTGAAGACATGGGTTTTCCTGATAAAATACGGCGGTAAATACACGTGTACGCTTAGTACCGCACCGTCGCTGAAAAGAGATTTTTTACTACTATGCCAGATACTTTAACGCATACTCAAGCTATGCGATACAACCGGCACATCGTGCTGCCACAGTTTGACCTGGAAGGTCAGGAAAAACTGTTCAACAGCAAAGTATTAATCCTTGGCGCCGGAGGTCTGGGTAATACGGTTGCCCAACTCATGTGCACCGGCGGCGCGGGAACAATCACACTGGCCGATGATGACAGAGTGGAAGCACACAATCTTCCCCGACAAATTCTGTTTACGCCAGAAGATTGCGGTAAATTAAAAACAGAAGCGGCCCGGCAACGTTTACTTGCACTCGTGCCGGAGTGTGTCATTCATTGTGTATCCGAAAGGCCGGATGATAACGTGCTGAGTCGTCTGGTAGAAAGCCATGACATAGTTATTGACTGCACAGACAACCTTGCCAGCAGAAAGCAAATCAATGCAATCAGTTACCGCCTTGGTAAACCCCTTGTCAGCGGCGCTGCCATCCGGTTTGAAGGTCAGCTTTTTGTCAGCATTCCCGGCAGCAATAAAGCCTGCTATCAGTGTGTGGAAAAACGCTTCAGTATGACAGAACTGAGTTGTAACGAAGCAGGTATCCTTTCTCCGGTAGTCAGTATCACCGGTGCCTGCCAGGCACAACTTGCCATGCAGGTACTGACCGGTTTTGGTACATTACCCGCCGGTGAACTTCACCTTTTTGACGGCCTCACTTTTCAATGGCAAAAATTTACCGTACCACCGCTGCCAGACTGCGACATTTGTCAGCCAAAATAAAAGAGATATTATGACAATAATGACGAAAAACCACATGGTGGTTGCCCAGAATGCATCAGGCCGCAGCATGAATGTGCCTGTTTACCGTTTCACGGGAGAAAAACCCGGTCCTGTAGTCTATATCCAGAGCTCTATCCATGGCGCTGAAGTTCAGGGTAACGTGGTGATATACCAGTTAATTCAGGCACTGAAAGATCAGCAGATTGCCGGTGAAATCATCCTCGTTCCGAACTGTAATCCCATTGGCACCAACATCAAGGCCGGTGAATACACCCTGGGGCGCTTTGACCCGGTAAACGGGACAAACTGGAACCGCGGCTATTTTTATGATGAAGAAAAGGTCCTGGCGTTTGCAGAAACGGTGCAGGACAATGACGATATAGCCACTATCCGCAACGACTTCCGCCATTACTGGGCAGAGTGTATTGCCGAAAAACTGGCTTCGCCCTGGGGACTGGGGCTGGCTCAACAACTGAATCTGAAGTTACAGCAACTGGCTGTGAATGCTGATTTTGTGCTGGACTTACACAACGGACCGGTATCTACAAGGCACATTTATATTCCTGAATATGCCAGAGACGCGGCCTACCAGTTTAACTTTCCTCACTGCATTTTTATTCCTAACAAATTTGCCGGTGCACTGGATGAAGCCACGTTCTGTCCCTGGTGGACACTGCAGGATGCGCTGACAACAAGGTTCGGCCGGCCTTTCGCATTCGGCGTGGAAGGATTCACCCTTGAAATGGGTAGTCAGGAAGTGATTCAGTTCTCTGAGGGGAAAGTGGATGCGCTGAGCATTCTGACTTATCTGACACGAAAAGATGTATTGCCGGCATCCACGCTGGAGCCAGCCGGGATGGACCGTATCGGCGTGGCGCTGAAAGACTACAAAACATTGTTCACCCAGTGGGGCGGTATGGTGGAGTACTGCGTTAAACCCGGTCAGAAAGTCACACGGGGCGACACGATGGCGAGGGTCCTCAACATTGATGAACTCGATACAGAGGCCGGCTGTTTTACCCTGGAAGCCCCCTGCGATTTAATTCCCATGCTTCATTTTCCGTCCGCATCGGTGCTCAGCGGCACCCAGTTATTTAAGGTATTTACAAACTATACCTACCTGACTACGGCCTGAGCAGAAAAAGAACACAAATAAAAACGGCGCATGAAGCGCCGTTTTTTTATACCGGAAATTCAGCAGACAAACTGACTGCTGACAACGCTTAAATAGGTGAACCCGGTGGCAGAGGTTTAGGTTCGAATGCACCCGGCCAGCTGCCTGTTTCAAAGTATACGCCGAGTTGTTTATGTAACAGCTCAGAACCCGGCAATTTACTTTTATCATCCAGCCACTCGTCAAGCTCCATAAGCGCATCATTCAGCGCCAGCTTCGCCTCCGGCGCCAGTTCATCTGACGATGCCGCTTTTATAACAGCGTTCAGCGCCACCATGCGCAATCTGGCATTCAGACCATAATCAGCCTGTTTTTTGTCGTACCAGTGCATAGCAAAAATGCGGCCGGCAATTTCTGCCACGTCAGGGATCCCTTTCGACTGGCTGGCCTGCCAGGAGACACGGTTCAGGCGTTCAGGATGCAGTAACAGGCTGTAACTGAAGTTGGCTGCGGCTTCTGCGGCACTGACAGGGTCGAATGCCAGTCCCATACGGCTTTTGAATTGCTCTCGGGTAATATCATCGCCGAATGCCGTAGGCGGGATAAGGGCAAGCACTTCATCCGGTAAGCGCAGGAAAGCCGGTGACGTCGCTTCAAGCAATTGTTTCAGTGCCCGCTTCTGACGCTCAGCAGCAACAAAACTCACACCTTTTGGTTTGCTGTAATCACCTTTGCGTTCATATTCATAGTCCAGGCCGCCAATCTGCTTGGAAACCGCTTCCAGTTGATAACGGTGAGACAGATAAACCGGCACAAGTACGTCTTCCAGAGACGACAAACTGGCATTATCAGGAATAGAATTCATACCAAAGTTTTTCAGCGCCAGACTACGAATACCGGCCATTTCATCAAAGGCATCCAGCGGATCATTGCCGTTGTCCCACATATGACCATTACTTGAAGGGTGATAAGCAGAACGGGTGTCCCAGTCGGTTTTAAATTCGAGACCCTTTTCACGGTCCGATTCAATTAATGCAGCCAGTCCGGCAGCTTCAGCTTCCTCTGAAGCATAGTCCTGGTAGCCGTAAGCAATCGTGTGGAAATCCCACTTGCCCATACCGGTATCATATGCGTCATCCAGCACGATTTTGTCGTTCTTAACGCTGATAAGTGGATGAGGATAATCCATCACAGACTCGCGGCCGTCTTCACTGGCAGCAAAATTATGCGACAAGCCCAGTGTGTGTCCCACTTCGTGAGCTGACAACTGACGGATACGGGCCAGCGCCATCTCTTTCTGGGCATCTGTTGTCTGCTCACCGTCAAACGGGCTGGTCATACCCAGAGCAATCAGAAAATCCTGACGGACCCGCAACGAACCAAGCGTCACATTGCCTTTAATGATTTCACCGGTACGGGGGTCTTTCACTGAATAACCGTATGACCAGCCACGGGTTGCACGGTGAACCCAGTTAATCATGTTGTAACGGATGTCCATAGGATCTGCACCTTCAGGCAATACTTTTACCTGGAAAGCATCTTTATAGCCGATAGCTTCATAAGCCTGATTCCACCAGCTTGCACCCTCTTTAAGCGCACTCATTACCGGTTCCGGAATACCGGGATCAAGGTAATAAATAATAGGTTCTACCGGCTCACTCATCTTTGCATCAATGTCTTTCTTTTGCAGACGGTGACGGGCTATGTATTTTACTTCAGTAGGTTCAGTAATATCCGTCGCGTAGTCGTAATAATATTGCTTACCGTACCCTGCAAAAGGATGATATGCCCGCGGCGTATAACCCGGTTCAGGTAACTCTACAAACGAGTGATGCAAATGCACAGTGATACTTTCCGCACTGGGGGTAACCTGCTTTACATACTCACCGGGATTGCTACCTGCAAAAGTAACAATAGACTCCAGCTCCGTATTTTTTGGAAAACCTTTGCTGCGTGGAAGAAAAACGGCACTGCGTGACGGGTCAGGTTTATAACTGCCCTGCTTCGCACGGGTAAGACGGTTTGATATACCGTGCACGTCACTGAGCAGATACGACGTATAATCTACCAGGACGTTGTCACCGTTCTCAGCGACTGCGGTAAAACCCGCCAGCACGGAGTCTGCAAAGGCTTCATCAATACTGGCCAGTTCGGCAGCATTATCTGAGACTGAACGGTAGCGGGTGTTCAGCTCTTTCATCAGCACTTTATTGCCGTGACGTTCAAACACAATCAGGTGAGCCAGGCCAAGCTGACCACGATCCAGACCAATATCATTAGAACCTACCCCCTGGGGCAGACTGGTCTGCAACAGCATTTGGGTATCAGGTTTATTAACCAGCAGATAAATTTTGTCTGAGCCGGCATCGTAATAGAATGGCAGGTAGCCATCACTGCGGGTCATATCCTTCGTAAAGTCAGATACCGACGGCAGTGCGGCCCACAGATTACTGCTGACAAGCAGCAGCAACATCGAGAGGGATTTGCGCAAAGTGAGTTCTCCAAATTATAAGTTCAACAAGTGTCGTGTCTGAACGTCTGCGACAGGCAGAAAAGCCTGCGCGGATTTATATTTATTATGTTTTAGTGAACGGGAAGTTCCGTTTCCTACCCTACCCTGATTATTTCGCAAGGTGCAAGATCACACGCTGAATAACGCTGGTTTTGCGATTAAACTCTCCCGCCTTTACCACGAATGTCGGGTGAAATTTCTTCCGGACTGTGGCCATCTCTGCAGAAATCCTTCCTCTTGATCTGCGTCAACGCATAAAAACCACGGGCAACTATGCTTTCTGTGAATAACGGATCTCATGGCGATACAGGAATAATTATGACGGCGGCATTCCGGAAAACCGATACTGATCAGGACGGCTTCTATCACTTTTATGATGTTGATACCGCACTGCTCCCCGCCTCTGCAACAGATTTCATAACTCAATTGCCCGGCCCGTCAGTACTGTACATCAAAGGGAAGGAAAAAAAGGGGAAAGAAACACCCTGCAGGGTGATTACCAGCCTGCTGCACGGAGACAACAGCAACAGTTTGCGAACATTACTGGCCATCATGATCCATGGGGGCGAACCTGCCACGGACATGAAAATTGTGATTATCTCGGTGGAAGCAGCGAAACTGCTTCCTCAATTCAGTCATCCGTTTTTACCGGGTCAGCGGGATCTCAACCGTTGCTTTCGCGACCCTTTCATCTGCCAGCCCGGACATCCCGCCAATGCACTGCTCAACCAGATTGACAAATGGCAACCCGGTGCGCTGGTTGATATTCACGACTCCTGCGTGCTCACAGAAACCTTTGCCATTTCGGCGACAGAAAACAGAGATACCTGTGCTTTGACGTCTTTTTTCTCCGGCAATATGCTCTGGTCTCCCCAGAAGACCGGTGCGATTACGGATTTATCTGCAGATTATCCCCTCATTTCTGTCTATGCACCGGCGGAATATACCGGTCTTCAGCGTAGTCAGTTATACAAAGGGCTGATGCATTTCTGGCAAACCGAATCAATCCGTCCCCGTCAGCTGGTTAACGTACTTAAACAGCCGCGAAGACTTGAACTGCGAAGAAGTGCGGCGCTGACGTATTCAGATAAACCGGTGTTTGGTGTCAATTGCACGTTGCGGCAGGACATATCCGGTTTGAGTTTTACACAGGTCAATCCCGGCGATGTACTCGGATGGGTGGACCATCATAAACTCAACCACTTCCGCATCGCCGGAAGAAGCCCCAGAGAAGCCGTCAGCACCTGGTTCTGTGCTGACGATCATTGTCTTACAGTGACCATGCCCATGATGCTCATTGTAGTAAACCGGCTGGCAGAAACGGCTAAATCAGATTGCCTGTTTTATTTTCAGGTTTGATGTTCAGCTGTGATGCCAGTTTTCTTCAATGCATGCCTGTAAGCCGGAGAAACGGGTAGCCCGCTGAGCGATTATCTCTTTGATCCGCTGAGTGTGACCTATCATCACACACCCTTTTTTCGCCCTGGTCAGTCCGGTATATAACAGTTCGCGGGTAAATAAGCTGGCTGCTTTACCGCTTGCTTCCGGCAACCACATTACCACCCGCTGAAACTCCGATCCCTGTGATTTGTGTATGGTCATGGCATACACCGTTTCTACTGCAGGTAACCGGGATAAACTCACCGCCCTTAACGCGCCCTGGTCATCAGTAAACCATGCTTTAAGCTGTTTGTTGTCATCCGGCCAGATCACGCCCGTATCCCCATTAAACAATCGCTGTGTATAGTCATTTTCCATGACCATCACCGGCCTTCCTGTATAATGGATGTCCCGGCCATTCAGCTTACCGGGCTGCAAAATGCGCTCTATGGACGCATTCAGTTCGCTAACGCTTTGTTTGCCGTTACGTACCGGCGTCAGCCACCGGCATTGCCCCATTGCAGCCAGTGCAGAAGCCGGTGATGTTGCCTGCTGCAGTGGCGCGAAGCTGTCTTTTACCAGTTTGGTGAAATCCGCGTTTTCAGGTGGCGGCATGAGCACTACATCTTCCGGGCTCAACAAACCGGTTACCGGCTCACTCACCCGCGTCAGCCTTGCCAGCATGTCATCGCTGTTACCGGTTCTCACCGCCACTGCAATTTCTGCCAGTTTTCCGCTGTAACGCTGACTGACCTTCAGAGAAAACACGGTAGTAAGCTGGTCATCGTCGGTGGCAAGACCGGGTAGATGCGGACACAATTTATGTACGTGTGCAGCAAGCCCGGCAGGCACAGTAAGATGACGGTCGTCATCATTGCCAGCCAGCGCTTCCAGCACATTGCCGGACTCAACGGAAGGTAACTGATTAGCATCGCCCACCAGATATACCCTGGCGTGATCCGGTAAGGCACGGAAAACCCGCGCCATCAGGGCAAGATCCACCATTGAAGCCTCATCGATAATGAGTACGTCACACTGCACCGGATTATCGGAATGATGCCGCGGTCTGACCCGGTTTGGCCGGATCCCCAGTAACCGGTGCAAGGTGCTGGCCTGTGTGACTATGCGCGCTTTAAGTGGCTCAACATCTGCGCCGGCAATGCCATTCAGGCTGTCACTCACTGACTCTGTTAAACGTTGAGCCGCTTTTCCGGTAGGCGCCGCCAGTTTAATGTTCAGCGCTTTTTCCGACGATGCCTGCAATGCCAGCAGTAAACGGGCTACGGTGTAAGTTTTTCCTGTCCCGGGGCCGCCATTAATCACTGCAAATTCCCGAGTCAGCGCACAGGCAACCGCGATCTGCTGCCAGTCCTGTTCCGGAACCGGCGTCACCGGAAACAGATACCGCCAGATCTTTTGCAACCGCGTATAGTCTTCATCAGCAAATTGTCTGGCGTGCAGTCGCTGCACTACTCCTTTTGCTACAACCTGTTCAAAATCATGGTAGCGGGCGGTATATAGCTTGCCTCTGTGATAAACCATCTGTTGCGGATCTTCAAAGGTTTCAGCCAGTGTTCTTGCCAGCCTGATGAGGGGTGTGAGTTCCGCAAACGTCACCCCGTCACATTCCTGTTCCTCATCATCAAACAATTGCTTTCCGGCAATTTCTGCCAGTGGCAGGCAGGTATGTCCCTGACGCAAGTGCCATGACAATGCCACCAGCAAGTGAAACGCGTCAGTGCGGATTGAAGCATCCACTGCCTGCGCATAATGGCGGGCAAAATAATAATCAATGGATTCGATACCAGCGTAGGTTTTCATGGCAGGTATTGTCATAACGCGACCTCCCCGGTTTCACCTTTGAAGGCGGCATCCAGTGCAAGAATGAGTTCAGCCGCAAGGGGCGTATAGAACACGCCTTCACTGCCGCTGTTGTCAGGATGCATGCCGCGCACATAAAGATAAAACACCCCGCCAAGGTGGCGGTGAATGTCATAATCCGGTTTACTGACCGTCAGAAACCGGTGCAATGCCAGTGCATACAATAAATATTGCAGGTCGTACAAATGGTGCTGATTATTGTGCGCCAGCGCATTGAAAGAATAACCGGTGAACGCATCGCCCAGATGGGTGGACTTATAATCCGCCACATAAAAACGCCCGTCATGTTCAAAGATTAAATCGATGAAGCCGTGCATCATACCTTCCAGCATGGGCCGCGATAACTTGGGTACTGCCAGCGCGTTATCGCCGTTTACTGCGCTGCGATGGGCAGTAAGGATACGGCTTATTGACCACCAGTTGGCTTTCTCTACCGGAAAATAAAATTCTGCCTCCCGCAATGTAACGGGCAGCGACAGGCTGTTGAGGGGAACGCGCAGTCCCGGGGCGCAGAGCGGCGTGGCGAGTACTTCGTCCATCCAGCAGCTGAGCGCGCTGAAATCATCATCACTCAGGCTTAAGCGATTGGCCAGACTGCGATGAGACTGCCAGTCTGGCGCAGTGAAATCGGTTACTTCCAGCAAATCGTGCAGCAAGTTACCGGCCGTTGCCCCTTTTTCAAGGGTAAAACGGATGGGTAATTCGCCTGCTACAGGCTCGTTTCCCGGCACTGCAAGGTCGGTTTCTTCGTCACGGGCCGTCTGTTTAACCGCAATCTGCTGTCTGGTCAGCGCGGTAAAAGAATATAAGCGCCATGCATCTTCAACGGAGCCTCTGAACTGGCTGATTGCCAGTGGTACTTCACTGGCTTGCGCGAAAGCAGTGTGATCAGAATGAGGCTCTGCAGGTAATTCAGCGGCCTGCAAATAGCGGGTATGCCCGCCGTTCTCCTGCTCCACTTTGTTTAGCGGCAAGTACCAGCTTTCTCCGGCTTTCACATCAGCGGCTTTACCCAGCGCTGAGCGTTCATTGTTTTTATAGGGGGCTACGCCTAAGTAACACCGGTGTGCCGCACGGGTAATGGCCACATACAGTAAGCGCATGGCTTCCGCTTCACCTTCATCACGGACCTGTGCCGCCACTTCCTCAGTGGCCCCGAGTTGCAGGGTCTGCTTTCCGGTTTCGCTGTTGTAGTATTTATAAATTGTCAGATCCCGGGTGCCCTGTTTTACCGGGTCACGGTAGCGGCTGGCAAAAGGCACAAAAACCACCGGGTATTCCAGGCCTTTAGAGCCGTGCTGAGTAATGATTTGAATCAGCCGCGCATCGCTCTCAAGGCGCTGGATTTGTTCCTCACCGTACTGAGGATCATGTACCTGACGATGCAACCATTGCAGTAGCTGTTCTGGCTGCAATGTGGCCGACGCCTGTTGTTCCAGCACTTCCGCGAGATGCATATAGTTGGTCAGTTGCCGTTCAGTATCCCGGCCGGTGACCCGGAACCTGCGCCGCAACAAATTCAGTACGACGGCCATACAACCCTGTTTCAGCCATATCTGGCGAAGTGTGCCCACTTCCGCCATGCAGTCTTCCCACAGGTCATCGTCTTCATCATGAAGCATGGCAACGAGCTCTTCATGGGGATACCCCATCAGCGGACTGGCAAGGGCAGCAGAAAGACGCCGTATTTGCTCACTGTGCCATATGCCGTCGAGTACACGGTATAAATCTGCAGCTTCTGCCGATGCGAACAAAGAGGTACTGGTGCTGAGATAAACCGAACCCAGCCCGACCTGCCGCAATGCCTTTTTGACCAGATCGGCTTCCGGCCCGGAGCGGACGAGAATGGCGATATCAGCAGGCTGTAAAGCTGTATCTCCCAACATTGCCTCAGACAGCAAGCGTTGGATCTCATGACTCATCCAGTTAGCCAGTTGCAGGGACAACGTATTGGCATTGGCCGGCGTGTCTTCTTCAGCTTCCAGTACCACATAATTCAGTGAGGCACGTTCAGCAGGATCGCTTAAGGGATGTTTCGCGGCTTTGGCATGTTCAGTCGATTTTACCGGCTCGTACCGGATGCCGTAACCGAAGACATCGCGAGCTTGCGTTTCGACAGGCGCACCGTAAAAGAGACGGTTATAGGCGTCGACCATGGGCGCAACAGAGCGCCAGTTTGTGTCCATCACCCACCGGTAATCCGCCTGACGGCCAGCTTCCAGATAAGTGAAAATATCCCCGCCTCTGAACCCGTAAATCGCCTGCTTAGGATCGCCAATCATCATCAGGGTCAAATCATCACTGCCGGAAGGATAAACCGCAGATAAAATACTGTACTGGCTGTCGTCGGTATCCTGAAATTCATCAATCAGTGCCACCGGATATAACGCCCGCAGCGCTTTTTTCAGCGTGTCATCGCCACCTCTCACCTTCTGCGCCAGCAGACGGATCAGGTCGTCAAAATCGACAATGCCCAACCTGCGTTTTGCATTAGCCACATGCTGCCGTATCCATGCAAAGCCTTCACAGACCAGTTTATACAGCGGTTGTTGCTGTTCATTTTTTTGTTTTGCCGCATCCAGCTGCGCCAGCTCTTTTTCCAGGGTATTGATGAAATCTTTAACCGGCTCCAGGACCGCTTTCACCTCTTTTTGTCTGGCATACCTGGTGCCTTTGACAAATTCTTTCGCCGCTTTATCCGGAGCACTAATCCGCTTCGCTTCCAGCCAGTTCAGCAACACTTCCCATTCTGCTGCCCGCTCATCCCGCTCACTGCCTTTTTTACTTAAAATAAGTTTTTCGCTGATGAGCGCTTCATGGATTTTCAGTTCGCTGTATAAATCATGAAACGTGTGCTGAAAGCGCACTTTCAGATTGTACAGCCCTTTTTCATACTGGCGCAGAACAGCTTCATCATCGCAGTATTCCGGCTCCAGCTCACTCTTAATAGCCTGATTAAATTCAGCGATAAACTGCCCGGGCACATGCCAGCCCGCTTCTGCGAGCAACGCATATTGGTGCGGTTGCAATGCCATAACCCGTATCCAGTCTGCCGCCGCTTCTTCCCAGAGAGCCTGTGTTTCCGTTTCAAGCGTCAGAGACATGGGCGAGCCGCTGGCAAACGCCAGTTGGGACAACACGTGATTACAAAAACCATGAATGGTGAATACCGCGGCTTCATCCAGTTCCAGTAGAGCCGCTTCCAGCTTTGCCAGCCCCTGCTCACCCGGAGCAACAGCATACAGCGCGTGAAATACCGGATCGGCGCTGTCCGGTAACGATGATTGAGAAGCCGCATGCCGCCACAAATCAACAGCTTCGCGAAGGGTTTCACCTATACGCCCTTTAATTTCTTCTGTGGCCGCTTTGGTAAACGTCATGACCAGGATCTGTTGCACGGTAAAGTTTTTTTCCAGCAACAGCCGCAGGTAAATACGGGTGATATTGAAGGTTTTACCGGTTCCGGCACTGGCTTCAATTAAGTGCCGGCCGCGAAGGGGCATGGCAATAACATCAAGGGGGGAAGATTGCACGGAAGATACACTCACGAGACTTTTCCATCTTTCTGATTTAACAACAGCGGCACGAAAAACCGCTCTGCGGCTTCACAGGGAAATTGATCCGGTAGCAAGCCTTGCGGGAAGAACCAGCGCACATACGGGTCGTCGTTGATGCTTGCCTGCATAAAACCGCTGTCCAGTGCGTTCTCCCAGGTTTTTAAGCCCTCAGGCGATGACAACCATTGTGATAGCGGGATTTGTGGCTTTTCTTTTTTCCGGCCACCGGTATATTTTTTCGTTAGTTCTACTGCCAGCCCGGCAAAACAAGGCACCGGTTCGCTTAATATCTGCCTGTACAATGCTCCAATTTCTTCAAGACGTTGCTGAGCTTCTTCCATCATGACAGGGTGCCATGTCGCCTGCCTGAGCTCTGCCTGTCCCTTTGCCCATTTCAGGTAAAAAACCTGCAGGGGCATATCATTCCCGTTTGCGTTAAAACACAACAACGTCAGGTACTGAGCCATCATCCTTTTAGCGTTCTGCGAACCGTAATGCAGCATTTTAAGGCCGTCGCTGCCAAGCCAGGCACCGGCTTCTAACTGTAATTCCCCAAGATCAGCGCTGACATAGTTCTGCTCTGCCATATGCAAACCCGGGCTTGAAGATAATTGTGCGCCTGCCTGTTCCCAGCTTTCCATCAGTGCAGGTGTCAGCGGGGTATCAGGAAAGTCACCGCTTTTTTGTAACGTTTCTCTCACCAGTGTCTTATCCTGCTGGTGAATACCCGCCTCCGTAAAGGCCCTTAACGCATTAAACCGCAGCAGATTGTTTTCACTGAAGGGCTCCTCATCGGCGAGCAAAGGTTCAGCCTGTTCCAGCCGGACACCCAGCCTCTGACCGGCAAATGCCCGCAGCGGGTTGTCGAAAACGCCTGCCATATCGTCCGTGCTGACAACAGCCTGTGGCAACGGGGCAGAAGTAGCAGCAAACTCACCCTGACTTCCGTCAGGTACAGTCGTTACCGCACCGGCCAGACGGAACCAGCCGCTTTCAAACGATGGCATATCACCGGCAAAGTTGGCGGGACTGAACGGATGTAAAGGTAACTGCCGGACACAGGATGGCTTAAATTCATACCCGCTGCTGAGAACCGCAAGTAATTCTGATAACACCAGGCTCGGCTGACGTTCTGTATTGTCTTTTCCCCGCCGTCCCTGATAACTCAGAAACAAGTATTCACGGGCAGAGATTAATGCTTCCAGAAACAGATAGCGATCTTCCAGACGTCTTGAACGGTCACCGGTTTTACGGGGCGTCTTTGCCATTAAGTCGATGCTGAGCGGCGCTGATTGACGGGGAAATTCACCGTCATTAAGGCCAAGAATACACACCACTTTGAAAGGGATGCTACGCATAGGCAACATGGAACAAAAGGTTACCTGACCAGTGAGGAAGTGGTTAGCCGCATCCGGCGTTGTGAATTTTTTCACCAGCACCGCACGGATTTGACTCAGTGTAAGTTCATCACTGAAACCAGCCTGCTCACAATGAGTTACCAGATCAGCAGTGGCTTTGGATATTGCTTCCCAGCCGGGCATATCTTCCGGTGTAGCTTCAAAACATTCTGCTTTCATCTCATTGAGATAATCATGCCAGTCTTCAGCATTTCGCGGCGCTTTCAATTCTGAGGCAAATAACGAAAGCGCTTCAAGTAAGTGGATCAGCTTACCCAGCAATACTGTACTCTGCCCTTCCACATCAGGAATAGTCAGAATATCGCCGGCTATTAACGGCGAGTCCGTCATGGTCATGCCGGTGAGCAGACGTCGCAATCCCCAGGCCCAGGTAAAGGTCTCAGCCGCATCCTTATCAAGTAAGGCAGATTTATGTGCAGCGTTTCGACCCCAGTGCACATGTGCCCGGTGCAACCATTCGCTCATCATATCGATGTCTTCAGAGGTAAGCCGGAACTTTCGCTGAACCGGTTCAAGACGCAGATAATCAATGATCTGACTAACCTCAAAGCGACTGTCAGGCAAACTGAGTAACCGTACAAAAGCGGCTATCATAGGTTCGGCATCAAGGGGCGCACGGTCTGCGATGGAGCACGGAATACGGGGCGGTTCAGTATCGCCCGGTGACGGCGTACCCACGCGGTGAAAAACCGCTTCCACAAACGGGGCATATTCTTCAATTGCAGGACACATCACTACAATATCAGAGGGTTTTAACGGGGTTTCACCGTCAGCACCAGCGGTATTCATTAACGTCAGCAGGTAATCGTGCAGTGCCTGAACTTCCCGCAGCGCCGTATGGGCACTGACAACTGTAATGCTGTTGTCTTCGCTGTTAAAACCGGAACGGGCTTCAGGTGCGCAGGCATGTAAGATATCCTCCTGCATGGCATGCAGGCGCCGGCCGGCCAGCTCTTCTGTCACCACGGGATCGGTGTCGAATGCGCTGACTTCATAGCTTTCAAGGGGGGTAAGCAGGTTAAACAAATCACGCCCCTGCTGACCCAGATTACCTAACAGGGGGTTGTCCGGCCGGGCTTCCTGCCATTGGGCCAGGCCGGACTCCCGTAACAGTTTCGCCTGCTCTTTGTTACTTTTTACCTCGCCCCAGTAATTCACACTGGGATTAAGGTGAAACACATGGATATGTGTGTGCACAGCCAGTGCATCGAGAAATTGCACCAGTTGCGGGGCCATGGTGTTAATGGCAAAAACAATGATATTTTCCGGTAAGGACAGTTCGCTGCCCCGTTCTGCCAGTGCTTGCATCGCACCGGCATGAAGCCGGGCCGGATGATCGCGGTTCTCTTTTACCAGCGCGCGCCAAATAACAGCCTGCCAGATTTCATCGCTGTTACCGGTGTCTGCCCCCTTCCCTTCTTCCCAGGCGAACAGCCACTGAGGCCGGAATAACAAGTATTGTTCGTATACGTCTGCCAGCGCCGTGGCAAATTGAAGGCGCTGTACACTGGCTTCCTCTTCATTACTGCACTGCTGCCAGTAACGGTTTACCGCTTCAGCCTCCGGCAATTCACAGAATGCAGCGCTGCGGATGATGGCGTCAATCCGCCATACCAGCACTTCCCGCCGAAACGGCGACTGCTTCGGCACCCGTTCTTCCCCGAGTATTTTACGTGCGGTATCCCACATGAACCTGACCGGCAAAGGGAATGACAGGTTCATCGCCACGGAACGGTCCTGAGCCAGTGACATGTTCAGCCAGTGTTGCATACCGGGGCTTTCAACCAGAATCGTTTGCGGTGTGAACAGAGTGGCCGTGTCTTCCGACTGGTTCTGTTGGCTAAGCAACGCTGACAATAAAAAACTGAGATGTTCGAGCTTGTTTGAGGGATAAAGGGCTAGCAATGATCACCTGAATTCACGCGTTTTTTTCCATGTTACGGGATAACGTGAGAATGAGCCAGCAGCAAAAAACAGACTAAAGTTCAATAAATAAACGGTTGGCTAAAAAATGGCCTTGAGGTAGAATTGTGCGGATAAAAAAACCCATACAGACCTCAGGACACGAAAAATCTGTATGGGCAAGGTTACGGGCTCACTCGTGACAACCGGTTCGCGGCGTTGCCTGGCACCGGAAAAGGTTAACGCCAGGAGAAAGCACAGATAACACTTTAGATAAGGCACTATGCGTGCCATAAAACAATAATCTATAAAATTCAAAAGCTTAGCCTTAACCCTGTCAAAAAACTGCGAAAGCAGTTTTTTTGTTTTGGTGCAAACGCACCAAGAAAAGGCAACCTGAAGGTGCTTTTATCCCGTTTCCGGTTCCTATACAATTCCTTCATCAAACAGTCGTTATAAAGAAAATCATGCTAAGCCAACAACAACTCGCCACCATGCTCTCGCTGCAAAATAAAATGAACACCAAAGTGAACCCTCAGTGGTTAACCGCCGGATATGGTTACCTGCGTGCCGCGATGGTGGAATCGGTAGAGGCTATTGAGCACCACGGCTGGAAGTGGTGGAAAGCGCAACAGAAAGATTTACCTCAGTTACAGATGGAGCTGGTCGATATCTGGCACTTTGCCCTGTCTGCAAGCATTATTGATTATCAGGGTGATGTGCAGGCAACTGCTGATGCACTGGCGGCACAACTTGCACAGACTTCAGTGCAAGTGCAGTTTGATGGCACAGAATATCATCCGGAACAGCAGTCGCTGCTGGATAACCTGGAACTGATGGCCGGCCTTTGTGCGGCAAAACGTTTCAGTGTGCCATTGTTTATGTATATCGCCGGTCAAAGCGAAATGAGTAGTGATGAGTTGTTTCGCCAGTATGTGGGTAAGAATGTGCTGAACTTTTTCCGTCAGGATAATGGTTATAAAGCCGGAACCTATATTAAAGAGTGGCAAGGCCGGGAAGATAATGAACACCTTGTGGAAGTATTAGCGGCGCTTGATATCAACCACGAAGGCTACGCTGATCAGGTTTACGCAGGACTGGCAGAACGCTATCCTGCCTGAGAATAAATCATAGTAAAAAGCTCACTTCTTAGTGAGCTTTCTACTTTTTCATCCGGGCTAAGAGGCTATTCAATCAGACCCCTGGCCTTTGCCATAGATTCAGCTTCTTTGCATGAAGCGGGTTCATTTAAGTCTTCAAACTCACTGCAGTCAATATCAAGCATCTCATTAAGACACTCTGTACTTTTCTCCACTATGTCTTCGTGCGCAGCAAATTTCTCTTCGAACATTTCAGGTACATATTGCTGACACATCTGGTCGGCCATACCTTCTACCATCCCGCGCATTTGAGGGGGAACTTCGCCGCCCATTTCTTTTTCCATTTCCAGCGATATACACACTTTCAGCTTGTCGCAGAACGCACCGGCAGCTTTCATGTAGTCAGCAACGTCAGCGTGTGCTGAAGCAGATAAGGCCAGTGAAGCGAATACTAATGTGGCGGGTAATACATTCATTTTCATAAGCGTTCCTTTGCATGCCGGACCCCGGCGACCCGGAGAGTTTCAATAGTAACAGAGAAACTGAAAACTGTATTAAATTTAACCAAAAAATTTAGTTAATCCACACAACCGGTTCCCGGTATCCGGCCAGAATCACTGACTTATACCGCTCCTCCAGCACATGTCGCTTCACTTTCAGCGTGGGGGTGAGTAACCCATTGTCGATGGTCCACTCCTCATTGATCACCAGCATATGATCAAGCTTCTGATGGCTTTCCAGATTGCTGTTTACTGCGTTCAGTGTGCTTTGCAAACGGGTTTCGAGTGTCAGTTTGGGTTGCTTAGCTGCTTCCTCCGATAACACCAGTAAGGCCACCGGTTGAGGCAATCCGGTACCGACGACACACACCTGCTCAATTAAATCATTCTCCATGATGCGGGCTTCAATAGGCGCCGGCGTCACATATTTTCCTTTTTCTGTTTTAAATATATCCTTCAGGCGTCCGGTAATTTTCACGTACCCTTCGTTGTCAATTTCTCCCTTATCACCGGTTTTCAGAAAGCCGTCAGGGGTCAGGACTTCCGCCGTTTTTACCGGGTCCAGGTAATACTCCACCATGTTACAGGGAGATTTAACCTGAATTTCGCCTTCACTGCTGATACGGATATCCACACCTTTATAGGCCTTTCCAATTTTACCTATTTTATCCTGCCGGAACGGTACGCAGGCAGACCCGTATGCGCTGTTTTCCGTCATTCCCCAGCCTTCACTGATGGGAATACCAATCTTACTGAACCAACTGATAATAGCGGGAGCCAATGGTGCTGAACCGCTGGCAAACAAGCGTGCTTCTGATAACCCCAATCCCTGCTGTATCTTCTTTTTCACCATGGAATTGATAAAAGGAATAGCTAACAGCAAAGACAATTTTTTCTGCGGCATTTTGCCCAGCACACCATCTCTGAACTTGGTCCACAGCCGCGGTACAGAAATAAACAAGGTGGGCTGACAATGTTTTACGTCCCGCTGGAAGGTATCAAGGGATTCGACAAAGTGGATTTTTCCGCCGGCATAGAAACTGGCCAGTTCTACCAGTACCCGTTCGGTGATGTGCGCCAGCGGCAAATAACTCATCATCCGGTCGGTGGCACAGAACGTCAGCGCTTCCAGTGAATTAGCCGCTGCCCAGCAGATACTGCGAAAACTGTGCACCACACCTTTAGGCTCGCCGGTGCTGCCGGAGGTGTAGATAATGGTCATTACATCATCAAGATCACGATCAGGCGAGCCGGCTAGCGGTTCGCAGGCAATAAAGGCTTCCCATTGCTCGCTGGCAGGGATCCCGGGATAAGGCATTGCCACAGTATGCAAGTCAGCCGGCACAGCAGGTAATTGCGTATCGGGCTTATCCAGTTTGCCGATGAACATGAGCTTAATATCTGCATGGCGAATAACATAATTCAGTGTATCCCCGCCGGCAGAGGCAAAAATGGGTACCGAAATATGACCAGCCATCATGATCCCGAGATCAACGACAAACCATTCCGCGCAATTTTTAGCGAAAATACCGATACGGCTGCCGGCAGGCAGTGACAACTCAGTTAACCGTCGGGCAACCCGTCTTGCAAGACCGGCAACCTGCGCGTAGGAATAAGGTTGATAATGACCCTCTGAAGGCTGAACGAGAAAGGTATCGGCAGGTCGGGTATTTTCCCAATGGTACAGCATGGCCAGAGGACTATACTGAACTTGCTGATTTTCATTTACGACGGCTAGAGTCATTGACATTACATCCGTTTTTATTGCTATTGTATCGCAGAGATTAACATTAAATTCACAAAGCGGTTATATAAATCTAAGCGTTATTCATGGTTAATCATAGTAGATACTGACACTTACACCACTTAAACCAGTTAACAGGCATACATTTTTCGCTCCCGGCACTGACCAGGGAACAAGGAATGAACAAACAAGGCGAAATCATGAAAATTACAATTAATGGCAAAACTCAGGAGTATGACGGCGACCCGGCCATGCCCCTGCTGTGGTACATCCGTGATGATCTGAAGATGACCGGCACGAAATACGGCTGTGGCAAGGCACTGTGCGGCGCATGTACTGTACATCTGGATGGTCAGGCTACGCGTTCCTGTCAGTTACCCATGTCTGCAGCAGACGGTAAAACAGTCACCACAATAGAAGGGCTGGATGAAAACAATGCTCACCCGTTACAAATAAGCTGGGCTGAAGAACATGTTCCCCAATGTGGCTACTGCCAGAGTGGTCAGATTATGCAGGCAGCTTCCCTGCTTGCCTCTAATCCTTCGCCTGATGACGCAGACATCGAACGGGCCATGTCGGGCAATATCTGCCGGTGCGGTACGTATCCCAGAATTAAAAAAGCCATTAAAAAAGCAGCGGAGGCAGGAAAATGACTACGTCTGATTTGAATCTGTCACGCCGCTCGTTTCTGAAAAAATCTGCCGCTGCCGGTGGCTTTTCCCTGTCCGTGACATTGCTGCCGGCCTCTCATGCCCCGGGCGCAGAAATGGCCACATCAGCAGAGCGTCTTGCGCCGAACCTTTTTGTGTCTGTCAGTGAGGAAGGTGTGATTACTGTCACCTGCCACCGCTCGGAAATGGGTCAGCAAATCCGCACCGCCATTGCGCAAATCATTGCTGACGAACTGGATGCCGACTGGTCCATGGTCAAGGTGACTCAGGCAACAGGCGATCCGGTTTACGGTGACCAGAATACAGACGGCTCCAGAAGTATCCGCCGGAATTACGACCGGCTGAGAACAGCAGGCGCTACCGCTGCATTGATGCTCAGGCAAGCCGCAGCAAAAGGCTGGGGAACCGACAGCAGTGAGTGCGTTTGTGAAAACCATTACGTAGTACACAAGCCGACAGGCCGCAAAGCCGGTTTTGCCAGTCTGGTTCCTGTTGCAGCAACCTTGTCTGTCCCTGCCGAAGCAGATGTCACTGTTAAGGAAAAGTCCGCTTTAAAATACAGCGGCAAAGGCATGGCCAGCGTCGACTTACCGGATGTGGTAGCCGGAAGCACCGTATATGGTCAGGATGTGCAACGTGAAGGTATGCTTACCGCTGTCATTGTGCGCCCTCCTGTCATGTTCACGACGGTAAAATCGCTGGACGACAGCAAAGCGAAACAGGTCAAAGGTGTAAAACATATTATCACCATGCCGGCTGCTGCAGCGCCGGCCATGTTTAATCCGTTAGGTGGCGTTGCTGTCGTAGCTGCGTCCACCTGGTCTGCCATGCAGGGCGCAAAAGCGCTGAACATTGAGTGGACACAAAACGAACATAGCCATTATCAGTTTGAAGATGAAAAGCAGGCGTTGATTGCCTCAGTCCAAAAAGGTGGCGAAACCGTCAGGTCGAAAGGAGATGCTCCGGCTGTACTGGCATCATCTGAACAGGTCATTGAATCGACTTACTTCGCCCCCCTTCTCGCACAGGCTCCTATGGAACCACCCGCGGCAACAGCACACGTACAGGGTGATAAAGCTGAAATCTGGGCATGTACACAAACACCTCAGGCTACCCGCAACAACGTGGCCGGTGCCCTTGGGATCCCGGCTGACAATGTAACGGTCAACGTGACCTTGCTCGGTGGCGGTTTCGGACGTAAATCAAAGCCGGATTATGCTGCTGAAGCCGCGCTGCTTTCAAAGCAAACCGGCGCTCCCGTTAAGCTTATCTGGCGGCGGGAAGACGACATTCAGCATGGCTATTATCACAGTGTGAGTGCCCAGCACCTTAAGGCTGCGCAGGATGAAAATGGAAAAACGCTGGCCTGGCAACACTGCACCGCATTTCCGTCAATTTCCACCACCTTCGCCGGCGGCGTTACCACACCATCTAACGGCGAGCTGAGTCTGGGATTCATGGATAACCCTTTCAGTATCGATAATATGTTGCTGCAAAAAGGTGAAGCGGTTAACCATGTGAGGATCGGCTGGCTACGCAGCGTATGCAATATTTTCCATGCGTGGGCAGTGCAGAGTTTCGCTGACGAACTGGCCCATCACGCCGGTCAGGATCCCAAAGCCCATCTGCTGTCACTCATTGGTCCTGCCCGTCTGATTGACTTAAAAGCGGAAGGCGCGGCGTATGAAAATTATGGCGATCCCATTGAAAAATACCCTGTGGATACCGGCCGCCTGATCAATGTAATTGAAAGAGTGACGGCCATGGCAGACTGGGATAAACGGAAGTCACAGGGTCGCTACCTCGGTCTGGCAGCCCACCGCTCATTTTTAAGTTACACAGCAACCGTGGTGGAAATAGAAGTGAAAGAAGACGGTACGTGGCGAATTCCGGCTACCTGGGTCAGTATTGATGCCGGCACCATCGTAAACCCGGAACACGTACGGGCGCAGTGTGAAGGGGGTTCTGTTTATGGTTTGAGCTGTGCGCTGGGGCAGATTTCAGCCACAAACGGGGCGATAGATCAGAGCAATTTCCACAATTACACCGTGGCGCGCATGCAACATGCACCGGCACACTTTGAGATTGATATCGTCGACAGTGATGCGCCGGCAGCCGGTGTCGGTGAGCCGCCGACGCCGCCATTTACGCCGGCGCTGTGCAATGCGTTATTTGCCGCTACCGGCCAGCGTTTTAAAACCTTGCCGTTACCGTTAAAACTCAACCTGAAAAGCTAAGCGTTAAAAAGTAAAATGCCTGTACTCAGTACAGGCATTTTGCCGGTTATGACAGGTGAATGGCTATTACCATTGCCGGTTCAGTAATTCAGGCACATATTTCGCCTCTACAGGGCGGGAATAATAATAGCCCTGATGGTAAATACATCCCTTCTCAAGTAAATATTCTACCTGCCCGGCTTCTTCTACCCCTTCAGCGACACAACGCATATTCAGGTTAGTTGCCATTTCTATGGTTGCCAGCACCAGCGCATCGTTACTGCCATCGGGCTCAATATCATCGACAAAACTTTTGTCGATTTTTAGTACCTGAAGCGGGAATTTTTTCAGATAACTCAATGATGAATAGCCGGTACCAAAGTCATCCAGTGCCAGTACAAAACCGGCTTCGATAAACCGGTTAACCTGACGGAGAGCACCTTCCGCATCATCCATCAGGATCCCTTCAGTAAGCTCGAAGCGCAATGCACTCCGTGGCAATCCGGCCTCATCCAGTAAGGCTTTCACACCATCAATATCGAACTCGGTTTTAAAGTGTAAAGCTGAGAGGTTAATTGCCACATACCCCTCAAAGCCGTCCGCATACCATGTTTTCAGATCCTCCACGGCGCCCTGCATAGCAGCACGGGTTACATCAATCACATAACGTAACTCTTCCAGTACCGGAATGAATTCGGACGGGTATAAAGGAGGATCATTGAGTGAGCAACGAAGCAGTAGTTCGACGCCAACAGTTTTGCCGGTTTTCGCATTAATGATGGGCTGATAATGATTGTAAAAACACTGTTCCTGCCAGGCCTTTTTCACCCTGTTTTCCAGCTTAAGTCTGTCACGGACTTTAGCATTCATATCTTCAGTGAAATAACTGAAGCCGGACACAGTATCTTTCTTCGCCGTATACATGGCCACATCCGACTGTTTCAGCAATTCAGCAGGCTCAGAGGCATCTTCGGGATAAAAAGAAATCCCCACACTGGCAGACACCCGCACTACTTCGTTGCCAAGGGCGATAGGGGTTTCTACGGACTCAATCAGATGACCGACAAACTCACCGACTCTCTGCCTGTCAGTAACATTTTCAGTCACAATAACAAACTCATCACCGCCCAGTCTGGCTACAGTATCGTCCGGTGATGCCAGATTCAGCATGCGGTTGGCAACAATCCTGAGTAATTTATCGCCATAATCATGTCCTAAAGAATCATTAATGCCTTTAAACCTGTCCAGATCGACGAACAATACCCCCACTTCGCTACCATGGTGATTGGCACGCTCAATGGCCTGTTCAAGCCTTTCGAGCAACAGTGTCCGGTTAACCAGACCGGTCAGACTGTCGTAGTTCGCCACTTTAATAAGCTTTCTTTCGGCGTTTTTCTGCTCCGTAATATCTGACATGATAATGAGGTAATGGTCGATTTTATCCGCATCAGTCATCGTGCCGGTCACAGAGACTTCAACCAGTACGTCATAATGGCGGCCATCAGCACCGGTGAGACTTTCTTCGCTCTTCCAGAACTCGCCGGCTTTCAGAACAGATAATTTTTCTCTTAACGTTTTACCCAGTCGCGGCGAGTTCTCAAACATACGATTCAGCTGGCGTTCCAGTCCCTTGTCGCTGTCGAGCCCGAATGCTGCACAGCATGAAGGATTCACAGCCACCGGCATATAGGCGTTGTCGAAAATCATTACCCAGTCACGGGTGTGCTGAAACGCGTCACCGAACAAACGCACCTGGTGTTGAGCCTGATGTAAGCGGATTTGCTGACGCTGCCGGTGAAAGAGATAACTGGCAAGTAAAACCAGCAGAAAGCAAAAATAAATACTGTAGGCCACCGGTGAACGTAGCGGCGGATACGGAATGGTAAAAGACAAAGAAGCCGGCAGCAGCACCACATCGTTGTCCTGCTTTAACGGAGACACATCAAAGTGATATTCGCCCGGAGACAGGAATGCAAATGTGACACTCCCATTCTTAGAGACCGACTCACTGACCACCGAATTTTCCCTGACAAGCTTATAGCGGAATGTCGTATCCCGGCTGTAACTGGACGACAACGCAGTGAACTGGATAGTTATGCCGTAATCGTCATGATTAAACGTAACATGTTCACCGTTAAGGTTTCGCATGGGTTCATGGATCATGCGGGAGTCCAGCAACACGTTGCTGATCACCATTTTTTTCACGCTACGGGCCCGTTGCGTTGCTTTATCCAGCAATTTTTCCGGATCAAACAACACGAATCCTGCCGTAGAACCAAATGCCAGACGTCCGTCACTAAGCTTTAACGCTGCGCCATCATTAAATTCAGAGACTCTGATGTCTTCTCCGTAACGGTACCGCTCTACGGAACCGGAAAGGGGTGAATAACGCCCGAGGAATCCATGGGTAGTAAACCAGATGTTCCCGCTTTCATCTCCGGTGAGGCTGTAAACAATGTCTGTGAACAACGACTCTGTTCCGTTCAGGTATGTTTTCACAACAAAGGTTTCAGCGTCTAAACCCACCATGCCGTAACTGGGAAAGCCCAGCCAGAGTACATCGTGACTGTCGACCATGAAGCTGGTAACAGCACTGATATTATTCCGTTCCTTTTCAGGAAACCGGTAGACATCGCGGATCCCGAAATCCGTAGTATCCACCATCAGTACGGCGTCTCTTACTGACAAGAAGATCTTGCCGGGGTAGCGCTTATCTGCGCCAAGAAAGGTAAAGGAATAGTTGGCGTTAATGCCTTCGATATCCAGCGGCAGAGATTCCAGTTTTTCTGTGGCCGGATCGTAGCGCCAGAAGCCCCGGGAAATAAAATAAATGCGGCCTTCGTTGTCCGTTGCTGTGCCAAAATTCCAATCGTTTAAGACTTTTTCAGCCTCCGGTGTATGTGCCGGCAGCAGACTGATTTTTCCGGTTTGCTTAGAGAACATTCGCAGTCCTCTGTATGTCTCCAGAATTAAATTGTCACCCGGTGCAGGATAGATATTCATGATAATACTGACATCGCTGCTGTTGGCGATATCATTTTCACGAAGGAAATGCCGGCTTTCTTCTGTTTTAAGATTGAATGCTGTTAATCCGTTTTTGGTACCCACCCAGAGAATGTCGTCTTCCTGCAAAAATGACCACACGGTGTTATCTGCCAAGACCGGCTTATCGTCACGAATGGTGTTCTGATACGTCTCGATACCTAATGGCTTGGCATACCAGAACAAAAGACCACCATATACACTGCCCATCCATAAGTTCCCCTGCTCATCTGACAACAAGCTGCGGATACTTTTGTCAGCCAGCGCAATGATGCCTGCATGAGGATAAAGAATATGGCTGTTTTGCCACTGGTCATTTTCACGATACAACCTGAACAGTCCCAGGTCTGTGCCCAGCCAGTACTCTCCGTTACCGGCCGGTGTCATTGTCCAGATATTGCGATCTTTAACGACACGGCTGCCCTGAACCTCAATAACATCACCATCTTTTTTGGTAAGGTCAGTCACCGGGATTGAAAAGAGCCCCCCTACCGTGCCGATAAATAATGTATCCGGAGATGGGGTATATAAGATTTTTGTATTAACAGAAAGATTGGAGATATCGCCGGCAGGCAGATAGTTGAGAGTTTTAAGACTTGCCAGCCCTTTTGACAGTGACATAACTTCCAGGCCGTAACTTGTGGCGATAAAGAGCTGGTCGCCCATACTCTTTACATCCCTGATTACGTTCCCCTCTTCGATATGCTCTTTGGTAAGACGATACAGTTCAGTACTTTCACCGGTTTGGGGATAATATCTGATAATGTGCTGTTCCAGCGCTACCACCATAGAACCGTCCGCCAGTTCTTCGAAGGCATCAGCACCCTGCGTCCAACCTTCTTCATCAAAATAACTGACTCTGCTGACCAGTTGGTAACGGTTACTGTTTAAATCAAAAAAATAAACGCCGTCAGAATAAGTGGAAACCCACAGACGATTGCTGCTGTCGACAAACAAATTACGGATTTCGTTGTTGACGAACAATCCGTCAGGACCTTCCAGGGTAACAAAGCGGTAACCGTCCCAGCGGCTCACGCCCCCTTCTGTCGCCACCCAGATAAATCCGTCACGGTCGCGCACGATATCCTGAACCTTGTCCTGAGCCAGACCATCGGCGGTACCGAGCTGTAAAAAAGTGGGATCTTCGATAAGAGGAGCGGCATTCACCGTGCCAGTAAGAAAAAACAGGATAAAAAACAACAGTGTCATTAATCGTTCCCTGATGTCCGGGAACTGGCGCATTATTTTCATTGTTATCATCAGGTGTCGTTTCACTTCGACATGAGAGGCCTCAGCGGGCCTGACAACTTCGCCGTGCACCGTTTTTTTACCGGTCAGACACAGCGAACCGCAATTGCTATTTGTCTATGGTGTGCAGTTTAACGATTCTGCACATAATTGAAAGCGGCACTGCCTGACCTGAGGATAAATTTACATACCTCATTGAAAAATAAGAAGCTGTTAATACGTGTCAGTCCTTTTCCCTGATAGGGATCCGGCCGGCTTTCACCGCGCCGCGTTTGATACCGGCCTGAGGAGCGAGGCGGTAAAGATCACCATTGGTGCCCACATAGGTTTTCCGGATACCGCATGATTTTGCAATATCTGCATGGGCCTGCAGATGTGCAGCTTCGCCATGTACAGGAATGGCAATTTCCGGCTTCACCCAGTGATACATAAGCTTAAGTTCTTCAGCACAGGGGTGACCGCTGGCGTGAACCGGCAACGGGCTGTCTTCACTGAGCAACGTACTGACTCCCATGGCTGCAAAACGGGACAGCAACCGCTCTACCGGCTTTTCGTTACCGGGTATCACTATGCTGGAAAAAATAACATGGTCGCCTCTGGCCAGCTCCAGTTGCGGATGACTGTTTGTTGCCAGACGGGAGAGCGCAGCCCGGGGCTCTCCCTGGCTGCCTGTTGCCACCACCAGCACTTCTTCGGGTGGTAAGTAGCCAATATGTTCAGGATCTGCCAGCGTAATATCTTCCGGCCAGAAGCCCTGAGCCCTGGCAATGCTGACCATGTTGATGAGTGAGCGGCCAAGCAGGGCAAGGTAACGCCCGGTCCGTTGAGCAACCCGTGCCAGAGAAATCAGTCTGGCGATGTTACTGGCAAAACAGGCTACCACTACTCTGCCCTTCAATGGCTTGATGACTGATAACAAGCCATCGAAGCAATTACGTTCAGACAGTGACATGCCCGGCTTCAATGCATTGGTAGAATCCCCCACCATAGCCAGAATGTTCTCTTCTTTCAGTGCCTGATAAAGCGTGTGCTGAAAAGGCTTGCCTGACACAGGCTGCGCATCGATTTTCCAGTCAGCAGTATGAAAAATTTTACCTGCTGAGGTGTCTATCAATATGGCGTAGGGATCAGGAATGGAATGAGTAATAGCCAGCCAGCGCACGGTGAAAGGCCCAATCGTGTGGGTGCTGTTTTCCGACACTTCTATGATAGGCACCCGTCCGGCCATATTTTCCCTTGCCAGTTTGCGGCGCAGCACTTCGGCAGTAAACGGCGTGGTATAAACAGGACAACGAAACCGTTGCCAGATATAAGGAACCGCACCGACGTGATCTTCATGAGCATGGGTTATCACCAGCCCGGCCAGTTGCTCTTTGCGGGAGGTGATAAATTCCGGGTCCGGCGCGACGACAGAAAATAAGGCATCTTTTGTGACGCCCGTTTCAGCAGCCGGATACAGAGACTCATTAAAAGAGACGCCGCAATCCACCATTAACCACTGTCCGTCGTGTCCATAAAGATTCAGGTTCATGCCAATTTCACCGGTACCGCCCAGCGGAATAAACCATAAATCATCTTTTGCCGGATTAAGTGAGCTGATAATCACCTCCCCATTAAGAAGTAAAATAAAAACGGCCTGTCAATCACAGGCCGTACGTAGTCAGAACGGGCAATTATTTCGCGATGGTCATTTCATCAATGAGATTGGTTGCGCCGTCTACATATTCCATTACCCACAGCATGTATCGCGCATCAACATGAATAGTACGTGTTGTACGGGGATCAAAATCCCAGTCTGAGTTAACACTTTCAAATGTACCGTCGAACAACAAACCAACCAGCTCAGCGTTGGCATTCAGCGTTGCGGAGCCTGAATTACCGCCGGTGGAATCCAGATCGGTAAGGAAATTGACCGGTACACTGTTAATACTATCCAGTTTATAAGGTCCGTACTGCTTTTCTTCAATCAGCGACAACAATTTTGCCGGTGCATTGAAGGGACTTTCCCCGGTGTCTTTCTCTAAAATACCTTCAAGACGGGTAAACGGTTCATAGATTAAGCCGTCTTTTGGCGAGCCGCCGAGTACATTTCCATAGGTCACCCTCAGTGTACTGTTGGCATCAGGGTACGCCAGACTACCTTTTGATTTCTGCCAGTCAATAATGGCTTGCATGTACAAAGGCTGCAAGGCAGCAGACTGCCCCTGCAGCGCTTTTGTGGCATCTTCGATTTGCATTTCGGTGTCATACAACGCCACAGCAAGACGAATGAAAGGATCTTTACTGCTCTCAAATTCACTCCGACCGGCCTTAAGCCAGTTCACCCGCATTTCAGTATCTTTCAGTGTAGTTTCACGATAAAAAGTATCCAGTACTTCATCCAGGTTTCCTTTATCAGCAGCGGCCTTCAGACCCATTGCATTATCAAAGGCTTTCACCCGGGCTTCTTCAGGCTGAGCTATGTAAAGCGAAATCATTTTTTTCCATACCGCTTTATCAACAGCGGCATCGAAGCGACGATCTACACGGGTCAGGCTTTCTTCCAGCCGTGAACGGTCCCGATCCTGAAAACCCGGTTCACGTTCAGCATCCGGTTTCTCACTTTCTATTGCATTGCGGTAAAGCTGTTTCGCCACTGACAATAACTGTGCACGGGACAAATTTTTATACCAGAAATTTTGCTTGTTATTTCTGATGCGCTCTTCCATGACGCTGTCCAGTTGAGTGATATTGTCAACCAGGGCATTTTTACCCTGCGACGTAAGCCAGGAAGTCAGTGCTTCTTCTCTTTCAGCGCGGCGCGATACCAGTCCCACCCGCTTAGCGCCTTCAAGTTGTCCCTGAGTATTTTTCAGGAAATTATTCAGGCTGGCGAGCAAGGCATCATATTTTATCCGCCCATCGCTGCCCTCTTCAGAGGCGCCCTTGATGGTATCAACCCACTGCCCCACCAAATCAAGGTACGTGGGATACAACCAGTCAAACGTATAGGAAACCAGTGAAAGTCTGGCATAGCGGTTTGTCGAACCGGGATAACCTGCGGCCATCACAAAATCGCCGTCATCCACCCCAGCTGCAGAGACCTTCAGTATTTGTGAAGGCTGATAAGGGACATTATCTTCACTGTAGTCTGCCGGCTTTCCGTCAGGTCCCACATAAGCGCGGTAAAATGAGAAGTCCCCGGTGTGGCGGGGCCACATCCAGTTATCAATTTCCCCGCCGTATTTCCCTGTGGACTCCGCCGGTGCATAAGCGATACGCACATCGCGTATTTCCATTTGCTTGATTAATTTATATTCCAGTCCCTGGAAAAAAGCCGGTACGGAACAGCGGTATCCGGGCTCTGCTTCGCATTCAGCAATAATCGCCTTGCGGCTTTGCTCGATGGCATCGTATCGTTCCCGCCCCTGTAAATCCTCACTGAGCATGCCGGTCACCTGACTGGTCACATCAGCAAAATCCACAGTAACGAACATGCGCGTGCCGGGTGCAGCCGGCAACTCATCTGCCAGTTCCTTTGCCAGAAAACCGTTTTCCAGATAATTGTTATCAGGTGTACTGTTGTACTGCACTGAGCCCCGGGCACAGTGATGGTTGGTAACGGCCAGACCCTGTGCGGAAACGAAGGAAGCAGAGCAACCGCCAAGGGAAACAATCGCGCCCATGGGAAAACCGGTTAAGTCAGAGAGTGTTTCAGGAGAAATCTCCAGACCGGTATTTTTAAGATCACCGGCTATTTGCGGGAGCTGTTCAGGGGTAAACATACCTTCTTTTGCCAGTGCCGGAAGCGCTGCACAGCAAAATGCTACTGACGCAGCAATGATTGTTTTTCGGGACATCTTGATTCCTTTGCTTTTTTCCGTCGTTATTCTACGTCCCTAGTTTACCCGGCAGACATCAGAATGGAAATTGCAAAAGTACTCTGGTTCGCGTTGAGACGCTAAAGAGTGTGAGAAAATGTGTCAGGAAAGAGCAAAAAAATAACGCCCTGTCAGATGCAGGGCGTGACTTTATTTAATGATGCAATTCAGCATTCAGTTGATCGATAATTTCGACCCATTCAGCATCCTCCAGCAACGCACTTCTCAAAAATGTAGCCTGTGCATCATTCCAGAAAGGTGCATCTTCAATGTGTCTGCTGTCGTTCAAACCCCGGTGTTTTTCGACAAAACTTTCCATCGCTTCATCGCTGTTGTCCAGACCCAGTTGAGCGAACAGATCCTGCATTGTGGGTTGTTGCAATAACATGCGCTGCTCCTTTTATTCATTTCTGATACGGTTTTAACGTAAGAGGCAGCCCCTGCGATCAGCCTTTTGCAGCGAGAATTTTCTCCGCCATAACATCCGGTTCAATAATCTCGCCTTCTTCACCCGGTACCGGGCAAACCATGACCACCAGCGCGTCTTTCAACAGGCCAGGTGTCCACTTTTGCATCCAGTCCTGCAGGGAAATGCGTAACGGCTCACAGTGAGACCATTCATCCGTAGCCCAGAGTGCAGCCAGCGCCTCATCAGGCCATACCGGCACACCGTCTTCTTCATCAGAAGTGAGCATCACACAACCATCGTCATCTTTTAAAATCCACACCTCGCCATTTTCAATGACGGATTCAACGGTGGCCTGAAGGCGTTTTTCAGCACTGACTTCCAGTAGAGGGTGAGATAAAGACATACATTTCCTTACAGAACCGGCAAGCGGTTATCTGACTTAAATTTATCAGCATCCGGCTTATCATCCTGTGTTTGATATTCCGGCTTTCCGTTACCCGATGATAATGAATCTGCCATGGGATTTCTCTCCACAGTATTACCAGACCGGACGACTGATCTTTGATGAATATAGCTGATATATTGGGTCAGACTTCTTTCCTGCAAGTCAAAAGCGTAAAGATTTGCTAACTGATTAATTAATTCACCGCGTTGGTGTTGCGGTAACACAAAGCTGGAAGCAGTTTTATCCTCCGCCGTTAAGCGTTTTTCCGGCCCAAAGGCTGCTGTTAACCGGCTGGCGGGCGTTGCCACTTCACGGTGAACTAACGTGTAGCCGGCATAGCGGTTTTTACCGGCGGACGCACCTGCGTTTCCTGCCGGCATGCCGGCAAATGCCCGTCGTATGGCCTGTTCCAGTTTATCCGGCATAAAATCACCTGCCACAAAGAGTCTGGCGTGGCTGGCCACCAATGTGTCAGTCACATAGTTGCGGATATCATCGCCGGTGATATTCAAAAATGAAGCCGCTTCCGGTTGCACTGTCCCGCGGCTTAAATTACCGGCCTCAATACCGGTGGCTTTTTGCAAACCGGCAATTTCATAGTTCCGCCAGTGTTCGGCTTTTGTTCTTGCCAGAATGTCTTCATCAATACCGTTATAGCGTACAGCCTGTGCCAGCACATTAGTCGCTTCTATAGCTTTTTCGCCGGACGTATCCACGCTCACCTGACTGGTACGGGCGCCGCTGACCAACTGGAGATCACCGTTAAAATCTGACAAAGCGGGATTTGCTGCCAGTACGTCGAAAGCCAGCGCAGGTAATCCGGGCAATGGTTTATCAGGATACCTGTTGGTATCAAACTGCAAATGTAAGGTGACGGCGGCTGTTGTATCCATGGGCAGCATGACCACGTTAAGGCCATTTTCCAGGGTGAACGTTATCGTGCGCTGAGCAACAGAATTGAACACTTCGCCGTTGGCAGGCTGTAGCTGTACCGCACTGGTAACAGATGAGGAATATTTCGCCGGAACTGGTTCCGCAGAGACAGTTTCAACAGAGGCTGTTAACGCCAATGAGGTCAAACACGCGATTACCAGACCCCATATTTTCAGACAACGCATGCTTTTACTCCTTCCATGGCCGCATATTCTGTCAGTCAATACAGTATTAATAGTGATTTGGTTCTCATCTGTGCTAAATCCGTCAGACACAGAGATAAACGGTAACTTTAATCCGCCAGCCTGGCGAAAGTTTAACCGTATGCAGGTATCATAACCCAAACAGAATTAAATTCCAGATTCAGACTGGTATTACGCCAGTCTGACGATGTAAATAAAAAGGTGAGTGACCGGACGATACCGGTAATATCACACTTGAGCGGATGTGAGTAAATCGAGCAGTGCGGGTAGCCCGGGACGTTTAACCGATTTCATTGTATTAAGATAAACCGTCGCAGAGAGATCCTCAAAAGTACTGACACAACGGAGTTCCCCGGCCGGTAACAGTTTTTTTGCAACCGATTCAGGTAACAACGCAAAGCCGCCTTCTTCAGTAAGGCTGCTGGCAGCCAGCCGGAGAGAATTTGTACTGAGTCTGGCATCACGGAGCTGAGGACTGATTTGCTGTAACTTATCCCTGACTTTGCTGCCCCACTCTACAGACACATAGGTGTTCGGCGCAGGCTCTTCTGCTTCAGTACCATAAGCAAACATAGCAAGGGGCTCACACAGCAACTCGGTACTCAGAATTTCTTCAGACTTCAGCGGTTCTGAAGACAATGCAATGTCGATGGTTCTTTCATGAAGCTGACGGGATAAGCTGTCCAGCGTAAGCACTTCGGCTTTTACAGACCAGTCTGGAAATGCCTGATGAACTTTTCCCAGCACAGACGTGAACCCCATTTCACTGGCCAGCTGGGTAGCGGCGCACACCACAAATTCGCCGGATTCGGCTTGCAGTTCCCGTTTGGCGTTTTTTAGCGTGTCGGTCAGTTGATGCGCGAAAGGAAGGAGTTTCTCACCAGCCTGCGTCAATTGAATACTGTTGCGGTGGCGTATAAATAAAGTGGTCTGAAAATACTCTTCCAGCAATTTAATTCTGGCGCTGACAGCAGATTGCGTCAGATAAAGATTCTCTGCGGCTTTACCAAAATGCCGGGTCTTAACAACTTCAAGAAAGGTAGATAAAAAGCGGATATCCATAGATGCTACACAGCGAGTCACGTTACAGGGTATACGGTCTCACAGCTTTCTATGGTTGTAAAACAAAAATGTACACAACGCATCAGAAAACTGATGCGTTGCTCAGATAACATTAATCGCGTGTTATCAGTAACTTTCCTGGTGAAGCCTTCGCTGTTTTTCGCGACGCTGGACGTCACGCTTTTGCTTAGTTTTCACCTGATGACGACGGTCCTGGCTTTTTTTGCCGTGAATGTCACCATCTTCTACCGAGTCCCATTCTTCACGGTGGTAACGATAGTCTTTACTCATTGCAGTCTCATAGTTATTGCCACATCTCCATTATCAGTGTGCTGACAAAAATGGGAAACAAAAATTAATCATCGTGACGATGAATAATTTCACTGAACAAAAATCAACCACCCTCTGTTCATGAGCTACCTCACTAGTGTAGCGTTAAAGGTCTGATTTCCCCGTTGAGCCCGTTTCCCGGACTGCTCACGGTGCTTGTCGTCCTGACAAAAGCACATTCAAAATTATTTATCTTAAAGGTAAAAAAAATTTGTTTCCCATGATGTTTTTATTGATTTAAAAGTCTGCTGAGTTTACTCCTTTTCGAGACTTCGCCATGAAAACGTTTGATATCCGACCAGCTCCAAAGCCCTTCATCGACAGGGTAAAATTTCCGTACGGTTTTAAAAAATCCGGAGACTTCAGTATACCTGAGGCCGACTTGCTGACCCGTTACGGTAAAACTTTGTGTGATCTGGAATCAGGCACAATACAACCTGAATCCGCTGATGAAAAACACTTTGTCGCTTTCATTTCCGGTACTGTTCCGGCTGAGAATGGACTGGAAAAAGCGTGGCAAAAGTACGTACACCTTGCCCGTGGAAAACGTAACTTCTACACGTTACACAGTTCGGCCAGCAACGCGGCCGAATTTGATGATGACTACTCAGACGAAACATTCGACGTCGCCTGATTCATCTTCACAGCCATCTTTATGAACCTGCCCGGTTTCTTTCACGGAACCGGTCAGGTTTTGCCGTTTTATTCACGCCTTAACTTTTTACTTTTTCCCGCAGCTTTTTGTGATCTTTTTAGATTGCCTGTACGAAACAGCATGTATACCCGTGCAATCTCAGTACTTGTAAGACCGGGATTTCACTGCGCTTATGGTTTAAGCAGGCAAAAAGGACAAAAAGATGATTGCTTTTAATACCCTGACAAAATTCGGAATTCATGCCACTGACGGCGACATTGGTCAGTGCAAAGATGTTTTGTTTGATGAGCAGGATTTCGTTATCCGCTACTTTGTGGCCGATACACACAAGTGGCTGCCCCTTGGCCGCAAAGTAGTACTCTCCCCCATTTCACTTACTGAGGTGAATGACACAGAAGAAAAACTCTATGTGTCTATGACCAAAGATGCTTTGAAAGAAAGTCCGTCCATCGACGATCACAAACCGTTATCGCGGGAATATGAAGAAATCTTATTTAAATATTTCGGTTATGGCTATTACTGGACGGGTCCGGGTGCCTGGGGCGACTTCTCACATCCTACAGAGCTTGTTGACCAGCAAAGTATGCTGGACGACATGGACACCCTTGAAAGCAAGCCTGAAAATCACTTACGGTCCTGCGAAGAAGTAAACGGATACGATATCAGTGCGCAGGGCGAGGACACAGGTCACGTATGTGATTTTGTCATCGACAAACGCAACTGGGCCATTCAACTTTTTATTATTGATACACGAAACTGGCTGCCCGGCGGGAAAAAAATTGCGCTCGCACCCGCGCTGATAAAAGATATCGACTGGTCGACGCATAAGATCAATGTGAACATGAGTCATGATGACCTGATGGCATTACCGGAAGTGGATGATGATCGCCTTGATGACGCCGACTACCTTGCGTCTCTGGCAAGTAAACCATTAATGACAGATCGAAAATAATAAAGGCGGCAGCCGCCGCCTTTATTCAATAAGAACCGGAGATGTCACTCTGCAGCACAGAAGAAACCATATAGCAGGCCTATAGTCTGCTTCACTCTGTCGTCAGCAAGACTATAGTAAATTGTCTGCCCGTCACGACGGGTGGCCACCATGTTGGCCTCACGTAAAAGTGCCAGATGTTGAGAAAGTACCGGCTGAGTTACCGGAATCCGGGTCAGTAAATCAGATACAGAAAATTCATCATTTAGCAGAGAACATAACACCATAAGGCGGGTTTTGTTCGCTAATTGCTTTAAATATCGCTCAGCCTCGGAGGCATGGGATAACAATTCTTCTGTGTCAATGTTGTTTGCAGTCGCTGTCATTAGTAGTACTTCTTTATTATTTATTTGTGGGTATTAAAGCGTAAATGATTCTCACTTATCAACAATGTTCATCGTAAATAACATGCGTTCCAAGGTATTACCACTGTTTATTTACCGCAAGCTATATTACATTTAGCTTATATTGTAAATGTTATCACTATCGGGGGACATGACTGTCATGACCCGACCATTTCCGGAGAATAACCATGCTGAAGACGATTCAGGAACGCATTGCTTCTATCACCCTGCCCTTACGAATTATCACAGCTCAAGAGGCAGCGTCGGAATGTGCCGGCAATGACGGCGTATTGATTGACGTTCGTGAGCCGGGAGAATGTCAGAACCAACCGTCTGAAAGCGCTATCAATTTCCCCAGGGGGGTATTAGAGATGAAGATGGCCGAAAAGTTCCCTGACGCCGCCAAACCGGTTTATTTACATTGCGCATCAGGGGTCCGTGCCAAACTGGCTGCAGAACAACTTGCATTGATGGGATACGAAAATGTCTCTGTCATCACCTGTCCTGTTATAGATATTTGTAAACACTTCCCTGAATGACGGAACGGCGCAACCGGCTGATAGCGTTTTATGCTTTCGTGTTTTACCAGCGTGCGCTCTGAGGTAAACTGATTATCAGAAACAGAAGCAAAATTACCTTAGTGGTTGATTAAAGACAGACACGGAAAATTATGTTGAAAGCAACGTTAGAGCAGTGGCGGATGTTTAAAGCCGTCGTGGATGCAGGTGGCTTTAATCAGGCAGCTCAGCTGGTACATAAAAGTCAGTCGAGTGTGCATCACGCCGTTCAAAAACTGGAAACAGCCCTTGGCATTACTTTATTTGAAAATGACGGGCGAAAAGTTAAATTAACAGAGGCCGGTGATTTGATGCTGCGCCGTGCTAATTTTCTCCTTGATGAAGCGCACAAACTGGAAGCCGTTGCAACGAACCTGCAAAGTGGCACCGAGACGCAATTACGCATTGCTGTTGATATTATTTTCCCGCCTACGCTTTTATATAATGTTTTAAATAAAGTCTCTCAGGAATATCCGCTTTTACGGATAGAACTGATGGAAACCGTACTTAATGGTGCAAATTCACTATTAAAAGCTGCTGAAGTGGATATTGCTATCTCACCTTTTGCTGTTAAAAACGGTTTCAGCGAAGATTTATGCGAAATTGAATTTGTTGCCGTTGCCCACCCGGACCATCCGCTGCATCAGCTTGAACGTGCGTTAACCGTAGAAGATTTGAAATCTCACCGTCAGATAGTGGTGCGAGATTCGTCTGCAGAACGCAAAGCCGAATCCGGCTGGCTGGGTGCCGACCAACGCTGGACAGTAAGCCACGTACGTACATCAATCGACATTATATGCAAAGGTCTGGGTTTCGCATGGCTGCCACTGGCTATTATCAAGCCACAGCTGAATCAGGGACTGTTGAAACCACTTCCGATGGAGACCAGCGGTATACGTAAAGGCCTGTTGTATCTTTGTTTTGAAGACGGAGACCGTCTCGGACCCGCTGCCCGAGCTTTTATTGGCGAACTGCGCTATCAGTCAATGAATCTCCCCACAGCAGAGGCGGAAGGCTTTTTAATTCGTTAAACAGCACGCAAATCGGGCGCAAAAGTTGCCCCAAAAAGCGTAAGCAGGTATAACAAACAGGTCCCGTATAAAATAATAACAAAGGAGGGACCCGTGCCACATATCATCATTTATTATTATTCTGGAACCAAAGGGTCTGCACCTGAGATTCAGCCTTCCAAAGCGGATACCACAATCAATGCCGCATAGAGTCGAAATTCAACATAATAAAGCCAGCTTACGCAAACGGTTGCTGGCAGGCTCCACAGGCTTATCTATGCTGCTGATAGGCGTATTGTGCTACCTCGGCCATGGTATTCTGATTGAGCTTGAAACCGATTTTGAAAAACAGTATTTCGACAGCCAGATGCCTTTTATCAGCACCCTTGCCAGTCAGCCGGCCATCAACAAAAAACTCATGCCTGATGCGGTAATGGTGGTAAAACGGGGCTCAAAAATCTTGTATCAAAAGTCCGGCATAGCTGACCTTCCTGACACACTGACGGCAAATTCAGGCGAGCCGGTGACAGAATTTAACAATCTGCGTTTGTATATCCGTGAGCTGCCTTCAACCGCAGATGAAGCCCCGTTGACCGTTATTTGGCGCACAAAAGATCTCACTGAAATATCCTCACAGATCGTTAACACCCTTTCTCTCGCCGGTTTTATTACGTTTTGGGTTGCAGTGTGGGCTGCCCTGCTGATGTCCGCCTTCATTGCCCGCCGCTTTGAGCAGGCTAATAACACGCTGGAGCGACTGGCTCTTGAAGATGCATTGACCAAACTTCCCAACCGCAATGCGCTGCTGTCCGGTGATACATTCAATTCAACCCATGGCGCGTTGTTTTTTCTTGATCTCGACCGCTTCAGAGAAATTAATGATGCGCTGGGACACGCTATGGGTGACAGAATGTTGTTTGCTTTTTCACAGCGGTTAAAAAATATTGCCGGAAAAGGCGTTAAGGTATATCGCTACCGTAGTGATGAATTTGTTATCTGGCACCCTGATCTGCCGGCAGACGATGTACTCAGCCGCGCGTTTACCCTGCTGTACGATTGCCGTGAACCGTTATTTATCGGAAACAGTGCATTTGAGGTCAGTTGCAGTATTGGTGTTGTCTGCTTCCCTGAGCATGGTCACCATCCCGAAATGCTGATCAGGAACGCTGAAAACGCCATGCACAGGGCAAAAAAATTGCGTCTTGGCGTGCAAATTTATAATGAGAGACTGGCATATAACAGCACCATTAAAGTAACTTTGCGCAGTCAGCTTCGCTCAGCATTGCACAATAAAGAATTTGTACTGCATTATCAGCCCAAAGTAGAAATTGGCAGTGGCAGACTGGCAGGCGCCGAAGCCATTGTGCGGTGGCAGCATCCTGAAGAAGGACTACTGCAACCTTCGTTATTCATTGATTTGGTCGAACAAAGCGGAATTATTCATGCTTTTACCCGTTACACGGTGGAAATGGCGGTCAATCAAATCAAAGCCTGGTCATCCTGCGGGTTTGAATTACCTGTGTCGGTCAATCTGTCTGCTTATAATTTAATGGACAGCGCATTCATCCCCTTTGTCCGTAGTTTGCTGGAAAAGTCAGGTATTAAACCCGCCTTGCTGGAGTTTGAACTCACTGAAAGCGCCACGATGGTGGACATCGCGGTAAGCCGCCGTGTACTGTCAGATTTCAGAGAAATGGGCATTGCCACATCTATTGACGATTTTGGTACCGGCATGAGCTCATTTGCCTACCTGCGGGAACTGGATATTCATACTGTCAAACTTGACCAGTCATTTATTCGTGGTCTGGCTGACGGAAACCGTGACGCAAAAATAGTGGAAGGGATTGTGTCTTTATGCCGCAACCTGGGGATCGACGTGATCGCCGAAGGCGTGGAAACACAGCAACAAGCCAGCCTGCTGACCCGGCTGGACTGTCACATCGCACAAGGTTATCTTTACGGCAGACCCATGCCGGCAAAAGACATCCTTTCTGTGATGCAGGACGGTACTTGCCTGACATCACCGCAAAACCGCACTCACACCGGCGGTCACTGACTTTATAATTATAAAATAATGCGTGATCTTAATCCGCAGACACCCTGTAATACGTACATTGCGACAATAATTTTTACTAAAGGACTAACACAGTGCTGACTGTTTTACTTGTGGATGACGACCCTGAGTTTACCGAGGTAGCTTGCACAATTATCGAATTTTTGGGTCATGACATTCTGACCGCAGGCAACCTTGCTGAAGCCAGGGAATGGCTGGAAAAAGAAACCTTCGACCATGTTCTGCTGGATTTCATGCTCCCCGACGGCAGTGGCGTCCACCTTTTTGAAGAACTCGATGCCCTGCCCAAACGTCCCAAAGTGACGTTAATCACCGGCCATCCTTCTGTCCGCGGCATTATCAAGGGCCTGTGCGGACCAAATATCGATTATCTGGTCAAGCCCATACAGCGTGAAGAAATCGAAGCGGCCCTGTCCGGTAAAAAAGAAAAACCGGCTTCCGGTGGTAATAAAATTAAGAAGTATTTCGGTCATCTCATTGGCGAATCGGCGCCAATGAAAGAACTGTATAAACTTATTGAACGGGTAAGCCGCACCAGCGCAAACGTCATGTTGCTGGGTGAAAGCGGCGTGGGTAAAGAAGTGGTTGCCGCCTCAATTCATCAGGCCTCTGATGTAACCGGCCCGTACATCGCCACCAACTGTGGTGCGTTTTCTAAAGAATTGATCGGCAGTGAATTATTTGGTCACGAAAAAGGTGCTTTTACCGGCGCAGTGAACCGTAAGGAAGGGGTATTTGAACAGGCTGAAAGCGGTACGCTGTTTTTAGATGAGATCACTGAAATGCCCATCGATATGCAGCCTAACCTGTTACGGGTACTGGAAAATAAAGTGGTCATCCGCGTGGGCGGCACAAAAACTATTCCGGTAAACTGCCGTGTCGTATCAGCAACAAACCGCCGGATGGAAGAAATCGCTGAGAGTAAAGTACTGCGGGAAGACATTTATTTTCGTCTCGCCGTGTTTCCCATCACGATCCCGCCATTGAGGGAACGCAAGGAAGATATTCCGCTTCTGGCCATGCAATTTATTGAAGAATTTAATAAAGAAAACGATACCCGTTTTGAATGGGATGAAGCCCAGCTCGATACCCTCACAGCCTACGACTGGCCGGGTAACGTACGTGAATTGCGCCACTTTGTGCACCGTGCTGCCATCATGAGCGACCCGGACAAAACCAACATAGAATTACCGAAGACAATTGAATCTCCTTTCGCTAAAAAACAATCGACGACGACTGCGCTGGAAGCCGGACGGACCATTGAGGATGTGGAAAAAGAATTAATCTATGCCACTCTCGAGAAAGTGAACGGTAATAAAACACTGGCAGCAGAAATGCTGGGGATCAGTACCAAGACACTCTATAACCGTTTGCACGCATACGGTGATTTGAGCAAAGACGAGTCCTGAGGAAAGGATCCATGACTGATGAAAAGCTGGCGGTAATTGCAAAGTGGGTACATGATGCAAGAAAACCGCTCAACCGCATCTCCATGCAGGCCGAACTGGTAAAGATGGCGCTGAACGGTGATATTCCGGTAGAAAAAGCGCAGGAAGCGCTGGATAAAATTATCGTAAGCACAAAAGATTGCAGCCACGCCCTGACAGAAATGATGGATGAACTGGCCAGCGGCACGGCGGAATAATAATGTATGCTGAATAAAGTTGCTCAATCTGCTTACAGTTGGATCACGCTGGTTACCGTGGTCATTGTTATTATTACCGGTAATGCATTTTACGTTGTCAGTACACTGGATGAGCTTGCCTCTCTTGAGAGCAGGCTGTTCAGTACTAATCGCGTGATCAATGCTATCAATAAACTTCACATGGCTGTACTACGTGCTGAATCCGGGCAACGGGGTTACCTGTTAACCAAAGACGAAGCCTACCTCACAGATTACACCATCACCCTGAACAAGCTCAATGAATTGCTTGAAGAAGTTGAGACTGCGTCTGTGGAATCGGCTCTTCCTGAGCAGGAAGATAATATTGAAGATTTAATCGATTTGAGTAAGGCGAAGATTAACGAACTCATCACAACTGTTGAGCTTACCCGTTCAGGCGAATATGCCGAAGCACTGTCTATGGTCAATACCGATTTGGGCCTGAGCTTATACGATGAATTCGATTTACGTTATGACAGGGTAGATGCCACAGAAAGGGAGGCACAGGTTAAGCACCTCGACAGCCTGATGCGCCTGCGTTCGGACTCGGTAACTACCCTCATCATTTCCGGTATAACCACCGGCTTGCTGATTATTGCTATTCTTATCTTGTTGCGTCTTAACCTGCGGGAAACCGTTAAACATCAGCGGGATCTTGAAGAATACAACGAAGAACTGGAAGATAAAATTGAGGATCGCACGCAAGAACTCAAACTGTATGCTGATGAACTGTCAAGGAGCAATCGCGAACTTGAAGATTTCGCTTTCGTCGCCTCTCATGACTTGCAGGAACCGTTAAGAAAGATTCGCGCTTTCGGTAACCGTCTGGAAGCCGGCTATGCTGATGTGATGGATGAACGGGGAAGAGATTTTCTGCAGCGCATGCTCAATGCAGCTGAACGGATGTCGATGTTAATCAGCGACTTACTCGCCTTCTCCCGGGTGACCACAAGAGGTAAGGACTTTTCAGAGGTTGCCCTGTCTGAGATCCTCGACAATGTCACCAACGATTTAGAAATTGCCATTGAAGAATGCAAAGCAACTATCAATGCAGGCCCCCTGCCGGTGGCGCAGTGCGATAAAACGCAGATTGAACAACTGTTGCTCAATTTGATGTCCAACGCACTTAAGTTCAGATCTGAAGATGCCCCACCGGTTATTTCCCTGAATTCCCGTCCGTCTACAGAGGAAGAGCTCGAACCCATTTTATTGAAAGACGAATACGAATGGGTAACTATCACAGTTGAAGATAACGGCATTGGCTTTGAACAGTCTTTTGCTGAGAAAATTTTTGCGCCGTTCCAGCGTTTACATGGCCGAAGTGCCTACAAAGGAACGGGCATAGGGCTTGCCGTGTGCCGCCGGATTGTAGAGCGGCACAATGGCGTTATAAAAGCATTCAGTGAACCTGGCAAAGGATCGCGCTTTGTCATTACGATGCCTGTCAATGGCGAACCGTTTGCGACAAACAGCGAAGGAGTAGTAAAACATGTCTCTTAAACATGGCACCCCGATAAATATTCTGATGGCAGATGACGACGAAGACGATCGCCTGCTTACCCTCGATGCACTAAAAGAAAGCCGTGTACTCAATAACTTGTATTGTGTCGAAGACGGTGTCGAACTTCTGGAGTACCTTCGCCGTGAAGGAAAATATGCCGATCCGAAAGACTCGCCCCGCCCCAGTCTCATTCTCCTGGATTTAAATATGCCCAGGAAGGACGGCCGTGAAGCCTTACAGGAAATCAAGGCTGACCCGTCTCTGAGAGGCATTCCTGTGGTCATTCTGACAACCTCGAAAGAAGAAGAAGACATGCTGAGAGGCTATGATCTTGGCTGCGCTTCATATATTACCAAGCCGGTGAATTTTGAAGGCCTGGTGGACCTCATGCGGGCATTAGGACGGTACTGGATTGAGTTTGTAGAGTTACCCCACGATTAAGTGGTCAGCAATAAATAGTGCACGGGGAAACGAGCGTGGCAGAAGTTATTCGGGTTTTACTGGTAGAAGACGATGAGGATGATTATTTCCTCACCGCCGACTATATGTCCCAGTGTGATGACCCTAAATTCCACATCACATGGGTGACAAATGGCAAGGCCGCCATCGATGCTTTTCAGAAGCGCACCTTTGACATTTGTTTGCTGGATTACATTTTAGGGGCGGAAAATGCACTTGATGTGCTTGCCACCTTTAAAGCTGCGGGTATCACCGTTCCTGTTGTCATTCTGACCGGACAGACAGACAGTCAGGTGGATGACATGGTGATGCGTGCCGGTGCGGCTGACTATCTGAACAAAAGCGAAATTGAATCCCCCCGTTTCATGCGGACTATGCGATATGCCATGGTTCGTCGCGAGATAGAAAACGAGCGCATCGAACGTCATAAAGTTGAGCAGCAAAATAAAGCAAAAGATAAGTTCCTGGCACATCTTGGCCATGAGTTACGCACACCGCTGACATCGATTCTGGGCTACACCGAGCTGCTGCTTGACGATGAAGCCAACGAACCGATGAACCAGGAGTTGTCGATTATTCACACCAATGGCAAACACCTGCTCAGTTTGCTGAACGATTTGCTGGATATGTCACGTATTATGGCCAATAAACTTGAGCTTTCACTCAGAGAAGTGAATCTCAACGGCTTTCTCACAGACGTCCATTCACTGATGAATCTGGCTGCGAAAGACAAAGGGCTGTCCATGGAAGTCTTTTCGCAAAACGATATTCCGGATTTTATTACTGCCGATCCCACCCGGCTCAGACAGGTATTAATCAACCTTATCAGTAATGCGGTTAAGTTTACTGATACCGGCACCATCCGGGTGTCAGTGGAAACCCTGCCTCCCCGAAAATCTGATAATAAAGAATTGCTGTTATTCCGGGTCACCGATTCGGGTATCGGCATGCCCCCAAACAAACTGGATGACATCTTTCGTCCTTTTGAACAGATTGAAGATGTTATGCGGGCTAACCATGGCGGCGCGGGTCTGGGCCTGGCGATATGCCGTGAACTGGTGTCCAAAATGGGCGGAGAAATCAGTGTTGAGTCAGTATTTGGCCGCGGCAGCACTTTCTCCTTCACCATTGATCCGGGTGACATCAGCGAACAGCACTTTGACGTCTTCCGGTTATCAGCGCCAACGCCGGATGAACTCAGCAATAACCATCTTCATGTCACCGGCCGGGTACTTATCGTCGACGATTTACGTGAACTGAGAAAGCTGACCGGTCATATGGTCAGTCAGTGTCATGCAACTGTGTCCTATGCTGAGAATGGTGTTAAAGCGCTGGAAGCCGTTTTGCAGGCTGAACAAGCGGGTAAACCTTATCACCTGGTGCTGATGGATATACACATGCCGGTGATGAACGGCATTGATGCCCTTAAAGCCATGCGTAAACACCAGTGTAATGTCGCCGTAGTGGCAATTACCGCCGCCAGCAGAAAAGGCCTGAGACAGTCGCTGCTGGACGAAGGATTTGATGATGTGCTGGGCAAGCCCATCGATAAGCCTGCGTTGTTCGAAATACTGGATCGTTATCTTATCAGCACACCGGGAATGGCAAAGCCTTCAGAAGATGAAGCACCCAATGTCAATAAAGCGCTGGAGTTTGTACCTTATAAAACAACTGAAACGGAGTCCTCTTCCCCGCTTTCGGATACCAGTGACAATCAGACCGGTGATTCTGACGGAAAACAGGTATTACTGGTTGAAGATGACCACGATGCTGCAGAACTGATGAAGTTGTTACTCAGTCACCTGGGCCACAGGGTTGAGGTTGCACATAATGCACGTGATGCGAAATCCCTCATTGCCATTAAGCCATTTGATGCCGCCCTGCTGGATTTAACTCTGCCGGATGCTGACGGAATCAGCCTTGCCAGCGATATCCGTCAGGATCACAAAGATTTGAAGATATACATTGTCAGTGGCCGTGAGCCTGATGAAAATGACTTAAAAGACATCGATGTCGCCGGTACATTGCTCAAACCTGTCAACCGGAACGATCTTGCCACGCTGTTTAAGTAACACGCTGATTTGGTAAGAGGTTGCCTGCAATTATTACAGGCAACCTGTAACAAACGCCGTTCCTCGCAAACCACATCAATTCCGCGAAAACAAAAAAACACCAATTATCAACAGTTTGCCTCAATGCTCGTATTGGTATTGGCCTTGCAATACTCCTTGTGAACATTCCAAAAAGGAGAAATTATTATGGCTAATGCAGCATCAACCGCTTCACCAGCTTCAGCAACAAAGACATCTAACGGTGTGACTGATTCGACACATCCTTTTACAGACAAAGCTCAAGCTTCTCTACACTCGTCCGTAGATAAGCTGGCTGAATCAGCGGCCCGTGCCGAACAGAATATCCGCTCCACCGCGTCTGACTCTGCTGACAATATGGCAGCTCGTAAGGCCCAGATGGATGCTAAGTGGAAGGCTTCAGGGGTACGTAAGTACGCCATTGAAAACCCGGTAGCTACTGCAGGTATCGCGTTTGCTGCAGGCATGCTGGTTACTTCACTTTTACGTAAAAAGTAACATGAGCGTCAGGGAGCCGACTGGTCCCGGTGAAGAGATGGTCACCGGGCACATTCCCGACGAAGCCCTGGTCAGTGATACTGACCGGGGTTTTTCTCCTTCCCGTTCAGAATTACCGGAAGGCCGTCAGGATCCTTACGCTGAAGACGCTGGCAACGAAGACACAGAGACTTTCGATGAGTCTGATCCTTCGCTGGACGACATGATCACCAACGCGCAATGGGTGCTGTTCCAAAAGCAACAGGAATTGATAGCACTGACTGAACTTACCGCAGCCGAAGTGAACGTGGCTAAGCAATCAGTGGTCGTCACCGGCATATCAATTCTGGCGTCGTTCGTGTTTGCCTGCTTCTGCTGGCTCATCGCCAATATCGGTATCGCCATTACATTGCATCATTTTAACGTTCACAACGGCATAACAGCGCTGATTGTTTTTGTACTTAATCTCGCCCTGGCGGTGGCTGCATTTGCGATAGCCAGAAATGCTTACCGCTACATTTCGCTGATGCCTGCAATCAGAACGCTGTTGCAGGCTGTTGGTGTGAACAAAGAGGAAAAACAGGAGGAAACAAAATCATGAACCTGTTTTTAACTTCGGCACTGCGCGCCCGTGACAAGGCGCAGGAAAACTACGAAATATCGCAATATGAAAGTGCGGTTGCAGTGAACCATGCTAAAGTGACGGCAAGACTTTTTGTTGCCCGTCCCGAAACTCTGCTTACCTGTTTCGGTGCCGGTGCCTGGAAAGGTGCAACCAGTGATGATCCGCCAGGCAAGCGCCGGCAAGCCCTGTTTGCTTTTGCCCGCACCGCAGTTTTCAATTTCTTAGGATAAGGACACATATGCCAGGTTTTGCATCAGGATTAATGTTTAAAACGCGCAACGTATTTTTACCGGTTCTAACGGCGAGTGTGCTGGTTCTCAGTGCCTGCAGCAGTGTTCCGGACTCAGCGCCAACGCCATATAAGGCGGCAAAATCTGAGAAACAGTACGGATATTCATCTGTTCAACTTTCTGATGCGGAGTACAGGGTGATGTTCCGCGCCACAGAAGCCACCGATGCGGCGCTGGTGCAGGAATATACTTTATACCGCGCCGCTGAAATCGCTCAGGCTGCCGGCTATGAGTATCTGGCTATCGTGAAAACAGATGTTGAACGTAAAATGACTACCGGCAAACGCCTCGTAAAAGACACCAGTGCTGCGCAGATCCCTGTACTGCAGGAACAACAATGCACAATGTCAGGCTGTTCCGGCGTAGCCCAGCCATTCCCGGCGCAAACCACAGACATGACCGTTGAAACGCAGACCATGGAAGACGTGTATTTTTCAATCATGGTAAGAATGAGCAATGATGCGGCGACTTTGGGTAAAAAAGCCTTTACAGTCAGTGAACTGCTGGCAAACAAACCTGCCTGATATCTGAATTGTAAGCATCGCCGGGGCAGTCATTTACTTATTCTGCTCTATACCTGACAAACACCTGAAATACCCGTTTCAGGCGTTTCTTTATTGGCGCAAAGGTTCCTTTCCTCTATTCTCATCATGTTGTTAATCAGAACCTTATACCATGATGAAAACTATTAAATATTCTGCAGGCTTTACATTAATCGAGCTGGTCATCGTCATTGTCATTCTTGGCGTACTGGCAGTAACAGCCGCTCCCCGTTTTATTGATTTATCTGAAGATGCCACCAATGCCGTTACTCAGGGTCAGATGGGCGCATTTAAATCAGGCATTACACTGTTACAGGCCAAATATCAGATTCGCCGGACAACGCCGATAAATATCGGTGGACAATCTGTAGATTTCACATCCGATGGCTGGGCTCAGGGGAGCACTGCGGACACCGCCGGCTGTGTGGACCTCTGGAACAAAGTTTACAGCAGCCCTGAACCGGTGAATGCGCTGGCCAGCTATAACAGTCCGCTGGTAAACGGCTGGAATACTTACTACTACAGTGGCGCCTGCGGATATATTCTCGGTAATACCGGCGATGTGTTTTACGATAACACCGGCAACCCGACTCAGGTTCATTTTGTGTACTTCACGCAGGATCTCACTGTATCTACCTATTCCGGTAATGCAGGCGATGTAAAAATGTATAACCTGTAATTGCTGTAATTATTGTTAACAGCACTTAAAAGCCGGCATTGTTCGCAATGCCGGCTTTTACTTTTTTACAGAGCAAATTGTAAAGACGTATTTACCCGTTTCTTCCACACGCTGCCTGTTTAAGCATCCAGAAAAAAGTCCTTATATATCATAAATATAAATTTTTACTAGCAGAGACAGCATATGGCCTGATCCCTGCACTTTCCCATACAGAGTTTTGCAACAAAGGGAATCCGCTGTGTCTGCTGCTAATTATCCGTCTGATAATATTTCATATCTCATCAATGTGCTGCAAAGCGGTATCACGTTTTACAGTGACGGAATTAAAGCCGTGAGCTGCGACAGTACCCGCGCCTTGTTTTCCCGTATATTAAGAGAGAAGCAACAAGCCTGTACTGATCTCATGCCCTATGCAAATCAACAAAGTGACTTTACCGAAACGTCTCTGCTTATCGAAGCGAGAAAACTCTATACCCATGTAGTCAGTAAGCTTTCTGCAGACAGTGAGCAAGTGTTTGTTGATCAACTGGTAGCACTGGAATCACGGGTTCTGAAACAGTTCGATGATGCGTTAAACGAAAAACAGAGCCAGTCTTGTGCTCAGCTGTTGCGGAAAATCCGCACACGCATGCAGCAATGTTACGATGAATTATTATCCCTGGAACAAGCCAGAACGCAGTTATTGAAAGACCGCGCCTGAACTGAGGGCGTTAAACTTTCCCTGTTATTCTTTAATATTCAGCGTATTAGCCCTTTCGACCCAGTCTAAATCGCGGGTCTGCTCATCCAGCGTTCCTTTTGCATCTTCAAGAAATACCTGACAGAAATAATCCACACATTTAAACGTGTCCCGGTATTTTTTCAGTTGTATGTCCATCTCGTGCATAGCATTTGAAAACTCTGAGTTGGATTTTGATAACTCATAGTCACATTTCAGATAAGCACACAAAACGTCTGCGGCTTTCGCCAGCGCCACGTGAATATCTTCTTTATCCTGCTCAATCAGAGGCTGATAACGCTGACGTAGTGGTTCAGGTAACGTTTGAAGTAACATGGCTTCAAACCTTCGCTCCAGCTTCTTAATCGCCATGGTGGTTTCAGGGTCGTGATATTTTACCGGGCTGGGGATGTCGCTCATACCGGCAATTTCACTGCCTTCATGGAAAATAGCCATCGAGGCTACCCGGTCAGGCTCAACATCTTCGTTAAATACGTCTTTTGCGATTGCACCGAGCATGTGAGCAACCACTGCGGCTTCATAAATATGCGTCGATAACATTTCTTCCTGAAACTGCGCCATCAATGGCCAGCGTTTTACGTTTCTTGCACTTTGCATCAAACCGATAAATGCAGAATGGTTTTTACTCATGAATAGTTGTCCGTGTATCGAAAGCGGGTCCGGCAACGGCTGGCGGGCCACAGGTAAGCCGGGTTAAATAAATGATGAAATATAAATCTAGTGTACCAGCGTCTCTCATGCACTGCATGAAAGCTTTCCGGAGACTGTGTAAAAAATGCAAGTAAGTTGTAACTACCGCCCTGTTCATCAGGCTCAAACACAACAAAACAACAACTAACCCTTAATTTTCAACAACTTAAATAATGGCACAATACCAGCATAAGTTAATATGTCATTTACTAGAGCAATATGAGGAAATAATTATGCTAGGTTGGGCAGTTACATTTTTCATTATCGCCATTATCGCAGCAGTTTTTGGCTTTGGCGGCATTGCCGGTGCAGCATCAGGCATTGCTCAGTTTTTATTCTTCGTGTTTGTAGCGTTGCTGGTGATCTCTCTGATCGCAAATGCATTACGCGGCAAATCACCTAGAGTCTAACAATATACATTGGAACAAGGAGAAAGGACTATGAACTTATCTAAATTAATGCTTAAGGCACTGTTAGTAGCAGGTTTTGCATTCTCACTGGCCGCTTGCGGCGACGGTGAAGCAGAAAACGCAGGTGAAAAACTTGACGAAGTCGTTACCGATGCTGGTAACGCAGTTGAAGACGCCTGTGAAGATGCCAAAGAAGGCATGAATGCAGAAGACAAAGACTGCTAATCAGTTCTGAGAAAATCAAAACCAGACCTCCGGGTCTGGTTTTTTTATGTCTGACACCCCATAGCCTGTTTCAACAAAGCCGGCCTGCTTCTGATCAGATAATTCAGAAAACCAATTTTTTCATTTGTCAGCTGCCGGTAGTCAAAATACGGCGTCACAACCAGCGACCGTTGCAAGCACACAGCAAAATCAGCCGTCAGCCATTCCACACTGTCTGTTAGTCCCAACGTCCCGGCAAAGGTTTTGCCCATCACAATGTTTAATCTGGCGGGGTTAAAGTGTTCCGGCGCTTTAAACCAGAGTGCAGTACTTCCCTGCTCTGTCAGCAATAGCTCGTCACGATACTGCTGCCATGAGGAAATGCCTTGTGTTGTGCCGGCACTCTCTGACAAGGGAAATACCCATTTTGCGTAGACATTAAATACTTTACGCCAGCCGTTTCCACATTCCCGGTTTATGTTCTCAATGAGGGTATTATTTGCCGGCAACAATTGTCCCGAAGGCCCCGTCAGAGGATAATCAGGCCGGTTTGCCATAAACACCTGAATACACGCCTCTTCACACCCTAACCCTGCAACGGAATCTGCCTCAGGCATTGCTCAGCTCCTTTCTCAGCCATCAGTAAAAAAGGCCTGCATCGCTGCAAGCCTTTATTCGTCTATATATCTTACCTGATTGCAGGGGCATTACTCGCTACTTTTCTTACCAACAAAACGGTTTAGCAGCGCCGGCAATAAACTCAGGTCAGTAAACAGTGCCAGCAGCATCGCCAGTGCCGTCAGCAAGCCAAAATACACACTGGGTAAAAAGTCAGAAAAACCGAACAGTGAGAAACCCGTTGCAATAATGGTAGAGGTGAACAATATAGCCAGTCCGGAATGCCCGAAGGCTGAACGGCTCCCAGCGTCTGCGCTGCCATCTCCCTGTCTCATACCAGACAGGTAACTGTGTAAAAAGTGAATGGTATCATCGACAGCTATGCCCATGGCAATGGCTGCAATAGTGATAGTCATAATGTCAAGGGAAATACCGGACCAGCCAATGATCCCCAGAATTCCCAACGTGGTGAGAATATTCGGTAGCAGCGCAATCAGTGTGACCTTAAGCGAGCGGAAAATAGCAAACAGCACCAGCGCCAGCACTGCATACACAATACCGAGAGTTTTAATTTGGGAGTCAAACAGACGACTGAGAATATCCTGATATAACACGAACAGGTTAGTCAGTTCATACTGAGAGTCATCCAGCCCCGTGGCTTTCAAGTCAGACTGCAGTTGTGTCATAAACAGTTGACGGTTCAACCCCTCAGTGGTGTCCTGAATACGTGTAGAAATACGAAAGGCATTATCTTCAGCAGAAAAATACGCCCCCACCAGCTGATTTACCACCTTTTCATCCAATAAACGGTAGATAGAGGTAAGCTCATACTCAGTAAGAGGTTTTCCACCATTTAACTGTTTTGCCAGTTCAGTAAAATTCACTACCGACGTCACACTGCCTGTAGCGTCAAATGCCTTAATGGCCGCCTGCGCCAGCTGCAACTGTGCGACAGAATCTGCCGTCAGCACCAGTTCCTGCGACGCGTTTTGTTCATCCAGTGTAATGATTACATCCAGGGCGGTAGAACCACCAAATTCGCGATCGATAAACGCCAATTCTTTATAGATTTGCGTGTTTTTATCAAAGTAATTAATAAAGGAGTTTTCAACATTAAGCCGTGTGATGCCCGCTGCCATAACAGCAAACACAATGAGCACAAACCCGCTGACAGCCAGGGGAGCGCGCATCGATAGCCGGCGCAGGCGTTCCAGCAATGCTTTAATAAAACCGTACTCTTTCGTTTCTTTACTGGCCGGTAAAAATGACAGCAAAGCCGGGAACAGCAGCAAACTTACTGCCATGGTGATCAACATGGAAGCCAGCATCATCCATCCAAATGCGACCACCGGCTGCAAGCCTGAAAAGATGAGAGCGCCGAATCCTACAGAGGTTGTCAGCGTGGCGTAAAAACAGGGAGACAGTTTGTCTTCCAACGTAGCGATAATACGCTCGCGTTGAGAATACGCCGGGTTATCCCGGCTTATTTCACGGTAGCTGCCGATGACGTGGATCATCACCGCCAGGGTAAGGATAAGTTGCAAAGCCACAAAATTGGCTGAAATGACTGTGGTACGTAAATCCAGCAGCCCGAACAGGCCCATGGTCAGAAATACGCTGACTGCACAGGAAAGTAACGGAAAGAATACCCACTTAAATGACCGGTACAGTAAGGCCAGAAGTAACACAATAACTGCAGCGATTGCGGTGCCAAAATTCACCAGGTCTGACTTGATAATATCAATAAGATGCTGGCCCACCACATAGGCCCCGCCCAGGTAGGTGTTCGCTCTGTCAGACACAGACTGCGTGATTTGTTCAATTTGTTCTATTTCGGCTTTGCGCTGTGCGGTCAGTTGCTGCCGGATAGGGTCTGCCTTCGCCTTTAACGCTTCAATTTTCTTATTGTCGGCGTCACTGAGGCTCTCACCGTCTAGTACTTTGGCCTGAATGGCGGTGATTTCTTTGTCTATTCCTACCAGTTCAGGATTGTCTTTAAAAACGATCTGAATACCCGTTGCGGTTTCCTGACGGTTAACCAGCAGATCAGTAAAGATCGGATGGCCTGAAATCATAGATTTCATTTGTGCGGGAGAATACTGCTGCTTTTCCCATGACAGAGAAGCCACGTCGGTATCACCGGTAAGTGCACCGGCATCATTAATAAGTGGCACGGTGATAATGGATGTCACAGCTTCTACACGGTCGATTTTCTTTATTTCTGCCGATAGCGCAGCAATATCATCAAATGTCTGCCGGCTGAACAGATCATGAGAAACCGGCTCATAAGCCAGCAGAATAAATTCCTGCGGGGCGAACGTCTCATCAGCAACCTGAGTCTGAATGTAGAGCTTGTTATCTTTGACCAGTAAGGTGTCTGCGGACGCATCAATGCGAAATTGCGATATGTGTAATCCCAGCCACGCTAAAGCCGCAATAAAGAAAACCAGAATACCCCAGCGGGCTGAAATGATTCCTGCCGCCAGCTTACTGGTTATCTTGCTGTTCGCGTTCACTGAGTTCGAAGAGTTCGTCACGTCGCTGTCCCTGAATGTACTGATTACGGAAATAGATGTAAGGATCCTCAGCCTGCTCATACAGTTTTCTGTACGTATCCGACTGATTTGAGAAGTCATCAAAACCTTCAAAAATCCTCAATTGATAGCTTTCCGGTGGTTCGGCAATGTAATTTACCGGATGGACAAACCCTTCGGTTAGTGTTGATAACGCGCCGCGGGGATCAGACGGACCTAAAATGGGAATAACCAGATACGGGCCGGAGCCAATATCATAGCGTTGTAAGGTATTTGCGATGGTTTGCTTTTGCGGTTTGATGTCGAACCAGTCGGATGCGGGGTCGAATAAGCCGAGCAGTCCCACCGTAGAATTGATCAGAAAGCGCCCTAAGTTTGCACCAGCCTCACTGAACTCGCCTGCAAAGGTGTTGTTGACCAGATTCAACGGTTCTCTGAGATTATCAAAGGCATTACCAATTTTGTCTCTTACCACCCCTGGCACTACATAATGATAACCGTCTGCCAGCGGTAAAAGTACATACTGATAAGACACATTATTAAAGCTGAACATGGCCCGGTTGAAACCTTCCCAGGGATCATTGTAATACACCTCATCACCGGTATTCCCTGACTCACGGGTATCACCTACTGCAACCACTACCGGAGAAACAGATACGGCTCCCTGGCTGGTTTGTACGATAACGTCCTTACCTTTCGCAAGCTCTTCAGCCAGTGCGGGTTCGTTATTTTGAGGTTGCTTGTTGTCCTGCGGTTGTACAGCAGAATTTTCAGGCGTGTCGGGCGCGCTGGCACAGCCACCCAATAAAAATAAACAAATAATTAAGGCGAAAGCACCTTGTCTATAAGCTGGCATAGATACCACTTTCCTTCCTATCGTGGTGATTCATTATATTTTGAGCCCGCTGCAGAGCTTCATCCCTGCTGTAGTCCCAGTCACTATCATCATAGTTACGGGCCAAATTAAGATAATGCTCAATCCTTTGCTTACGAATTTGATGAAACGAATTCGCCGGGTCAAACTCCAACTCTTTAAATACCGCTTCAACTTCTGCCAGATCAGCACCAGTTGATGCTTCTGCCGGCGTTTCCCCCAGCCAGGTTGAGAGTTGCTTTCCGGAACCCAGAGCTACAAGACTGGTCAGAAGTAACACTGTCATTACTGCAATTTTTAAGTAATTCATGTTTTTCACCATCGTTGTTTAATTCAAGGGTCGTCCGGATCGCTTACCTGTACTTACTTAGCGGTCGCTGCCTCCGCCATCACTGCACCTGCCGTTGCCTTGCCGGCTTTGTGGTCACTTTTGTCATAGCGATCGAACCAGTTAAAAACTGGCTGCGAGTGAATGAGACGCTCAAATGACGTTGACGGTAACGGACGGTGTTTAGTCTTCAGAAATTTCATACTGCTCCCTTGCGTGCGTAGAATTGAATTCCGGTAAATGACTTATTTACTCTCACAACTATTTTTAATGTTCCAATTTCCGCGCCATATTTTTAAAGACCTAACAGAAACGCCGCAAAAGCCACCGCCACGCTTCAACCTCATGACCGGCCTTTCCGTAACCTACTGTTTTATTAGACTTAAGTATTGATTCATAATCATAGAAAAAAATCAGAGGAAAAAGATGCAGGCAATAAGACCCAAATAATTTCCGTTGACCCGGGAATTTGATGATACTTTTTTACTACAGGCGGGAAATATTTTCACAGACGGGAAGGAAGGTTTTTCAGCAGGATTCACAAACAGGAATGCAATAAAAAAAGGGCTGAGATAATTCAGCCCTTTCCGGATTATGCAGTTAAAAAGTATTATTCACTTTTCATCGCTGTTTTCGGTTGAACGACCTTCAGGTTGTCTTCAACGTCTGTAACATCTGTGGCGTTTTTCGCAATCTCAACGGCCAGGTCACGCTCAGCGTCTGAGTCTACTGTACCGGTAAGCGTAACATTACCCTGCTCAACATCCACGTCGATATCAAAACCGGAAATGTCAGAGTCCATCAGTAAACGGGTTTTGATTACAGTCGCGATTTTAGCATCTGTCAGTTTGCCGGTTGCAGAATCCATATCCATGTCGTCGCCGTCCATAGCTTCAGAGTCATGCTCTTCTACAATGGTCAGCTGGTTATCAACATCTGTTACGCCGTCGATATTCGCTACCAGCTCTTCCGCGAGCTTTTTATCAACCGAGTTGTCTACCTTACCGGTCAGAATAACCTTGCCATCCTGAACGTCGGTGTTGATGTCAAAAGAATTCAGATTACCATTAAACAGTAATGTTGCTTCAGCTTTGCCGTCTATCCAGGCATCCTTGGCACCTTCCTCCCACTTGTTCGCAGTATCCATAGATCCTGCAAAAGCAGAAGTAGTTAATGTACCAGCTACTAACAGTGAAAGAATTGAACGTTTCATAATTTTGCTCTCCTTAATTATCAAGCAAAATAACTGAAGCCAACTTCATGCCAGCAGATTAAAGAACTGAAAAATATAACTTTTTATCGTTAACTCTAATTTTCAACTCTTTCCCTTCATGCAAACTTTTCTCAGAACCCCGTATTTTTTACCTTGCATTTACAATTGCTGAAATCACCTCGTTTGATCGAACAGGGCAGAAAGTCTTTATATAAGTAAGCTAAATAATTTGATTCCGGACAGTAATTTCAGCGGACGAACCATGACAACAGTACTCTCTATTATTACCCTTTTCTTTATTGTGGCTGCAATACTGCCTCACATACCCGGCCAGCACTGGTCAATCCGCGTATGGGAGTTTCCCCGTCTGCAACAGGCGTTTAGTTTACTTGTGCTCACCTTAGTCTGGACATACTGGTATATCGAAACGCCCTTACTGGCGCTGTGCATGCAGGCCGGTGCTGTCTGTGCTTTGCTCTATCAACTGGCATGGGTAATCCCTTACACACCGGTATGGCGCACGGAAGTGAATCAGGTACCAGCAACTGATGACGACCGCACAATAAGCATTCTGACCAGCAATGTATTAATGACTAACGATAACTATGACGCACTGATTAATCTTACCAGGCAACGTAGACCGGATATTCTGGTGACGCTGGAAAGCAACAAAGACTGGGAGCAGGCACTGTCGGTCCTTCATGATGACTATCCTTACCGCCTTTCCTGCCCGCTGGAAAATCTCTACGGCATGCATCTTTATAGCCGGCGTCCCTTCGGCAACGAAAAAATCCGGTTCATTATTGAAGATGACGTACCGTCTATGGAAATCTGGCAGGAAATGGCCGGTACTCAGGTAAAAATCCATTTTGTACACCCAAAACCGCCAAGTCCTACAGAAAATAAATCTGCCGAACCCAGGGATAAGGAACTGACACGGGTAGGAAAAGAAATGGCAAAGTTAAAGCAGCCGGCGATTGTTACCGGCGACCTCAATGATGTGGCATGGTCACCGACGACCCGAAAATTCAGAAAAATAAGTGGCATGCTGGATCCCCGTCGTGGCCGTGGATTTTTCAACACTTTCCATGCGGATTATCCGTTGCTGCGCTGGCCCCTTGACCATGTCTTTCATACTGAGCATTTCGAACTGGTCAAAATAGAAAGAATGCCGGATGTAGGCTCAGATCACTTTCCCTTGCTCACAACACTGAGATTAAAAGCCAATCAATCAGTTGAACAGGCATAAAAAAACCTGTGGCTTTTCAGCTACAGGTTTTCATGGACACTCTTTTAAACGCGTTTTGTCAGGCTGTGATTGCCAGCGGTTCCTGTGTGGCATAGCGTTGACAACGACTCACAATGTCACGGTAGTCTGAAGGGTCAGGAACACTGTCATCTGCTGCGGCAAAGGCAGCGTTACCTGCGGGGTCTTGCCCGGGGTTCATCAGTAATACCGGCGAATCACAGGCTTGTTTTATTTGTGCCAGTATATCCGCACCGGGTAAATCCGGCATCGCCACATCGAGGAGAATAGCATCGTACCGCTGAGCCTTGCTCAGACGGATAGCCAGCTTTCCGCTGGCAGCAAAATCCACTTTCCATCCCAGTCCGGTCAAAAAGCAGGTTAACTGGCTTGCTACCACAGGATCGTCTTCAACGACCAGAATTTGTAAGATTGTACCGGGGGTCATGTTGCCTCCTTGCTGTTTTCACACTCTGTCCGCATTTCTGCGACAGGTCTCATAGACCCTAAAACTTAAGGAAACGCACATTTCACTTGTACTACAGGTGCAGCAATCAACTTGCTACCTTTCTGCACTTCTATCTGCAGGATTTACGAGTGCAGAATTCACGCCATCTCTGTATAAGCGGCGTTTATAACGAATTATAGATACCACCGAAATCAGTATTAACCCTAAATATTAATACCTTAAAGAAAAAAGCGTACTGATATCATGATCAAAGGTAAGACAACATTACCATTAATGAAATTTGAAAAACAATTCTATCTGTGAATATTGTCCCCATGGCAGACCAAATTGGGACAAGCCTTCCACCGACTGCTCATTTTTTGTGCAGGCACCGGAAAAATAGATATCAGGAAAGGAAGGAATTAATTTTCCGGCATGCTTTATCGCGGGATATAAAGTGCGCAAGAGCCAGCAACCGGTCGTCCCGTGGCCAGACCGCCTGATTAAGGGTAGTGACATCGTTTTCCGATAGCCGCTGCGTATCCAGCATGAGCGCCAGTGCTTTTTTATTTGGCTTTATCAGCGCCGGTTCAGCTGCGGTAACCAGACTGACAGGCACACATATAAATTCCCGCTTTTGCGGATCGCGGATCACGCAAATTTCATTGTCACTGGAAAGTACTGCCGGCCAGCCTTCAGCGATACGGCTTTGACCAAACATGGCCAGCGTAAACGCAATCAGTACACCAGACACGGTAAGCTGAAAAACCTGAGATAAATCAGGAGCCATAACCACAATAATGGCGACTACAACACAAAAAATACACCACGCAGCAAACACCCGGCGCATGGCCTTCGGGCTGATGCCGGAAAAAATTGTTGCGTGTTTAAGTTGCTCTTTATCGAGAGTCTTAACAGAAACCAGATTATCAGACACTACAATATCCTACAGAATAACTTTATACCTGAAACGTATAACCAATATGATAAAGCCGCAACTAATCATTAGTATGACAAGGATGGACCGGATGAACGGCTATTGTTACATGATTTCTGAGCCTGAATAAGGGCTTATCTTCCGTAAAGCCAAATAAATATCGCCAAACTTCTCAAACGCTTAACTTTTGAACATGTGCGACAATTTGTCGCATGTTGGTTTTGCGACGCCGCCGTTACACTATCGCCGGATTTAATAACCGGAACATGTAAGTGAAACCATTCCCCTATGCTGTGTTGTCTGCAACCACACTGCTCAGTACATTAGCTTCTGCCGGAGAAACTCCGGTGGAAACCATCGAAGTCACCACCCGCCAGCCTCATCTTCATGGTGATGAGAACCTCTCATCCCGTCTGGCACAAGCCGGTATCACGTTTTCTGCAGCAGGCGGAGTCTCTGCATTACCGGTGATGAACGGTATGATGGGTGACCGCATTCAGCTACTCACCGACGGTGTGCCTGTTACTGCAGCTTGTGGTAACCAGATGAACCCGCCTCTGTCATATGTTTCCGCTAATCAGGTCAATACCATTGCCGTTTTACCGGGCGTATCTCCGGTCAGTGCCGGCGGTGACAATATTGCCGGGGTTATTGCATTGTCTACTTTCACACTGGCATTCAATACAAGTGATACGGTAACGTTTGAGAATGGGTCGCTGGGGTATTTTTATCAAAGCAACGACAATGGCAGAACCCTGAGCGCTGATGCTACCTTTGCCAGTGACACCTGGTATCTGAGCTATGCAGGAAATCAGTCCAAAGCCGAAAGCTACGAAGACGGGCATGGTAACCTGGTACCTGATACCCTTTATAAAGCCACAAACCATTTGCTGGGTGGCGGTTATCAGGATGCATCACAACGCCTGCAACTGAGCATTTCTCACCAGCGTATCCCCTATCAGGGCTTCCCGAACCAGTACATGGACATGACTGACAATACCAGTACAGGCATTACGGCACTGTACCAGCGACAGTTCGGAAATATTGCCCTGGATGCCACCGCCAGTACCCGTCATACCACCCATGAAATGGGTTTCTTCACGGCGGAGAAAACCGGCATGATGCCAATGAACACAGACAGCCACGACACTGCACTGAAGCTGAAGTGGACAATGCCGGCAGACAACAGCAGTACCTTCGTTTTTGGTCAGGAATATTACGCCAATCGCCTGGACGACTGGTGGCCGGCCGTAGAAGGCTCAGCCATGATGGGCCCCAATGACTACATCAACATTAATGACGGGGAGCGGGACCGCCTTGCAGCCTGGGCTGAATGGTTGTCCGCCGCTGATGAAGACTGGCAGTACCAGGCGGGACTGCGCGCTGAATATGTTACAACGGATACCGGTGAAGTTCAGGCATATGTAAACAGCAGCATGGATGGCATGTCCATGAGTGGCATGTCCATGGGCAGCGGGATGATGATGGCAAACAATCTGGCAGCGGCCAGCGCTTTTAATTCAGCAGACCGGAGTCAGTCTGACACACTCATCGACGCCACGTTGCTGGCTACACGCAAATTATCCGGCGATCAAAGCCTCACACTTGGTATAGCAAGAAAGAACCGCGCTCCTAACCTTTATGAACGTTACAGTTGGGGAACCAGCGCCATGGCCACATCCATGATTGGCTGGTTCGGTGACGGCAACGGCTATATCGGCAACATCAATCTTGCACCTGAAACGGCCAGTACAGCGTCGGTGTCCTGGCAAGCAGAAAAATCAGACTGGGCTGCAGAAGTGAGTATCTGGTACACGCGGGTATCAGACTACATTGACGTCGACGTCGCCGGTACTTTCAACCGCACAGACTCCGCTGCAGGAAAGAGAAACATTCTGCAATTTGTGAACACAAACGCCACCCTTACCGGTGCTGATGTAAAAGCATCGAAGCGTCTGTTTGATAATGAAGCAGGAGCACTGACCTGGAAAACAGCGTTCAGCTGGCAACAAGGTGAGCGCCGTCACGGAGAAGGCAATCTTTACCAAATTATACCGGTACAGAATACCATGAGCCTTGAATATGCCATATCGTCGTTCTCCGGTGCATTATCGTGGCAATGGACAGGCAGTAAAAACGATGTGGATAACCGGCGCAATGAGAACACCACTGACGCCTGGTCACTGCTCCACCTGTCTGCGGCATGGCAACAGGGTAATATGACTTTCCACTTCGACATCCATAACCTGCTGGATACCTGGTATGAAGAGCCCGCAGGCGGTGTCAACATTGCTCAGTTTAAGCAAACGCCGGAACAGGGCTTCGCGCAGATTGCCGGGCGGGGGCGGTCTTTTGACCTCGGTGTCACGCTGGCGTTTTAGCCTTAACACTTTATACTCTGCGGTTGTACGCCGCAGAGCACCATAAAAACAAGCGCGCTCTGTAGTAACAGTACGCCGGAATAACAAACAATGCGGTAATCCACGCGAATGCTACTGATCTTGCTCACCCTGCTACCCGAAAAGCGCCGGCTGAATGCCGTAGCGTTGTTTGTCTGCACGGTGCTGGAAATCGTGCTGATAAACTGGCTTATCGGATTGAACGGTGCGGCCAGTAATCCCTACGCCATCATATTACTGATCCCCCTTGTCGCCGGTCTGGTACAACTTCCCTTCAGGTTGGCCACGGCGGTATTGCTTATCAGTACCGGTGCCCAGTTATTACAGCTGCTTGCTTCCCCTGCTTCTCATCACGATGGTATGGCGCAGCATGCGGCCAATATGGTGTGGAGTTTTGCCGGCACCAGCGTGTTTATTGCAGCCATCATTTTTTATTACCGCCGCCAGTTAAGAAAGCGCAATGCGGCTATAGTTGCGCTCAGAGAAACTCAGTTAAGAAATGAACAACTCCTGGCTATTGGCACTGCCGCCGCACAACTTACCCATGACGCTGCAACGCCGGTTCAGACAATTAATTTACTACTGGAAGAATGGCGGGACAGCCCGGATCCGGCACTCATAAAGGAGCTAAGTGAACAGGTCAGCAGACTGAATGGTTTGTTATCTGACTGGCGGGAAGTGGCTGATGATGTCAGAGAGTCCCGCACGACTACCTACCGCAGTTCAGGGTTAATTAAAGCATTACGGCATAGTCTGACTCTTGCCAGGCCGGAAGCCCTGATTCACTGGACCCCGTGTAATCACGATTGCAGTATTCATGCTGACCGGACCCTGCTGCCTGCACTCACCAATATTGTCGTGAATGCCTGTGAAGAAACGGACGGTGAAACAGACAACGGCGTGTGCATCACGCAGGTTGTCAGTTCCGGTCAATGGACACTGCGGATAGCCAATCCGCTGAACAATGCACCACCTGAACACGCGCCGGTCATTGGCCGCCAACTGGTTCACAGCGAAAAAGGAAACGGGGTGGCCAGTGTGCTGACAAACGCCACAATTGAACGGTTCGGTGGTAAAGTCAGTTGGGAAGTTATTGATAGCCGGGGCACCTTCACACTTGAAACCACAGTTATTCTGCCGGCAGAGCAATAATGCAGACTATCTTCATCATTGACGATGATCCCAGACTTTCACAAGTGCTTGCCAGACGGTTCGCCACTAAAACAGAATTTAATGTACATTGCTTTGCATCGGCCAGCGAAGCCATGCACCACCGGCAAACCGGTGTTTATGCAATTTTGCTGGATATGATGCTGCAGGATGAAACCGGACTGGATTTTATTGAACAGCTTGCCGACCGCTTTTGCCCCCGACACCTGATTGTGATGACAGGATACGCCAGCATTCCTACCACCGTGCGGGCCATAAAAAGCGGTGCCACAGACTACTTAACCAAACCGGTTTCTTTCCAGACCATTTTGCAACGCCTCGGGGTGGTATCAGCCGCGGATGAAACAGAATCACTGACACCGATGACGCCGGCGCAGGCGGAGTGGGAACATATTCAGCGCACCCTGCACGATCACGAAAACAATATTTCCGCTACAGCGAAAGCACTGGGAATGCACCGCCGGACTTTACAAAGAAAACTCCAAAAGATGTCACCGGGTAAATAATATTACCCCTTGCCGTCGTCACGGGGTGACGTCAGGGTAGATTTTGATGCATTCAACCATTTGGTCAGTGCCGCATACATTTCTTCCTGCCGGAATGGCTTGCTTAAATGATCATCCATGCCACATTCCAGCGCTTTACGTTTGTCTTCCACCATGGCCGCAGCGGTCAGAGCAATAACCGGTACATTAATGCCTGATTCGCGGATTTGCCGGGTCGCTTCATAACCGTCCATCACCGGCATCTGGATATCCATTAAAATAATATCAAAATGATGGCGACGCGTTGCTGCCACAGCCAGCGCCCCGTTATCTGCCATGGTGACATCCAGCCCAAGATGACGTAACTGTTCACCCACCACTTCCTGGTTGATCTCATTGTCTTCTACCAGTAATACGTGACCGCTCAAAGCCCCTTCACGGTTGTCTCTTACCCGTGCCCGCTCAGCTTTAAACTCATCAATTTCCCGTGGCTGAGGTAACTTAAACGGCAGTTTTACTATAAAAGTCGTGCCCTCGCCCTGCCGGCTTGTTACTGAGATATTCCCGTCCATGGCGGTTGCCAGACGATGGCTGATGGTCATTCCCAGCCCTGTACCACCAAATTTGCGGCTGGTCGATGAGTCCGCCTGCGTGAAAGCATCAAAGACTACCTTCTGCTGACTTTCCGACATCCCAATCCCGGTGTCTGTCACTGAAATTACCAGCAAGCATTCATGGTCGTCGATATCTTCATACCGGCACACCAGGGTAACACTTCCCTCACTGGTGAATTTAATGGCATTGCTCAGTAAATTCACCAGTATCTGCCGCAGACGCAACGAGTCACCGGTAAGCCAGGGGCGGAGTTTGCCGTCGAAACGGAATTGCAGTTCAATACCCTTCGCTTTGGCCTGTTCAAGAAACAAATCCCGCAACTGGCTGATAATGTCCTTTATAGAAAAAATCTGTTCCTCAAGTTCCAGTTTCTGCGCTTCGATTTTGGAAAAATCCAGAATGTCGTTAATAATACCCAGCAACAGCTCGCCGGAATGATTGATTTTTTCGAACTTGTCACGGAAATTAGCCGGCGGCTCCTGGTTCAGCCCTAAACGGCTTAATCCCAGAATAGCGTTCAGCGGCGTACGGATTTCATGGCTCATATTGGCCAGAAATTCACTTTTCGCACGGTTTGAGCGTTCTGCGTCTTTAACCGCTTCAGCCTGAGCATACTCTGACTCAACCAGTCTGCTGTTAGCCTGAGTCAGATCGCGGGTACGGCGTTTTACCTGATATTCAATTTCATCAGTATGTCCGGCCACAATAATAATGAACCAGCCCAGCAGCCCGGCGAACAACACAGAACCTGCCAGCAGTAAATGCACGCCCCAGGGCTGATAAAGAAAGCTGCTGCCGCTCACCTGCAGCAGCACCCAACTATGGCCCCCGACAGTAATCGTTCTTACCTCATTTAGCGGAAAACGCTCAGCCAGGAAGCCCGCTCTGTCCTCTGCCGGCTTATTCCATCCTGTAGTCAGGTATTCTACGTCTTCGCCGGAGAGATTTTGCCGGAACAAGGTGGATTGGCCTGAAGGTGCCGCCGGATCAAAGACCAGTACGCCCAGGGTAGGTAAAAGAGAATCACCAAAAGCATTCTCAATCATTCCCTGAGCTTTCAAAACCGCAGTGGCATAACCAGAGTGATTTGATCCGGTGGTTTTTCCACCCGGCATAAACATCAGTACGCCGGGTTCAGAGCGGTCTCCCTGAATAAGGTTGATTGGCGCAGTGGGGAATAAACGATGGCTGGACCATGCATTATCCAGCGCTTTCCGGCGGGATATTTGTGAATACACATCCAGACCCAGTGCTTTTATGTTGCCCGTCATAGGCTCAATAAACGACACGATCACATGGGTATCACGGTTATCTACCGCCACCATATCTTCTTTGGCATCCAGACCTTTCACTTCAAAATGAATGGTGGGATCGAAGGCCTCGTAACTCGCCTGCATAGCCGTTTCAAACGCCTTCAGTTCCCGTCCCTCCAGTCTTTCATTCCACGATAACCCGTGAATTGAAGGGTTCCGCTTCAGCAGATCCAGCGTGAAGACACGGTATTCTGAAGGGGTGACATCTTCCTGAATTCTGACAAACCCCGCCAGCGCCTGAAGGATATCTGAGACTTTGGACAGTTCACCGCTGAGTGCACGCTCAAGAACGTTCACATTAACAGTAAACTCAACTTTGTGTTTTTCCATTTCCGTTTTGGTCACCAGCCAACCCAGCAGCGCCGTGCAGGAAGTAATAGTGATCAGGGAATAAAAAACAAAGCGGACCTTGGATACATGAGAAGACAGGGTTTTCGGTGTAAATACCAGCAGCCAGGGAATGGTAAACACGATGCCGATAGCATCGCCCATATACCAGCTTACCCAGTTTTTAAACCAGTCCTGGTCAGAAATAACCCCCTGTGCCCAGAGAAAAATATTACTCAAAGTGGCGCCGGTTAAGGGGCTGATAATTGCTCCGAGCAATAAAAATTTCGCCACCACCGCAGGACGCACAAAATTAACCGGCGCGGGAATGACACTGACAATCAGTACCCGCCCGACCAGCGCCTGTGTTGCCGCGAACGCCCCCATCATGCCGGAAACAAACAACGACGGCTCTCCGCCGGCATAGTTTAAAGATATAATGAAATTAAGCACTGCAGCACCGGCGAACACACCAAACAATGCAAACGGACCGAGCAAAAGTACGGCCAGCAGACCGAGGCCGGCAGCGGGCCAGACTACCGTAGCAAAACCCGGCGGAATGGCAGCCCATATACTGAGCAGTCCAAACAATATATAGACTGTCGAGACCAGAAAAGTGACCAGCAGTTTTTGCATGTGCGACTGAACTTTAAACATCTATTCCTTTACCTGACCTTCCACCTCAGAAAATCCTGTTTTTTCCGCTGTCACAACATGTTACATACGTAAACCGTGTTCAGCGTAACGCATTAAAACATAGTCTCTATACTATAGTTCAAATTTAAAGAAAAAATATTCTTCACCGGACAGAGTTAATATAGAATCCCATACCTGTCGTAACAAACATTGGCCGGTCCCTTGCGGATCTGATGTGACCCCTGTATGGATTATCCCGTTCTGCCCCACGAAGACGCCCGTTTAAAAGCGTTGCATGACCTGAAAATTCTCGATACTGAGCCGGATGAACGGTTAGATGCGATTACTAAGGCCGCGCAAGCGTATTTTGACTGTAAAATATGCCTTATCAGTTTGATAGCAGAAGATCGCCAGTGGTTTAAATCCAGACAATGTCTGGATAAAACTGAGACCCCGCGTAATGTATCTTTCTGTACTTATGCCATTGCCGAAGAAGAATACCTGATAGTACCTGATGCCACACAGGACAACCGCTTTGCAGGGAGTCCGCTGGTTAAGGGTGAACCCTTTATCCGGGCTTATGCTGGCATGATCCTGAAATCCCCGGATGGTTACGAACTGGGTACATTGTGTATTATCTATGATGCGCCCCGCACTTTTTCGGATCAGGATATCAATGTATTGCGGGATCTTGGCAAACAAATTGAAGAGATAACTTTCCAACATCTACGTTAAGTCATTGCTCCGAAAAGGATGCTCAACCAGTAAAGGATACCATGACACGACAACCAGGACGTTTTCCGCCCGGATTTTACGCTTTTCTCACCGGCAGAGGGCTGTTCAGTGTCATAGACTCCATATTAGGCACTGCTGTTGGCTGGCATTTATATCAGGCCACAAAAGACCCCTTCGACCTGGCGCTGGTAGGATTATTTCAAATCGTCCCGGTGTATGTATTTTTTATTCTTACCGGCTGGGTTGCCGACCATATGTCCCGTAAGAAGGTACTGCAAACCGGGGCCGTTTGCTGGCTGGGTATCATTCTTTGTATCGCCTTTGAGATGCACGACGGTAACTTTAATAAGTGGGTTTTACTGTCGTTATTAATGGCACTCGGCACCGTCAAAGCGTTTATATCTCCGTCCATGCAGGCCATTGTGCCCAATCTGGTGCCCCCCGACCGGCTTGGCGCAGCCATCGCGATTACCAGCACCGTGTGGAATCTGGCATTAACCGCCGGCCCCTTCGTCGCCGGACTGCTGATATCGTTAATGGACTTCAAAGTGTACTGGACAGTATGCGTAATTTGCTTTGTGATCAGCATCTGTTTCTTGTTTCTGCCCCCGATTGGTCCTGCTAATACCGGAGGACAACGTAGTAAAAAAGCCTTGTGGGAAGGCGTACATTTCATGCAGCGAAATCCCATCGTACTGGGTAGTTTGTCGCTGGATTTACTCATCGTACTGGGAGGTTCCGTCGTGGCATTGTTACCCGTTTATGCCGCGGATATTCTGCACACAGGTCCGCAAGGACTGGGTATGCTGAGGGCCATGCCCGCCATCGGCGCGGTACTCATCGGCATTTATCTGTCGAAATTTAAAACCGACTTCCGCCACGCCGGTTATACACTATTCACTGCCCTGTTTGTCTTTGCCTGCTCCGTACTGGTATTTTCGCAGACGACCAGTATCTGGATAGCCTGCGCATGCTTATTCATTTACGGCGCATCAGATATGTTCAGCGTGGTTATCCGCGGCTCCGTTATTCAGCATAATACACCGGATGCACTGCGGGGACGTGTAGGCGCGCTGAATGCCATCTTCATCGCGTCATCAAATCAACTGGGGGATTTCAGAGCAGGAACGGTAGCTGCCGCAGCAGGGCCCGCCGGTGCTGCATTGATTGGAGCAATCACGGCTTTTGGTGTGGTTGGATGGGGAATCTGGCAATTCCCCTCACTGAGAAAACTGACTTCAACGGATATGAAAGAAAAAGCCTGAGGCTTTAAAGATTGACCACCAGATTGTTTTCCACAATAAGCAGCATCATCAGACCCGCAGCAAAACAATAGAGTACCGGATCGGACACACAATCTTTCAGATAGTTTTTCATTTTATCAATACGGTGGTTCATAGAGGACTTCCCGTTTTTGGTTATCAACAACTTAAATTTACCACACATTAACAATTTTTAAACATTAAACTTTAGCATGAAGCTGCCCGCCGTAAAATCCTGCATCAGAGTCGCATGATTGCGTGTCTGTTCTTGCATAGCATCCGGCGACCGTTATATGCTGAAAAGGTAAATGAACAGGAACAATTTATTCCCCTGATGAAAGTCTTCACTGCATTTTTAATGGTTTGTCTGCTTGGTGTGTTCACTATGAACGCGCAAGGCAATGTGCACGATGCTGCGCGATACCATGCTATGCAAACTGTACAAATGAATATGACCGGCCACATGCAGGCACATTCAGAGCCTGATGCAATGATGTCTGGTATGACTCAGGAAGATTGCTGTAAACAGGAGTGTCATTGTGATGTCTCCATGTGCCACGGTAGCCTGTTCGTGCTGTCTCACTTTACGCACTTCACCGCAGCAGTTGTGGTGAGTGATACCGTTAACACCATATCAGAACCGCTGACTGCTCATGGTGGTCCGCCCTTCAAGCCACCTATCCGGTTAAGTTAATTACAGTTAAACACCTCCTGCATTGCATGCAGGCGGACATTACATTTTTAACCGGAAATAGCTATGAAAAATCAGGATTCGTCACGTCGTCGTTTTCTTTGCGGCGCGGTGACCTCAATGTCAGCGATGGCATTATATCAGGCCGCCCCCCGCTGGGCTGTTGCTCAGGGGAACACTGAATTTCAGACCAGTAATGATGAAGTTAATCTGAAGATCAGCCAGCAAACATTTTCTTTTGGCAACAAGCAAAATAACACCATTACCATCAACAGTCAGATGCCGGGGCCACTACTGCGTTTTCGCGAAGGTGAACGGGCAGTAATTAATGTCGCTAATGAACTCAGCGAAGACACGTCAATTCACTGGCACGGCATCATTTTACCCGCCAACATGGACGGTGTGCCGGGCTTATCCTTTGCCGGCATCAAGCCGGGCGAAACCTTCAGATACGAATTTGATTTGCAACAGAGCGGTACCTACTGGTACCACAGCCACTCAGGCTTACAGGAACAGATTGGGCATCTTGGCCCGCTGGTTATTCATCCCGCTGACGGCGATATTGGTGCCGACAGGGAACATATGATCCTGCTGTCAGACTGGACCTTTGAAGATCCTCACGAAATATTCCGCAAACTTAAAGTATCTGAAGGTTATTACAACTACCAGAAACGGACCATTTTCGACACCTTAAAAGATGTGGAAGAACAAGGCCTGGCCGATACATGGCATGTTCGCAGTATGTGGAACAACATGCGGATGGATCCCAGGGATATTGCCGATGTGTCAGCCAGCGCATATACCTACCTGATGAATGGCCGGGATGCGGTGATGAACTGGGAGGCTCTGTTTAATCCGGGTGAAAAAGTCAGGTTGCGGCTGGTGAACGGTTCCGCCATGACTTATTTCGATTTCCGTATTCCGGGGCTGGAAATGACGGTTGTCGCGGCCGACGGTCAGCCGGTAAGACCTGTCACCGTTGATGAGATCCGTATTGCCATTGCAGAAAGTTACGATGTGATTGTGCAGCCCAAGGAGAACAAAGCTTATACCCTCTTTGCCGAAAGCTATGATCGCAGCGGTTTTGTTCGCGGCACGCTCGCGCCACGGCCTGGCATGAGCGCCGCCGTCCCTCCCCGCCGGACGATTACTGAACGTGGAATGGATGCCATGAGCATGGATCATGGTGATATGGACCACAGTAGTATGAATCACGACGATACGGGCCATGGCAACATGGACCACAGTGGAATGAATCATGCTGCTATGAACCATACCCCCCCGGCAACAAGCGCCTCCGGCGCAACGACGCCCGTTGACCATAGTAGTATGGATCATGGCAGTATGAGCCACGGAAATATGGATCACAGCGCGATGAAGCACGCAGATCACGACATGCAGGGCAGCGGCAAACCTGCCGTCGATGATATTGCCATCCATCACGACGCGGACGGACACGGTCCGGGGGCAGCGATGATTGCGGCGAATCCCCGTTCAAGACTGGACGAACCCGGCATCGGCCTGGGTAATGACGTTCGCCGGGTACTCGTCTATAAAGATCTCACCGGTGCTCAAACCTGGGGGGACGAACGGGAACCGTCCCGCAACCTCGAACTTCACCTTACCGGAAACATGCAGCGCTACATGTGGTCATTTGACGGCAAAAAGTTCAGCGAGGTTGACGGACCGGTAGTGTTCCGCCACGGAGAACGGTTAAGGCTGGTGCTGGTAAACGATACTATGATGGACCACCCTATCCATTTACATGGTATGTGGATGGAACTGGAAAATGGTCAGTATCCCCGTCCACGAAAACATACCATCAGCTTAAAACCCTCAGAAAAAGTGTCATTACTTATCACCGCGGATGCTATGGGTGACTGGGCCTTCCACTGCCATCTGCTTTATCACATGGAAGCCGGCATGTTCAGGGTAGTCAGTGTTCAGCACGGAGGGCATCATCATGATTAAACACAACCTTTTAGCCGCTGCTGTGCTCAGCAGTATTACATTCTCAACCTGCGCAATGGCAGAGGATAAATCAGACTGGCCGTCGCCAATGATGGAAATGTCTGCCTGGCAAGTCATGCTCGACAGGCTGGAATTATCCCGTAATACAGATAAAGAAAATGTGTTTACCTGGGATGCCACCGCCTGGTACGGCGGCGATTATCACCGTGTTGTGTTAAGGACTGAGGGCGAAAATCAGCAAAACGATGGTCATCCCACCGACCTTGAAAGAACAGATATCAGCTACAGCTACATGATTTCATCCTTCTGGTCACTGCAGGCCGGGCTTGGTCTGAAAGGTGAAATGTCGTCCGGGGAGAACGCCGAGCACTATGCAGTATTCAGTCTGTCAGGCCTGGCGCCTTACTACTTTGAAACCGACTCCAGTTTGCTTATCAATGAAGACGGCGACGTTCAGTGGCTGAATGAGTTTGAATATGACTTTTTGCTGACACAAACCAGTTATCTTCAACCCAGGTTCACGGTGAATACCAACCTGACAGATTCAGAGCGCTTTGGCAGGGAGGCCGGTGTTGAATCCGTGCGGTTCGGCTTACGTTACCGTCAGGAAGTGGTGCGGGAATTTGCACCATACTTTGGTATTTACTGGCAAAAGCAGTTAGGACAAACTGCGAACACTACCGCTGCAAACGGTGAAGACACGTCCGAATTCGGCTTTATTGCCGGCGCGCGGATCTGGTTCTGACAATAAAAAAGCACAGCGGCCGTTGCTGCTGTGCTTTTAGTGTCTGAATATGCCACCGGGGCTGATGCCGCGGCCTGTTAAAATGCGGTATTAATCTGTACGCTCAGAATTTGCGCTTTCGCATGCTCTGTAGCGGTAAGATCGCTGACAATAGAGCCGATTGCACGTTGCTGAGATACCGCCGCTTCACGTCCTTTGATATACACGTAGGCCATATCCACACTGGTGTCGTCAGTCAGCGCCCAGGTTGCTCCGGCACTTACCCAGTGACGATCTGTGTCAGGAATGCTCAGTGAACGGTGTGCAAAACTCACAGCACCTTCATCATAAGCATAACCGGCACGCAGCGTCAGCTTCTCATCATACTGATAAGTAACACCTGCACTCCAGCGCCAGGTATCTTCAAAATCTTCTTCTTTGAGCAGCAAATCATAGCCACTGTCCAGATTCGCTTCCAGCTTGTCAAAGGTGCTCCAGTCTGTGTAATTTACACTTGCCTGTACAGACCATTGCTCATCAATTTCTTGATCGATGGCCAGCTCAGTGACTGCAGCGAAATTCAAATCCAGACTACCGCCCTGATTATACAGCTCAGCAACTTCAGGGATCAGCACACCCAGATCTGACTTAATTTCACCGGCCAGTTCCAGCTGTGTTTCTGCCCGGTAACTTAACGCCACATTAGTACCGTCAGCCGGTTGCCAGAATACACCGGCGTTCCAGCCATAGCCGATATCATCACCGGCCATTTCGACAATAGTCAGGTTGCCCAGTGCCGGATTGCCCATCACCTGGCCAAAGACCTGAGGAATAGAGGTACTGATTTTCGCATCGGCATAAGTAACATTCAGGCCAAGCCCCAGACTTAATGTGTCCGTTGCTTTCCAGGCGACAGCCGGATTTACCGTAAAAGAGATGATCTCAGCTTCATCTGCATAATGCAGCGCATTGTAATCATCGCTGTAATCTGTCGACAGGCCGTAGCTGGTAAACAAACCAATACCCCAGGAGAACTTATCGTTAACCGGCGCAGCGTAAAAAATTGAAGGAATGACGGCTGATTCAGCAATGTCTTCAGCGCTGGCATCGCTGGTAATGGTTGCGCCGCCTACTGAGGTGGTCATGTCACCTCGGATATCCACTTCGGGGTCAAGATAGCTGACCTGTGCACTGAATTGTGCTTTATCAAACGCGGTGATAGCAGCCGGGTTGGTTGCCAGCACAGAAGCGTTTTCCGGCTTTGCAGCCTGACCCGCCATAGCGCGACCCAGTCCGTTCGCACTGTGTTCATTGACCTGAAAACCTGCAGAGAAAGCAGAAGAAGAGAACAGTCCGGCTACAGAAAGCGCAAGCGCTGTACGGACGAATAAAGGATGCTTCATAAAAACTCTATGATTATTGAAAAAGGGCCGCATCCTACTGGTACGACCGGTTACCTTCAAGTAAAACAAATGTAAATGCTTATTTTTAAGACGAATTACAGTAAAACGATTCGATAAAGCCCTGAAAACCACTGATAAGGGAAATGTTGCGGGGTGCTTTTAATTGCTATGATTCACTTTGCATAATAAAAATATCTGACCGGGAAAATCATGACACTCAGACACTTATTCACCATTTCTGCACTCACAGCCTCTTTGTGCTTCAGTGCAGGAAAAGCTATTGCAAGCACGCCCCAGCAAACAGACAGTTTTGAAATGTGGCCGGGCGCACAGTACAGCCCGTCCATCCCCACGGTAAAATCAGTGCTCGGGTATAACACCGGCGAACGCATCACGACCCACAGTGATATGCTGACCTATTTCGAAGCACTGGCAGAGGCTGCTCCGGAGCGGGTCCATCTGGTTAAATACGCAGAAAGCTGGGAGGGCCGTGCGCTTATTTATGTCGCTATCGGTTCGCCTGAGCATATTAAAGACCTGGAGCAGTTCGCAGCAAATATGAACCGCCTGGCCGACCCGCGAAAAACTTCCCGTGATGAAGCTAATAAGCTCATCGCTTCCCTGCCCTCGTCGGTATGGCTTCAGCACGGTGTTCACGGTAACGAAATCAGCAGTACCGATGCCGCAATGATGACGGCTTATCACTTGCTGGCAGCACAGAATGACCCGTTAACGGCGAAGGTGCTAAAAAACACACTGGTCTTTATCGACCCGTTGCAGAACCCCGATGGCCGCACCAGGTTTACGCACAACTTCTATTCCTCCATCGGTTTACAGGACAGCGATGATCGCCTGAGCGTCGATCAGAATGAACCATGGCCCAGGGGCAGAAGTAACCACTATCTGTTCGACATGAACCGCGACTGGCTTGCCATTACCCAGCCTGAAACGCTGGGCCGGGTGAATGGCCTGAACCACTTCAAGCCAACGGTAGTCATTGATTTACACGAAATGGGCAGTGACTCCACCTACTTTTTCGTGCCGGCAGCGAGCCCGATCAACCCGCATATGCAGCAGGCACAACTCGACAATAACGATTTAATAGGCAGAAACAACGGTAAACATTTTGACCGCATGGGTTTTGACTATTTTACCCGCGAAGTCTATGACGCATTTTATCCGGGCTATGGTGACAGCTGGCCTACTTTTTACGGGGCGTCTGCTGCCACCTATGAAGTGGCTTCTACCCGTGGAATGACATTCAGAAATAAAGACGGCAAAGTGAATCACTATCGGGATCCTGTGCAAAAGCACTTTGTTGCCTCCCTTTCTACCCTCGAGGCAGCCGCGGATAACCGTGAGAAAATCCTCACTGATTTTTATCAGTATCAGGTTAATGCTATTGAAGCCGGTAAAAAAGATGACGAGCGTACCTTTATTATTCCGGCAACCACCGATCGTGCCGGCAGCCACCGTCTGGCTACATTAATGGCGACCCACGGTGTCGAAGTAAAACAGGCTGGCGAATCATTTAAAGCATGTGGCACCCGGTATAACAAAGGGGCCTATATCATTGATACTGCCCAGCCCCGTGGCCGGTTTGTGAAAACTACCTTTACCCGCCAGGTCGATATGGCGGAATCATTCATCAAAGAGCAGGAACGGCGTCGCGCCCGCAAGCTGAACGATGAAATTTATGATGTGACAGCCTGGTCTCTGCCACTGTTATTCAATGTCAAAACCGACAGTTGTGATGATGGTTTATCTGTAAAAGGCAGCTACGTGACACCTGACTTGCCCCTGAAAGGGAATGTGGATAAACCGGACGCCAGTGTGGCCTGGCTGGTGCCCTGGGGTGATGCCGCAGCCGGCCGTTTTCTGACAGCCGCGCTGCAACAGGGGATCCATTTGAAAAGTGCAGATGAAGCCTTCACTCTCGACGATAAGCGCCGGTTTCCGGCCGGCACATTAATTATTGAAGTGAAAGCCAACTGCAAAGGTACCGGTGAAAAAATTGCCACTCTGGCAGCACAAACCGGCGCGCTGGTAACAGGCACTGACAGCAGCTGGGTAACTGACGGTCCCAGCTTCGGCAGCCGCAGTACACCGGTGATGTCAGCACCCAATATTGCTATGGCCTGGGATTCTCCCACCAGCTCACTGAGCGCCGGCAGCACCCGCTTTGTTATTGAGCGGCAGTTTAACTATCCGGTCACCGCAATCCGGACAGACATGCTGGCAAGCAGAAACTTGAACCACTATCAGGTGATCATTTTGCCCGCAGGCTGGTACGACGGAGCCTTAGGCCAGCGGGGCGCTGAAAACCTCAAGACCTGGGTAAAACAGGGAGGTGTGTTAATTACCTTTGCACAGGCAACCGCTTTTGCAGCCTCACCGGATAACGGCCTGCTGGATGCAGACCCGGAATACAGCTTTAATGATGAAACGGTGGAAGCAGATGAGCAGGCAGATCACCGTGGTCATGTGGCCGGTTCACATATTACTGATAAATCGCAACTTATACGTCGCATTGAAAACAACCAGCGTTCACCGGATTACGTTGCAGGTATCCTTGCGAAGGTTGAAGTGGACCAGGAACACTGGCTTACCGCAGGGGTCAATCCTGAAGTGGTTTCGCTGGTAACAGGCAATACTATTTTTGCGCCCATGAAACTGGATGCCGGTAAAAATGTTGCCTGGTATAAAGGTGCTGATGAGCTGCTCGCATCCGGATATTTATGGGACGAGAACCGCGAACAGCTGGCTTATAAACCATTTCTGATGGTGCAACCGTCCGGCGAAGGCATGGTGATAGGTTTTACCCAGGACCCTTCAAGCCGCGCATATTTGGATGGTCTGAACGTCATGCTATTAAATGCCATATTCCGTGGCGCAGCGCATGCATCACCACGACGCTGATCTGACAGTTAATCCTGTTACGGTTTCATCTTAACGTAACAGACTGGCATGAAGAATTAAGGTATTGTTATATTGTAACAATACCTTTTTTTATGAGAACACAATAATGATAACAAGACGACAATTCACCTTTGGCCTGGCGGCTCTGTCTGCAGGCAGCTGTGCATTCGGCGGGCTCGCAAATGCAGCAACTCAGCATGCCGCAGGCGGACTGCGTGCTGCGACCGGGTTTGGCCCGCTGAAACAGGATCCGGCTTCCCTGCTGGATTTACCGGAAGGCTTTACTTATAAAGTTATTTCAGCGCTGGGCCAGGCCATGTCTGACGGCCTGAATGTGCCGGATAAAGCTGACGGAATGGGCTGTTTCAAACTGGATGAACAACGTGTGGCTCTGGTAAGAAACCATGAACTTACCCCGAAAGACCGGATCTTACAGCCTGCATCGGTTGCCTCGCACAAAACTGCAAACGCCTACGACACCGCCCCCGACGGGAATGCACTGCCCGGTGGCACGACTACCATGGTGTATAATTTAATCACCGGTGAAACAGAAAGCCAGCATGTAAGTTTATGCGGCACAATCCGGAACTGTTCCGGTGGCATTACTCCCTGGGGAAGCTGGCTCACTTGCGAAGAGAGTATTGATAAGCCGTCGGCTTATAACAGTAAAGACCACGGCTGGGTTTTTGAAGTCCCCTCAACAGCACAAACCCTTGTCTCACCTCAGCCGCTTAAAGCCATGGGCCGGTTTAACCATGAAGCTGCAGCGGTAGATCCCCGTACCGGTATTGTTTACATGACGGAAGACCGGGGAGACAGCCTGTTCTACCGCTTTATTCCCGATGTCCGGGGCGATCTTATCAAGGGTGGCAGACTTCAGGCACTGGCAATAAAAGCCAGTCCGGGTTACGACAGCCGCAACTGGGTTAACCCGGCAATGCCGCTGCAACAATGGCTCGACGCCAGCTGGATAGATTTGACCGACCCGGAGAGTCCGGAAGATGATCTCCGTAAACGGGGATATGCAGACGGCGCAGCCCTGTTCGCCCGTGGTGAGGGGATTCACTGGGGAGACGGTGAACTCTATTTTTGCTGTACCAATGGCGGCAAAAAGCAACTGGGACAAATTATGCGCTATCAGCCTTCTGCGTCTGAAGGCACAGAACACGAAGCAGCTAAGCCGGGCCGGCTGCAATTGTTCCTGGAAAGTACAGATAAATCTCTGTTTAACTTTGGTGACAATCTCACTGTTGCACCTTTTGGTGACTTAATCGTTTGTGAAGATCAGTACACAGACGTCGTCGACAACCACCTGCGGGGTGTAACCCCGGATGGCAGTGTGTATGCTTTTGCCCGCTTACGTGATCAAACTGAACTGGCCGGCGCATGCTTCTCACCGGACGGCAATACCCTGTTTGTTAATTTGTATTCACCGGCCAGAACCGTCGCAATTACTGGTCCCTGGTCAGCCAGAAGCTGATAATACCTGTTTACCGGACAGCCGGATAAGGCTGTCCGTTTCCCCCTCCCACGTGTAATGTTTATTTTTTATTCAATTTTGCACTAAACCCCGGGCAGAACCGTATGCTATCCTGAAAATGCTGCATAGCAGCATAACTTAAGGAACAGGCGATGAAACCACTGAAAATTAATCTCGCTTTACAGGGTGGCGGGGCCCACGGTGCTTTCACCTGGGGGGTGCTAATCAGGCTGCTGGAAGAAGAGTGGCTTGAGTTTGACGGCATCAGCGGCACCAGTGCCGGTGCAATGAATGCAGTAATGCTGGCTGAAGGCTGGCGTAAAGACGGTCGCCGGGGGGCAGCGGCGCAACTAGATGCATTCTGGGAAGCCATCGCTGACAAAGGTATACAGATGCCCATGCCGAAAATATTGGAACAATCACTGAACAAATGGTGGATGAGCATGTTTCAACATTTTTCCCCCTACGACATCAATACGATGGACATCAACCCGCTGCGGGATGTGCTCGATGAAATCACTGATTTCAAAGTATTGCAGCACCACTCCCCTTTTCGCTTATTCATTGCCGCAACTGAAGTGACGACGGGAAAACTGGAACTCTTTAATGAACAGGAACTGACCGTCAATCACGTTCTGGCTTCCGCCTGTTTGCCCAACGTATACAAAGCGGTGACGATAAATAATAAGCACTACTGGGACGGTGGCTACGCGGCCAATCCGGCTATCTTTCCGTTGATCCACAGTTGTGACGCTCAGGATGTTCTGATTGTACTGCTGCAACCGTTACAACGGGGAGCACTGCCCGTCCGTTCGGAAGAAATCAGTGACCGCATCAGTGAACTCACATTTCACTGTGCTTTTTTACGGGAGATGCGCTCAATGCTGGACATTAAAAACTCGTCTCAACGGTGGGGCTGGGTTTCCGGCGATTTTGAGAAACGTATACGAGCCACCCGCACCCACATCATAGAAAACAGTGAATTAATGTCTGCCCTTGACCAGATGAGTAAGTACGACAATTCACGGGCGTTCCTTCTGAAACTGAAGGAGGAAGGCATAAAAACCGCTGGGCAATGGCTGGAAACCAGCACCGGAGATCTGGGGAAAAGAGACAGTTGCGATTTACCCGGACTTTTTGGCTAAATCTTATTGATAAACATTCTCATTTGCATTAAGATAATTTCACCTTTTGAGAATTGAGCCTGTTAATTTTCAACCTGGTACTACTCCTCCAGCCAAAAGGCAGGACCCTTAGACCGCCGGAGCTCATCCCGGCGGTATTTTTTTGCCTGAATTACAGCCCCATGGACTTCAGTTTTGCATCCAGACGGGGATAAACACGGCGGGCATTCCCTGAGTAAACCTGAGTTCGTTGTTTCTCAGTTAAATCCAGCGCATCGACATAACGTTTCGTGTCGTCGAAGTAGTAACCGGTTTCCGGGTCGATGCCGCGCACAGCGCCAATCATTTCTGAACCAAACAAAATGTTGTCCAGATCGATAACATCAAACAATAAATCTATACCAGGCTGGTGATACACACATGTATCAAAATACACATTTTTCATCACGTGCTCACGTAACGGGGGCTGCTCAAGCATATCGGCAAGACCACGGTAACGTCCCCAGTGATAAGGCACTGCGCCACCACCATGAGGAATGATAAAGCGCAGATCCGGAAACTCTTTAAACAGATTTCCCTGCAGGAACTGCATGAATGCCGTGGTGTCTGCGTTCATATAGTGAGCGCCGGTAGCATGGAAGTTTGCATTACAGGAGCCGGACACGTGGATCATCGCCGGTACATCCAGTTCTACCATTTTTTCATAGAAGGGATACCAGCTTTCATCTGTCAGCGGCTTTGATGTCCAGTGTCCGCCTGAAGGATCCGGGTTCAGGTTACACCCGACAAAACCCAGTTCATTCACACAACGCTCCAGTTCGTCCACTGAATTTTTAATCGGCACGCCCGGTGATTGTGGCAGCTGGCAAACACCGATAAATTGCTTCGGATATAAATCCACCACACGCTTGATCAAATCATTACATGCGCTGGTCCACTGTTTAGAAACGGCTTCGTCCCCCAGGTGGTGTGCCATGGCTGACGCGCGGGGAGAAAAAATGGTCATATCTGAACCGCGCTCAATCAGCAAACGAAGCTGGTTTTTCTCAATACTTTCCTGAATTTGCTCATCACTGATATGAGGAACTTCAGGTAACGCTTTACCTGCCTTAAACGCCGCCAGTTGCGCATCACGGAATAATTGAAGTGGTTCCGGTGCCGTTGTGTAGTGGCCGTGACAATCAATAATCATAATCAATCCTGTAACTTATTGTTTCCCGGGCGCAGAGAAAGCTGAGTCTGCGACCAGCACTTCTCCCCGCATGAGCAAACGGGCTGTGCGCAACAGCGCAGAACGGTTAATTTTTAAAGTCGACAGCGAACCGCTGCCCTCCACATCCATTGCCACAGTGAAACTGCCGGTCGGATGTTCTATTTCAAGACGGGAGTAGTCGCTACAACCTTTGAGGTAGCCGTAGGCGATGGAACCGTCCACCACGCAGGCTGTAGCAACACTCACCGAACCCAGTACACCTATGGCATCATGCACACGGTGTGGAATAAAGGTGCGGGTATTCAGCAATCCACCCCGGACAGGGGCCGATATAAGCGACATTTTAGGGACAGTTTTATCGCTTACATCACCAAGGTTCATTTGCCGGCCCGCTTGTAACCTGATGCTTTCAATGCGTTCTTTAACGCCAGTATTTTTTTCAATTTCCGCAGGAGACTCATCGCCTGTTAAGCCAAAGTCAGCGGCATTTAACAGCACAACAGGCATGCCGTTATCGATACAGGTAACGTCCACACCATCAATCACATCTTTGGCGTTGCCGGTGGGAAACAGTGCGCCGCAACTGGCTCCGGCAACATCGAGGAAATCAATCAGAACCGGCGCTGCCGTGCCCGGTACGCCGTCAATACGGGCATCACCTTCATATACCGGCGCACCGTCTTTAACTTCGACCTGTGCTACCGCAAGGCCACCGGTATTAACCATGTGAATACGCACACTGGTGGTACCTTCCTGTGCGTCAATTAAGCCTTGTTCAATCGCGAAAGGACCCACGCCTGCAAGAATATTTCCGCAATTCTGGCCATCACTGACCACGGCTTTATCCACCACAACCTGCAGGAAAAGATAATCCACGTCGGCATCGTCTCTGGTGGACGGACTGACCACTGCCACCTTGCTGGTTAAGGGATGGGCACCGCCCACACCGTCGATTTGTCTGTCATCCGGAGAGCCCATTGCAGCCAGCAAAACCTGGTCCCGCAATGAGGTATCTTCCGGTAACGAAGATGCCAGAAAATACAAGCCTTTAGACGTTCCGCCGCGCATCAGATGGCAGGGAATGGCCTTCACTTGCTGTACTCCTCGTAAGACACATATTTCAGGCCTTTTTCAGCCAGACGCTCACGCATATTGTAAATATCCAGCCCCAGTTCACCGGCGGCCAGGCGATCCCGTTTGGATGCTTCGTTATCGAGACGCTTCTGTACTTTTTCATGCACTGCATCTGCTTCGCTACGCTGCACAACCACGACTCCATCATCATCGGCAACAATAATGTCGCCCGGATGAATCAGTGCGCCGGCACAAACCACCGGCACGTTTACGCTGGCAATGGTTTCTTTCACTGTGCCCTGGGCAAAAATAGCTTTAGACCAGACGGGAAATTCCATTTCCTGCAGCGTTGCGGTATCACGCACACCGCCGTCGATAATTAACCCTTTCACGCCACGGGCTTTTAAGGAGGTAGCCAGCAAATCGCCAAAAAAACCGTCAATGCAGTGGCTGGTGGGCGATACAACTAATACATCTCCGGGCTGACATTGCTCAACAGCAACATGGATCATCCAGTTATCACCCGGGGCAACCTGACAGGTTACGGCCGTACCGGAAATACTGGCCGGACGATAAATTGGACGCATGTAATCAGCCAGCAAACCTTTGCGGCCCTGAGCTTCGTGGACGGTAGCCACTTCCGCGCCTTCATATTTTTTCAACGTGTCCTCAGATGCACGTGGACAATTCGTAACGCATACTGCCATAACCTTAAACCCTTCTGACTTTTTGATGTGGCTCAGTATGCGCCGGTAAATGTTAAAAAGCCGTTTAGAAACCTGTGCAGCATCATTACTTTTTTCTATAATGGCAAAAACTCTCTACTGGTTTGCCATGCCATGTTGAATATCCGGCACCTGCACTGTGCACTTGAAATTAAAAAGTACTGCAATCTGTCAGAAGCAGCCAGACAAGTGCACCTCACTCAATCTGCCCTTACTCAAAGCATTAAAAAACTGGAAGAGAGCATTGGCTGGACGCTGTTTACCCGTTCCTCCTCTGGTATGTTCGTTACCCCTGAGGGAGATGTTTTTCTGAACCGGTTTGGTCGCGCCTTCAGTTTGCTGGAAAACTTTGCCACCACCTTATTCAGTGCCGACAAGCATGGCAGAACGTCGTTTCTGCGGGGGGTCACTGCAAGGCAACTTGATGCTCTGGTACATATTGTTGAATTGCAAAGTTACACGGCTGCATCAGTAAAGTTGGGCTTGTCTCAGCCTACGCTCCACAGAACTATCCGTGATCTGGAAACCCTGTGCCAGCAAACCCTGTTCAACCGCTCCCCCACCGGCGTCGAGGCCACCTGGCGGGCCAGACAGTTTTCCCGTATTGCCTCATTGTATTTTTCAGAACTCAGCCAGGGGCTGGACGAAGTCGCAGAATTAAATGGTGAAAAGCTGGGTAGCGTGCGTATTGGCAGCTTACCGCTGGCACGGTCAGAGATTGTTCCCAAAGCTGTACTCGCTCTGCTTGAAGAGGCGCCGGGCGCCAATATAAGCATTGTCGACGGTCCTTATGAAGAGCAGTTGCATGCCTTGCTGCACGGACATATTGATATACTGGTAGGCGCTCTGCGCTTCCCTGCCCTGTCTGACGATATTGAGCAAATCCCTTTGTTTGATGATTACCTGTCAATTGTGACCGGCAGTCACCATCCGCTGGCCGCCAGATGCCCCCTCACGACACAAGACTGGCAATCACTGAAGTGGATTGCGGCAAAAGAAGGTACACCTGCACGTAAGGCCTTTGGCGATCTGCTACAAGCCATTTGTCCCGATCACGCTTACGAAGTGATTGAATGCAGCTCACTGATGGCAATTCGCGGATTGCTAATCAACAGCGACCGCGCCGCCATCCTGCCTGCCCGCCAGGTTGAAATTGATGTTGCCGCAGGATTGCTGGCGGTCAACCCTACGCCCCTGAGCGATGCACCGAGACAGATTGGCTATACATTAAGAAAAAACTGGCACCCCACCCGGTTGCAAAAAGAATTTTTGTGCCATCTGGAAGCAAAATCCGGACATTAGACTAAAGTATAAAAATATTTAATGTTAATCCTCAAAATCAGTCTGACTTTTTAAGGAAAACAACCATGTCACCGGTCACAAAAGAGAGAAATAGATCTCAGCAAAAAGTTGTCGGTGCTTATTATGGCAATGAGTATTATGTCACTTGCCGGTTACTTCTATGATGTTGGTTTTTTGTATCGTCCTGCTGAGGATCAGGTAGCAACCCACCCCTACACCGCTATCCAGGCTTTTATGATCGGCTTGTGCATAGTTTTGAACAGGCCCGGAAGAAGACAACATATTAAATGGATTCTGACAGTGAGTTTATTACTGTCACTTTCGTGGCTCGCAGACGAGATACTAGGGAGTAATATCGTTAATACGATCATTCCTTTTACCGATGTAGCACTGTCAGAACACAATGCGGGAAAAATCAATCATGTCGGTATAAATACCTTTATCACCTTTCTGCTTATTTGGTTTTCCGTGGCTATGAAAGCATTTAACTATAATTTGGGTTCACAGTCTGCTGCGTTCGCAGCATTATCTTTTCCGTCACTTTCTCTTTTTGGTTATGCGTACACAATTACACCTTTCCACGGAGAAATGTCTTTATTAAGCACCGCGAATTTACTTCTGCTTAGTTGCGCCGCACTTTGGAGTACTGCAAACCACGGAGTAGTAAGGGCAATCTTGTCACCGTACATTGGTGGTCAAATAGCCCGCTTTCAATTCGCTACCGGTTGTATTTTTGCTTTCTTCCTTGGATATCTTGTCGTCAAATCAATTGCATCTATCCAATATTCCGGAGTAGTCGGTGCTTACGCTGTTGCTGTGTGCTGGTTGATAATAATCCTTGTCACTATTAGTGCTGCTTTGTTTGAACGAAGCGATAAAATTCGACGGAGGATAGAAAATCAATTAGCGAATTCAGCAAGAACTGACCCGTTAACAAGTCTGATGAACCGCAGAGCGTTTAACGAAGTTTTAAAATACGAAGCAGGCCGGACCAACCGCTACGGAACGAAGGCAGTTCTGATCCTCATGGATATCGACCATTTCAAAGGGGTAAATGACACCTACGGTCATCCTGCCGGTGACGAGGTTCTCAAAACAATTGCAGCAACGATTAGGGATAATATCAGAGATACAGACAGTGCCTGCCGTTTCGGCGGTGAAGAATTTGCCATATTGTTATCTGACACGAGTCCCGAAGGTGGGTTGACAGTAAGCCATGCTTTGCGAAAAGTGATTGAAGAAACAGACATTGTTCCGTCACCAGAACAGAGTATCAAAGTTACCGCTTCATTCGGGCTGACACAACTCGCTGAAAACCGGATTGAAGAAGCTATGATACGCGCTGATACAGCACTCTATCAGTCAAAGGAAAGGGGTCGCAACAGGGTATCTGTTCACGTTCTGGCCCCCCCCCGGCACAATGTTTACTGCAGACGAAGCAACCAGACAGTCCGCCAGCTGGCTTTTTAGACTGCAAAAACACTGTCAAACCCATGTACTGACGATTACAATGCGTGTCCGTTGTCCATTCATCTGTAGTGCAAGGAAATTTCATGGAAACGATACATCGCGATTTTATCGACGCCTGGCAGCGTTTCGACCACTGGCTGACGACATCATTGTTTCCGAAATGGGCTGCACAGGGTTTTTCTGAAAACGGCGCCGCACTGGAATGTTTTGATGGTGAAGGCAAGCCCGACTGGCAAGCCGACAAGCGTATGCGGGTGCAATCAAGACAAATATTTTCAATGTGCTACGGCTATAAAAAAGGGTTCCTGCCTGAAGGTAAAGCCCTGGCGCAGGCAACGGAAAAATTTATCAGCAATGCCTGTCCTGACGCCCTTCCCGGCTTTTACCCGATGACCCTTGATGCATCCGATAAAGTAAAAAATGCCGCTACCGATTTGTATGATGTGGCATTTTTTCTGCTGGCATACAGTTGGCAAAAAGACGCGCTGAATGATGATCATGCTCTGCTGAAAGCGAAAAACCTTGCACTGCACGTGGATACTGTTCTGAAAAGTGATCATGGCGGGTGGCTTGAAGGGACATATGCCCACACCACGCGGCGTCAAAATCCGCACATGCATTTATTCGAAGCCTTTATTCATTTGTACCGGGTCAGTAACGACACGTTCTGGCTTGAACGCTGTAATCAAGTGTATGCACTGTTTAAGCAGCATTTTTTCGATGCACAGCACGGAGTATTGCTGGAGTTTTTCACCACAGACTGGCAGCCTTGCCCCACCGGCAGCCGGAGTGTAGAACCCGGCCACATGATGGAGTGGGTATGGCTGCTGCATGAATTTCAGACTGTCAGTGGCACAGATACCACACGTTATCAGTCGGTATTATACCGCCATGCCAGAGACTACGGTTTGACGCCCGGTAACCGCTGGTTGCACGATACGGTTACACCCGAAGGAACAGTTGTGTCGTCCACTTTTAAAAGCTGGCCGATGACGGAGTGGATCAAAGCTGCGCTGGTTCACAGCACTTTGCCTGACAATGCAAACCGTGAACAGGACATTGCCAGTGCCACATTTGCCATCCACCAGTTGATTGACGGCTTCTCCCATCCGCAACTAGAAGCCCATTACACGTATGTTATAGACAGCAACGGACAACCCGTGGACCCGAAAATGGCTGCCAGTACCTTATATCACCTGTGCATGGCACATAATGAAGCCTCCCGTTTTGCCGCAGCATTCGCTGAAAGCCCTGCTGTTTCCGGTTAACGTTTCGGATGGACTTTCCGGCTCACGGCGTTTTGACACCGTGAGCCATTGAAACAAAATCTCACAATTTCCTTCTGACATTAATTTCTCAAAAACCCCGTACAGCCCATACGTATAGCTACAAAGCAAGAAAGCGCTTACAAATACACCTGTACGCCTGTTACAAAACACGACAATTTTATAATGACATCGATGACATAAATACATTATAGTGTTACTAAATTTACTTTTTGTTAACCATATTGATTACAAATAAAATCAATCAGGTTAAGGTCAGGATTCACTGTGTGATCTGCTTGTAGGGACAAAAACAGGCGCAGATCGTTTTCAACTTAAACAGGGGCGAAAATGTCAAAAAATACATATGATGCCATCGTAGTTGGCTCTGGTATCAGCGGGGGCTGGGCTGCTAAAGAGCTTACCGAAAAGGGCCTGAAGGTACTTATGCTTGAGCGCGGCGAAAACGTCGAGCACATCAAAGACTACACCAACATGAGTAAAAATTTATGGGACTATCCACACCACGGTCGTCCCAGCCTGGAAGCACTGGCCTCTGAACCCAATATGGCCCGTGGTAAGGGTTATCCTTTTAATGAACCCACAATGGGCGCCTGGGCTTCTGCGCAAACATCTCCCTATGTGGAAAAAGAACCTTTCCAGTGGTTTCGTGCCTATCAGGTGGGTGGACGCTCTTTGTTGTGGGGTCGTCAGTCTTACCGTTTAAACCCTGAAGACTTCGAAGCCAATGGTAAAGAAGGTGTGGGTGTTGACTGGCCAATTCGCTATGAAGATGTCGCACCATGGTATTCGTATGTTGAAAAGTTTGCCGGAATTTCCGGTAACCGTGACGGTCTGGATGTATTGCCAGACGGTGAATTCCTGCCGGCATTTGCTTTTAATGCTGTAGAAAAAGACGTTCAAGCCCGTCTTAAAAAACAGTACAAGGGCAAGCGACAATTAATTATGGGCCGTACCGCCCACATTACCGAGCAACGTCCCGAACAGGGTCGAGTGAAGTGTCAGCACCGTGATAAGTGCTGGACTGGCTGTCCTTTCGGCGGCTATTTCAGTACCCAGTCTGCAACCCTGCCCGCGGCACTTAAAACCGGCAATCTTACTCTGCGCCCGCTCTCCATCGTAAAAGAGCTGATTTACGATAAAGACACCAAACGGGTTACCGGGGTTGAAATAATTGATTCAGAAACCGGATTAACTGAAGTTTTCCACAGCAAAATTGTATTCCTGAATGCCTCGGCACTGAACTCTGCCTGGTTACTGATGAACTCAGCACGTGATGTGTGGGATAACGGTCTTGGCTCAAGCTCAGGTGAACTGGGTCATAACGTCATGGATCACCACTACATGCTGGGCGGTATGGCAGAAATTGAAGGCCATCTCGACAAATATGTCTATGGCCGCAGACCAACAGGCTTCTATATTCCCCGCTTTGCAAACTGGGGGGATGATAAGCGTGACTTCCTCCGTGGCTTCGGCTTCCAGGGTAACGCATCCCGTTCAGGCTTCAGCCGCAGCGCTGACGACTTAGGTATCGGAGCCGGATTGAAAGACGGTCTCAGTGAGCCGGGTCCGTGGAGCATCAGTACAGTTGGTTTTGGTGAAATTCTGCCGGACCACCGCAATAAAGTGAGTCTGAACCATGATGTGAAAGACGCATGGGGACTGCCGGTGCTGGAAATGGATGCCAAAATCCGTGACAACGAACTGAAAATGCGTAAAGCCATGAAAGAAGACATTGTAGAAATGTTTGACAGCATCGGTCTTAAAAATGCCACCGCCTGGGAAACCACTTACCACATGGGTAAAGGTATTCATGAAATGGGCACTGCCCGCATGGGCCGGGATCCTAAGACTTCCGTGCTTAACAAGCACAACCAGGTGTGGGATGCGCCTAACGTATTTGTTACCGACGGAGCCTGTATGACATCGTCTTCGTGTGTTAATCCTTCACTTACTTACATGGCACTGACAGCCCGTGCCGCAGATTTTGCAGTAGAAGAACTCAAGCGGGGTAATCTGTAATGGATCGTCGTGATTTACTAAAACTTATCGCAACCGCCACCGGCACAAGCTTTATCTGTTCTCCGGCCATGGCCGTCTGGCAGGAGCAACCGGCCCTGACCTCTGTAAAAGACTCAGGACTGGACGATAACACCGTCGCGCTGATTACAGAACTGTGCGAAACAGTATTACCGAGAACCGATACGCCGGGAGCGAAAGATGCAGGTTTGCCGGCGTTCTTTATCGGCATGATCCGCGAATGCTACACACCGGAACAGCAGGCTTTGATGGAAGCCGGATTTAAAGATGTGGATGCACGCAGTCAGGAAGAATATGGTAAGCCTTTCATTGGCTTAAGCCAGAAACAGAAAACCGCACTGGCTTCAAAGCTGGACAGTGAGGCGCTGGCGTTTAACCGCGGTGAAGACTCGCCCTGGGATGGAAAAGAAGATGGCCTGCCCCATTACTTTACCCTCTACAAGCAGCTGATGATCTTTGGTTTCTTTACGTCGAAAACAGGCGGCACTCAGGTGCTCCGTCACGTAGACATACCGGGCGACTACAAAGATATCCCTTATAAGAAAGGGGACAAAGCCTGGATGACCGTTTGGCCGGTGTAAGGAGACTCCTGATGATGAAGAAAAATATGCTTAAAGCCATTATTGCCGGCAGCATGGCAATGGGCAGTCTGGTAGCGACGGGCAACGCGTCTGCCGCAGAGGCATTAACCGACTGTTCCTTACGGGATGTGCCTTTTTCCAGCTCTATGCCTGCTTACGATGTAGTAATGCGTCCGAAAGCCAGAGCCATTGTTGAAAAACACTACCCCGGCGTACTGGCTAAAATTCCGGCGTGGATCTTAAGTGAATCTATGCCTTCTTTCAGTACATTGATCACACTGGACCAGTTACTGGCCCGTGTGGGTGTTGAAGACGATGCAAACGCTGCGGCTATGCGTAAAGAACTGGCAGCACTGCCGGTCACCCGTGAAGATAAGATTGCACGTTGTGCAAGGTTCGATTCAGAACCGGTGGAATTCGAGTTGGGAGAAGAACCTGTTCAGGTGCTGATCTATCAGAAAATCAATGGCTATGACCACGGCGAATCAGTAACTGCTGCCACAGAAAACCTGAGCAAGCTGGCAAAAGAAATGGGCTATGGTGTTTCTGTCAGCGCCAAAGGAAGTGCATTTACACCGGAAAACCTGTCTGAATTTGATGTGGTGATCTGGAATAATGTCAGCGGTGACACCCTCACCCTCTCTCAGCGTAAAGCGTTTGAAGACTACATGAATAACGGTGGTGGCTTCCTGGGCATACATGCATCAGCCGGCGACTCCGTGTATTTCTGGGACTGGTATCGTGATGTGCTGATTGGTGCACAGTTTATCGGCCATCCCGGCGATGACAACTGGTTCCAGGATGCATCGCTGGATGTTACCCGTCACGGCACCGGTGTAGCAGAAGGGATCCCTGACCGCTGGGAATTAAATGATGAGTGGTATTCGTTCTCAGACAGCGTGTCTTCTAAAGGCTACGACATCGTAATGGCCATAGATGAAACCACGTATGTGCCGGGGAAAGAACTGGAAATGGGTGAAGATCATCCGCTGGTCTGGACGCATTGCATCGGCGAAGGCCGGGCGATGTACAGCGCTATCGGTCACCGCAAAGAAGTTTACAACGCTGAATACAACATTAAGTTATTAAAGAACGGTATGAAGTGGACGGCGGGACAAGGTAACGATACCTGCAAGCAGTGATATTTTCGCTGAACAATTGAAATGATAAGGCCCGGTCAGTCCGGGCCTTTTTTCGTTTTACGGCAGATATGCCTTGTTATTGATAATAACAAACGGGGTTAAGGATTCACCCGCGTCTGATAAACCTGTCGCAGTATGCCAAGCTTTCCGGCTCTGACCTCTTTTTCAGTATGGGCAGTCTTATCAAAAACCATCCAGTTCTTGTCCTGCTTATCCACTGGCTGCCACTCAGGTAAGCCTTCCCCGTTCGGGTTGCCGGTTCTTATGAAATTCCGCCAGTATGCCTGCATCGCTTTAACAGCATCATCCCCGGCAGGTTTAAAAAGAGCAAAGGTTTCTGAGGCATGCCCTGCCCCCGGCGTACTCTCATCCGCAACGTTGTAAAAGTAACGGTAACCCGGTTGCTGAACGGTTTGCATTGCGCCGGTTGTCACCATACCGGCCAGAACATAACGCAAATCACCGAACAAATGTTGAAAAGGTAAGGCCGTCAGCGCCTGCTCGCCCAGTCCATACGCCTTTTGCACACTGTCAGCAGCAGATGCCGTTAAGGTGAGCAAGCGCTGGGGTGACACACCGGCATAGGGATAAACATTGCCGTCGTAACTGTTTCCGCCGCTAATATAAGGTACGGCGTGCTGTTTCCCCTGAGCAAACAATCGCGCCGGTTCGTCGGGCAACGTGATACCGTCAGCAACCGGCAGATGAAAGCCGTTTATCGCATTGACGAATGCTTCCGGACTGGTCTGATAAAGTTGCTCTCTGCTGACTTTGTCTGTTTCCGTTGCCCGCTGTGCAATGGCAGAGGACAGGGTTACTGCATCCGGGGTGCCCTGAAGGGCCGGTGCACCTGAAGTGCGTGGCAACGGCCAGGTGCCGTAGCCACTTTGAGAAATCGCGCCGGAGAACAAACCTTCAGCTTTGGGTGTTACCATTAGCATCTGCACAGCCATGCCACCTGCAGAGCCGCCGGCAATCGTCACCCTGGCGGGATCGCCACCGAATTCAGCGATATTGTCCCGAACCCAGGACAGCGCAGCGACCATATCCATGACGCTATAGTTGACACCATCAGGTTGAGATAAAGCCGGATGTGCAAAAATACCCAGTGCACCAAGCCGGTAGTTAAACGATACCAGTACGAGTCCCTGACTTACCCAGAGTGAAACGATTTTGGGATCTAAATCTCCTGAACCGCCTACATACCCGCCGCCATGGATCCACACTAACACTGGCCGGGCAGTCTGGCCGTCATCCGCTGACGGGGAGAATACATTAATTCCCAGACAGTCTTCGCTGCCATTGTCTTTACCCCGCTGCGGACAGGGAGGAAAAAACGAATTTGCTGCATAGGACGATGCAATGGCATCCGGTGCCTGAGGCGGCTGCCAGCGCAAGTTACCCACCGGCGCTTTGGCATAAGGCATACCGCGGTAAAAGTTTATTCCGTCTGCATGCTGTCCGGTTACTGTACCGGAGGCGAGAGTCACCTCAGGCGTGTCATGGCCGGCAGCATACCCGCAGGATAGCGACGAAATAGTTAAAAACAGTACAGAGAAACACCCGCGAAAGCGCTGGCGGGAAAATAAAGTGAATAACATCCTGGTCCTCATCATAGAAACCGGTGACAGGCACCGTTAAAGTTTATGCAACAATAACATTAACTTAACATCGTCAGACAGTAATTGTTACCGGTAAAGCTTCTTTTATTCCTGTAACCTGATCTATTTTGTTCATTCTGTTCATGGACAAAACAAACTAAACAGACAGTTATATTTTCAAGCACAAAAACATCCATTACATAGCCTTAACAAAGGACTAACAATATTCTTGCGTCACGAAACATTGAGGTACTTTGTGATGCATAAAACAACAATCGGTTTGCTGTGTCTGGCAGCCACTTATCAGGCTTCGGCACAAACAGAATCAGCCGGTAATCAGTCTCTTGAAAACAGGCTTTCTCAGTTAGAGCAACAGCTCGCATCAATGGAAGCGAAAGACGCCAGTGACGATAAATGGGTGACGTTAGGCGGGCGACTTCAGATAGACGCTAACATCTTTGACGGCGCCTACAATGCAGACAACGAAGGCAACACAGGTTCTACTATTTTTCCCCGCCGTGCGCGGTTGTCGGCAGAAGGCGAACGCAGCGATCTGGAATACAAGATGATTCTGGAATTCGCCGAAGAAACCATCGAAATTTTATTACTTCGTTTTGAATATACCGGTTTTGAAAACGGCCCGACGATTAAGTTCGGTAAAATCCGTGAAGACATTACTCTGGACGCTCTTACCAGCTCTAAGCACATGGCATTAATCGAGCGTGCCAGCATGGCAAATACTATGTCGCCCTATTTCCGTTGGGGTGTGGCTGCGTATCAATACTTCCCGTCAACAGGTTTACGTTACGCTGTGGGCGTACATAAAAACGATGCATTCGGCGCAGAAGGTACCGATGATGACTCTGCCATTTCACTGGCAACCACAGGACGCCTCACCTGGGCGCACGAATTTAAAGAAAACAATCTGATCCACCTGGGCTCATGGGGCTCGTACCGCAAAATGGATAACAGCCAGTTGTCAGCTTCTTTTGCCCGTGCGGAAGTCAGAGAGCCGAACGTGAGACTGGTAAATTATGCCGCAGGCGGCGACACCGTGCCCCTTGACCACCTGAGTCAGTTCGGTATTGAAGCCGCCTACCAGTACAACAGCTTACTGGTTCAGGGTGAAGTAGCCCGTCGTAATATCGCCACCAGCGACCCTGCATCCCTGCTCGACGATGAAAACTACGACGGCTATTACTTTCAGACCAGCTACATGCTAACCGGCGAGAGTAAGTCATATTCCAAAGGCAGCGCACGTTTCAATCAGCCTAAAGGCGTTGAAGACGCGTGGGAAATAGCCGCCCGCGTTTCGTCTATGGATGCCACCAGCGAATTTCAGGGCACCCGGACCAAATCCTTCACGGCGGGTGTGTCTTACTACATCGATGAAAATACAAAAATTATGCTGAACGGCGTGCACAGCAAAGTGTCAGGCCCCGGCACAGAAGCGCTTGTGGGTGATGAAACCAGCGGCAACGCCATCACCATGCGTTTCCATTACGACTTTTAACGGAGGGATTCATGCGTTCTGTTTTGATTAGTGCTGCAATATTGTGGCTGGTGAGTGCCAGTGCCTTCGCCAAGGATCACTTTCTGATCCCGGGCGGTCCCGGCGGCGGCTGGGACACTACCGGTCGTGGTATCGGGGAAGCGTTGATGAAGTCAGGTATTTCAGATAATGCCTCGTTTCAGAATATGTCCGGTGGTGGTGGTGGTCGCGCTATCGCTTATCTGATTGAATCGGGTAACAAACACGGCGATATGTTAATGGTTAACTCTACGCCTATTGTAATCCGTGCGTTAACCGGTCAGGTACCCTTCAGCTACCGTGACGTGAAGCCCGTTGCCAGCATAATTGCCGACTACGGCGCCTTTGTGGTGAGAGAAGACTCGCCCATCAAAAGTTGGGATGAAGCCATTGCAATCCTGTCCAAAAACGTCCGTGAACTGACCATCGCAGGCGGTTCTGCACGGGGCAGTATGGATCATCTGGTGGCTTCACTGGCAGTCAATGCAGCCGGCCTTGACGGTGCCCGCATCCGCTACATCCCTTACGACGCAGGCGGTCAGGCAAAAGCCGGACTGCTCTCAGGTGAAGTACAAATGCTTTCTACCGGATTAAGCGAAGCACTGGAAATTGCAGAAGGTGGCCAGGCACGCATTTTAGCCATCACAGCCCCTGAAACCGTGCCCGCATATCCGGATATTCCCACCTTAAAATCGCTGGGTTACGACGCCACGTTCGTAAACTGGCGTGGACTGTTTGCGGCGCCTGATACATCTGATGAAAAAGTACAGGAATACATCGATAAATACGCCGCGCTGCTGAAAACCCCTGAGTGGGCGGCAGTTCGCGATAGAAACGGTTGGATGGATTTGTTCCGCACTACGGACGACTTTGCCGCGGACCTGGCAGCACAGGAAGCACAAATTAAAACCCTGATGATTCAACTTGGCTTTATTCAACAGGAGCAACAACCATGACACGTCAGTTAACCGGCCCTGCCCTGTTTCTCGTTTTTTTCACGTTCTACGGTATTTATGCCTGGCAAATCCCTCTGCTACCGTTTGAACAATATGAAGTGGTGGATTCATCCACTATGCCAAAACTTTACGCCATGGCAGGCGCCCTGTTCAGTTTTTTAGCTATCCTCAGCCATGTTATTAAAAGCAAGGAACCACAGGGCGAACAAAAGCCGCTGGGGATCACTAAGCATACGGTTCGTCAGACCGCGATTGTTGTGCTGCTGATGGTGATCTACAGCGCGCTGCTCGATCCGTTAGGGTTCATTGTGGCAACACTTATTTTTCTGATTTCCGGCTTTTGGGTTATGGGAGAAAGACGCGCCCGCATAGTGCTGTTCGCCTCAGTCCCTATGGTGGTGTTTTTCTGGCTCCTCATGACCCAACTTCTTGATATTTACCTGGCCCCCGGCAGCCTTTGGAGTTAACCCATGTTTGATGCAATGATGATAGGCCTGGATGCCGCATTCCAATGGCACAATTTGATGTATGTTGTGATTGGCTGTCTGGTCGGTACCTTTATCGGTATGCTCCCGGGCTTAGGGCCCATTACTGCCATCGCATTAATGATCCCGATCACATACAGTATCGGCCCGAGTTCAGGCATGATCCTGATGGCCGGGGTTTATTACGGTGCCATCTTTGGTGGCTCAACCAGCTCCATTTTGATTAACGCTCCGGGCATTGCCGGCACCGTCGCCTCATCCTTCGACGGTTATCCGCTGGCAATGAAGGGACAGGCCGGTAAAGCACTGGCCATCGCGGCCTGGGCCTCGTTCACCGGCGGTACCATTGGCGCAGTAATGCTGATGGTAGCAGCTCCTACGCTGGCAGAAGTCTCGCTGAGTTTCCATTCCGGCGACTACGTGATGTTAATGCTGGTAGGTTTAACCGCTATTGCAGCGTTCTCCAGCAACGGCGAATTTTTAAAAGCCATGATGATGACCGTATTTGGTCTTGCCCTGTCCACCATTGGTATCGACCCGTCATCCGGTACTGAGCGCTTTACTTTCGGCCAGCCCGATTTGCTGGACGGGTTGAGCTTTCTGCTGATTGCTATGGCCACTTTTGCCTTGTCTGAAGCACTGATGAATGTGATCAAACCAGACAGTGCTAAAGACACCAGCATGGGTGGTAATCAATTGGGCAGCTTTAAGCTGAGCAAAGACGAAGTAAAAGAAATCGCGCCATCAGTAGGCCGTTCATCCATCCTTGGCTTTTTGATTGGTGTTTTGCCCGGTGCCGGCGCAACCATCGCCAGCTTTATGGCCTATGCCGCAGAAAGAAACCTGGCCCCCGCCCGTTTCAAGAAAGAGTTTGGCCAGGGTGCCAAGCGTGGTCTTGCTGCTCCTGAGGCAGCGAACAACGCAGCGTGTACAGGTTCATTTGTCCCTTTGTTAACGCTGGGGATCCCGGGATCAGGTACGACGGCAATTATGCTGGGTGCACTGATTGCTTACGGCTTGCAACCCGGACCACTTCTTATGCAGGAAAATCCTGACGTATTCTGGTCTGTTATTGTGTCCATGTATTTTGGTAACGTGGTACTGCTCATTCTGAACCTGCCATTGATCCCGTATCTGGCTAAAGTGCTGGTATTGCCCAAATCACTGCTGACCATTTTTATCCTGTTCTTCAGTTTAATTGGTGTGTATCTGGTATCCTTTAACACATTCGATTTATTCATGATGATCGGGTTTGCCTTCGTGGCGGTTGTCCTGCGCATATTACAATTCCCTATGGCCCCGCTGTTACTGGGCTTTATTCTGGGCGACATGATTGAGCGTAACTTCCGTCGTGCCATGCTGATTTCAGACGGTTCATTCAGTTTCATCTGGGAGCGGCCGCTTACCCTGTCGATTCTGATCGTGGCAATTGTTGTTTTACTGGTACCGCTGTTAGGTTTTGTCAAAAACCGCCGGGCAAATACAACGGCAACGCCGGACTAAAAAGGGGCAAAATAACTGGTGGCAACAAGACGTTATTTCATTCGTAACAAACTGGAATCCTGGTTAGTTGCCGCCATCGTTGTTATGAGCCTGCTACAGCTTGCTGTATTAGGCTTTGCCAGTCAGCACCTGCTGGCTTCTGTCATTGAAGAAAAAACCGGGCAACAGGCCCTTGCCATTGCCCGTTCCCTCGCCAGTCGTCCCGATATTATTCATGCTGTAGAAGCGGAATCCGTTCCTGAACCGCTTCAGCGGGAACTCGCCCTGCTGCAACACGGTTACGGTGCCAGTTATGTAGTCATTGGTAACGAAAGTAAAATCCGTTTATTTCACCCGGTAACAGATCGTGTCGGCCAGCCTATGCAAGGGGGCGACAGCCAGGCTGCGCTGGAAGGCAACTATTACATCTCCTCTTCAACAGGTTCTATGGGTCCGTCAATCCGTGGTAAAGCGCCGGTTATCAATGCCAGTGGCGATGTCATCGGATTGGTGTCTGTGGGATTTTTGGAAAAATCAGTAAGCCTCGCCATTGAGGAACAAACCTGGCTGATCCTGGGCGTTATTTTTGTGATTCTGGCGTTGGCTGTGATTGCCGCGCGCTGGATTGGTAACCGTGTGCGTAGTCGTTTATTTGGTCTGCAACCGGATGAAATTGGCCGCTTGTATGCCGAGCAGGAAGCTATCTTTAACACCGTGCGGACCGGTATCATTGCCATGACACTGGACGGTAAAATACAGCGCATGAACCAGCGTGCCAGAGTATTGTTATTCGCTGAGAACGAACACGGCGGGACGATAAACAACATCCTGCCCCAGCATGCAGAATTTCTGCTGAAAAACACCGATAAACACATCCGTGGTTTCGAACTGTTTGCCAATCAGCAATGGCTGGTGTTATCCCGCGTACCTCTGCAGGTTCAGGGTCAGATGGCAGGCCTGATGCTGACGATGCGTCCTGCTGATGAAGTGGAACATTTGTCACAACAACTTGCACGGGTAGAAGCGTTTGCGGAGCTGCTGCGGGTTCAGACTCATGATTACTCGAACAAACTGAATACCCTGGCTGCTTTGTTGCAGATGGGGAATGTGGAAAAAGCCCTTGAACTGATCAGTAATGAAAGTCAGGAAGTGCAGACTCAGGTACACAGTCTGGTCGGCCGGGTACAAACGCCGGTGCTCGCCGCACTGTTGTTCGGCAAATATCACAAAGCACAGGAAGGCAATGTGGCGCTGGACATCAGTCCGGATACGCAGCTTTCTGTGATTAACGATAAACACTTACTCGAATGTCTGGTTTCTATCTTCGGTAACCTGATCGATAATGCCATCGAAGCGTCCCAGCGTGCGAGCAGTCACCGGCCGGCAAAAGTCAGTGTGAGCCTGGAAGAAATGGGCAATAATATCGTTTTCGATGTTGAAGACAGTGGTGACGGTATTCCCGCTGCTGAATATGAACGTATTTTCGCACCGTCGTTCAGCTCAAAATCTGATGCCCGTCACGGAGTGGGCATGTATTTAGTGAAAACGCATCTTGAAGGCTGCAACGGCAGTATCGAGATTGGCGAGTCGGAATCAGGCGGAGCCCGCTTCTCTGTGTATATTCCGAGAACAGAAGTGTCAAAATAGTTATGCCCTACTCTTGTATTATTGTTGAAGATCAGCCCCATGTAGCCCAGTATCTGGCGCAGTACCTCATTCAAACCGGTCGCTACATGGTGATGGGCATGGCAAATAACGTGGCGGCAGCCGAAGCTTTGCTCAGCGCCATGCAACCTGACTTACTTCTGCTTGATGTTTATCTGCCCGACGGCAATGGCCTTGAACTGATGAAAAGCCATCACGATAAATTGCAGAAGACAGAGGTATTTCTGCTAACGGCAGCGAAAGAAGTACAGGTACTGGAACAGGCAATGAAATTAGGCGTGTCTGACTTTCTGGTAAAACCGATTCTGCAAAGTCGTCTGGAACAGGCCCTGCAGAACTTTGAGAACCGCCACAAGCAGTTATCCGGTGCTTCAGAGCTCACGCAAACTGTCGTGGATCAATTCTTCAGCCGGCAGAGCGACGGAAAGGCGCAGCGCTTACCCAAAGGCGTAGATGGCTTAACACTTCAAAAAATACAGCAGGTCTTTACTGCAGCGCCCAAAGACAGCCTGAGTGCACAGCAGGTTGGCGATACTGTCGGCGTAAGCCGCTCCACCGCCCGTCGCTATCTCGAATACTTACTGGAAACCGAAGAGCTCATTGCTGAGCAGGTCTACGGCAACGTGGGCCGCCCCGAGCGCTGCTACCGGTTGAGATAAAATGAAAAATTATAAAAACCAATCGTGCTGATTTTAATTACCGTTTAGCGTTGCCCTGGTCAATGTGTTGAAGTGTGGTTCTGTTAAAACTTTACGACACAACTATGAAAACTTTCACCTCCCTTTTATTCGTTTTATTTTCGTTCACATTGCCTGCTTTTGCAGAAGATAACTGTTCGGTATCTCTGGATGCTAATGACAGGATGCAATATTCCACTGATCAAATACAGATTTCACGGAAATGTGACAAGGTGACCATAACGCTTAATCATACCGGCGCATTACCGAAAACAATCATGGGTCACAATATTGTCATCACGGAACAATCAGCGATGCAAAGTGTGGTTTCCCAAAGTGCAAAAATGGGTCTTAACAATAATTATATCGATAGTGACAATGCAAGCATCATTGCCGCTTCTGCGGTTGCAGGTGGCGGGGAAAGTGTAACTATTTCAATCAACCCGCTTCAGTTTGAAAAAGACAAATCTTATGTGTTTTTCTGCGCTGTCCCGGGACACTTTGCCGGTATGCAAGGCACGGTTAAAGTTATTTAACCGTGCCCGCCCGGCAGCTACTGCACAAAAGTAACCGCAGCTTCCGGTTCGGTGTTGTAGGTTGTACCGTCTTCCATGGTCAGTTTGAACATATACCAGTAGGTTGTACCATTTACCAGTGACAGGGTGTCGGTCAGGCTGCCGCTGACCGGCGCTGACGGACTGATACGCGTGCGCCCGCTCAGTTCTGCTTTGGTGTTCCGGTAAAGTTGTACACCACGAATAGCTTGCGGGAAATCTTCCAGTTGCCAGCTGACCACAATACCGTCACCGTTTTGCACTGCAGATAAATGTGTTTTGGGCTCCAGCAGACGTTCAGCATTCACCGGATCACTGGTTATCTGGCCTTTTGACGCAGTATCAAACACCAGCCAGTAAATGTACGCCGTACCGGGCACTGATGATTCATCTGTCCACTGTGTTGAATCCGCTGCAAGTGAAGCGACTCCTGATGCCTGTTCAAAAACGGGATCAGCTTCACCTTCTACACGCTCTGCACGGAACACAAATATACTACTCACTTCAATATTCGCAGTGAACCAGCTCAGGGTTACCGGGCTGGCAGAACTTTGATGAAAAGTGCGGATGTCCGGTATGTCGCTTGAGGTTAATGTTGCAGTTGTCACAGGCAATAACTCAGGCTCACCATGCTTACTTTTTACACTGCCCCAGTAGTAATACCGGGTGTCCGGTTCGACGTCAGTGTCCACAAAGCGGCTTTCACCGCTGCCCAGTGTAGTGAGCAGTTCACGGGTTTCAGGGTCGTCAGATAAACTCTTATACAATGTCATTTCCTTGTAAGGATAGCCGTTTGAATGAACGCTGATTTCAACCGACTCTGCATTTCCGCGGGCAACAGGCTTCAGCCACAACTGACTTTTTAGAGTCTGAATGTCATACACCGGCATAGCTTTCATATCACTTCCCAGGTAAAAGGAAGGATGAGGCGGCTGGTTATAACCCACGTTTTGCCACGCAATAGCTGTACGGTATTGCGGATTGTGCATCAATGCCGGAATACGGTATTCCGTGTCTTCAGTGGTAGAAAAGAGAAGTAAAGCACTGCTGTCACTGTTGGCCCAGATGACTTCTTCCCGCCAGTCACCCAATATATCTGCCGACAGAACCGGCGTTGCTTTCGTGCCGTTATTCGACACGGCTCCCCATTCGCTTCCATCGAGTACGACTTCAGATGTTTCCGTAGCCGGATGCCACTTATAGATCCGGTTGCCATCCAGTAACTCGCGATTCAAATCACCATCCCACCAGGATAAAAAATTTACCTGAGACGGCCGGGTATCCGAAATAACCGTTCCGTTGGCAGCGACGAGTCCGCCCCGTGTTGCCCAGTTCTCATTACCAGCATATGCAGGGTCAATATCGGCACTTACGCCACGTCCCACATCCGTGCCGTTGCCCGGGCGGTGCCATAAGATTTCACCGGTGGCGGCATCATGTAATTCAACGCCATACTCTGTGCCGTCTTTGGTATAAGCAGACGGTGACTCATGCACCATATGAATTTCAAGACCGGGACGTTCAGGATCGATATCCGACATATGCAAAGCATCACCGTGACCTAAATCCGTGCTGTACAGCAAATGGCCATCGTCATCGATGGTGGCGGCGCCGTACACGATCTCGTCTTTGCCATCGCCGTCAACATCTCCCACAGAAATGCTGTGGGCTCCCTGACCATATCCACCGGCATCTGCACCGCCGTTATTACTGTCATATACCCAGCGGCTGACAAACTGACAGTCAACCCAGTCAAAGGCACTGACAACTGCTCTGGTGTAATACCCTCTGGCGAAAAAAGCGGTGGGTGTGGAGCCGTCAAAGTAGCCCACGCCGGCGAGAAAGCGATCCACCCGGTTTCCGTAACCATCCCCCCAACTGCTTACACTACCCCGCTCAGGGACATAATCAATGATATCCAGTGCCTTTCCAGACAAACCATCGAACATGGTCAGAAATTCAGGCCCTTCCAGCACGTACCCCTGACTGTTACGGTAATCAGCATTGGCATCACCCATTACCGTCCCCTCTCCGTCCACAGTGCCATCCGCCGTTTTCATGGCGACTTCTGCCCGCCCATCCTGATCGAAATCATAGGCAATAAACTGAGTATAATGGGCACCGGAGCGAATATTCCTGCCAAGGTCGATACGCCAAAGTTGCTGTCCTTCCAGCGTGTAAGCATCCAGATACGTGTTTCCGGTATGACCGGCCTGTGAATTGTCTTTGGCATTTGACGGATACCATTTAACAATGACTTCGTACCGGCCATCACCCGTTAAATCCGCCACCGAGCCGTCATTGGCCGAATACGTGAAGGATTGTCCGTTTACCCAGCCGTCCGCAGGCTTATTCAGCGGGATCTGCAGCATCACATCCTGCCAGGCTGTGGCCATGGCAGCACTGCGATCTTTTTTGCGTTTATTTTTGTTGTTCAGGCCGGTCGCTTTTATTTCATACACATCATCTTTGTCTCCCTGCGGGTCGGTGAAGAACGTCGCACCGGATAGCTTTTTACCGTTCAGCTTGTGGCCGTTCCTGTAAATATCAAAGGAAATATCGAGCGGATCGGTGCCCAGCAACCGCCAGCTCACCACATTGCCCTGCTCAGCGGGAATGACAACCAGTCCCCGGTCGAGGGATTCCATGATGATACCGGTAGCGGGATCACTTTGATTTTGTCTGTGTCTGTCGCTGGCATCAGCGCATGCGGCACTGAGCATAAGGACGGGAGAGATTAAGGCGCCGGTGATAAGGCGGCCGGATTTTAGTGCGCGATGCTTAGTCTGGAATATCATGTATTTTCCTTGTCCGAAATATCAACACAAATGTTAATTTTTCGTAAACTAGAAAATTACACGCAAGGACTCAAGCCAAACCTGTCAACTTCTGTCAGTTTGGTTCAAATGCGAAAATTCGCTGTCATCGGAACTGTTTCTATTATTGCCTTCTGGCAACAATCAGCACGTGTTTTTGCGGATACTGATCAAGTTCAGTGTGCACGATGGTCAGTCCGGCTGACATCATGAGTTGAAGATTCCGGTTAATCCCAATTGAACTGTAATAGAATGTATCGTCCATCCAGCTGTCGGTGTGTTCACCGAAATCATTGCCGCAAGTCAGCAGCAAGATCCCGCCTTCAGCGACATGTTTGCTCAGCTTAGCAATGATCTGCTCCTGCGCACTAAGAGGAAGATGGAAAAGGCTGTCCCAGGCAAGAATAAAATCATATTGCACCTCAGGCTTAAAGCTGCAGATATCCTGATGAATAAACGTATGCTCAGGGTGATGCGCTTTCGCCAGCGCTATCATTTCAGCAGACACATCCACACCGGTTACAGCAAGCCCCCGGTCTTCCATCAACCTCACCATTCTGCCGCCTGCACCGCAACCTGCATCCAGTGCAATGGCTCCCTCACCAAGGTAATCCAGTGCACGGGTTACAGCAGCTACACCATATTGAGAATGTTGATGACGTTCATGCCACCAGCGAGCGATACGGTCGTACTTTTCACCGGTCTGACGGGGTTCCATAAAAGTGACGGAATAAAAAGAATGATAGGGAGAGTAAACAGAATATAGGGAAGGAAGTCCAGATGTTTACCTCACCCCGCTCCGGCAACGCCGACATCCCTGCGGGGTAAGTAAACATAACGCAAAACCGGATTAATGACGGGGTTTTACACTCGCGATGTAGTTGTCAGCCACATATTTACCACTGGTGATAAAGGCGTTAATGCTGTCAGGGTTGTCGCTGTATTGTGCAACAAATTCAACAATAGGCAGGCCATTACAGGTAACATTATTTTCAACATAGTGCTTAGTCAGACCAGCATCTTCCAGCGCATTTCGAAGCTTCAGTTTGCTACCGGTTGCTGCGGTGACACAAATTTTTGACGTCACTGCTGTATCTGCAGGCGTCAGTTCAGGACTTGCGTTTGCCATACCCATTGCACCAAAAGACAAACCAACAACAGCCAGAGTTTTCGTAAATGCTTTCATAATTATTTCCTTTTCAATTATTAAGAGATTTAAGCGTTATGCTTGCTCTTACTATCGCAATGGAAGTGCCAACTTTTTTATCTATTTAAAATCAATAACTTAATTTTCAATACTCTGATGAAAGCAAAATGAGTGATTGTTTTAGCCAGCTCAAGTGGCCGTATTGACTAATAACTAGTGCTATTTACATTCATTCGGATAGAAGACCGGATGTGATGCCTCGATTGAACTTTAGGCTAGAACCGACATGCACGGTTTGCTGAATACGCCGGTGTGAAGCACCTTTAAAATTGTTAAGGTTTAACTATGCTGAAGTTCAGGATCCCGGTTTTCTGTTTATGAAGCCGGCTTCTCATACGGATATGCCATCAACTAAAGCTCCTTTGAATTAACGCCGGTATATCAAAATGAAAGAAGCGCTTGAGTCAATTCTTCTTACAGTCAGCCAAAGTGAAGACATCGATAAGGGTGAACTCGCCGTCGCTTCCCAACTTATTATTCACTCTGTTTGTAAGGGCCTGAATATCGAACGTGCGGGGATCTGGCTTTACGACACAACTCAATCACATATTGAATGTGCATTGCTCATAGACAGGGGAGAAACACTCGATCAGGAAGCGATTGTATTAAGCAGAACGGACTTCCCTCACTATTTTGCTGCACTGGATTCAGAGCGGACCATTGCCGCTGATAATGCAATGACAGACCCTGCAACCTTCGAATTTGCTGAATGCTACCTGACTCCCTTGAATATTAACGCCATGCTCGATGTACCTATACGTCATCGTGGCAGTATGATTGGAATAATATGCTGCGAACATCGCGGAAACCCGGGACAGTGGGATCCCGATGAAATCGTGTTTGCTGCAGCACTGGCCGACTTATACGGCCGGGCAGTGAGTGCCAAGGAGCGGGCTGATTATGAGAATAAGCTCATTGAAGCTAATCAGACGCTGGAACAAAAAGTTAAGGATCGTACCGCAGAGCTTGAAGATACTCTGCGATCTCTGGAATCAGCACGGGAGAAACTGGTTCAGTCAGAAAAAATGGCAGCACTGGGGAATCTGGTGGCCGGCATTGCGCACGAAATTAATACACCACTTGGCATTGCGCTTACTTCTGTCAGTAACTGTAAGGAAGAACTTGCCGGGATTTATAAGGATTTTGAATCCGAGGAACTGTCGGAAGAAGGCTTCAGAGATTTTAATGATATATGCAACGAAGGACTCAATCTGGCTGAATCCAGCCTCTTCCGGGCTGCCGACCTCGTACAGGACTTCAAACGTACCTCTGCCGACCAGACATCCATGGACGTGGAACGTTTGTCTCTCGATGATTACATTCCCAGAGTATGCAATCCCCTGCGGCCTATGCTTAAAAAAGACAACATCCAACTTAAGCTGGATATTCACCCTGACACTACCATTATTACCAGTCCGGGTATTATTGCCCAGCTACTTACTAATTTACTTTCAAACGCACAACGACACGGATTTCACGGCTATAAAGATAACGGGGGCAATCTCATCACTGTGGGCTGCTATGGTGTGGATGACGGCGTCATCATCAGTGTCAGTGACAACGGCAAAGGCATTCCCGCCTCACTGCACAAAAAAGTGTTCGAGCCTTTCTACACCACTGCGCGGGATCAGGGCGGCACTGGTCTTGGTCTGAACATTTTATACAACCTTGTTATCCAAAAACTTCAGGGTGAAGTTGAACTCATCTCAGCACCTGACGAAGGCACCACATTCCGCCTGAAAATTCGCCCGGTGTCCGGTGAACTTGAGTCATAGATGACCATTTCGAATGAATATTACCGCTCCGGCACCATGAGCCACCTTCAGGCTGAGGCTGGCTTTTTAATAATTTGAAATTATCTGCCTGTTCACATTTGCGGTATCGCAGATTGTGAATTAAGTTTAAGTAACGCAAACTTTTTTAGTCGTATATGCCGTTATTTAAAAAGTCAGAGATTGCAGTCAAGAAATCTAAGCTCCCCCCCTGGAAAGTAGTCATTATTGACGATGAACGTGATGTGCATAAGGTCACGAAACTCACGCTGCAAAAATTTACCTTTGAGAACCGCAATCTCGAATTATTGTCGGCATACAGCGCTAAGGAAGGACTTGAACTCTTCAAAAATACGCCAGACATCGCGCTGGCTTTTGTCGACGTGGTCATGGAGACAGATGAAGCTGGTCTGAACCTTATCGACACCATTCGCAATACACTTAAGAACCGTACGACACGTTTAGTTTTACGCACCGGGCAGCCTGGTCAGGCACCGGAAGAAGAAGTGATCAGCCGCTATGATATCAACGATTACAAGTCGAAAACCGAACTGACCTCTTCAAAACTGAAATCCTGTGTGTACACGGCTATCCGCTCCTACCGTGATATCCAGACTATTGAGGAAGGTAAACGGGGCATCGAAGGCGTGTTACAGTCTTCATCTTCAATTCTGGAAAGCCAGTCGTTGGGGCAATTCGGCACAGCAGTGTTAAAACAAACCCTGACCCTGCTTAATCTGAATAACTCTGTACTGTATTTATCTGCCCAGCACACGGACTTGTACGGCCACACTAAAATGACCGTACTCGGTGCCAGCGGTGATCTGGTGGGATTGAGTAAAGAAGGCGTTTCAGCAGAGATCCCGGACGAAATTGCGGAGAAAGTGAAAGAAGTACTGGAGAAGAAATCTCATTTCCAATCTGAAGAGCTGTTCATCGGCTACTACCCCACGGGCAAAGACAGCCATAATATTCTGTATGTGGAACTAAGCGAGCCGCTGAATAAGTTTCAGTTGAAAACGCTGGAAATGTTTGCCTCAAATGTGTCCGTCATTTTCCAGAACCTGATGCACAAAGAAGATATTCAGCATACCCAGAAAGAGCTGATTATGGTGCTCAGTGACGCCATAGAAATGCGCAGTAAAGAAACCGGCGGCCATGTTAAGCGTGTCATGCTGATGTCAGAGTTTTTGGCTGAAAAACTGTTCATGAGTGACGAGTTTATTGAAACCATCCGCTATGCTTCTGCCCTCCATGATGTGGGTAAAATCAGTATTCCGGAAACTATTCTGCACAAGCCCGGTAAACTGACTCCGGATGAATGGGAAATCATGAAAACCCACGCTGCGAAAGGCTACGAATTACTGGCTGGCTCCGACAAAATTGTCGCGAAAATGGGCGCTATCATTGCCAAAACCCACCATGAACGTTGGGATGGTGAAGGCTATCCGGAAGGACTGGCCGGTGACGATATTCCTATTGAAGGACGTATCATGGCTATAGTTGATGTTGTCGATGCACTGTTATCAAAACGCTGCTACAAGCCGCCCTGGAGCGCAGAAGATGTCAAAGCTTACCTGACTGAAAATGCCGGTAAGCAATTCGACCCTATCATCACACATGTCATGCTGGAGCATTTTGACCAGATCCAGGAAATCCGCGCTCAGGCACCGGATGAGGAATAGCCTCAGACATTGCAGCTGAACAGGCAATTTGTCCTGTCATTCCTCATATTTGCTGTTCATTCCTGAACTACCGCCTTACTTACGATACTGCCCTGATATGACGGTGGAGTGCGGCAAAAGCTCATCATCGATATTTTGGGGAACAAACCCGAGTCCGGAAAGTAACTTGCTCATTTTTTCGGGGCTGTTTTCTGAAAAATCAGGGTTAGTCTTTGCCATAGGCTTACTTTTATTTGAAAACTGGATAGAAAAAAAGCCACCGTCTTTCATTAACGGCTTAATATTCTCCATATAGGATTGGATAATTGCGAAATCCAAATGAACGAAGGTTCCGAAGGTAAATAAGAAATCGACTGACTCATTTCTCACCCCCGCAATATCAGAACCATTTGTTTTAATAAAATTAAGATTACTGGCACCAGGAAAACGTTCCTTAGTGTAATCCAGCATTTCGTGGTTGAGATCTACGCAGTAGACCTCTTTGCAATCCAGGAAAAACTGGGTCCACCTGCCGCCACCGCAGCCGATTTCGAGAACACAGGTATCACTATTTAAAAAAGGTACTATATGCTTTTCTACAAGCTCAATAAGAAGCTTGTTCTCATGGGGGTTTCCCCACTGATCACCATAATTATCACCTGACAGTTGTCCCCGTGAAAACTCTTTTAAATTGCCAATCCAGGATTTGTTCCACTCTATATCAGGCATAGTTTTTCCCGCCAAATGCTGTTGTTATTTATCAATTTTTATCAGAATACTATAGCAGACAAAAGCTGATACGAAATGTGAATGTGCCAGCCAGGTTTTAAAGGCACAAAAAAGCCCTCATACGAGGGCTTTTATAATGCTTTGGATTTGATTAGTTAGTCAGGTCGTCGAAGAATTTCTTCACGCCGTCAAAGAAACCTTTTTCCTTCGGTCGGTGCTTCGCAGAATCGCCGCCCATGGAGTCGTCCAGTTCCTGCAGCAATTCTTTTTGTCTTGCAGACAGGTTAACCGGGGTCTCAACCACTACCTTACACATCAGGTCGCCGGTTACGCCGCTTCTTACCGACTTCACGCCTTTTCCGCGCAGACGGAACATACGGCCGGTTTGGGTTTCCGGGCTCACTTTCAGCTTCACTTTACCGTCAAGGGTCGGTACTTGCAGCTCGCCGCCCAGGGCAGCGGTTGTGAAACTCAGTGGTACTTCGCAGTACAGGTTATTGCCGTCACGCTGGAAGATATCATGCACGCGCACATGAACCTGAACATACAGATCACCTGCCGGTGCACCGTTCTCTCCTGCTTCGCCTTCGCCGGTTAAGCGGATGCGGTCACCGGTATCAACGCCCGCCGGAATTTTAACCGACAAGGTTTTTGTTTTTTCTTTGCGACCATGACCATGACAGGCATTACAAGGGTCGGAAATAATTTTGCCCCGCCCGGAACACGTTGGACAGGTTTGCTGAACAGCAAAGAAACCCTGACGCATTTGTACCTGACCATTACCATGACAGGTTGGACACGTAGTTGGCGAAGTGCCTTTTTTCGCACCGGAGCCGTGACAAACATCACACTCTACCAGTGTAGGTACGCGAATTTCGACATCCTTCCCTCGTACCGCTTCTTCCAGCGATAACTCCAGGTTGTAACGTAAATCAGCTCCCTGACGGGCACGGGACTGACGTCCACCGCGGCCACCACCAAAGATATCACCGAATACATCACCGAAGATGTCACCAAAGTCTGCGCCACCGCCGAAGCCTGCACCACCACGATTCGGATCCACACCGGCATGACCGTACTGATCATACGCAGCGCGTTTCTGCGAATCGGTCAGAACCTCATAGGCTTCCTGGATTTCCTTAAATTTTTCTTCCAGTGCTTTATCGCCCTGTGTGCGATCGGGGTGATATTTCATGGCCAGCTTTTTATACGCTTTCTTAATATCGCGTTCGCCAGCACTTTTATCTACACCCAGCACTTCGTAGTAGTCACGTTTCGACATATCGCTTACTTTTCCTACTCGTTACATCAAGCACCCGGTTCAAGTTGTCTTAAACCACACACTTTTAAATCATCCGGCACTGAGCCGGTCTTTACACGACAAAGGCGCAACAAGAACTTCCTGCTGCGCCCGGCTTGTACAGCACTCCGGCACAAAGTACCGGAGACACACTGACTACAGCTTATTTTTTGTCGTCTTTCACTTCTTCGAATTCAGCGTCAACAACGTCGTCTTCCGCTTTCTTACCGGAAGATTGCTGTTCAGCACCGGCATCTGCACCGCCCGCTGCACCGGCTTGCGCCTGAGCTGCTTCCATCAGTTTAGAAGACGCCTGGATAAGCTCCTGCGTTTTCGCTTCGATATCAGCTTTGTCTTCGCCTTTAGTGGCGGTTTCCAGCGCTGAAATAGCGGCTTCAATTGGTGCTTTGTCGTCGGCACTTAATGCATCGCCAACTTCATCAAGCTGCTTACGGGTAGCGTGAATCATACCGTCAGCCTGGTTACGGGCCTGAATCAGTTCTTCGAACTTCGCATCAGACTCTTTGTTTGCTTCCGCATCAGCAACCATTTTTTCGATTTCATCATCGCTCAGACCAGAAGATGCTTTGATGGTGATCTTCTGCTCTTTACCAGTATCTTTGTCTTTCGCAGACACATGCAGAATACCGTCAGCATCGAGGTCGAAAGTTACTTCGATTTGCGGAGTGCCGCGTGACGCAGGACGGATACCTTCAAGGTTGAACTGACCTAACGACTTGTTACCGGCAGCTTGCTTACGCTCACCTTGCAGTACGTGTACTGTTACCGCAGACTGGTTATCTTCCGCCGTTGAGAAGGTTTGCGATTTCTTAGTAGGAATCGTAGTGTTCTTCTCAATCAGTGACGTCATTACGCCACCCATGGTTTCAATACCCAGAGACAGAGGCGTTACGTCAAGCAGCAGTACGTCTTTCACGTCACCGGACAATACACCGCCCTGGATTGCCGCACCAACAGCAACTGCTTCGTCAGGGTTCACGTCTTTACGTGGCTCTTTACCGAAGAAATCAGTTACGTACTTCTGAACCAGAGGCATACGCGTCTGACCACCCACCAGAATGATGTCCTGAATGTCAGAAACAGACAGATCAGCATCTTCCAGCGCCTGTTTAACCGGCTTCAGTGAATCCTTCACCATGTCTTCAACCAGAGATTCCAGTTTCGCACGGGTCAGTTTAATCGCTAAGTGCTTAGGACCTGTCGCATCAGCAGTGATGTATGGCAGGTTAACTTCTGTTTGCTGTGAAGAAGACAGTTCAATTTTCGCTTTTTCACCGGCTTCTTTCAGACGTTGCATGGCCAGCGGATCTTTACGCAGGTCAATGCCCTGATCTTTCTTGAATTCGTCTACCAGGTAAGTAATTACGCGGTTATCGAAGTCTTCACCACCTAAGTGAGTATCACCGTTGGTTGCCAGAACTTCGAAGGTGTGCTCGCCGTCAACTTCATCGATTTCGATGATAGAGATATCGAACGTACCACCACCTAAGTCGTAAACCGCAACGACGTTATCGCCTTTCTTCTTGTCCATGCCGTAAGCAAGGGCAGCAGCAGTCGGCTCGTTGATAATACGTTTTACTTCCAGACCAGCGATACGGCCGGCGTCTTTAGTCGCCTGACGCTGAGAGTCGTTGAAGTATGCAGGCACTGTGATAACAGCACCGGTTACTTCTTCGCCCAAGAAGTCTTCAGCCGTCTTCTTCATTTTCTTCAGCACTTCAGCTGAAATCTGAGGAGGCGCCATTTTTTCGCCTTTGGTCTCAACCCATGCATCACCATTGTCAGCTTTAACAATTTTGTAAGGCATGATGTCAATATCGCGCTGTACTTCTTTATCTTCGAAGCGGCGACCGATCAGACGCTTGATAGCGAATAAAGTATTAGTCGGGTTGGTTACTGCCTGACGCTTCGCAGACTGACCTACCAGCGTCTCACCATCGTTTGTGTAAGCGATGATTGAGGGGGTTGTGCGATCGCCTTCGGCGTTTTCAATTACGCGAGGTTTGTCGCCGTCTAGAACTGCGACACATGAATTCGTTGTACCTAAGTCGATACCAATGATTTTACCCATTACGTGTCTCCAAAATAAGAATCTTTAATTTCTGCATTATTAGTGGGGTTATTCCCGCACCATTTCAATAGTCGCCAGAAAAAATCTGTCGCTTTTGGCTTCCGCCCCGGTTAAGCCTGCGTATCAACGCCACCTTCAGGTGCACGGGACACCATCACCATGGCCGGACGAAGCAGGCGACCGTTAATTTGATACCCTTTCTGCATCACGGCCATTACGGTGTTCGGCGCATGCTCTGCACTTTCCTGCATAGACATCGCCTGATGCAGTTCCGGGTTAAAACCTTCACCCTGCGGATCAATAGGTGTTAAACCGAATTTTTCAATTGTGCTGACGAATGATTTCAGCGTCATATCCACGCCTTCAAGTAATGGCTTAACCGCATCGTTTTCACCGTCACCGGCCTGGATAGCACGTTCCAGATTATCAAGTACCGGAAGCAGTTCACCGGCAAACCGCTCTAACGCGAATTTACGGGCTTTTTCTACTTCAGCTTCAGCACGACGGCGGGCATTTTCCATATCGGCACGGGCACGTAATACGCTGTCCTGTTGTTCTTTAATCTGCGCCTGAGCGTCAGATAAAGCCGTTTCCAGTTCGTAAACTTTTTGCTCGTGCTCAGAAACCGGTTGCGCCTCTGCAGCGTCTTCGTTAACTACTTCACCCTGAATCACTTCTGCGTCTTCAGGCTGTTTTTGATCCTGCACGTCGCGATCTTTGCTCATGCTATCCTCCCAACAATACTCATCTGCGGTGAATTTTTGCTTAGCAGCCTGCACAGGAAAGTCCGTGCCACAGGCTGCGTGAATGCGTTCAGTGGGGCTATTAATGGGGTTACTTACCCACCCTTCAAGGGTATCCATGAAAAATTTGTGGCTAAACCGCGATTTTTTTGTGATTTGCTTGCCGACGGGTTTGCTGTAGAGTTTGTTAACTAATTGTTTTCATCTCTTTCTGGTCATGTTTAGTATCTGGACTGTCGGCGTTATTACCGTGATTTATCTCACGTTTTTGTTTCTTGTTGCCTTCTGGGGAGACAAGCGTTTGCGCGACAATCAGCAGCATCCGGTGCTGTACAGTTTAGGGTTAGGCATTCACTGCACTTCCTGGGCATTTTTCGGCACAACCACTCAGGCGTCACAATTTGGCTGGGCACTGGTACCGACGTATGCCGGGATCATTGCCGGTATGGCTTTTCTTTTTCCGGTGCTGATAAAAATTTCCCGTTATTGCCAGAAAAATAATGTGACCTCACTGGCAGACTTCTTCGCCCTGCGCTTCAGGCATTCACATTTTCTGGCTGCCTCAGTCACCGTATTGTGTTTTACCGGCGTTATCCCGTACATTGCACTTCAACTCGATGCCATTTCGGCCAGCATCCGCCTGATTGCTTATGATGCGGAACAGGGAACCAACACGGTTGGCTTGTATGTCGCCGGACTCATGGCTCTGTTTGCCATTTTGTTCGGTACACGCACACTAAACCTTACCGATAAACATCCCGGGCTGGTGCTGACCATTGCCGTAGAATCGGTGGTGAAACTGGTGGGGCTTTCCATCGTCGGTATTTTTGTCTGCTATGGCCTGTTCAGCGGGCCTTTTGACTTAATCGCTCAGGCTGCCAGTCACCCCGTTGCCAGAGAAGTGCTGTACGCAGACAGCGCACCGCTTGTGTATGCCAGTCACGTCCTGCTGGGAGTTTGCTCACTCTTTGTATTGCCCAGACAATTTCATATGAATTTTGTTGAGTGTAACGGTGAAGGAGAAATGCGCACCGCACGCTGGCTGTTTCCTCTCTACCTGCTTGGCATGACGACGTTTATTCTGCCGGTTGCACTGGCCGGGCACGTGTTACTGGACACCTCAGTGGTAAAAACAGACGCCTTTGTACTGGCATTACCATTACAGGCCGGCAATGCCGGTGTGGCGCTGGCCGCGCTTATAGGTGGTCTGTCAGCCACCACCAGTATGATTATCGTGGCAACCCTTGCCCTCGGCATCATGATTTCCAACAACCTTATCACGCCTTTATGGCTGAAAATCCGCCTCAAAGACGACCCACATAACACCATGACGCCGTCGACCCTGCTGACAGTACGACGTTTAACCGTGCTGGTTGTGCTGTCAGTGGCGTACTGGTATCACGTGAACGTCAGTCAGTCTGCACCACTGGTGAAAAGTGGTGTGATTGCTATCGCGTTACTCGGACAACTGCTGCCGGCAATGTTGTTAAGTCTGTACTGGAAAAAGACATCAAAGACAGCCGTCATTATTGCCATTTTCACCGGCTTTTGTTGCTGGTGCGCCTGGCTGCTCTACCCTTCTATTCTGTCGAGCTATTACTTTGAAAGTCCGCCGACTGAACTGGAGCTGGGCCGGAGTTTTATCATCAGCCTGTTTATTAACCTGGTCACCCTCGCAGGATTGTCTCTGCTTTTTAGTCAGGGCAGCGCCAGGTCTGTTCAGGCACCGGATACAGGCGATATCGTCAGCGACAGTCATCCTGATCTGGCAATCAGATTAAGAGATCTGTTCCTGCTTACCGGCCGGGTACTGGAGCCATCGGTGCACCGCACGCTTAAAAGTCAGTTGTCCCATTCTTCTGCATATGCAGAAGGGTTTGCCAGTGCTGGCCTGTTGTCACGGGTAGAAAAATTACTGGCTGCTCAGATGGGCACACCGGGTGCCCGTATTCTGCTTTCAGCCATTGCGCAAAAGCGCGGCGGCGAACTCAGTGACATCGTAGAATGGGTAGAAGAAGCTTCCCAGTCATTCCAGTTTAATCACGACATATTGCAGTCTTCGGTACAAAATATACAGCAAGGGATAAGCGTACTGGATCAGGATCTTTCCCTGCTGGCCTGGAACGACCGCTATACAGAGTTGTTTGGCTATCCACCGGGATTCCTGAAGGCTGGTATGCCGATCCAGTCCTTACTGCAGTACAACGCTGAGCGCGGCCTGCTGGGCAACCTTCCGGATGTTGAAACAGAAATAAGCAAACGTGTTGCTTACATGGAAAACGGCAGCAGTTACCAGTATATCCGCAAGCAACCCGACGGGCGGGTAATAGAGCTTAACGGCAGCCCGTTGCCACATGGCGGCTACGTAACTACCTACAGCGACATCACGGCCTATATACGCATTCAGGATGAACTGCGGTCAGCAAAAGAAGATCTTGAGGTTCGCGTAACACAACGTACGGCTCAGCTTGAACAGGCGAAGCAGGAAGCCGACCGGGCCAGCGAAAGTAAAACCCGCTTTCTGGCAGCAGCAGGTCACGATCTGATGCAACCTTTCAATGCTGCCACTCTGTTTGCCGGCATGTTGTCGCAGAAAACCGAAGGTACCGGACTGGCAAGTCTGTCACAGGGACTGGTGACATCACTGAACAGTGCCGAATCATTGCTCTCTACTTTGCTGGATATGACCAAACTTGAGTCCGGAGTATTAGTCCCGCAAGTCACCGAATTTGCCCTCGACGACATGCTGTCACCGTTGGTGGATGAGTTTAAGGTTATTGCAGAACAAAAAGCGCTGTCACTCCGTTATATTCCCTCTGCGCTGGTTGTGCGTTCAGACAAAAAACTGCTCCGGCGTATTATCCAGAATCTGATTTCAAACGCGATCCGGTACACCCCGGAAGGCAAAGTGCTGATTGGCGTCCGGCGACGGTCAGACAATCAGATTCAAATCAGGGTTTACGACACCGGAACCGGGATCCCTGCGGGTCAGCAAAAAGCTATTTTTAATGAATTTCATCAACTGGAACATTTACCCGGTAATCAGGGGCTGGGTCTGGGGCTGACCATCGTTGAACGGATCAGCCAGCTTCTCGGTCATCCTGTTGCGCTGGAATCGGAAGTGGGTAAAGGAACGGTATTTACAGTGACGTTACCCCGTGGCGTAAGGGCACTGCAGAAAAGTAGTAATATGCTTGCAGCAGATATCAATCCAAACATGGCAAATACGGCAAACTGGCTGGCTGAAAAACACATTTTAGTGCTGGAAAACGATGACCAGATCATGACTGCGATGAAAACCCTGCTCACCGGTTGGGGCGCGACTGTCACCGGCAGTCAGTCATTGCAACAGGCCAGAGCCGTTTGTCCTCAGGCGCCGGATGTGATGCTGGTTGATTTTCACCTGGATTACGGCGAAAAAGGCACAACATCGGCCGTTGCGTTAAAAGACTTCTGGCAAAAAAATGTACCCGGTATTCTCAATACAGCAAACCGGGAAGACGGTGTGAGAGACGAAGCGGCTGCAGCGGGTTTGCGCTATTTACCTAAGCCGGTAAAACCCGCCACATTAAAGCGCATGCTGAAAAAGCTTATCGTCACAGACGGATAAACCACAGTCAGCCCGGGGTAAACATTCAGCCCCTGCCTTCCAGCTCACGGCGGACAATCGCCGCACCGTCACTGAGGGCTTTAAGCTTTCCGCCCGCCACGGACCGTGGCAACGGCGTCATTCCGCAATTCGTAGACGGATACAATTTATCTGCATCCACAAAAGTCAGCGCTTTTCTTAACGTGTCAGCCACCTCTTCCGGCGTTTCGATACGGCTTGTTGCCACATCAATGGCACCGGCCATCACCTTTTTGCCGCGGATAAGTTCAATCAAATCCATGGGCACTTTTGAGTTCAGGCATTCCAGAGAAATAATGTCGATAGAAGAGCGCTGGAGTTGCGGAAAGATTTCCTCGTACTGACGCCACTCACTACCCAGCGTTTTCTTCCAGTCTGTATTGGCTTTAATGCCGTAGCCGTAACAAATATGCACAGCGGTTTCACATTTAAGGCCCGCAGCAGCTTGTTCCAGCGCGGCAATGCCCCAGTCATTTACTTCATCAAAGAACACATTGAATGCCGGCTCATCGAACTGAATGATGTCTACCCCTGCAGCTTCCAGCGCTTTCGCCTCTTTGTTGAGAATGGTCGCAAAGGCCATCGCCAGTTTTTCACGACTCTGATAGTGGGCATCAAATAAGGTATCCACCATGGTCAAGGGACCGGGCAAGGCCCACTTTATTGGCTGAGATGTGTGTTCACGCAAAAAAGCTGCATCATCGGCGAACACAGGCCCTTTTGCACTCACTTCCCCTTTTACCACAGGTACACTGGCGTCATAGCGATTGCGGATTTTTACCGTTCGTTTGTTCTCAAAATCCACCCCGTCTAAATGCTCGATAAAAGTGGTAACAAAATGCTGACGGGTTTGCTCACCATCGCTGACAATATCAATTCCGGCGTGCAACTGATCCTGCAACGTGACCAGTAAGGCGTCGTGTTTAGCTTCAGCCAGAGTATCTCCCTGTACCTTCCAGTCAGACCACAATTTTTCAGGTTCAGCCAGCCATGCAGGTTTCGGTAAACTGCCGGCAGTAGACGTGGGTAAAAGTGTTTTTATCGTCATGATGTTAATAATTTTCCAGGTTAAAGCGCACAGTTAGCAGACCACTGCTCAAGTACAGACTGATAAGGTTTAATAAAATATTGCTCAACAAACTTGCCCTGCTTAACAGCCAGTTGACTGCGTTCTTCACGGTCATAGACAATTTGTGTCAGTGAATGATCCTGATGGCTGAGCCTTGGCTGAAAACACTGTCCGGCCACCGCATTGGCATTGTAAATTTCCGGCCTGTAGATTTTCTGGAACGTTTCCATGGTGGCAATGGTGCCGATGAGTTCCAGGTTGGTGTAGTCACACAGTAAGTCGCCGGTAGAATAGAACGCCAGCGGAGCCACACTGCCCTGAGGCATGAAATAGCGTACTTCCAGTCCCATTTTTTTAAAGTACTGCTCTGTCAGTGAAGCGGTATCGGGCAGGTATTCCACATCCAGTACGGGGTGCCGATTTTCAGTACGGCGGTACGTCTTGCTGTCTGACACACTTAAACAAATCACCGGAGGCTTACGGAAACGTGACTGATAGGCTTCAGAGCGCAGAAACTGACGGAAAATTTTGCCATGCAGGTCACCAAAGTTATCCGGTACGGAAAAACCTTCCTTATCACGGTTATGTTCCAGAAGCAGGACACTGAAATCATAGTCCCGCACATAAGAAGAAAAGTTATTGCCTGCCAGACCTTCAATCCGCTGGCCGGTTTTGTGATCTACAATGTTGGTCTTCAGCACTTCGATGGTCGGGAAGGTCTCGCCCTGTCCTTCAACGTCAATTTCAACAGACACAATGTCGAGTTCAACGGTGTAGCGGTCGCCGGTACTGTTATCCCAGCTTGCAAGCGCATTAAAACGGTTGTTGATCATTTTAAGGGTATTGCGCAGATTATCGCGGCGCTTTTCCCCTCTCGCCAGGTTGGCAAAATTGGTCGTTATACGGGTACTGTCCGACGGATGATAATTTTCATCGAAACTGAGTGTATTGATGGTAAAAGTAAATTCATTCGTTTTCATATCCGGCGTCTCTTGTGAGAATTAACTGACAGAGAACGTTATACGTGGTTCTTTTTATGAAAAAAAATGGTTTTATTTCATTGATGCATGAACTTAGCTCATACTTAGATTGCTGAAGCTACTCCGTGCCGGTGAGTTGACGGAAAAGCACGCCGGCACGGGTACGGTTTATCACATTGAGTTTACGTAACACCGCCGAAGCATGTTGTTTCACTGTGGATTCGGAAATAGACAATTCCCAGGCAATCTGTTTGTTCAGCAAACCATCTGCCATCATTTTAAGCACAGTAAACTGATGCGGTGTGAGCTGAGCCAGCCGTTCTGCAAATTCTGCCTGAGCGGCGTCTTCATGAGAGGCTAATTCAGCCTCCAGCCCGTCCGGCAACCACTGACCACCATCCAGCACCTGACTGACGGCACCGGCAATTAACGGCAATGGCGTTGATTTGGGAATATAACCGCTGGCTCCCAGATCGATGGCTTTACGAATAAGATCCGGTTTGTCTTCGGCTGACACCATCACCACCAGCACATCGGGAAATGTGGTGCGAAGTTCACTCAACCCTGTGAGTCCGTCGTTGCCGGGCATGTGTATGTCCAGAAACACCAGTTCAATGCTGTCATCCTGAATCAGGGCGTCTCTGGCTTCACTGAATGTTGAGGCTTCAATCACTGATTCACCGGTAATACCGGCCAGCGCCTGACGCATAGCGGCGCGGAATAACGGGTGATCATCAGCTATCAGTACGTTGGCCTGCATGGGTAAATCCGTTTGAGTCATATTCATGAATTACTTTGACGAAGTCTGCCTCCGGGTTCAAGTCATCAAACACAAAAAGGCGGCCCGGGCCGCCTTTCATAGTTTACACATGATCAGAATCAGAAACGGTAGCCTACGGTAAGTTGCGCCGTACGCGGATCGCCGTAATAGCCAATCAGCGTGGTGTCGTTACCCAAACCGGGACCGTAACTGCCATCCTCATTACGGGTGACAAAGTCATAACCGCCAACCAGATATTCTTCGTCAGTCAGGTTTTTCACATGCAGACCCCCGTACCAGTTGCCCTCCATGCTTTCCCAGCTTACGCCAAGGTTGACCATGCCGTACGCGTCCTGCTCAATAAGGTCGCTGGTCTCAAACAGCAGATAGTCATCACGGTAGTAATAGTTTGCGTTGAAAATGAAATCACCCATGCTGGTTTGCAATAAATAGTTTGCACCGAAATTCAGGGTGTTTTCCGGTGTGCTTGCCAGTCCGATTAGCGGCGGCGTAGCATTATTCTCTTTAATTTCAAAATCGATAAACCCGTAGGCCAGATCAAACTTCAGCGCCTCATTCACCACGTAGGTCATCTCCAGCTCAATACCCGAGGCGGCAGTTTCAGCGGCGTTTCTCAGACGCTGAAGCAATGCTGTGGGATCATCGGAATTGCCTTCAATACCAATATACTGACGATCTTTATGGTTGTAGCTGAAAGCCGTGGCATTAACGCGGAACTGACTGGTTACATCACTTTTCACGCCCAGTTCAAACGAGTCCACCACTTCCGGTGATACACCGGGTTCATTGATTGTCGCGCGGGGGTTAAATGTACCGGATTTAAAGCCCTGAGAATAACTGGCGAAGAACATGGTGTCCCTAGTGTACTGATATTCTACCCCGACCCGCGGCGTAAAACGTGACCAGCTTTCTGTTGCCGGCGCATCAAGCACGCCGTCGCCGTCGGAATCGCTGCCCAGCACCTGCGGCATAGTCAGACCATCAGGACGGACATAACCGTCAATCCAGCCGGATTCAGGATACAGATTAAACAATACCGTGCCGTTATTTACCGTTGCCTGTTTTTCTTCGTCGGTATAACGGGCCCCCAGAGACAGAGAGAGTTTATCGGTAATATCGTAATTTAACTGGGTATACGCCGCCCAGCTTTCACTATTATTACAACCGGACACTTCACGGGTGAAACCCGGCGTACCTTCAGGGAAGATGCCAAGCGCCGCGTAGTCCCGCCCCAGCACACCAAGTACCGCATCAAATACACCGCAGGATTCACCGTCATAATAATACAGGCCACTCACCAGGCTGAACGCACTACCGGTATAGTTCGCCTGAATTTCGTGGGTATCGTTAGAATCATCGTAGATGGCCGGTACGTCAAAAATATCCAGCTGAGTATTATCAAAATCGATATTGGTATCAGAAAAGCTCTCACGGTGGGAGCCGATATATTTCAGTTCCAGATTTTCATTCACATTGTATCTGGCGAGCCAGCTGAAGCCTTCCAGTTCAACATAGTTGTCTGTAGGCATGCTGGTGTAAGAGTCGAAAACAGAATCCGGTTGCGGTGCATCGGTACGTAAGCTTGGCAGTAACCGGTAACCCCCTTTGGCATTTGAATCATCTTCGGTTTTATCCCAGCCGAAACGTAAAAACAGGTTATCAGACGGATGAATTTCAAGTGTCAGTCTGGCAGCCCACAGATCTTTGTTGTAGTTTTCTGTATCCTGGCCGTCCAGTGCAGAGATCAGAAACTCACCGTAACCATCGCGGTTCAGGTTTGCATAACCCACACCCAGGTAAACTTTGTCTTCAATCAGCGGCATCTGACCGGTTAATTTCATGTCGCGGCGGCTGTAATTGCCCAGTGTCACCTCAGCGTTAAACTGAGGTTCACCGGTCATTTCTTTCGTGACATATTTCACCGCACCACCAATGGTGTTCTTACCGTACAGTGTGCCCTGCGGCCCCCGCAGCACTTCAATTCGCTGTACATCAAGTAAATCCAGCACCGCGCCCTGTGGCCGTGCCATATACACATCATCAATGTAAATCCCCACACCGGGCTCATAACCCCAAAGCGGATCCTGTTGACCCAGCCCGCGAATAAATGCTGTTAAGGTAGAGTTGGTACCGCGGCTGGTTTGCATAGTGGTATTCGGTGAGAACTGCTGAATTTCCGTCAGCACGCTGATGCCCTTTTCCGTTAATTCAGTTGCACCGATTGAAGTGATAGCAACAGGCGTTTCCTGTAATGACTCTACCGTTTTACGGGCCGTCACCTCAATGCGCTCTAATTTGCCTCTGCTTTCATCGTTGTTTTGCTGCGCAAAAGCAGTCTGACTGCTTAAGCATGCGGCAGTGACCGCCACTGCACTTAGCGTGCGGGTAAAGCGGCTAACGGGTTTCTGTGCGTTTATCATGATGTGTCCCTTTTGTTATCTGTTTCAACTGTTCGGCACTGAAGCTGCGGTCTGAGGTAAACTCTATGTTAATTTTTTGTAGCAGTAAGTAGTACCATCGTACTATGGGCATCTTACTGATTTAACGACACAATCTTTTTCAGTTCCTGAAGCGTCTGCGGTCACAGATTGTTATTAAGGAACCCGATATGATCAGTATGATTGGCCTTACAGGCGGGCTTGCCCTCCTTATTGTGCTTACCATCCGCGGCATGAATTTATTTATTGCCGCTCCGTTGTGCGCCGTCATTGTTGCGCTTACCAGCGGTATTCCTCTTTTTCAGGGCGAAGAGAATTTTGTCACCTTGTACATGGGTGGCTTTTCCGGCTTCATTGCAGCCTGGTTTTTTATGTTTTTGCTGGGGGCTATTTTCGGTAAATTCATGGAAGATACCGGTGCGGCAGACTCCGTGGCCCGCTGGATAGTCGATAAGCTGGGTTTTAAACACGCCGTGCTGGCTGTGGTGATTGCCTGCGCCATTTTAACCTACGGTGGTGTAAGTCTGTTTGTCGTGGCATTCTCGGTTTACCCCATGGCGCTCAGCCTGTTTAAAGACGCCAATCTGCCCCGCCGTTTTATTCCGGCTACACTGGCGTTCGGCTCTGTCACCTTCACCATGACATCAGCAGGTTCACCTGAAATCCAGAACTGGATCCCGATAAAATATCTGGGAACATCTCCCTTTGCAGCATGGGAAGTCAGCTTACTGGTTGCTGTTTTTATGGCCACATTCGGTTACTGGTGGCTGAAGCGCATGATTAACCGCGCCATCGCTAACGGCGAAAAGTTTGAAAGCCGCACCGGCGATCCTGAAATTGAAGCCAGAGAATATCCCAGTCCGCTTACCGGCATACAGCCCCTGTTTGTCGTACTGGCATTATCCTTTTTACTCCACGACAGCATGGCGCAACTGGCATTAATCGTTGCACTGGCAGGCGGCGTACTGACGCTGATGATCATCAATTTCCGCTACTTTCATAATTTATCCGCCGCCATTAACGATGGCACAACCGGTGCTCTGGTCGCCATTGGCAACACCGCCGCCGTGGTGGGTTTCGGTGCCATCGCCAAACACACAGAAGCTTTTCAGCAAACCGTTGAAATTATGACACATATTCCGGGCAATGAACTGATTGGCGCAGCGATTGCGGTCAGTGTCATTGCCGGACTCACTGGCTCGGCGTCCGGCGGCCAGGCCATTGTTTTACCGCTGGTTGCACCGCATTATATTGACCAGGGCGTACAGCCCGAACAATTGCACCGCATCGTGTCTATTTCATCCGGCGCGCTGGATTCATTGCCGCATAATGGTTACGTTGTTACCACCATCCGTGCTATTTGTCGCGAAACCCACAAAGCCGCATACGGTGCCATGGCCGCACTGACCGTGGTAGTGCCGGTTATTGGCTTAGCTATTGCCATTACGCTGTTCAGTCTGTTTTAAGGAAAATGATGACTACATTTATGACTAATTTTCGTAGCATACTGGTAAGGTTAATTGTCTTATGCGCGGTAGCCGTCCAACCGGCCTGTGCCGCCACACCGCCCAACCAGTCAGGTACAGCCATGTTGATGACAGAAAAGCAGGTTTTCACCACTACTCAGTTTGAAACTTACGGCGGAGAAATTATTCCTGAAGTGAAAGTTGGCTGGGAAAGTTACGGCAAACTCAACGACGCCAAAGATAACGTCATACTTATCACGCATTATTTTTCGGGAAACTCTCACGCCGCCGGCCGGTATCACGAAGATGATGCGGAACCCGGATACTGGGATGCCATTATCGGCCCCGGCAAGGCCATAGACACCAATAAGTTCTTTGTGATCAGTGTGGATTCTCTGGTAAACCTGTCCGCTTACGACCCGAATGTGGTGACCACAGGCCCGGCCACCATGAATCCGGAAACCGGTAAGCCTTATGGTTTGTCGTTTCCGATGGTGACCATCCGTGATTTTGTAAACGTACAAAAACGCGTACTGGAAAGCCTTGGCATCTCATCGCTGCATGCCGTTGCCGGTCCGTCTATGGGCTCCATGCAGGCACAGGAATGGGCCGCGACTTACCCGGACTGGGTGCCCCGAATGGTTGCCGTGATCCCTGCGGCTCAGGCTGATGCCTGGACCACCGCCGCGCTGGAACAGTGGGCTTTGCCAGTCCGGCTGGATAAACACTGGAATAACGGTGATTATACCCGTGACAATCCGCCAAAAGACGGTCTGGTCGCAGCACTCATGAGCATTACTCTGCAGGCGCTGCATCCGGATTTTTTCAATCAGCAAGGCAAAGCGCTGGGCTATACACCACAGGAAAAAGGCCCGCTTGAGGATATTCATGCCACCCATTCAATCATTAACTGGCTCAGAAGCCGGGCAGAAGACCGTGCTGATTTAATGGATGCCAACCACCTGCTTTACCTGGTACGCGCTAATCAATTGTTCGTTGCCGGCTACCGGGGATCCTTGCAAGAGGGGTTGAAGAACGTTAAGGCGAAAACGCTGTATTTGCCAGCTGAAACCGATCTTCTGCTGATGCCATACATGGCTGAAGCTCCCCATAGTATTTTGAAATCACAAGGCAAGAATACGCAACTCAGTTATCTGAAAGGCGCATTGGGGCATCTTGAAGGAGTGGCAGACATCAAACAAAAAGCACAACTGCTACGCCGGTTTTTAAACGACGAAACTGAATGATGCACCCGGTTCCTCATTCAAACATTCACGATTCAAAACGGAAACACGATTTATGCACGGATTGAAAAACAACGCCACCGCCGCCCTGCTCTCAGCATTTTTTAGCGCCGGCGCAATGGCACAGGTGCCGGCGCTTAACCTCGATACGGCTCACATCACAGTGTCAGGCTTGTCTTCCGGCGGTTACATGGCCAATCAGTTTCACCTGGCTTACAGTGACTGGATTGACGGAGCGGGTATTCTGGCGGCAGGCCCTTATTACTGCGCAAAAGGTGATATCAGCACAGCGCTGAATCAGTGTGTAGATAAAACCGAACCAGCTATTGATGTGAATGCACTCACCGGAAAGGTAAAAACGCTGGCGCAGGAAGGAAAACTGGCGCCTTTGTCAGCACTGCAAAACGATAAGGTCTGGTTATTTCACGGCACTCGTGACGTAAGGGTAAACAGCGCAGTCAGTGACGCACTGAACGCACAGTATGCGGCTTTGATGCCGGCTGAACAAATTACTTACGTTAACAGTAAACCGGTTGCCCATTTATTCCCTACAAAGAACAACGGCGGACAGTGTATGTCCTCTGACTCACCCTATATCGGCCGCTGTGACTATGATGCAGCAGGTGAAATGCTCAACTTTCTGCTGGACGGTTTACAACCCGCCAGCGACAAGCTGAGTGGTGAGGTGGTGAGTTTCAGTCAGCAGGCACTCGCCGGCGATAATGCGTCTACCATGGCAGAAACCGGCTATGCTTATATTCCTGCCAGTTGCCGTGAAGGTGAACAATGCCGGGTGCATGTCAGTTTTCATGGTTGTAATCAGTACGCAGAAGCAGTAGGCAAAGCTTACGTAGAGCAAACCGGCTTGAATAACTGGGCCGACACTAACAATATGGTGGTGGTGTACCCGCAAACCCGCAAATCGCTTTTCATGCCTTTAAATCCTCAGGGCTGCTGGGACTGGTGGGGTTACACCGGAGAAGATTACGCCACACGCAGCGGAGAGCAGATTAATGCCGTCCGCGATATCGTTCTTGGATTATCATCAAATTAAGGTTCTATCATGGCTTTGAATATTTTTATCACTGGCGGTGCCAGTGGCATCGGGTATGGCATTGCTGAATCACTGGCAAATGACGGGCATCATTTAATCATTGCAGATATTAATCTTGATGCCGCTGAGTCTGCTGCTCAGCAATTAAAAGACGCCGGCTTCAGCGCGCAGGCCGTTGAAGTTAACGTATGCGATGCTGAGCAGGTCGCAGCACTTCCCGGCAAACTGGGAGACGTGAAGGTAGATGTGCTTATCAACAACGCCGGCATCCAGCATGTGTCTAAAATTGAGGATTTTCCGGCCGAAAAATGGCAACAGCTTATCAACATTATGCTGGTTGGCCCTGCCCTGCTTACCCAGGCATTTTTACCCGGTATGCGTGCTGATGATTTTGGCCGCATTATTAATGTGGGCTCAATACACTCGCTGGTTGCCTCTCCTTTTAAATCGGCTTACGTCGCAGCAAAGCACGGCTTGCTTGGCTTTGCCAAAACCATTGCGCTTGAAACCGGCGACTGCAACGTCACCATCAATACCATTTGTCCTTCTTATGTAAAAACCCCGCTGGTAGACAAGCAGATTGCTGCCCAGGCTAAGGAAAACGGGATCAGCGAAGAAGAAGTGGTAAATGAAATTATGCTCAAGCCCATGCCTAAGAAAGCGTTTATTTCAATGGACGAACTGGGCGCGACGGCGAAATTTCTCATCAGCGACGGCGCCCGCAATATCACCGGTCAGACCATGGTACTTGATGGCGGCTGGGTGGCGCGCTAACCCTTTCTTTTTTATCAAACTCTGTGCTAATGTCCAAAAAAATGTAGCAGCATGCGGGCATTAGCCAGATTATGACTTATCAAACCGTTGGCCTGATTGGTAAACCTGACCATACCGGCACTCAGGACAGTCTCAAACAAATAGCGACCTGGCTCGATAAGCGTGGTTGCCGCGTACTCATCGAAGAATCCATCATTGATGAGATGGATAATGACAAATACCCTGCCGCCAACTTAGTCACTATCGGAAAAGAAGCCGATCTTGCCGTGGTTATAGGTGGCGACGGCAGTATGCTGGGCGCAGCGCGTGTACTCTCCCGTTTTGACATTCATGTTGTCGGCGTAAACCGTGGAAACCTGGGTTTTTTAACCGATATCCACCCGGACCAGATTGAAGAGCAACTGGATATTATTTTTTCCGGTGAAACCGTGGTTGAAGAGCGCTTCCTGCTGGAAGTGTGTGTGTATCGCCACGAAAAACTGAAAAGCAATAATGCCGCGATGAACGAAGTGGTATTGCACCACGGCAAAGTGGCTCACATGATGGAGTTTGAGATTTATATCGACGGCCAGTTTGTGTTCAGTCAGCGCTCTGACGGACTGATTGTTGCCACACCAACCGGCTCCACGGCCTACTCTTTATCTGCCGGCGGCCCGATTATTGTGCCCCACCTGGATGCATTAACCCTGGTGCCCATGTTCCCCCACACCCTCAGCAGCCGTCCGATTGTGGTGGACTCAAAAAGCACAATTTCAATGCGGGTGTCAAAAGTAAACAGCGACAGCCTGCAGGTGAGCTGTGACAGTCACATCGTATTGCCAGTTCTGCCCGGGGATGAGATCCGCGTGCATAAAAGTCAGGATACCCTGCGCCTTGTGCACCCTAAGGGCTACAGTTATTTCAATGTACTGCGGAATAAACTGAGCTGGGGCAGCAAGCTTTACTGATCCTCCCGGGCATTATGCCCGGTTAAAACTCATACCCCAGCATTTGGATATCCCGGGCGAAATGTTTAGCCACCTTTTCCGCCAGGTCATCATCGTAATAAGCGCGGTAGCGTTTTCTGTCATCCGCTTTACGCTTGTGGGGCAGCGTGATTTTTTTCAGGCCAATATGCTCACAGATGTTATCGAAATCCCCTTGCAGGTTTTCGTACTTGCCGACTTTATTCACCAGCACATTGCCGTGCAAATCCACCAGATAGTCAGACTGTAATTGCAGCGAAGTATCGATGTGATACTGATAAGGCCGCGCCGGATCAAACTTGAAACGCATGAAATCTTTAAAGTTGTCATGCCCTTCCAGAACCTGAGGGCGTTCCCGCTTGATGTGATAAAAGGAGCTGACCTGCAAATCCCAGGGATTGCGCACAAAAGCAAATTTATACAGATTACTAAAATAATCCGCCGGCAACATTTCACTGGCTGCCACAATGCGGCTGTGGCGGGGAAAACGGCATCCCAGTTTATGCCCGGTGAACTGACTCAGCTTGTTCACTACAAACTGGGGCAGACCGTATTTAACATCCCAACGGTGAGAGGATAAGGCTTTTCTTACACTGGTACCGCCGGTTTTGGCGATATGAACAAACAAAAACTGATGCTTATGGGATAACAACAAAACAGCGTCCTTACTCTTTTTCTTATTACGGCTCAGAATACGGTTGTCAGATGACAGAAAAAAGCCACTTTATGCATATTCACTGCAAATTACACGAAAATTGTAATAGGGGCTAACGGGCCAGCAAAGAGGTAAACACCTGAAAAGCAGGCGTGTCAGGATGTAACCAGTCGAAATGTCCGGCGCGTTCCACTACAACAAAAGTGGCCTCAGGTAAGGGATTCTGTTCAATGGTCACCGTAATATCCTGCTCACCGGCAAGGATCCAAAGCGGTGTACCGTAACTGTAACTGACAGGATTTGCCACAGCCCAGGCCTGCGGAGCGTCCTCCCGGCGGCTTCCCATGAATGAATTAACAGCTTGCTGACAACTGTTTGCGCCCTGTGAGTAAGCCACGATGTCTGTAATGGGCGCAAGCCCTGTGATACGCGCCACAGGTAATGTGATTTGCTGACTGGCCAGCAATGCAAGGTGACCGCCTGAAGAGTGTCCGGCCAGCGTAACGCTGGTTTCGTCAAACCGGAACTTGTTCTGCTGATAAATATAGTTGATGCTTTGCACGACATCTTCCAGCGTACCCGGCCAGCCGCCGCCCTCATCCCCGCTGCGACGAAAACCCGGCACCCACACAGCAAAACCGTCTTCCTGAAGCGCCGAGGCAAGAGGATAGAGTTGTTCCGGTCCGTACTGATTTGACCAGCAGCCGCCGTGGATCACAACCACCAGCGGCGGTGATACCACGTCTGCGGGCATCCACAAATAGCCTGTTTGCAATGGCTCTTGACCATAAGCCATGTTTGCATCAGGAGATGTGGCATTCAGAGCCAGGACCTGACGGTAACTGACATTTTCTGTCACTGTTATGACAGGTTCACTGACAACCGGCGCAGAGCGGCTGGTGCTGTCTCCCGAACCACCACACCCTGTCAGTAATAAAACACACACCGCCACAATGCCTGTCATTTTCATACTGCTAACCACCTGTCAGACTCTGTTTACTACATTTATCACAGTATAGTTGATCGCCACCAGCATTCTACAGGGTTCAAACAGACTGTGAGACCGGCACGGGATTTGATACCATTCCCGCGATTTTACCCCAGCCGGATAAGACCATGGCCAGACCTGAACCCGTTGTAGAAATGCTGACTTTTGGTATCCATTCAAAATGGGATGCTGAAGACAAAGCGTTGCCTAAGATAAAGACGTTTACCCTTGATATCCCCCTTGAACTGGATATTGAATTCGGCTTCATTGTGAATATTAAGCGGGCGAAAAATCAGAAGGTCCGGTATTGTATTTATCACCCCGACATACCGGGTAAAGACGGAGAGCCCATGGCACCCTTCGACGGTGAGGAATATGTACGCTCAAACGACTGGGACTTTTATTTAGGGGATACGCTCTGGGAGCCCCTTGACGATAAAGCCGGTGACTGGCGCATGACACTGGAATTAAACGGCAGCATTATTGCCGATAAAACCTTCACTGTAGAACATGAACTCCCATACGAAGGCGCTCAATTCTGGCAACGCCGCAAACCTAAACTGAAGCGCTGGTAACCGGCCCGTTGATATCTGCAACAGCCGGTCTGAACATACCCGAGAATGTTGATATTTGAACATCCCGGGCAGAAATAAAAACGCAGGCAGGGCATATTGGTACACTCCGGCAAGTATATTGTTATGTTTTAATGAGTTTCTGCCATGTTTCAATCCCCATTCTCAGCTTCCCTCTTTGCATTCCGCCAGACGGCTTTTCGTTATGTAGATCTACGTATTCTGTTTGCGTTACTTGTCCTCACTTATCCGTTCAGTGCATTTTCAGAAGAACCCGCTAAGCCCTCTGCGCCGTTTACCGTCAATACGACTCTATTTACGAAGCACGGCAACACTTTCCCTGCTCTTAAATCGCCGGATAACGTACAGCACTTTACCGTATTTGAAGGTGTTCAAACTCAGGCGGGCTACAACCACGGCGCTGTGCTCGCCGGCTTTAAAGGACAAATTTTCTGCCAGTGGCAAACGTCGGGAAAAGATGAAGACGGACCCGGTACCCATGTCATTTACAGTTTCAGTGAGGACGGAGAACACTGGACTAAGGTCCGCGTATTAGCACCGGCCCGAAAGCACGCCATTGTTACCAGCGGCGGTTGGTGGACGCAGGGTGATACTTTAATTGCGTTTATTAATGTATGGCCTGACGATACACCACAAAAGCAGGGGCATACTGAATATGCCACAAGTTCAGATGGCATGAACTGGAGTGCATTTAAACCGGTTACCGGTGCCGGCGGACGCCCGGTACAAGGTATTATTGAGCAGGATTTGAAAGCCTTGCCGTCAGGCCGCATTCTTACGGCTTTTCACATGCAACCGGGTTTGCATGCGACACCTTATTACACTGAAGACCCCTCAGCCACGTCAGGATGGACAGCGGGCAATTTCACTAATTTATCCCACAAAGACACCATCAGCCGGGAGCTCGAACCGTCATCTTTTGTTGATGCAGACAACAACATTGTTATGACGTTTCGCGATCAGGCCGGCAGCTTTCGGGTGCTGGCATCGGTGAGTAAAGATAACGGTGACACCTGGTCTTTGCCTGCGGTTACCGGTATGCCTGACTCACGGGCAAAACAGAGCGCCGGTAATTTACCCGATGGCACCGCCTATCTGGTTAATAATCCCTCCGGCACAAAAGACCGGCTGCCGCTGGTTGTCACGCTCAGCCGTGACGGCAAACACTTTAATCATGCCCTGCTCGCCAGAGATGAATCTACGTTGCCGCCGATGAAATTCGCCGGAGAATATAAACGCACCGGTTACAGCTATCCGAAGAGTATTGTCTGGCGTGATGCACTCTGGATCAGCTATGCCGTCAACAAAGAAGATATAGCCGTCACCAGAATACCGGTGAGTAGTTTGCGCGTTCAGGATAGCCTCGAAACAAACCCTGATCAATGCTATGCTACCGGTGGCAATTTTATGTGTACCGATACAGCAAGTACAGAACCGAATCGTTTTAACAGGTGAAATGAGTGACTCAGCAAGCAAATAAACAAACTAACGTCTGGTTAAGTCAGCACGAAGCGACCGTCAGCAACTACAAAGACTATGGTGTTTCCCCCGTTGTTCTGCCATCAGAAGCGGAAGTGGGCGAAGCCATGCTGGAAGAATTACTGAAAACTGCAGAAGGCAAAGACGGCGATATTAACATTGCCCTGCTTGGCGGGCGTGGCGCTCAGGCATTTCACCGTTTGCTGGGAGAAAAAGCAAAAAACGGCGAACTGGATGATGTACTTGCACGGCTGAACGTATTCACGCAGGATGCACTGGCCCCCATGAGCATGCAAAACAGCCTGAGTTTTGTGCGGGATTTCGAGCGTATACTTGGCGATGCATTCTTTGCCAAAATCAAAAGCTTCACCCCCATGCAAACGGATCTTGAAGATGTACAGGCAGGCCTGGAAGATTACTTACAAAAGCTTGAACGCCTTGGTGGTCTGGACATTTTCTTTATCGGTCACGGTCCGGAAGACAATGCGGCGTCTCATTTGGCTTATATCAAACCTTTCTCCGGCGCAAAAGCCTCACACATGGCAGGCCTCATTCCCATTTCTGCCAGTATTCTTGAACACCACATCAGCAAATTTAAAGCCGGTGGCAGCGCAATCAGTCAGCAGGACGAAGCAGAGTGCCGCGCAGCAGGGATGATTTTAACCCTGGGGCCGGCCGCTATTCTGGGCGCGAAAAAACTGGTTCAGTCAGTGGTGGATGCCAGCACCGCACCGGCCAAAAAGGTAACCTACGCAAAGGTGCTGAACACCTCCATCAGCGAAGACGAAACCACCGCACAGGCCCAGCTTAATGAGAACCCCGGTTTATGGTTCCGCCTGCACCCGAATAAAGTGTCTTTCGTGTTGCCGGATGTCACAGACGGGAAATAACTGTGTTATCGATACGAATGTCCTGTACTGTGTATTGATTATTCTCAGAAAGGCATTCCTATGTGCGGATTCATTCAGCGGGTGACAGATTGCCCCGCCGTCATTGACTTGCTTGAAGACGTTGGCTTAACCACCACACTGCCCTTGTTTAAGGAAGAAAGCGGCGGGGTACTGAATTTCTATCCCGCCTTTGGCAAAAATCCGGCCCGTAAAATCACCAATCTGATAACAGCGCCTGACAACGTCATTGATGCGACCTGGTGGTTTGATGCCAGACCAGAGGGCGACGGGCTGGTTATTGGTGACCGTACTACTTTCAATGCGCGCAACCTCGACAGTCCTTTCTGGAAACAGGCGGTGCGCTATCAAAGAGGTATAGTTGTTGCCACCGCAGTTGGCGAATCTAATCCTCGGGGAAAAGGGAAAGTGCATTACCTGATGGAAGCGCGGGGCGCCATGTTAATCGGTGCAGTGTACAGGCAGTTCGACAACGGCACGGCTGCCTGTGCGGTGATCACCAGACCACCCCATCGCCGTTTCAGCCGGTTTCACGAAAAATCTATTCCGTGCTTTTTGCCCCACAACCGCAACGCTGTGAACGCCTGGTTAAATGGCGGACCGGACGATCCCGTAGTCAGTGCCATTCTGGACGAACCCAAACTATACACCGGCCTCACCGTCAGTGAGGTGAAAACCTTTAAAGGCGGAGAGAAAACCGGTGACTCCTGCTTTCTGGCACCGTCCGGTGAGGATAACGTATGAACCGGCACTGTCCGGCTTATTCAGCAAATGCTTTTTTGTCTGTGTCAGATAAGTCTGACCATTTCACTCTGTTGTCCCAGCTTTCTTCGTAATGCTCTTCCGGAAAATCATCCGGCGATCTGCCTGCTTTAAAATCTCCGGCGCAACGCTGTGCATATAAACGGTTTTTCTCACAACCCGGCGCAGCAGGAATATACATTACGTTCCCCCACCCCTGCTGGTTTTCAACCGGTTCTACGCCATGGATCACATCGCAATGCCACCACACCGAATCACCCGGCGACATATCGGGGATGGTTGCCTTCGCCCGCAACAGCAAGCTGTGCCATTTCTCATCCACCGGCAACACTTTACGGGGCGACACACCACATAAACTGTCTTCCGGCACATCATCCAGCAACGGCCGTATAAGCAAATACGCCATCGCCGCCGGCACGGGAATGGTAAACAACACGCCCTGGTCCCGTTTAATGTCACTTAATGCCGTCCAGCCCTGAAAGGTTCTGAACGCCGAACATTTCGTTGTTCCGCCTTCGTATTCATTCACAAGCGGTCGCCAGGCAGCATCCCAGGGGTCGTACTTATCAAAGTTGCCGTCCAGAATATGACGGAACACTTTCTGATATGCCGGTAATAACCACCTTTCCAGCGCACCGGAATCAGTGTGTGGCCCGAGACCGCCGGATGTCACGCCGGGCGGGCGGCGTCTCACACGATCGGGGTAAATATAATTACATGCAGGATCAAACCATTTCCTGCCTTCCGATTCCGTTTTCCAGAATGAATTTAAGAATACCTGTACATCCTGCATGCGACTGCTGAGGCGCGCTTCTATCTGAGGTTTAGACCAGTAGATAGGAAATATTTCAGGACGGGACGCCGACAAGGTCCCGAAAAAGTCATCTCCCGGCCCCCGATACTGATTATCAAAATCGTTGGATTCCACATAATCCACCAGCTCTTTGTCCCACTTAACGGCCTGTTCACGGTGAAAGTGCCTCCGAACCACCAGACATCCCCGTTGTTTTACCCGTGCCATCACATCCGCAGAGATCGTACCGGCGGCAATATCTTCATAGTTTGCTTCAGGCCAGCCTGTGTTGCCGTTTTGCATATCCTGTTCAATAGCCTGAATGTCGCTTTCCAGACCCGCGACAATATTTTCCAGCAAAGCAGGCACATCGCCAATGCGCGCCCGCCATAGTTGTTTAGTGTCTTTAATGGCTTTTTCAATATCGTCGGGCAGATACGATTTAGACGTCGGTTTGCTCACAGTACTTCCCTCGCATTTTATGGATTATTAACCTCACAATTAAATAAGTAAGGTTTCCTAACTTGTTAAATTATACTAGTCTGGGCACCGCATTGAGTAAAGACATTTTTTCATTTTGTTAACAAAGCAGATTTAAGAGAAAGGAAGCAGCACACGATGTCAGCCAAGCCTGATCACCGGCCCGGCAGCCTGGCCATGCGCACAGACCAGCAGTTCTTTCAGTGTCTGGAGGTATCGCAGCGTTTATCCCGTGCAGCCATAGCCAAAATGACCGGGATCTCCAAACCTACGGTGTCAGAATCTGCACAAAGGCTGACTGAAAAAGGCATGATTAAAACCGCATCTGAAATGGATAACGTGTCTTCAAAGCGTCCGTCGGTCATTTATGAAATAAACCCGGATTTCGGGGCCCTGCTCTCCCTCGCACTGGAAGAAAATGCTACCTGGATACGCATCACGGATTTTACCGGAGATACACTTTCTGAAGAGTATGTGACTTATCCCAAAGGGCGTTTGCAGGCAGATTTCCTGCAGGATATGTTCACTCTCACAGACAAAACCCTGGCGGCAACAAATACGCCGCTTCTCGCTACCGGCGTGTCTGTGGCCGATCCTGTCAGTCCGGTTAACGGTAATGTGCTGGCCTTGCCTCACTCTCCTTTTCCGCTGGCGCACGGCCTTCAGTTTGCACAGCTGCTTGGCGATCGGTACCAGTGCCCCGTGACCGTCGATAACGATGTAAACTGGGCCACACTCATCGAATATGTGAATTCCGGATGTGAGAATTTTGCTTATATCCATCTTGGCAGAGGCATAGGCTGCGGCCTCATGCTCAACGGTAATATTGTGCGTGGTGCTGACGGTATGGCCGGTGAAATTGGTTATGTCAGGCTGGGCACTGCGCCACCGTTGCTTGAATCTCTGTATACCGAGCACTTTTATGAAATGGCGCTGACACCCGGCAACGCACTGCCCGCTGACGTGCTGAATGCCACCGGTAAGGTAGTGGCCGCTACCTGCGTACTGACCAACCCGGAAAAGGTGGTACTCGGCGGTCAGCTTTGTCACCATCCGGCACTGCAAGCCTGTATTGAAGATGCACTGGCCAGTAATATTGCCGGTACAGCTATTTCTGTTACCGCAGAGCCGGAAAAAGCACCGTTATACGGCGCATCTGCCGGTGCCAGGGAACTTGCACTGGAGAAACTGACTTTACGGGATCCCACCGCCCCTGTACTGCGCGGTTACAGCCGGAACGTTTAATTTCATCTCACCTTGCACATGACACACTATTTTCACCATGACCGGGTGACCGGCACATGCATACAGGAACCTGCGGAATGAATACGCTTACAGTAACGCCGGACTTTTCGCCATGGCGTCAGGGACTGAAGGATGCCCTCCCCTTGTTCGGGGGTTATATTCCGGTGGCCATCTCCTTCGGCTTAATTTCAATACAGACCGGTTTCAGCGTATTAGAAACCATTCTGATCTCAACGTTTATCTATGCCGGTGCTTCTCAATTTTTATTTGTTGCCATGGTGGCATCCGGTGCTCCCCTGCCACTTGTTGTGCTGATGACACTGCTGATTAACGCCCGCCATATGGTTTATGCACCGAACATTGCCAGGTACATGGATTCAGATAAACGCTGGCTACCTTTGATGCACGGCCTTACCGACCAGGTATTTGCACTGGCCCTGGTGCGCTTGCCACAACTGCCCAGAGCACACCGGATGGCCTGGTATACGAGCTTAGGATTACTGGCATGGTTCAGCTGGATTGGCGGTACAGCGCTTGGCGCAGTAGCCGGTGATACACTTACCCAACGCTGGCCACTCGTTAATGAGGCCCTGCCGTTTGCCCTGCCCGCCTTGTTTGCGGTATTAGTTGCCCCGCGCTGTAACAGCATTTTATGGACCACCACTCTGGTCACTGCTGCGGCGCTTTCTATGCTGTGCAAAATAGCCGGTTACCCGAATGCAGCCATTCCCCTTGCCGCCCTAGCCGGCGCCATTGTGTTTTATGCCATAAAAGCAATTCAACCCGGAGACAACCCGAAATGAGTCAGGAAATGTGGCTGACCCTCGTCAGTATTGCTGTTGGCACGTATTTAATCAGACTGCTGCCTTATTTGTGGATGCGCAAAAAACTCGCTAAACATGAGAACGATGAAACAACACCCGATATGCCAGACTGGCTCACCGTATCCGGCCCGGCAATGATAGCCGCCATGCTCGGCAGCTCGCTGGTACCCGTACACCTCACCATCCCATCCTGGACAGCGACAATAGCAGGCCTGCTGGCAACATTGCTTGTGTGGTCGAGAACCCGCTCGATGGGATTACCCACACTCACCGGTGTGGTGGTTTTCGGGGCCGTGAAGGTGGTTTTGGGGTGAGTCATCTGACTCATCGGGGATGATTAACTTTACCGGAGTCTTAAGAAAATCTTTTAGTTTTTTTGTCTGGCGGAATTGACTGGAGGTGAATGAGCCTTTTACATGGCAGGGAATGGTCAGAAGCGGACGTACTGGCAGTTCTTTCAAAAACAGGATTGTACGTATACCGGCCCCTCAGCATACTCAAGATTTAATAGCAGGAACGAACTAGTTGCCGTCAGTGAATAACTTATATTCGAATCGCTGTAATTGACGTGATAGCGGATGGTTAACCCGGTGGACTCCTGTCGTTATGGGGTCTTTTCTTCACAGCATAGCCCGTCCCTAAAAGTAGATCCAATGCAGTATTGTTCGCATTAATATGCCGACAAGTATGCCGGGTAAGGCATACTTGAATATTACTATGATGCGAGTACAGAGACCTAGAAAAATGCCGATGCCGGGTAAATCAAAAGTATGGATGAGAAAGCCAACAGACTTATTGATTTCTCCAGTAGTAATGTTGCTATTTTGCACCAGATCACTTGCTACAACCAAATAAGCGGTCCCCCCGCCCAGATATTTGGCTATAGCTGGCACAACGAAGATCTGAGATATATTTAGCATATGAAGTATCGGGGAAACCAGACGCTCAAATCCTGATACCGCTCCTAGCTGTGTCAATATACCCACGATTGTGATTGATAAAGTCAACATTGGAATGGCGTTAACCGATAGACGAATCGCCTCAGCACCTGCACCATTAATAATGTTAATTATTCCTTTTTCGACTCAGAAGACGTTGGCTCGCCTTGAATTTCGCCACATGTGATGGAAGACAGTTTTTTTGCAGAAAAATACCATGTAAATGATGCTGCACTCAGCCCTCCGGCTATGGAAAACGCGATAGCAACTGGCCAGTTCAGCCCTAGCGGTATCATGGGGTAGAGAATATTACCCTGCCCCATGGCGAGAAGCATAGCTAATGTGGCTGCCAAGTGCCGATCTGAAACACCTCTGCTGAGCATGATCGCGAGCGTTGCAAGCGGCGCTGCAAAGCTAATAAAATTCATCTGAACCAGCGCTAAGGTGCTCATGCCGGTTAACCCGAATGGTTTTAAAATAGGCGCCAGCATCTTTACAAGAACAGCCATTACGCCTATTGCCTCCAGCACTTTCATCAGGCAAAGCATAACCACCATTACAGGCAAAAGTGTATACAGCGCTATATCTACTGACGATTTACCAGAGGCAATGACAATCTCGATAAGGGACATCTTAAAGTCCTGTTAGCTAACCGGTACTGTGAAAGTTTGGGGAATTTATTAGGCACTTGGTTTTAGAGCAAAAACGGCATCAATCTGAAGGATCATGCCGAAAGTAAGTGAACTTACCCCCATCACTGAGCGCGAGTGATAACCTCTTTCATCCAAGACATCGACAAGTAATTCAGAACACCCATTAAGAACTGAGGCATGGTCTTTAAAGTCTTCTGTAGCATGCACCATACCCACGATCGTCACTACTGAATCAATGCACGATAAGTCACCCATAACTTCTTTAACAACAGAACAGCAAGAAGTTGTAATGCAGTATTACTTGCTGCACGGTAACCGTCATTTGTTTCCAGCCCATCTCCTAATTTGCCGGTGAGAAAATGCCCCTTGCTATCTCTTGGGCCTTGCCCTGATAGATACAGCATGTTTCCAACTTGAGTCGCTGGGCGGTAGAGTCCAGCGAGCTTTGGTGCAGGTGGTAAAGTAATATTCAACGACTTGAGCCTTTGTTCTGGAGATTCCATAAATAAATCCTCGTAAATGCGTTTAGTAAATTTTCCTTGTAGCGCCTGATACTCTTATGCCGGAACCTTTATCAGAGTAAATTTCCGCATTTAACCGAGAGGGCATACCCATGTCATCGCCTTGGTGAACTGTTATTGATCCGCCGTGTGGCCAGTTGATATCTCTAAGATATCCACCCAGCGCAGCGGCAGCGGCACCCGTCGCAGGATCTTCAAAAACGCCCCCGGTAGGAAATGGATTCCGCGAATGAAATACCGTGTGACTCTCTGGATAAATCAGGCTAAAAGTCACTAAACCAGCGCGTTTTGACAAATCTGCGCCTTGCTTCTGGTCGTAATTCATCAGTTTTAATTTGTTTCTATCGTTAAGAATAAGGATGAGATGCGTTCCTCCTGCAAAGGCTATTGCTGGCGGGAGCCGCGTATCCAAATCTTCTTTATTAAGCCCAAATAAAGTCAGGGTTTCCTGTAATAGATTTGGCTCTAATGATTGACTGTAGGTGGGAGGGGATACAAAAGATGCTCCCCAACCGTCATCTGAAAAGTATCCTTCTACGCAGATTTCTGCGTGATTAAGTGTAAGGCTAAACTCTCCGGCTCCAATGTTTTTTGCAAGGACAGCACCAAGAGCTATCGTGGCGTGTCCGCAGAAGTCCACTTCTACTTCCGGCGAAAAGTAACGTACTCTCCACCCTTTATTTGATGGCGTAGCAAATGCGGTTTCTGAATAGCCAATCTGAGCGGCGAGGTTCTGCATAACGTCTGGATTTGGCATTGTCTCGCACAATACAACTCCGGCTGGATTTCCACCCGATGAACCGTTTGAAAATGCCGATATGCGCTCAATATTCATTTTACTTTCCTTCTATACTGGGTGTTTGAAGAATGATTACCAAACAATTGAGTCAAAGGAGGCAACTAGATCGATTTCAACCAAAGCTCCTTGAACCGCAAGTTGTGAAATTACTGTAGACCGAGCAGGACGATGGTCACCAAATGCCAGAGCATAGGCTGAATCAAACGACTGAAAGTTATTTCTTTCAGTCAGCCAAACTCCAGCTTTGACGACATTTTCTGGGCGCAGATTATGTTTAGCTAACTCCTTAAAGTGCTTAGCAAGAATAAACGCCGTTTGTTGCTCGATACCTCCAGAAATATTGCCGTCAGTATCAAACGCGAGTTGACCAGACAAAAACAATAGTGAGCCTGTTTTTATAGATGTAGACAAATGCGCCACTCGAAATCTCCCATGTGATAACTTGCCAGTTGATTAATTTGACACGAAGGAGATCACCCTTCATACGCAATCTAAGAGCAATATAAGGTTTGATGAAGCAAATGCTTCAAAGTAGGAAGTAGTTTGTCAGGCTGCAAAATAATACGCAATACGCTCATATTGCATTTTAAAACTGCAAATTATGCAGCAATTAGCTTTTATGAGTTTGACCAAGGTGAAGGTTGGAAAAGCGACGATATCCAATTAACAAATACTTCAGTGCGTGCTGATACATAGTGGCGTGATGGGCGCACTAGGTAAACACCCCCATCACCATCAAATGTCCATTCAGGAAGAATTCTTAATAGCTTCCCCTGTTCAATATCTTGGGCAACAAGCCATTCTCCCGCGCCCAATATACCTATACCAGCCCTTGCAGCCTCTAGCATGGCAATACTATCATTTGTGAGTAGCGTTCCGTTGGTTCTGATTGCCTCTGTATTATTTCCGTCGGATAAACGCCAAATTGGGTAGGAGTGTAAGCTAGGGTTGCCTATACAATTATGTGCGAGCAAGTCTGTTGGTGTAAGCGGCTGGCCGAATTGTTTAAGGTAACTGGGAGAGGCGGCTAGAATTCGCTTATGCCTCGTTAGCTTTCGCGCCAGAAGCCGACTATCCGATAAATGGCCAATTCTTATGGCTGCGTCAAACCCACCTTCAATAAGATCGACATAATTATCACTGTAGTTTATATCCAACTCCAACTTTGGATACATAGCCATAAAACTGGGTGTTTGGTGCGCTAACCATAAACGCCCCATCGTGGCCGGAAATGCGAGTTTTATTCTTCCGCCAAGTTCTGCGGCCTCTTTTACTACCTCATCCTGAGCCTCAACTATAAGGTCAGTTGCGACTTTATACTTTTCAGCAAGGAGTTTAGCAGCGTCAGTCAGTTGGACTTGACGTGTTGAGCGCTCAACCAAACGCACACCTAAGCGCTGCTCCAATGCAGCGATCCGCTTGGAGATTATTGTTGAATGTCTGCCAAGACTTTTCCCCGCAGCTACGAATGAGCCATTAGATGACACAGCAATCAATGCCGCTAGCTCATCAAAATGTTGGCCGTCAATTGGTGTCATAATAAATTCAGATTTAACATGAATACTAATACTTATCATATCTGAATATAGATACTTCTTTTAAGCCATTTTTTGCGGGCTTATGTCGTTACAGCTTCTGAGAAAGGGATACTCAATGATAGGTTTATTCGAACCTCTTTGTTGAAAATTTTTATTAGCTACCTCAAAAAGACATATTGCTGATGTCAATACCGTTCTATTCAACAGTATCAAACTTGCTTTTTCACCAATGATGTCGGGCGTCCTATTTGCTATACGAAGATCTAGTTTGAGCGTCTGCTTCGAATTAAAATCGAAGCTACGTTATACCGTATCCACCGTTTGCTGTTGGAAAAAATAGGACGTCTGGTATTAATCTTTTGAAGGTCCGTTTCTTGTCTTAAGCTGTCTATCAAAGGCCTAGTAACGATTTCCGCTATTCGCTCCAAGCAGACATCGAAAAACTCGCATATTTCTGTAAACGGTATCACTCAAAAACCCTCTCCATATCAAACTACCTGCTAAGCCTCCTCATAAACACCCATAGATGCAAACATTTTCATCCCGCCTTAAAAACTTCACTTTACACAGCCAAAATACTGTATATATTTACACGTACTGTATAAACATACTGCGGTGAACACATGCTGGTTAATCTGTCGATCAAAAATTTCGCTGTTGTTAAGCAATTATCTGTCAATCTTGAGTCGGGTATGACGGCCATCACCGGTGAAACCGGTGCGGGTAAGTCTATTGCCATCGATGCACTCAGCCTTTGTCTCGGTGAGCGGGCCGATGCCGGCGCGGTGCGTAAAGACGCGCCTAAAGCTGAAATCGTTGCCCATTTTAATCTGAAAGGCCACAAAGCTGCGTTGGCCTGGCTGGATGAGCAGGAATTACTGGATGAAGATGACGACAGCTGTTTTGTGCGCCGTGTCATTTCCCGCGAAGGCAGATCGAAAGCGTTTATTAACGGCACGCCGGTATCGCTGCAACAGCTGAAACAGTTCGGCCAGTACCTCATTGCTATCCATGGCCAGAACACTCACCTTCAGCTTTTGAAAGATGACTACCAGCGAAAATTGGTGGATCAGTATGCCGCGCATCCTGCGTTGCTGAGCGCCGTGTCAGATAACTACCGCTTGTGGAAGCAAAAACAGTCGGAACTGAAAAACCTGGAAACACAGGCACAACAGCGTGCTGACCGCCAGCAGTTGCTGGCCTACCAGGTACAGGAGCTGGATGAGTTTGCCATTGAAGACGGCGAATTTACTGAACTGGAAATTGAGCACCGCAGGTTGAGTAACGGCCAGACATTGCTGGAACAGGCGCAAACAAGTTTTTATAACCTGTATGAGAATGACGAGGGTAATGCGTTATCCATTATCCAAAATGGTCTTGACCGTCTGTCTGAGCTGGAAGAACACGACAGCGCCCTGACGCCGATTATTGCCTTGCTGAACGAGGCCTCAATTCAGGTAGAAGAAGCGGCCAGAGAATTACGCAGCTATTGCGATGATCTTGAAATAGATCCTCTGCGGCTGCAACAGGTGGAATCCCGTTACAGCAAAGCCATGGAACTGGCACGTAAGCATACTGTGATGCCTGAAGAACTGTTCGGGCATCATCAGGCACTGGCGGCAGAATTTGCCGGTCTGGAGCAGGATGAGAATCGTCTTGAAGATTTACAGCATGAGGTCGTTGAAGCAAAAGATACTTACCGTCAGGCCTGTGAGGCACTTTCAGCTTCAAGGCAGGTTGCTTCGGTTAAGCTGGCAGAAGCGATTCAGGGGCAAATACGTCAGATGAATATGCCTCATGCGGTAATCGATATTGCTGTCGATTATCAGGAAGACAAAACGCCTGTGGCGTCCGGTCTGGATGATGTGACTTTCCTGGTATCCACTAACCCTGGTCAGCCGGCAGACAAGCTGGAAAAAGTGGTATCGGGCGGTGAACTGTCGCGTATCGGGCTTGCCATTCAGGTACTGACCAGCGACAAACACGCAACACCGACCATGATTTTCGATGAGGTCGATACAGGGATCAGCGGCCCTACCGCCGCCATCGTGGGTGGTTTGTTACGCCGGCTGGGTAAAGTGAGTCAGGTCATGTGTGTTACGCACTTACCTCAGGTTGCTGCACAGGCCCATAACCAGTTGTTTGTGACCAAGTTCAGTGATGGTAGTACAACAGAAACTCAGATGTTGCCATTAACGAAGCAGGACCGGATAGACGAACTGGCCCGGTTGCTTGCCGGTGACAAGGTAACCGAATCAGCTCTGGCAAATGCCAGAGAACTGTTAGAAAGTGCAGAATCGAACTAATAAGCGGTTGATTGGTCATAGGTGATTGGGTAGCATGCTGTCGCGCATTATTTTGCGACAGCCGCATTCTGACACTGGTTTGCCGGCAAAGGTAATGCCTGTCACTATAATCAAAGCATAACTGGACAAGCTCACGCATGAAGTTGTATCAAATCGCTATTTTGTTAACCGCTGTATTTTTCACCACTGCCTGTAACAACTGGATCTACCGGATTGATGTACCACAGGGCAACTTTCTGGACGAACGTGACGTTAAAAAGCTGCGTGTTGGCATGACCAAAGAGCAGGTTGTTTATGTTCTGGGCCACCCTGTTGTTGAAGACTCTTTTGATAAGAGCACATGGTATTACGTGTACGATATGAAGCGCGGTATGTCCAAACGCGGTGAAGATTTCCAGAAGCAACTGGTACTTAATTTCGACGGTAATGTGCTGACCACCGTAGAAGGTGACTTCGAATTGTCAGAAGATTTTAATACCCCGCTCGATCAGTAAGCATTTTTGGTCCGGAACACCAAAATGTGGTGTTCCGTACTACTCCCGGATACGCTCTCCCCTTCCCCCTGCACGCCAAAAATCCATAACCTCCTGATTTTAAATACATAATCACTTTTGGCTCAGCAATTGCTGAACTTGTCATACTTTTTACACTCATTCGTGTGCGGTTATTGCTCATTATTAAGTGAATCCTTCCCGGCAAAATCGGGACTATTAACGCCATACCGGACACACATCACTACAAAACGGAAAATAGAATGCTAAACAGGAATCGCTCAATTATTGCTTTATCACTTTTATGTGCTGCCACGCTATCAGGCTGTGTAATCAATGTCGGGGGTAACGGTGATTATCACGATGGCGGCGATGTAAGCAGTGTGCTGGGATCGGTAACCATCTATGAAGGCCGCCATGCTGGTGATGTGTCTTCCGTCAACGGAGACGTGACTTTGCAAACATTTACTGTTGCTGAAGATGTCAGTACGGTGAATGGCAATATCAGTATTGCAGATAACGCTGCAATCAATGATGCGAGTACGGTTAACGGCGATATCAATGCCGGTAAAAACCTGAATGTGTTTGGTGATATGTCTACGGTAAATGGCAATATCGGGCTTTCTGTGAATAGTCTGGTGGAAGGCGATTTGGAAACAGTGAATGGCGACATTACGGTGCCGGATGGCGAGATAAAAGGCTCAGTCTCAACACAAAACGGTGATGTCAGCTTGTCAGGCAATACCCGGATCTACGGCGACATCGTATTTGAAGAAACTGAAAATGGCTGGATGAAGAAAAAATCCGAACAACCGGTGCTTTCAATCACGGAAGATGTGGTTGTTAACGGCAACATCATTTTAGAGCGCGCCGTTGTACTTGAGCTTGCTAACCCTGCGCTGGAAAGCAAAGTAATAAGACGCAACAACAGTAACCGCAGCTAATCCTTGCAGGCCGGACAGAAATACATCTGTCCGGCCTTTTTGGTCATTTACCGGTCAACATGACGTCCAGCCAGACCAGGCGGTGATCAGAACTCGCTTCACGATCTTTCACCAGACGGTACAACGGGCTGGCTTTTTCGGGCCAGAAAACACCGCTACCGGTCACTTCAAAGCCATATCTTGACGGTAAAACGTAATCTGCCCTTGCCCCCCAGTGTGCAGTGAACCTGCGGCTGTATGGCTCTGTTGAATGTTCACGGCCACCTTCACTTTCCGGGATAACGTTGCCGTTCACATAACGGTTATCAATAAGCTGTTCTATGACGCCGGGCCGGTGTTTATCACCCGCATCGGCAGCGTTGAAATCGCCCGCCAGTACGAAACGGGTGTTTTCCGGCAGGCCGGATTGTTTGCCCTCATCATCAGTAATATATTCGCCTTTATCCGGAGACAGATAGTCAGCCATCAGCCTGATTTCATCATGGTTCCGCTTTCCGTTTCGGTCTTCATCACCATCGAAATTAGGCGGTGTGGGATGCATAGCAAGTACATGCACAATGCGGCCATTAACGTTAACGGGTATATCCCAGTGAGACTTGGAGCTTAACCGGAACTCGGCCCATTCCTCTTCGTTATACCAGGGAGTATCTGTGGTTGGGTCAACGGGCTTCTGAGCACCGGGCATATCTTTCCACTTAAATGTCTGCAAGCTGTGCACCTGATCATGCACGACGGGATATTTCGACAATACAACCATGCCATACTGGCCGGGATACAAGCCAAATCCCCACGCATCACCGCCTGTTCCGGTCGCTTTACCATCGTTATCCAGATCGAAAGGAGACGGCTCACCGGTGTTCACCGGCGCGAGATAAACGTACGGGTAATCGATAGCAGGTTGCCCGTGCTGGCTGACATTCAGATAATTTTGAATAAAAGCCCGTACACCATCGCTCTGCGATTTAATGTAATCAAACTCATTAAGCAAAATAATATCCGGCGCGGTGCGCTGAATGATCTCAGCTATATTTTTGACCTGCGGATTATTGCCATCTGACAGCACCTTTTTAAGCACGTCATCACCGGGCGGAAGCCCTGAAGAAGGGTAATTCGTCGACTCCATACTTACGTTAAAAGTAGCCACTCTTAATGTATCAGATGACTCTGTTCTCCCGTGTTCGGCCGGGAACATAGAGCGGATTTTGTCTACCGGCAGAGCTTTTACACTCCCGTGAAAACCTTCCACGTCCTCAGCCATCAGCAGACTGTTATAAATGGCTTCCTGCGTTGCTTCAATCACCGCCTCGAATAAAGGTGAGACCTGACTGTTCGCCATGACAGTGGATGAATGCGCCGGCGACTGCTCGTCACGACGTAATGCATCTGCGTTAGAAAAGGCTATAACATAATCACCTGAGCCGTTTGTCAGGCTGGCACCGGTTCGCGCAACACCGGCCATGGCCCGCTTTGCCAGCCTTTCCAGATTGCGGTCGTCCAGCGGTGCGTCTGTTGCAACCACGATCATGATGGAGCCGTCAGCAGCGGTATCGTTATTCAGTTCGTTATACAGGTAGTGCTGATTGAGCGCTTCCCCGGCTTTCAGGCCGTCAATATTCAGGATGCCGCCAAAGTTACTTTGTACCAGCACACCGACTGTGTATCCGCCCAGTGATGCAGGCAACAAACGGCTGCTTGTACCAATTCCGCCTTTCCATCCGAAGGCGCGGGTACCGCTGCCGGCACCATTATTTCCCTCTGCAACCGGGCCACTTTGCGCAGTATTGATAGCCTGAATCACATCAGCTTTCGTTACAGTTCTGCGGCGGATGTCGTTAAGAAATCCGTCGTTGGTTTCACCTACGACAGCGTTCACCGATGCCACGTCTTCATTCCCAGGTTGTGCCAGCGTCCATTCCACCACACCGGCAATACCTTCAGCCACATTCAGTGTATTAGTAAGCACAACGGGTGTTTCAATTTCTCCCAGCTCACGGATTTGACTGATCCCGGCCATTTTGCCGTATCCATTGCCCACGTATACCGCAGCCGGTACCTTACGCTGCCGTAAATTGCCCTCTGCCGGAATAATGGCTGTCACGCCGGTGTGAACGTCTTTTCCGTTATGAAGGGTTACCTGCCCCACCCGTACGCCTGCGACATCAGTAATACTGTTCAGTTTTCCGGTCGCAAGTACACCCGGCGCTATGCCAATTTCACGGGCTCTGACCTGCTCTGCGTCTGCGCTGATATGCATAAGCGGCAACACCAGCAGTAACGCCGGAAGAATTCGTTTTCTCATGTTGTTTTCGTTTTTTATAAATAGAAATGGGGAAGGAAAAGTGTCACACGATAGTGCAAAAAACTCAAAAGGAAGACGGCTACGTACCGGTTATAAAAGACTGATGGCATGTTCAATTAAAAACAGACAGGCACCAATCAGCCCGCCCACCAACGTACCGTTAATACGCACTTTTTGCAGATCTTTACCGATGTTCAGTTCAATTTGTTCCGCCATCTGGTTGTCATCCCATGCCAGAATGGTTTTACGGATATGATCAGTAAGAAAATCTGCGAGCTCCGGCGCCATCGCTCTGGCTGCTTCTGCAATGTGTGCATCAATAGCGTTTGCCAGTTGCTCATCGTTTGCCACCGATTTACCAGCTTCCTGCAGTGCATGGGATAAACGGCCTGTGAACTTGCCGTCTGTGGCTGCAACATCATCGATTAACCAGCGTTTCACGTCGCCCCACACCTGAAACAAGTACTGCTGAAGGGTATCGTTGTTCAGCAACTGGTTACGGATATTTTCCAGCTTCTCTGTCATAGCAGGGTCGGTTTCCATCCTCGCGGTGAAGTCCTCCAGCTGGCGGTCGAAACTCTTGCGTACCGGGTGTTCGCTGTCATTGGCAATATCCGCCAGAATGCTCACAATGGCTTTGGAAGCGATGTCAGCGCCCTGCTCGCTCAACCAGGTGGTCGGCAATATTTTCTCCAGTCGCCGGTACTCTGCTTTCAGCCAGCTATGTAGCTTTTCAGCAATAAACATCTGACTGTCAGGCCGGTGAGCAAGCTCTGCGATTTTATAAAGCAACTGGTCCAGCACCTCCTGATGTCGCTTATCACGGGTCAAAACCCGTAACGTGCCGGCCGCGAGAGGTGAAAGATCCATTTTCAGCAGAGCCCGCTTCACTCCGCTTACCATCATGTCCTGAACGGGTTTATCATCCAGCGTGTTAATGATCCCCACCAGCGAGCGCGCACCGAAGCGACTCAGACGATCTGCGTTTTGAGGCTCGCGCAACCACCTTGCCATTCCCTGAGCAGGACGGGCATCATTTACCAGTTTTTCGATAGCGACTTCATTGAAGAATTTCTCCTTCACAAAGCGGGACAAATTACCGGCAACCGCCGCTTTGTTATTCGCTACGATATTCGTGTGAGGGATTGGAAATCTGGCCGGAATGGGCCTGAACAATGCGCTGACGGCAAACCAGTCAGCCAGCCCGCCAACCAGCGCAGCTTCTGATGCCATCTTAATGAGTCCGGCCCAGGCGGGCCATGGCGTTATCCACTGCCGGTACTCGGCCAGCGTCGCAAGAATAAAGACAAACGCAGCCCCCACCAGCCAGAAATGCGCGATGCGTTTTGCACGCCGGAGCTGCTGCTGTTTATTATCCGGTAGCACGTTTGTCCTTGTATTAATATTGCCTTACTTACCTGACTGCACGTCATCAGGCGTATACATCCTATCCACTATATGGTGATGAAAGTGCAGCCGGCAAACCCTTTATGACAATTACGGGTGGTTAAATGTAAAAGGATATTAATCCCACTGCGGCGCGAAATCCGGATCCACGATACGTTCGCCGTTATCCAGCTCATCAATGCGCGCCACATCATCTTCTGACAGCGTGACAGCGGTATAATCGAAGTTCGCCTGCAAATGGTCCTTATTCGTTGATGAAGGGATGGCATGGATACCTTTTACTTCCATCCACGCCAGTACAACCTGGGCAGGATTGGCTCCGTGCGCGTCAGCAATGGCTTTGAGTTCATCATTTTTCATGACTTCGCCCACCGCAAAGGGCATATAGGCGGTAGTAGAAATACCAGCCTGCTTACAATGTTCAACCACCTGACGGTTTTGCATAAACGGGTGAAGCTCTATCTGATTAGTGAGTATCTCGCCCTCTCCCAGAATCTCAACCGCTTTGTCGATTTGTGCCATAGTGAAATTCGACACACCGATATGGCGCGTTAAACCTTCTTCTTTAGCCTGCTTCAGTGAGGCTAAATATGACTCCATGGGAATATGATCATTGGGTGACGGCCAGTGGATGAGCAGCAAGTCAACATAGGCCATTTTCAGTTTGTTCAGACTTTCATGCACAGACGGAATGAAGTGACCCTTATCAAGATGGTCGTGCCATACCTTGGTGGTCACGAACAGTTCTTCACGGGGAAGACCGGCAGTTTGAATTGCATTGCCGATTTCTTCTTCGTTGCCATAAAACTGGGCGGTATCGATATGGCGGAAGCCGGTGGAAAGCGCATCTGAAACTGTTTTTCTTGCTACCTCTCCTTCTAAACGAAACGTACCTACACCTAATTGAGGCATCGATTGCATTATCTTCTCCTGTTTTATGAATTCACCTTGTCTACGCTAAGACATTGAATACAGATTACTTCACTTTCTTCAGGTATTGGTTTTAATACTTGCATGCCAACGGTCTTATCGTGCAAAGGCAAATGCATTGATAGGCTTGTACTACGACTAAAGTTTAAGTGAACAGGACGAATACGATGCGACGCGCTATCACTCTTCTCGCTGCCGTATTGCTTTCAGGTCAGGCTTTTGCGGCGAAAGACACTTTCTTTGTAGGTGTTGAAGACAGTTCAGGCAGACAGGTCCACCCGGTGAACGGTGGCAAATATCAACCGGTACTCGATGCTGTGATGACAGCATTTGCTCTTGAAGAGGGCTTCGAACTGGAATATGTGCCCCTTCAGGGCGACGCGTACGATCAGTGGTTTAAAGAAAACACGATTGATTTCCGCTTTCCGGATCATCCCCGCTGGTCTGCCACAGACGGCACGCTGTTTTACAGTCAGCCTGTGGTCGGTATTTGTGAAATCACCCGTGTGTTGCCTGAAAATCAATGGATGCGAATTCCCGACGTGACTGCACTGGGTATTATTGAAGATCAGCCGGTTTCCAGTGACTGGTTAGAACAGGAACGTAAAGGCTACACAAAAATAGTGTCATTCTCTGACCCGACACACCTGGTAAAAGCGCTGGTTGATGGTGAAGTTGATGCCATTATCACAGACAGCGAACAGCTGAATGATGCAACTGCAGCACTGAAGCTGTCAGGTAAACGCATTGTGGCATCAGCACATATTCAGGATAAGAAAGAGAGCCTGCGGATTTCCAGTGAGCAGTATCCGGCGATGCTGGAAAAATTAGATGAATTTCTCAAAACGCACCGCGGGCTGATTGCTCAGGTTGCCCGCCGGCACGGTATTGATAACGGGCGTGCCTGTCTAAAGAAACGCCCTTCCCGTCAGTCAGAGCTGGCTGACTGATTACGTTGATGAGACTGCCGTGTACGGTGTTTTTTCACCGAGCGGCGCATACGGGTAAGGCGGGCATGATCCAGTTTACCCTGTCTTACATCCACCAGCGTTTGTGTTTCATCGTCCAGTTGCACCAGTTTACGAAGGGCATTTAACTGCTCCAGCGGCAGCTCTACCCAGGCACCCTGCGGTAAACGCTTTTGCAACTCCACCGGTCCGTAGCGCACGCGAACGAGACGGCTGACCTGCATTTCCTGAGACTCCCACAAGCGACGTACCTCTCGGTTACGGCCTTCAGACAACGTCACGTTATACCAGCGGTTCATGCTATCTTCTTCACCGGCAGGCTTAGAACGGGCTTTGATTTCAGTAAACCGCGCCAGACCATCTTCCAGTTCAACCCCTTTGGTCAGCGTGTTCAGGGTTTTACCGGACACTTCACCGAATACGCGTACAGCATACTCACGTTCTACTTCACATTTAGGGTGCATTAAGCGGTTTGCCAGTTCACCGTCATTGGTGAACAATAACAGGCCACTGGTATTGATATCCAGCCGGCCTACGGCAATCCAGCGTCCCACGCGGATAGCAGGCAGACGGTCAAATACTGTGGGGCGGCCTTCAGGATCGTGACGGCTGCATAATTCACCTTCCGGCTTGTTATACATCAATACACGGCATACCGGTTTTTCTGCCTGACGGGATAACAGATGACCGTCTACACGGATTTGCTGGCCGGGTTCAACACGGTCGCCCAGTGTCGCCATTTTGCCATCTACCGATACCCTTCCGGCTTCTATCCACCGTTCCATTTCACGGCGGGAGCCCAGTCCCTGGTTAGCCAGGACTTTTTGCAACTTTTCACTCATTTTCTTCTCGCTTTTGTTCAGCGGTTTCAATCGCACGGTCGTCGTCAGACGGTGCCTCCAGTGTAGCCGTCGCAGGCGGCTGTTCGTTGTCTTCAAGCCCTTCAAAAACCTCAGATCCGGGTAAATCGGCCAACGACTTTAACGAAAAATAATCCAGAAACTGTCTGGTAGTGGCATATAACGACGGTTTGCCCGGCACTTCTTTGTGCCCTACCACTTTGATCCAGTCTCTTTCTGTTAGGGTACGGATAATATTACTGCTGACTGCCACCCCGCGCACCGCTTCAATTTCGCCGCGGGTTATGGGTTGACGGTAAGCAATTAACGCCAGCGTTTCCAACATTGCGCGGGAATAACGGGGCGCGTTTTCCTGCCACATGCGGCTCAGCCAGGGGCTTAAGCTGTCCAGTGACTGAAAGCGGTATCCGCTGGCCACTTCAACCAGTTGAATTCCTCTGGGCTGATAGTCCAGCACCAGCTCTTTGAGCACCTCGTTCAGCGCCCTTTCACTGACTGTAAATTCAGCCAGCACAGACTCACGCAGTGCCAGTTTAGTCATAGGCGCATCGGCAACAAACAGTGCGGCCTCGACCAGTTGCTTAAGCTGGACTTTATTAATCTTCTTCATGACGGCCCAATTTTACATGAATTCTGGCAAATGGTCCTGTCTGAACGCACAATAAAAGCTGTTCTTTTACTAATTCCAGAATCGCCAGAAAAGACACCACCACACCTGCTCTGCCTTCTTCCGGCGTGAATAACGCATCCAGCGGTGTGTAGGTCTCACTGTTTACCATAGCCAAAATCTGGCTCATGCGCTCACGGGTACTCAGCGCCTCCCGCTCAATTGTATGATGTTCAAACGCGGCAGCCCGCTTCATGGCATGGCTGAATGCCAGCACAAGCTCCTGGAGAGACACATCCGGCTCTATCCGCACCGGTTGCACACTCAGAGCCACATCTGCCTTCACAGCAAACACATCCCGCTCCATACGGGGTTGTTCATCCAGCGATTGTGCAGCTTCTTTAACGGCTTCGTATTCTCTTAACCGGCGGATAAGTTCCGCTCTGGGGTCTTCTTCGTCTTCCGGTTCATCGCTTCGCCTTGGTAGCAGTAACCGTGATTTTATTTCAGCCAGAATCGCTGCCATCAGCAAATATTCGGCAGCTAATTCCAGCTTCAATGTTTTCATAACCTCTACATACTCCATGTACTGCGCCGTAATGTCTGCCACAGGTAAGGTTACGATTTCAAATTTCTGTTTGCGGATAAGATACAGAAGAAGGTCCAACGGGCCTTCAAAGGTTTCCAGAATGACTTCCAGTGCATCAGGGGGAATGTACAGATCTGACGGCTTTTCAATGACCGCTTCACCATTGATAAACGCCAGTGGCAAAGGTTGCTGAACGGGGTCGCTTACTGCCGCCGGCGTTTGTTCGTCTGTCATCTTACGTGCTGTTCGTCCGTGCTATGATTGTTTTACAGGAACGGTGACGGGTCGCCACTGCCTTCCCTGATCACTTCCGCATTGCCTTCAGAGAAATCGACAATGGTGGTGGGATCTTCACCAAGATACCCGCCATGAATAATCAATCCTACCTGTTTTTCCAGCCTGTCGCGGATTTCATCTGGATCAGACTCTGCCATTTGTTTACCCGGCAGGATCAACGATGTGGACATCAGCGGTTCATTAAGGGTTTCCAGCAACTTAAGTGCAATCACGTTATCCGGCACACGGATCCCGATGGTCTTCCGCTTGGGGTTTTGTAACCGGCGGGGAACCTCACGGGTGGCCTTAAAAATAAAGGTATACGGGCCGGGTGTGTTGTTTTTTATTTGCCGGAAGGCGGTGTTATCCACTTTGGCATAAAACGATAATTCGGACATATCACGGCACATCAGAGTGAAGTTGTGATCGTGTTCGATTTGCCTTATCTGGCAAAGGCGCTCCAGCGCTTTTTTGTCTTCCATCTGGCAGCCAATGGCGTAGCCGGAATCAGTGGGATACACCACCACCTCGCCCTGACGTATTAACTCCACAGCCTGATTTAATAATCGCTGCTGTGGATTTTCAGGATGAATATAGAAAAATTGACTCATTACAATGTCCTGTTACTGATGTGCTGGCAGTGCCCAGTCATGCCAGACTGGCTTGAGGTGAGAAGCAATACCTAAATTACGCCCCAATTCTGTCCACCTGGACGGGAAGTGAAAATCAGAACCCGCCGAAGCCAAAAGATTGTGCTCGCTGGCAAGCTCGTTGATAAGCTTTTGCTTGTCAGGATTAATACCGGGAAAAGCCGTTTCGATGGCCTGTCCACCGTGATGTGCAAAATCATTGACCAGACGGCGCAACCATTTTGCCGTTATGTCATAGTGGGCGGGATGAGCAAGTACAGCCTGACCACCGGCAGCACGAATATGAGATATGGCTTGTTCCATGCCCGGCCATACAGCCTTAACGGCGGCCCGTTTTCCTTTTCCAAGGTACTTTTTAAAGGCGGCATCCATGGTAGCAACACCATATTCATTCACTAATACGCGTGCAAAGTGTGCACGGGTCACCTGCCCGACTCCGGTAAGATTCAATGCTTTTTCAAGCACACCGTCAAACCCGCACTTTTCCAGCTTTTCACCAATTTTAACCGCACGTTCCTTGCGTATTGCACTTTGCTCAGCCAGAAAACTGTTGAGTGATGCATCTTCCACATCCACATTTAAGCCGACGATATGAATATCGAACCCGTGCCAGGCGGTGGAGATTTCAACGCCGTTAATGATCGTCATCGCACGCTTTTGCTTTGCCTGGGTTTGATGGGCAAGCGGTAATCCGTCGAGGGTATCATGGTCGGTAATGGCCAGCACATCCACCTGCATGGTGTGCGCGCGAAGCACCAGCTCTTCCGGCGTTAAATGGCCGTCAGAAAATTTTGTATGACTATGTAGATCGATTTTCAATGTCTTATGCACATTTACGGTTGACACAACTTCGTTTTTGTTTTCTTCTATAGGGCATATTATACGTACTAACGCCTTCGATGCCTATCGAAGTTTATGACAGAGAAATCATGCGTAATCAATTGTCAATCAGCACTTTAGTAAAAGCAGTTTGGTGGTGGCACTCCCTGAAGTAACGGGCGGTGTACGCGTGAGTGCGTAAATGAACACAATAAAGGCCCGTTTAACGGGCCTTTTTTTTTAATCGCAGTTGGAGAAAATGCGACAATGAGTTTAGCGGAACTGGGCACCCAGCCCGGCAAAGTGGAAACAATCGAACAGTCAGGTACCTACCTGAACGATCCGTTAGCCGCCTTTGCCCACCTTTGTGCCGGAAAATCAAATGCACTGTTGTTAGAATCAGCAGAAATTGACAGCAAGGACGACTTGCAAAGCCTGCTGATGGTAGATGCCGCGATGCGCCTTGTGTGCAAAGGTAATCAGGTTATCTGCACTGCACTGACCCCCAACGGCGAATCGGTATTACCGCTGATTGAAGCGCAGCGCCCGGACAACACCAGTGTTGTCAGAGACGGTGCAACGGTAACGCTCACCTGCCACGCCGCGGATGATGCCCTGGATGAAGACAGCCGGCTGAAAGCGGCCAGCGTATTCGACGCCCTGCGATTACTGGTTCAGAAAATCACGCCAATCCGGCAGCATCCACACGCCGTCTTTCTGGGTGGTGTATTTGCTTATGATCTGCTGGCCACGTTTGAAAATCTGCCTGATGTACCCGATGGCGAAAATGACTGTCCGGACTTTGTATTCTATCTGGCAGAGACCTTACTCACAGTCGATCATCAAACCCGCCAGACCCGTTTAATCGGCAGCGTATTCAGCGGCCCTAACGTGGCGCAAAGTTATTTTGATGTGGCACAGCGACTGGAGCGGCTGCAGGCCAGACTCACAGATATACCTGCGAGCACTGCCACTACCCCGCCAGGGGCACAGGATGCTATGGATGTGGATGTCGACAAAGACGATGAAACCTATAAGCAGGATGTTGTCGACTTAAAAGCCAATATCCTTTCCGGTGACATTTTTCAGGTTGTACCTTCCCGCACTTTCTCCTTACCTTGTCCCGACCCGTTAACCGCCTACGCTCAATTAAAAATCAGTAATCCAAGTCCTTATATGTTTTATATGCAGGATGCAGACTTTACTATATTCGGCGCGTCACCTGAGTCGGCAATCAAATACGAGAAATCATCGAATCAGGTGGAAATTTACCCCATCGCCGGTACACGCCCCAGAGGCAAACGGGCGAATGGTGAAATCGATCCGGATTTGGACAGCCGCATTGAACTGAATTTGCGTGAAGATGACAAAGAGAAAGCCGAACACATTATGTTAGTCGACCTGGCCCGTAACGATGTGGCGAAAGTAAGCCGTCCGGGCACCCGTTTTGTGAAAGACCTGCTGAAAGTAGACCGCTACTCTCATGTGATGCACCTGGTTTCCCGTGTCGTGGGTCAGTTGCGTGACGATCTGGATGCGCTCCATGCTTATCAGGCCTGCATGAACATGGGCACCCTGGTCGGCGCACCGAAAGTCAGTGCGGCCACATTAATCCGCCAGGTTGAAAAGAAACGCCGGGGAAGCTATGGCGGCGCTGTGGGCTACTTAAACGGAAACGGCGATATGGATACCTGTATTGTTATCCGCTCAGCGTTTGTGAAAAACGACCGTGCCTATATTCAGGCAGGCGCCGGTGTGGTTTACGACTCAGATCCCCAGTCTGAAGCCAATGAAACCCGCACCAAAGCGCAGGCTGTCATCAACGCGGTTCGCCGCTCTTTGAAACAGGGAGCCTGATCATGAAAGATAAAATCACCGTTTTTCTGCTCGATAATGTAGACTCCTTCACCTATAACCTGGTTGACGAGCTCCGGGCACTGGATTTACACATCATTGTGTACCGTAACACGGTAGATGCGGACATGCTGTTCACCCGCATGCAGCAGGAAGCAGAAAAAGCGCCGGTATTGCTGTTATTGTCGCCGGGTCCGGGAGCACCCCATGAAGCCGGTTGCATGCCCGCACTGATTAAAAAGGTACAGGGTGTTTTTCCGGTATTGGGTATATGCTTAGGTCACCAGGCTATCGTGAGTCATTACGGCGGCGTGGTCGACAGGGCCAGAGAGGTAATGCACGGCAAATCATCGCCCGTCAGTCACTCCGGCGAGGCCATGTTTTCAGGTCTGGCTAACCCGCTGCATGTGGCCCGTTATCATTCTCTTGTGGCTACATCATTACCGGCAGGGTTAGAAACCATTGCCAGTTTTGGGGACACCACCATGGCGGTCTATCACCCCGAAGATAAAATGCTTGGTTTCCAGTTTCACCCTGAGTCAATTCTCACCGCAGACGGAAGCCGTTTACTACTGCAAAGTATTCATTATTTAACCGACAAGGAGTTGGAACATGTATGATGCCTCTCCCCTGCTGGACCTGTTATTTGCTAAAGAGCATCTGAGTCAGGCGCAGTCTTTTGCTTTATTTAACAGCATTATGCATGGCGAACAACCTGATCTGATTCTGGCAACTGTGCTTACCGCATTAAAGCTGAACGGCGAATCCCCCAATGAAATCGCCGGTGCTGCCAGTGCCATGGTGTCAAACGCGCTGCCTTTCCCCACGCCGGACTATCCGTTTGCGGATATTGTCGGCACCGGCGGTGACGGACATAACACCATTAATATTTCCAGTGCGGCGGGTGTAGTAGCCGCCAGTTGCGGCGTAAAAGTCGCCAAACACGGTAACCGCAGTGTTTCCAGTAAATCCGGCTCTGCTGATATATTCAGACAGTTCGGTATTAATCTGGAAATCAGCCCTGAGACAGCAAGACAATGTCTGGACGATGCGAACTTCTGCTTTCTGTTCGCACCGGTTTATCATTCCGGCATGCGTCACGCTGCGCCCATCCGCGCAGCACTGAAAACCCGCACCATTTTCAACATTCTGGGGCCGCTGGCAAACCCTGCCGGCCCTACCCATGGTTTATTCGGTGTGTATTCTCCGGAGCTTCTTGAACCTTATGCCCGCACGTTAATGCTGCTCGGTCAGCACCGTGCCATGATTGTTCATGGTGACGGACTGGACGAACTGGCTCTGCACGGCGAATCTCACATCATCGACCTAGAGCATGGTGATTTACGCACACTGACCGTGACGCCTTCAGACTTCGGCTTACCTTCTTATCCTCTTGAGGCCATAGCCGGCGGTGAACCGGATGAAAACCGCAAAATGGTGGAAGCCGCTCTGGCCGGCGAAGGTCAGGAAGCACACCGGGCCGCCATCGCAATGAATTGCGGCGCGCTGTTGAAACTTACCGACACCGTGACCACATTCAAAGACGGTGCGGAAATGGCCATGGAAGCCATGAAACAGGGCAAACCGTTAACCACGCTTAACGCCGTGGCAAAAATCAGTCATCAGGAGAGCAGTAACGATGAGTAATGTGTTAGAGCGCATCGTCGCCGATAAACGTGTGGAGTTAGAAGCACGTATGGCAGCAATGCCGTTAGCCACGTTTAAAGATTCACTGACACCTTCAAATAAAAGCTTGTTCGATGCATTAAGTCAGCCGGATGCCGGGTTTATTTTTGAATGTAAAAAGGCATCGCCGTCAAAAGGGCTCATTCGCCCTGTATTCGACCTCGACGAAATTCTTGCCGCTTATAAACCTTACGCAGCAGGCATTTCAGTGCTGACTGATGAAAAGTATTTTCAGGGCAGTTATGACTATCTGGCTTATGTGACTGAGCGGGTGTCGCAACCGGTACTGAACAAAGACTTCTTTGTTAACGAGTATCAGGTTTATCTGGCCCGTCATTATAACGCTGATGCTATTTTGCTGATGCTGAGCGTGCTGGACGACGACACTTACCGCAATCTCGCCAGCCTGGCTGACAGCCTGGCGCTGGATATTCTTACCGAAGTCAGTAACGAAGAAGAAATGCACCGCGCCATCGCGCTGCAAGCGAAAATCATCGGCATTAATAACCGTGATCTGCGGGATTTGTCTACCGACCTCGCCACCAGCGAAAAACTGATCCCTATGCTGGACAAGGCAAGTCATGATTTCGTTGTGATTTCTGAATCCGGTATTTACACCCACCAGGATGTACGCCGCTTAGCGCCGCTATGCCAGGGCTTTCTGGTCGGCAGTGCACTGATGGCACAAAAAGACTTACCCGAAGCGGTGCGCGCTCTCATTTACGGCGACATCAAAGTATGTGGCCTGTCCCGTGCAGAAGACGCTAAAGCTGCGTTTGACGGCGGCGCAAACTATGGCGGTCTCATCTTCGCAGAAAAGTCCAAACGTTGTGTAACGCAGGAGCAGGCGCACACGATTACTGAGACAGTGCCGTGCCGTTATGTGGGCGTATTTGTCGACCAGCCTGTGGATGATATTGTCAGCGCCGCGCTTACACTTAGCCTGTTTGCCGTTCAGTTACACGGTAGCGAAGATACGGCTTTCCGCCAGACATTGCGGGCGGCACTGCCTGCTGAATGCCAGATTTGGCAGGCGGTTGGCGTATCCGGGGACTTACCGCCGCACCTCAGCGATTTGTTGGGCGAAACCGTAACAGATCGCGTACTGCTGGATTGTCAGGTAGGTACGGAAAAAGGCGGTACGGGACAGTCATTCGACTGGTCACTGCTGGACAATGTGACAGACAAGAAAAAACTCATCGTTGCCGGCGGCATTCATGCCGGTAACCTGGTCGCTGCGCTCGAAACCGGCGCGGGCACCATAGACGTAAATTCCGGAGTAGAAGATGCTCCGGCACAAAAATCTGCTGAAAAGCTGGCGGCGCTGTTCGCAACAGCACGACGCTATTAATTGATGATCAACAGGATTATTCATGAACCAACTTGAATCAAAATTCGGGGATTTCGGGGGCATGTACGTGCCCGAATTGCTTATTCCCGCGCTAGACCAACTCGAGAAAGAATTTATTGATGCCAAAGAAGATCCGGCATTTCAGGAAGAGTTTTCGGCACTGCTAAAAGATTATGCAGGTCGTCCTACGGCGATGACACTGACGCGCAATCTGGTAACAAACCCCAAGGTTAAGCTGTATCTGAAGCGTGAAGATTTACTGCATGGCGGTGCGCACAAAACCAACCAGGTATTGGGTCAGGCACTGCTGACTAAGCGTATGGGCAAAACCGAAGTCATTGCCGAAACCGGTGCCGGTCAGCACGGTACGGCGACAGCACTTGCCTGTGCACTGCTGGGTCTGAAATGCCGCATTTACATGGGTGCGAAAGATGTTGAGCGTCAGGCACCAAACGTGTTCCGTATGCGTTTAATGGGTGCAGAAGTCATTCCAGTGAATGCTGGTTCAGGCACACTGAAAGATGCGGTTAACGAAGCACTCCGTGACTGGTCTGCCAATTACGACAAAGCGCACTATCTGCTGGGTACCGCGGCCGGCCCTCACCCGTTCCCGCATATCGTACGTGAATTCCACCGCATGATTGGTGAAGAAACCCGTGCACAGATCATGGAAAAAGAAGGCAGATTACCGGATGCCGTGGTCGCCTGTGTTGGCGGCGGCTCGAATGCTATCGGCATGTTTGCTGACTTCATCGACGAACCTTCTGTGAAGCTAATCGGTGTCGAGCCTGCAGGTAAAGGTCTGCACACCAAAGAACACGGTGCCACCATTTGTACCGGTTCGAAAGGCATTCTGCACGGTGCATACACGTATATTATGCAGGACAAGCAAGGCCAGATTGAAGAAAGCTACTCGGTATCTGCCGGTCTGGACTACCCTGCTGTTGGTCCTCAGCATGCCTATCTTGCGGATACCGGTCGCGCTGAATATGTTGCAGTTACTGATGAAGAAGCGCTGAATGCCTTCCAGTTGCTAGCCCGCAAAGAAGGTATCATACCGGCGCTTGAGTCTTCCCACGCGCTGGCCCATGCGCTCAACATGGCGGACGAGGCAGAAGAAGAAACCATTATCGTGGTGAATTTATCGGGTCGCGGCGACAAAGACCTTGGACACGTGATCAAGATTCTGGGAGAAGATTTTAATGGATCGCTATAGTGATATGTTCGGCCGGCTGAACGCTGGGAATCGCGGTGCGTTTGTTCCTTTCGTCATGATTGGCGATCCGGATATCGACACGTCTGAAAAAATTATTTGTCAGTTGATTGAAAGCGGTGCAGACGCTCTTGAACTGGGTATTCCCTACTCAGATCCCATTGCTGATGGCCCGACAATTCAGGCTGCAAGTATTCGTGCCCTTGGCAACGGCGTTACACCGGATGCCTGCTTTGAGATGCTGTCCCGCGTCAGAGCAAAATACCCCGATGTGCCTATGGGATTGTTGTTATACAGCAACCTGGTGATGGCCAAAGGGATCAAAGCTTTTTATCAGCAGGCACACGATGCCGGCGTTGATTCAATTCTGGTAGCGGATGTACCGCTTCGCGAAGCTAAACCCTTTATTGACGTAGCCAATGAAACCGGCGTTGCCCAAATTCTCATCGCGCCGCCTAATGCAACAGAAGAAACCTTATCGCAGATTGGTGAACACTCACGCGGCTACACTTACTTATTAGGCCGTGCTGGTGTTACCGGTGTGGAAACCGCTGCAGATATCCCGGCAGAGTCATTAATTGCCAAATTATCGGATTATGCATGTGCACCGCCAATTCTCGGCTTTGGTATTTCAACACCGGAGCAGGTGTCGACAGCCATCAAAGCCGGCGCTGCTGGCGCAATCAGTGGTTCTGCTACCGTTAACATCATTGCCAAACATTTAGATGATGTGCCGGCCATGCTCAGCGCACTTGATGCCTTTGTTACCGGCATGAAAGCCGCTACGGAAAAATAAGGGAAGAAATACGATGTTCTATATGATTTGTGCAACAGATGTGGAAAACAGTTTGGAAAAGCGCCTGGCCGCCCGCCCTGCTCACCTGGCACGTCTGAATGCGTTAAAAGACGAAGGCCGCTTGCTGATTGCCGGCCCCTTCCCTGCTATCGACAGTGAAGATCCCGGTCCTGCCGGATTCACCGGTTCTCTGGTTGTCGCTGAATTTGACTCAGTGGAAACCGCGCAAGCCTGGGCTGAAGCCGACCCGTATGTGGAAGCCCGCGTCTATGACAACGTAGTGGTAAAACCCTACAAGAAAGTATTGCCGTAACCGGTTACGGAAACAAAAACGGGAGACGGCGGCTCCCGTTTTTTATTTATTGGTGCACTTGCCATTATAGGTTTACTCTCTCGTGCTCGCCCATTTCCTCCGGATCGACTTTCTTTCCGGTAAGTAACTTAAATACGCCTTTAAATCCGGGCTCTGCAAGCCAGATCTCTGCATCCTTTAATTCGAACCGCATCATCTTCAGGGCCGGGTCGTCTTTTCCGCCTTCAAACCATGCAGATACCGGATTCGACCAGTATTTATCAATAATTTCCTTGCGTGTCTCTTCCACCAGCGTACCCCGGATGCAGGCAAACACATCATGCCCCTTACTGGAAAACTGCGCCATAGCCGGTCCTCCGGACGCTGCACGGTTAGTTTTAGTTGTGTAAAACCAGAATTCGCTGTTAGCTTTTTCGTCAAGAATGGCGTGCATAGGTTCAGCGTGATCCCGGCTGGCATCAAGGCTCAACATTACATTAGGGCTGTCCGACAACGCTTTCCACATGCGGGTACGAATATCATCAGATGTCATTTTATCTCCTCGTTTTACGTTCTTCTGCAAAGATCTTTAATTCAACACCTGATATCCACTGCAGTAGCTATGCCAGACGAAGATATCTTATTAACCCATTGATTAAATGTACCTTTCTTGATTGGGTTCACTTAAGGAACAGACTGATATGTCTCATTCTCTGTAAAGTTTACCTTGAGGCGGTATGAGCTCCTGTGGCGGACAGGGATTAACATAATGAATTTGCAGCAGTTAACAAAAGTCAGATTCGATTCAGCCAATGTTCATTTATAACGGTTATGCTAGGATACGAAAATTAGAGAATGCCGGACACCGTGTCCTGAGCACCATCCTGAGGCTGTATGAATATCGTTAAAACCCTGTTTCTGACTGTGTTACTGCTCATAGCTTCGCTATCGCAGCAGGCCGCTGCCGTTCAGGAGCAGGCGCAACAGATAGATCGCAGTCAGGCCGCGACAAAAGCACAACAACATGAAAAAGGTCGTGTATTGCGGGTCGATCAAACCCGTACCAAATACCGCGTGAAAGTGCTGAAAAAAAATGGACGTGTGGTGTCGGTGGATGTAGACAAGAAAACCGGTAAAGTTCAGCCGGCAACGGACAAGGATAATTAAGACAAATGCGCTTATTAATTGCCGAAGACGACAGTCGTCTGCTAACCCAGTTAGATGCTTTGCTACAGCAAAACGGCTACAGCGTGGACCTCGCAGACAATGGTAATAACGCCTTATATCAGCTTCAGGAATATAATTACGATTTAGCTGTCATTGATATTGGTCTGCCGGGTATTGACGGATTCGACGTAATACGTAAAGCCCGTCAGAATGATGTTCGTACACCGGTGCTGATCCTGACTGCCAGAGACCGCTGGCAGGAAAAGGTAGAAGGTCTGGATGCCGGTGCTGATGACTACCTCACCAAGCCATTTCACAATGAAGAGTTACTGGCCAGAGTAAAAGCTTTGATCCGCCGCGCTTCCGGTCAGGCAAATCCGTCTATTCAGTTTGGTCCGGTATGCCTGGACACAGTTGCCGAAGAAATTACTCTGAACGACGTTCGCCTGGACCTCACGGCGTACGAGTACAAGGTCATGGAATACCTGATGCTGAATCCGCAGAAGATTGTGTCGAAAACAGAACTGACAGAACACATTTACGATCAGGACTTCGATTTAGACAGTAACGTGATTGAGGTATTTGTAGGACGTCTGAGGAAGAAACTTGATCCTGACGGCACACTGAAACCTATTGAAACACTTCGTGGCCGCGGCTACCGCCTGAACAGAGATCTATGACCCGTCTGTCTCTTCGTCTTCGCAGTGCTCTTCTGGCACTGCTTGCGCTGGCTATTTTTATTCCGGTGACCGTGCTGACACTGGACAAAGCCTATACGGAAAGTCTCACCCAGGCGAAGCACAACGAATTAAAGCTGATGAACCTGGCACTGGTCTCTGCCTTTGAACTGGACGGTGATGTGCCTTACATGCCGGAACTGTTGTACGAAGAGCAGCTTAATTTGCCGGATTCAGGCTACATCGGCATTATCGTTTTCCGAAATAAAGTGGTCTGGAAATCGGCTTCAGCGTTACACAATGAGGTGATCGCTACACTGCCCGCACCCGCAACCGGCGATGAAGAATTTATCACCGAAGACCGGGGCGCACTCAGTAACACCGGCAGCTATTTCAGCTATGCGTTTACAGCAGAATTCGCTGCCGCTGAAAGCTTCGAACCTGTTCATTTTTACATTATGAACAGCCGTCAGGAATTCAATCTTGAGCGGGACGCATTCACCGGTACATTGTGGAAGTGGTTGCTCCTGCTCGCTGCCGGACTCCTTGTATTGATCATCGCGGGCATTACTTTCGTGTTAAATCCTGTGCGGGAGCTGATCAATGAAATACGGCTGACAGCCAGCGGACGCCAGGGTGCACTCACCCGCCATTATCCGAAAGAGTTTACCCCGCTAAAAAACAGCATTAACCGGTTGCTTGAAGCAGAAGCCCAGCAACGTAGTCGCTATAAGAATAGTCTCGGTGATTTGGCTCACAGCCTGAAAACGCCGCTGGCTGTTGCTATGGGCACCAATAATCTTCCCGATGATGCCCATGAATCACTGACGCAAATCAACAATATCATCCAACGCCAGCTGAAACGGGCCGCAGCAGCCAAAGCCGGCTGGCAAGCCAGTGTCACGGTAGCTCCGCTGGCGCAAAAACTACTTAATGCAATGGAAAAAGTGCATCGTGACCGTTCACTTAACATAAACATGGCAGGTGATACCGGTTGTCAGTTCAAGGGCGATGAAACTGATTTGATGGAAATGATGGGCAACCTTTTGGACAACGCCTGTAAAGCAGCCAGCGCAACGGTACTTCTCACCCTTGAGCAGGAAGAGGGCTGGAGTCATATCCGTATAGAAGATGACGGGCCGGGCATCCCCCCGGATCAGAAAGACGCGCTGCTTGAACGGGGCGAGCGTCTGGACACCTATTCGGAAGGCCAGGGGATTGGCATGGCTGTCGTTGCCGATCTCGTTGCTATTTATGAAGGCAGGCTGGATATTACAGACAGTACGCTGGGCGGCGCAGCGGTAACATTGTCATTTCCTGTGTAATTACAGTTTGTTGTGCGTTATGTTTACTTTTCAATCTGGTACAACCATAACCATCATGAATGCTTACCATAAATGCAACACTATAATTTATCCTCAATGGTAAAACCAATCTGACGCGTCACCGTAAATCACATTTATCTGAATTCCATAAACTAATGATTTTTATAATTAATTTATAAATCGCAAATCATAAACAAAGAAACCAAAAATCGACATGCAACATCTGTTTTACATAAGCATGTTGCATGACACCCCCAGGTCACTTTCTGTCATTACGTAATCACTAAAAATCAGTTAATATGTCCCTCATTTTTATACGCGTATAGCTAAGACCGTCTTAATTCTACGCCCGAGTGAACCAAGACCGAGAGAAAATTATGAGTTTGTATTCAGAATATCTGGCAGAGATCGAAACCCGTAAAACGGAACTAGGTCTTAACCCGAAGCCAATAGACAGTGCTGATCTGCTGTCAGAAATCATTGCTCAAATCAAAGACACAGCAAATGAGCACCGTGAAGACTCTTTAAAATTCTTTATCTATAACACCCTGCCCGGCACCACCAGCGCGGCCGGTGTTAAAGCACAATTCCTGAAAGAAATTGTTCTTGGCGAAGAAAAAGTAAAAGAAATCACACCTGAGTTTGCATTTGAATTGCTTTCTCACATGAAAGGTGGTCCTTCTGTAGAAGTATTACTGGACCTGGCGTTATCTGATGACGAATCAGTTGCCAAACCAGCAGCAGAAGTGCTGAAAACACAGGTTTATATGTACGACGCAGACACCGAGCGTCTTGAAGCGGCTTATAAAGCAGGCAACCCAATCGTTAAAGAGATTCTGGAAAGCTACGCGAAAGCAGAATTTTTCACTAAGCTGCCTGCGGTACCAGAGAAAATCGAAGTGGTTACCTACATCGCTGCTGAAGGTGATATCTCTACTGACCTGCTTTCTCCCGGCAACCAGGCGCACTCCCGTGCCGACCGTGAACTGCACGGCCAGTGTATGATTACGCCTGAAGCACAACAGGAAATCGTTGAGCTGGGCAAAAAACACCCTAACGCTAAAGTCATGCTGATTGCTGAAAAAGGCACCATGGGTGTAGGTTCTTCACGTATGTCCGGTGTTAACAACGTGGCTCTGTGGGCCGGTGAGCCAACCAGCCCTTACATTCCTTTCGTCAACAAAGCACCAATCGTTGCAGGTACTAACGGTATTGCACCTATCTTCCTGACTACCGTTGACGTAACCGGTGGTATCGGTCTTGACCTTAAAAACTGGGTTAAGAAAACTGACGAAAACGGCGAAGTGGTTCGTGACGCAAATGGCGACCCTGTGCTGGAAGAAGCATATTCTGTTGCAACCGGTACTGTACTGACCATCGATACCAAAGCGAAGAAACTGTACAACGGTTCTGAAGAACTGGCTGACGTTTCTGCTTCATTCACTCCTCAAAAAATGGAGTTCATGAAAGCCGGTGGTTCTTACGCGGTTGTGTTTGGTAAGAAGTTACAAACTTTCGCGGCAGAAACGCTGGGTGTTAAAGCACCGGAAGTCTATGCAGCTGCAAAAGAAATCTCTCATGAAGGTCAGGGTCTGACTGCTGTTGAGAAAATCTTTAACCGTAACGCGGTAGGTGTGAATTCAGATTCTCCTCTGCATGCCGGTTCAGATGTACGTGTAAAAGTTAACATCGTTGGTTCGCAGGACACCACAGGCCCGATGACCTGTCAGGAACTGGAATCGATGGCTGCATCAACGATTTCTCCGCTGGTTGACGGTGCGTATCAGTCTGGCTGTCACACTGCATCAGTATGGGATAAGAAAGCTCAGGCTAACATTCCTAAACTGATGTCTTTCATGAACAACTTTGGTGTTATCACAGCCCGTGATCCTAAAGGCGTTTACCACTCAATGACTGACGTTATTCACAAAGTGCTTAACGACATCACTGTAGACGACCGCGCAATCATCATTGGTGGTGACTCACATACCCGTATGTCAAAAGGTGTCGCTTTCGGTGCTGACTCAGGTACTGTTGCACTGGCACTGGCAACGGGTGAAGCAGCAATGCCAATTCCGCAGTCTGTAAAAGTGACCTTTAAAGGCAGCATGAAAGAACACATGGACTTCCGTGATGTGGTTCACGCTACTCAGGCACAAATGCTGAAGCAATTCTCCGGTGAAAACGTGTTCCAGGGCCGTGTTATCGAAGTTCAAATCGGTACCCTGCTGGCTGACCAGGCATTTACGTTCACTGACTGGACTGCTGAGATGAAGGCGAAAGCTTCAATCTGTATCTCTGACAACGAGACCATGATTGCATCACTGGAACTGGCGAAGAGCCGTATCCAGATCATGATCAACAAGGGCATGGATAATGAAGCGAACATGCTGCAAGGTCTTATCGACCTGGCAGACAAGCGTATTGCTGAAATCGAGTCTGGCGAAGAGCCTGCACTGGCACCGGATGACAATGCTAAGTACTACGCAGAAGTCGTTGTTGACCTGGACCAAATCGATGAGCCAATGATTGCTGACCCGGACGTAAACAACGAAGACGTGTCTAAGCGTTACACCCACGACGTTATCCGTCCGGTTTCTTACTACGACGGCAAGCCAGTTGACCTGGGCTTCGTAGGTTCTTGTATGGTTCACAAAGGCGACATGCAAATCATTGCACAAATGCTGCGTAACCTGGAGAAGCTGAACGGTTCGGTAAGCTTTAAAGCACCGCTGGTTGTTGCTCCGCCAACGTACAACATTGTTGATGAGCTGAAAGCAGAAGGCGACTGGGAAATCCTGGCAAAATACGCCGGTTTCGAATTCGACGATGCCAAGCCAAAAGAAGCAGCACGTACTAAGTACGAAAACATTCTGTACCTTGAGCGTCCGGGATGTAACCTGTGTATGGGTAACCAGGAAAAAGCTGAACCTGGTGACACGGTAATTGCTACTTCTACCCGTTTGTTCCAGGGCCGTGTTGTTGCTGATACAAGCGAGAAGAAAGGTGAATCACTGCTGGGCTCAACGCCGCTGGTAGTACTGTCTACGGTACTGGGTCGCTTCCCGACTAATGAAGAGTACAAGCAGGCTGTTGCAGGCATCGACCTGACTAAGTTTGCTCCGCCTTCAGAAGACCTGGCTGTTAAGCCTAAGTTTGAAGCAGACGTAGCGGTTAAGAACGTTTAATTAACGGTTCTTAAGCCTGTTAAGAAGCCCTGACTTTGTCGGGGCTTTTTTTCAGGATGCTCTGTTGCAGGTTTTAGCAGAGCTTCAGCCCGTGGGAGTGACAGGTATTAACAAAACTCAAAACCGCTGAACTGCCCAGTTGAGCGCAATCAGAGCAATAACTGATGAAGCTAAAGGCATGACAGCAGAAGCATACAATCGCATATGTCTTAATGCCAGAAGCAACGGCAGCAGTAATAATACAACGACGAGTTGACCGAGCTCTACACCAATATTAAATGAAGCAATAGCTAGCAAAGGACTCTGTGCATCAGCTTGCAGTTCCCCGAACACACTTGCGAAGCCCATCCCGTGAATTAACCCGAAAGCGAAAGTAACAATGGTCAGCCGGTGTATAACAGGCCAGATGTTATTGATTGCCGTCAGCATCACTGATATTGCAATACCAAATTCCACCCAGCGACCGGGAGGGTGATACCAGCCAAGGGCAGTCGTTGTCAACGTAACAGAATGGGCAACGGTAAATGCAGTTACAAGCCAGAACGTAGATTTAAGTACTTTAACTTTACTCAATTCGCCCTGCCATTGATTGTTTTTTCTTACCAGATTAACAGTCAGCAAAGTAGCTAACAAAAACAAAATATGGTCAATACCAATCCAGATATGAATAATGCCCTGATACACAAAAGTAGTGATGGTTTGCCACACGGAAGCGCCGGACGCCGCTGACAGTGTCACTTGCCTATGTTCATTCGTAAACACATCAGTATGACTTTCTCCACCTATAGCCGCACTGAACAATGTTTGATGGGTGTCATCCTGCTCAAACATCCCCTGATAATCCACTGAAACATCGGTGTAATAGGGGCAGTCGATTGTGAATGGAATAGCTATCAGGGCTTCGCCAGATATCAATTCCATTGCTACTTCATGAAATACCGGCGAACAGGCTGCACTACCCTGAGTAAATTGCAAAACAGCTGCTGCGTAGGCATGCAGATCAGGTTGAGCTTCTTTTACTTCATGCCAGACAAGTTTGCCATCAAAATTCTCATCCAGTTTCATCTCAATCTCGAGATCATATGGCATAAGAGAAAGTCGCCCGCTAAACTTCTGTGTATTGTCTCCATTCAAAGTAATATATCCGTTGCTGAGTTCATGGGCTTTCACCCCCTCCGGAACGGTTATCATCAGGAATGACAAAATCATCAACCCGAATGCACGGTTGGTAACAAAATCACTAACGCGATAAAACGACAACAAAAACATGCCTGCTCCGGTTATTTTTCTTCTGATTCAATCTGGCTGTCAACGGCGCGTTCCAATAGTATCTTATCGGCCCGGGTTTTCCCGTGCTCCCAATTCAGACGCGCATACTTCAGAGCTTTCAGGGGATCAGGTTGAATATCAAGATAATATCGTGCAAGTTGCGCCGCATGAACGCCATCGTCACGCCAGGCGCGCATAGCCACGCGCTGTGCCATAGCTTCCGTCCACAGCGTTCCGTTTTTACTTAGTTTTTCTGCCTGCGCAAGTCTGAGCATAATTGCATCATCTACATTATCCGGATCATTAATAATGGGGGATAGCGTGTTGAGAACTCTATCCGGTTGATCCAGTGCAAGCTGAATATCAGCCCAAAGCGCAACACGACTCAACGGAACCTGATTAAAATCGACATTATCAAGCCATGCACTGGCCTCTTCCGGGCGGTTAAGTTCAAGCGCCAAAGAAGCCAGAATTTCTCTGAGCCATCCATCAAGTGTTGCGGATGTGGCCACACCGGAATATTGATGTAACTGTTCAAGCTTTTTGTAATCATCTAAATCGGGAGATTGCTGCGAGCGTATATCCAGTAAACAAATTGCAGACAAGGCAGGTTCCCCGGTTCCGGCAAGAGACCGGCAGGCAGCTTCAGCCTCATCAGATTTTCCGAGATTGATTGCAATAGTCGCTTGTAATAACTGCGCAGAAGGTGTTTTTCCGTACTTCTCAGTGTACTGCCTGATTGTTGAAGCAGCATCAATGAAAGCATGTTGATGTTGCTGCAACCTTGCCTTAAACAACAACATTTCCGGCTCAAAGTTTCCTGAGCTTATTATTGCATTTGTTAAACGAATTATGCGTCGAAGCGCTAATCCTGAACCGTTAAGCGATCTCGCTTCATCCAGTGATTTTTTTAACGAAGATAGCTCTGGCTTTTCTTCCGGCCCGGCTTCCCAACTTGCTATCACAGTTCTGTCGTCCGGATAGAAAATATCTGCGCGGACTGCAGATGTTTCTCCCGCCCAAACGACAAAAGTAGCAACTAGTGTGCAAAAGAAGATTTTCAATATTTTTCCCCGTGACAACAGGCCGTCCCTGGCCTCGCGGTTATCAGTAATCCGTCAATAGATCATCGAACGCTGCGGGATCATCCGAATCGTTTTCAAACACTCTGCCATTTACAGGAAGCGGGGTTCCGGTTGCCGGCTGACTGAATGCGGAACGGACATAGGTAGAAACCATCACGTTCTCCGCTTCAACAATAATACCAATTGTACCGCTCACGGGGTCATTGACACCGTCACTGACAGTAAACGTAAAACTGTCTTCACCGGTAAATTCAGCATCTGGTGTGAATGTAAAGCTGCCGTTATCAACGACTTCCACACTACCGTTGGCCGGTGATCCGTCCAACGAGTAAACGAGCGTATCGCCGTTAGCGTCAGATGCTGTGAGCGTATCAGAAAATGATGTATCCACCGTGGTGGTAAAGTCTTCTGATATGACCTCAGGAGCATAATTGGTATCATCGTCATCGCTGCAGCCGCTGAGAATGATGCCTGTGACTGCGACTAAATATAGATGTTTCATCATGATTCCTTTATTCCGCTGAGCCAGAGATTGGGGTTGCAAGATAAGGAAAACCAGACATGGTCATGGAAGCGTCTACCGGAGCACCATCGGTAAAGGGTACGTTTCCAACACTTGCATCTTCTGAAGTACAAAGACCTAAGTCAGTCGACTCACCATTCACTGGAATGGGATAACATAATGCCCCCATTACCACGCGAAGTGCGATATCAACTACGTCATCACCCGGACGCCGGCCGTTTGGAAAACCGGCAAGATCATCACCGGCAACGCCAAAGGCAGACTGTTCACCGGCTGGTGTTGCCGGAATACCCGTATTCAGACGCAGCATTTCCGACGCTGTTACCGTAGCTTGCTGATTTACTCCCGGAAAGCCGGTGAGAAACGCAGTGACTAAATCATTACGCGGAAAATTAGTTGGTGCGAGAGTTTCCAGATCTGTGCCCAGGGTAGTATTAACGGCATCAAGGAACAGGATATTAAGCAATTCAGGCAATACCGGATTGGTCACATAATCAGCAAATTGTCCGTCTGCAGACGGATGTGAACTGTTAAATTTATCTTTATCGCCAAGCCCTATTACCAGTTCATTGACTAACGGGCTACCCAGACGTGATACCTGTGTCATCGCTCCACCAGCAGCTGATGGCTTTTCGAACGTTGCATTTGGATTCAGGATCCTGGCCTGTGGCAGGCTGGCTGTAGTCCATGCGCCCACTGTTCCGTTGCCGTCTCCTGTAATACAAGCGGCCGGGATTTCAACAGCGATAGAGGTCACGTTCTTGTCAGCGAGATCATCATTATCTTCGCTTTGAGTGATCCCTCCCGGAAAACCATCTCCGTCACCTGCACCGGGTGCACTGTCTCCTTCAACTGGAACGTAATTCACCAGGTCAAAAGTATCTCCGAGGTTAACAACAAACGGGTCTTTTCTCTGTCCAACAAAGACTTTACCAGGGTTATCGCAGCCCGGTACCGCGAAATCATACACGTACTGCCCTGCGTAACGCTCATATTCACTTGAGCTGGTGAAAGTTTTATCACCAATATAGTCAAGTGGTTTAGAAAACATTGCTGCAGAAGATGGTGTCAGTGATGTTCTTTCACCGGTGCGGGCGTTACCACTAACCCATGTCATTGTGTAATGCTCAGAAAAGTTAGCATTGCTTTGATCGTCAGCACTGACCGGCCCGATATTTTTCAGAGGCACTTTGATCATCTTCTGATCGCCTTCAGGACCAACCGGCAGAGCAACACCTTCATTATCTGCAGCTAGCATGGCACTGAACTGAAATGCGAGAGTAATGTCCTCCATCGCGTCGCCATCGTTATCAATGTGAATTGCATATACCGCATCCGGATCCATTGAAAAATAGTTTGGCCCGCCGTACGCATCCTGTAACGGAATGTAATTGGCTATCAACGTGACATACCCATCTCTGCCAGATTCGTAACTGTTAAACATATAAAAATCTGTAGCATCGACGGTAGGGGCACGGGTAATAGCCGGAGCCTCCCGGTGGCTTGAAGCTAGTGCTGTAGCAGAAAGACCGGCAATCAACGACGCTGAGACGGCAAGAGTGAGTGGCGTGAACTTGGACATAATTTAACCTTTTTCGTGAGTGAACATCTAGCCATACGGACGTGCTGGCTAATCAGATGCAACTAAATCAGTCTTTTTATAAAAAAAATGAAAAAACTTTGTAAATATTATGAGCCATTAATTAAGTTCCTGCCTGGAAAAGCGGGTTTATTTATTTCAGCATTGAGATAATTTAAATACTTATTGCCTACTTTTTCTTGTCATCACACTGCCTGATTCATTCCCCTTCAACCCGTGCACAAAGATATTCCTCATCACTGAGGGTGAGCGTCGCTTCTTTACCTTTGCTCCAGAACACCACACTGTTACCCGTATATTTCGCACCCGAGGCACTGATACCGGGCGTCAGCACCATGGCATTTGCTCCAATCTGCAGAATGGCAGTATCGTTGCCGTCAACCTGAAAAATCACCGCACCGGCATCGCCACAGTCATATTGGTAAGGGTGTCCGGCGATGGTTTCCTCCTGCCCGCCACTGTCACATGCGGTAAGAAAAAGAATACTGGCTGACATCGCTATGCCATGAATTAGCGCTTTTTGCTTCACTAATTTCTCCTGACGTTAGTTTCCCTGTGTTGACCGCAACCGACTTGAGCCGTTGCAGAACACTTGCTATCTATGCATACAGGGTGACGAATTGAGTATACGACTGTGCCCGTCCTGCATTTTCATCTAGTATGGCTCAACCTGGCCGATTAAACATTTTGTATGCGTTAATGACGAAACCGGATTTACTTTCTGCTGACAACCATCGACTGCCTGACGATGAATCACTGCTGGTTGAAGAAGTGCCGCTGGCGATTTCCGTCAATGACATCAGTCTGGTAGTGATGATGATCTCTCCTGACGATATCGAAGACTTCATTACCGGCTACTTTCTGACTGAACAAATCATTACTGTGCCGGTTGAAATTAAAGATATTCATATCGGGCGCAACGAAGCCGGCATCGAAGCCAATGTCAGCCTTACCGGTCGCCGGGAGCATCTGCTAAAATCACGGCGTTTTACACGGGTCAATGCAGGCTGCGGAATTTGTAATCACACCGCCCTTGAACAGGCATTTCCGCAACTTGAAGCTGCGGCAAGCTGGGCTCCTGTGCCTGCCTGTGACTTCGGTTCACTCAGAGATGCTATGGACAAGCTTCAGGAAAAAGCCCGCAAGACCGGCGCCCTGCACGCCGCCCTTTACGGTTCAGGCAATGACATCGTACTCGGACGGGAAGATATTGGCCGTCACAACGCATTAGATAAAGTGATCGGTGCTGTGCGAAAACGCATAAAAAACCATGAAGAAGGTTATCTTGTTGTGACCAGCCGCTGTGGTATGGAACTGGTCCAGAAAGCAGTGATTGCAGGCTTTACCACACTGATAAGTTTTTCTTCTCCCACGTCACTGGCAGTGTCTTTCGCCAGGCAACACAAATTGAATCTGGTGTTTTTGCCACGAAACAACCAGCCTGTATTTTTCTCCCGCGAGGTTCAACATGGCAGTTAAATCCACTAAGGCAGGCGGTTTACCGTCAATTAAATCCACCGTGAACGAACTGATTAAAAGTAAGCAGGTTCGTCAGAACATGCTGAACCTGTATAAGGTTAACAAGCATAAAGGATTTGACTGCCCGGGATGCGCCTGGGGAGACGAAAAAGACGGTACGTTCAGGTTTTGCGAAAACGGTGCAAAAGCGGTGGCATGGGAATCGACAGAGATGACTATTGGTGCTGAGTTTTTCAGGCAGCACAGTGTGACGAACCTTAATAAGCAGTCCGATCACTGGCTGGAGAGTCAGGGTCGGCTTACAGAACCACTACGCTACAATGCAGCAACAGACCATTATGAACCGGTAAGCTGGGATGATGCTTTTCACATCATTGCAGCTAAACTCAACGGGTTAAGCAGCCCTGATGAACTTGAGCTTTATACGTCCGGCCGGGCGAGTAATGAAGCCTCTTTTGTCTATCAGTTATTCGGACGCGCATTCGGCACGAATAATTTCCCCGATTGTTCCAATATGTGCCACGAAGCCAGCGGCATTGCGCTGAACCAGTCGGTAGGTGTAGGCAAAGGCACGGTGGTCCTGAAAGATTTTGAAAAAGCTGACACCTTGTTTGTGTTCGGACAAAACCCCGGTACCAATCATCCGCGCATGCTTAACGCCCTGCGTGCGGCGTCGAAACGGGGCGCGACCATTGTTTCGGTGAATAACTTAAAAGAAGTCGGCTTACAAAAATTTGCCAGCCCGCAAAAGCCCGCTGAATTACTCGGTCTTGAAACTGTGCAAATCAGTAGCAAGTACGTTTCACCGAAGCTGGGCGGCGATTATGCCGTTGCCAGAGGTATGGCGAAGGCCATTCTGATGCACCACAGGGATAAGCTCGACCATGAGTTTATGACTTCCCACACTTCAGGTTACGACGCGTATGCATCTGCTGTTGAAGCAACGGGCTGGCAGAGCATAGAAAAACAAAGTGGCCTGTCGCAAAGTACAATCGAAGAACTGGCAGAGCTGTTTTCTGCTTCGCGCAAAACCATTTCTACCTGGGCGATGGGTATCACCCAGCATCTTTACTCAGTAGATACCATCAAAGAAATTGTTTCCCTGCATCTGCTCACCGGTGCCCTCGGGTTACCCGGTGCAGGGTTGAGTCCGGTGCGTGGTCACAGCAATGTGCAGGGCAACCGCACGATGGGGATCCTGGAAGCACCGAAACCCGATTTTAATCAGCGCATGAAAGAGACTTTTGGCTTCAATCCGCCGGAAAAACCCGGACACCGTGTGTTTGATATGCTCAGCGCCCTGCATGAAAAGCGCAGCAAAGTACTTATTTGTCTTGGTGGAAACCTGGTGGCTGCCGCAGCAGATACGCCCTTTACCGCCACTGCAGCCGGCAACGCTGAACTGCTGGTAAACATAGCAACCAAACTTAACCGTACTCACGTTACCGCAAAACAGGACGCCCTGCTGCTGCCCTGTTTAGGCAGAACGGAAATCGATATGCAGGCCACGGGCAATCAGGTGATTACCGTAGAAGACACATTCAGTATGGTGCACGGTTCCAGTGGCAGCACGCCACCGCAGAGTAACAACCTTAAATCGGAAACAGAGATCATCTGCCGTATCGCCGCTGCAACTCTGGGCGACAATACGCCGGCAGACTGGCTGACACTGAAAGACGATTACAGCCTGATCCGTGAATATATCGCAAAGGTTATCCCCGGGTTTGAGAATATGAACGACAAGATTGCCGAACCCGGCGGCTTTCATTTGTACAACGCTGCAGCAAACCGGGAGTGGCGGAATAAAGAGGGTAAAGCCCTGTTTAACCACAATGCCTTACCTGAAAATTTGTTCAGCGAAGGCGTGATGGCAAAAATCGCAGCCAGTGATACGCCTGTTTTCACCATGCAGACGTTGCGCAGCCACGACCAGTACAACACCACGATTTACGGCATGAACGACCGTTACAGAGGCATTTTCGGTGAACGTAACATTGTGTTCATTAATCCGCAGGATTTAGCCAGACTGAATATACGTGAAGGCAGTCTGATAGATGTTGAGACCGTGTGGGATGACGATGTCACCCGTAAAATAAGCCGTTTTAAAGCGGTCAGCTACGACATTCCTCAGGGGAACGTTGCGGCCTACTATCCGGAAGCGAACCCGCTGGTGCCCTTCAACAGTGTGGGGCAGCAAAGTGCCACCCCGACCTCAAAAGCGGTACCGGTCATCATTACACCGGTCAATGTAATCGCCTGATAAAGGGTAACTGCACTGATTAAAGCTGTCTGGCATCCCGCTCTGCGTTGCTGGACAGCAGTAATGCCAGCCACTGGCTTTCCTCACGGGATTCCAGCGCAATTTTCACAACCATGGTCAGCGGAACGGATAACAACATTCCGACACTGCCCAGCAGCCATCCCCAGAATACCAGAGAAAGGAAAACGACCAGGGTAGACAGCCCCATCCCCCGCCCCATCAATCTGGGCTCCACGATATTTCCCATCACGGTATTTACCGCCACGAATGCCAGTGCAACCAGTCCTGCAGTGCCTGCCCCGTATTGCACCAGTGCAATCAGCACCGCCGGAATGGCAGCGATAATTGAGCCGATATTCGGAATATAATTGAGCAGAAACGCAAGCACACCCCAGAGAAGAAAGTGGTCGATATCCAGAATATACAACCAGATACCAATGATAAGCCCGGTTGCCAGACTTACCACGGTTTTAATCGCCAGATAGCTGTTCACCGATTTTATAAACCGGTCCACATGTTTCATCTTCATTTCCGGATCGGCAAGCGCCGTATGTAAACGTGAAGGCATGCTGTCAGCTTCGAAAAGCATAAAAATAACCGTCAGCAGGATGAGGAACATATTAGACAATGCGCCTCCCATTCCGCTGAGAAAATTCGTTGCCACAGACATCGCCGTGCCGGGATCAAAGTGCTGAGTGAACAGCTCACGGTTAATATGAATGTTCATTGTCGCCAGCCGGTCAATGATCCAGGCAAACTCGCTGTCCAGCTGTTTACGGTAACCGGGCAGGTTTTCCTTAAAATCTGTTAATGATTGGCCAACCAGCCCTGCCAGCAGGAATCCGAAAACCAGAATAATCAGTATTACTAAACTAATGGATGCCCAGCGCGGAATGCGGTGAGCACTGGCCCAATTTATAAGCGGGCTGCATGCAATGGCGATAAATACCGACAGGAAGAAAGGTACCATGATGGCGCTGGCGGCCTTAATACCGGCCAGTACGACGACCAGACAAGCGAGTACTATCATCGCTTTGGCTGTGGGAGATTTGAGTTCCATAGTGGTCTTTTAAAGATAATTCCTGTTATCAAATTAACAAATTATACTGCTGATAGATATAACCAGAATAACGAGAGAGATCATGACGCTGAATCAGGCAACCATCCGGATCAAAAACCTGCGCCTGCGCACCTATATTGGTATTAACGACGACGAGATAAAAAATAAACAGGATGTCGTGGTCAACGCGAAGATTCATTACGATGCAATAAACGCCACCAATACTGACAACATGGATGATGCTCTGAATTATAAAACGGTGACGAAAGCGATTATAAAACTGGTGGAAGACAACCGTTTCTCTCTGCTTGAGAAACTTACTTCAGATGTCCTTGCCGTTGCAGCAGAGCACCCTTGGGTAACGTTTGCAGAAGTGGAAGTGGATAAGCCGCACGCGCTGCGCTTCGCCGATTCAGTGTCCCTGACGTTATCGTGCACCAAACCTTAAAGAGGTATTAGTGAAAATACTTGTCACAGGCGGTACCGGGCTGGTTGGCAGCCGGTTTATTCATAAAACAGCAGGTAAATATCAATTCACCGTGTTAAGCCGGTCGCCGGAGCAGGCCCGCAAACAGTTGCCGGACAATGTCGAGGTAATTGCAGGTTTGCATGATAATGCAGATTTTTGTCTGTTTGACGGCGTTGTGAATCTGGCCGGTGAGCCCATTGCAGATAAACGCTGGACGCCGTTACAAAAACAACGTATCTGCCATAGCCGCTGGGATCTGACACAGCAGCTGGTTATCCGCATGAAAGCCTGTGAACATCCGCCGTCTGTTTTTATTTCCGGCTCAGCCATCGGCTACTATGGCCGTCAGGGAAATAAACCGGTTTCCGAAAATAACCATACCGTTCATGATGAATTCACCCACCAGGTTTGTCAGCGCTGGGAACAAATCGCCATGCAGGCTGCCTCTGACGCAACCCGTGTATGTTTGTTACGCACTGGTGTCGTGCTCGATAAGGACCGGGGAGCATTGCCCAAAATGGCAATGCCGGTAAAGTTGGGTGTAGGAGGGAAAATTGCGAGTGGCAAACAAATCCTGTCATGGATTCACATTGATGACATGGTGTCAGCTATTGAACATATCCTTGAGAACCACCGCTGCTCAGGGCCATATAATCTTACGGCTCCGGAACCGGAGACCAATGCGGCCTTCACACGGATTCTGGCGGAAACACTTCACCGGCCGGATTTCTTCATGGTCCCGGCATTCGTACTGAAAATACTGATGGGAGAAGCTGCAGATATGGTCATTACCGGCCAGCATGTGATTCCTGAGCGTTTGCAGGAAAGTGGTTTCCATTTTCGCTATCCGGCCCTGCCGGCAGCTTTGCAGCAAATATACGCCTGAAACTTAACCATGGAGTCCGGCGCCCGTCACTGGCAATTACGCTGACAGGTGCCATTCACATTTTGTCACATCTTCGTGACACACATCCGGTCATTAATCGTACAACTGCATTGACAGTCCGGTCCCAGAGGTAAATAGTTATCACTCCAAATTAGTAAAAAGGATGTAACTATGAAAAAAACAATCAACACCTTGCTGATTTTGCTGCTCGCAGGCACTTCTCCTCTGTCTGTTGCCGGTGAAGAAAATATTCCTGAGCCATTTCGTGGCGATGATCCCAATTCTACTCTGGAAGTGGCCTATGATGATTTGAATGCGTTGCTCTCATCTTATGTAACAGTAAGTGGCTGGTCCACGCGAGAAAAAGCCCCCCGAGCGGATGCAGGCGTCGGTACCAGGTTAAAAACCCGCATCAACAGACTGACGGCGCTGGAAGGCAACAGGTTCTATTTCAAAGGCGCAAGTGAAAAAGATCTGATAGCTGAATTTATCTCTGACATTCGCGCAAGCCTTGAAATGCTGCCCGCTGAAGTGCCATTACGTCTGCTGAACAAAAATGAACAGCTGGCTTACTGGCTGAACCTTTACAATTTCACGCTGCTCGATGAAATGATGAAAGTGTATCCGAAGCATAATTTACTGCGGGTGCTCGACTACGGTGATGACGACTCAATCATGGCGCAAAAACTACTCAACGTCGCCGGTGTTCCGTTAAGCCTGGACGACATTCAGTTTACGATCCTCAAAGAAAAGTATTTTGGTAATCCGCTGATTATTTATGGTCTCTGGCAAGGCAATATTGGTGGCCCGAGCCTGAGAAGTTCTGCCTACACCGGAAAAACGGTGTGGCGGAAGCTGGAAGACAATGCCGGTGAATTTATTAACTCAAACCGCGGCACATATTTTGACGGCGAGGTGTCGGCATTATACGAGCGCAACATGCCGTTCTTTGACAACGATCAGGCCAAACTGATCAGCCATTTAATGGACTATCTGCAGGGTGACATGTTTGATGAATACGCAAACCGCGACGACGTCGAATTCGAAATGGAAGACTGGACTCTGGCAGCGCTGATTGGCGAAGGCAGAAAATATGGCCGGTCGGCGGCAACCAACGGGGCGGCCATGCTGGATGCTGTAGTAGCGACTCAACCCGGCGAGGCCTTTGGCGACACGGTAGCAATTCAAAACTACCTCGCTGAAGACAACGCAATGAAAACGCCTGTTAACTTCCGTTTTTCAGAAGCACAACTGGAAATTCTGCAGAAACTGCGTACCAAACATGAAGTCAGCATGGGTCGTGTTGAAGTGACGGATCTGGATGAAGAAGAGGCATCTGAAGATAAAAAGCAAAATAACTGATTTTGCACTCCCGTCCGGCAAAGACGCTATTCAGCTTAGTCTTTGCCGGGCGATATCCCTGTTTAATAACAAATAATATTTTGAAAACGGGTTGTTTGCGCCGTGGATTTATAGACATGCGGCTGATCGGCATGGAAACGCAAGCTGCCACCACACTTTAAATCATGCCATGCCCCGTCCACATGCAACGATAACGCCCCTTCTGTTACATAAACGTGTTCAATCACCCCGGGCGCATGGGGATCAGACTGTTGTTCATGAAAATTCAGCAAACATACTTCCATGACTTCTATCCGCGTATCTGCTGAATAGGGAAAAATGGCTTTCACTTTCATATCCGGGTCACGGGGAAAATTATCACTGTTTTCTCTGTCATCCGGTCCGGAAGCAAAAAAGGCAGAAAACGATGCATCCAGGCCGCTGGCAATCTTCCAGAGAGTTGAAATAGTGGGACTGGATTCCTGACGTTCTATTTGTCCCAGCATCGCCTTAGAGACTCCGGACAACTTTGCCAGAGCATCCAGACTGAGTCCTCTGTCTTTTCGCAGGGTTTTAAGGTGTAACGCGATATGTTGCTTAAATTCTTGTTCGGCCATAGCAAAAAACTATTTGTGCGCTATAGCGCACGGTGTTATGTTTGTTTTATGTTGTGCAGTATAACGCACAAAAAGGACAAAGTCTGTTGCTTGTCCTGACAAACCACCTGCCGGATTGCCCGCAGAATTAAAACGGCTACCGGTAAGAACAGGAAACCGGATTATGAAATCATTGATCAGTAATTTTGAGCGCTACCCGCTGACATTCGGCGTAACGCCAATCGAATATTTGCCCAGGCTGACTGAAGCCCTGGGAGGAAAAGTAGATATCTACGCTAAACGGGAAGACTGTAATTCAGGTCTGGCAATGGGTGGTAATAAGCTGAGAAAACTGGAATATATTGTTCCGGACGCCATTGCAAGCGGTGCTGATACGCTAGTTTCAATTGGTGGTGTGCAATCTAACCATACCCGTATGGTTGCTGCGACGGCTGCCAAAATCGGTATGAAATGCGTGGTTGTGCAGGAGAAATGGGTACCCCACTACGATGCAGTTTATGACCGCGTGGGCAATATTCAGATGACACGCCTGATGGGGGCTGACAGCCGCCTCGTGGACGACGGCTTTGATATCGGCATTCGCGACAGCTGGAATAAAGCAATACAGTCAGTAAAAGATGCCGGCGGCAAACCTTATGCAATTCCGGCTGGTGCATCGGTACATAAATACGGTGCTTTAGGCTATATCGGCTTTGCCGAAGAGGTGATTGCTCAGGAAAAAGAGCTGGGCTTTAAGTTCGATTATATTGTGGTGTGTGTGGTGACCGGTTCTACACAGGGCGGCATGATTGTAGGCTTTGCCAATCACGACCGTGCAGATACAGTAATTGGTATCGATGCTTCAGGCACTCTGCAGCAGACACGGGATCAGGTAACCAGCATTGTTGATAAAACGGCTGATCTGGTGGGCCTTGGCCGCAAAGTACGTGAAGACGAAATTGTTATCAACCCTGACTACGCCTACCCCGCTTACGGTGTTCCGTCAGAAGAAACCAATGAAGCAATACGTCTGGCAGCTAAAACCGAAGCCATGATCACCGACCCGGTGTATGAAGGAAAATCGATGCAGGGACTAATCGACCTGACTAAAAAAGGTTTCTTCCCTGAAGGCTCAAAAGTACTTTATGCTCACCTTGGCGGTGCCCCTGCCCTGAACGGCTACAGCTATCACTACAAAGATGGCTGAAGCTGAGAGCAGCATCTGAGCCGCCGGAATATTGCCACCGGCCAGCGAAAGGCTTTTGCATAAAAAGCAAAAGCCTTGCCCCCCGATGTGAACCTGTTTAGTCTGCCGGTGTCTTTAGTATTTTACATAACGGAGTAACGGCTGTGGCTGCGGGTGAATTCGGCAAACAAATCGCACTGGTCAGAAATCAGATGATGAGCAGACTGGACGAGGCTCTGAAAGAATTTGACCTTACCGGTTCACAATTTGCCGTTATCAAGCTGATCGCTGAAGGCAGAGCCGATACTCTGGCAAAACTCTGTGAAGCGATGCATCATGATAAAGGCGCGATGAGCCGGATTTTAAGCCGTATGGAAGAAAAAGCGCTTATCCGCCGTAAACCCTGCCCTCAAGACGGCCGCGCATTTAAACTGGCCCTCACCGCAAAAGGCGAACAGCTTTTCCCGCTTACTACGCCTAAAATTAACGCCATTTACGATGTCGCACTGAAAGATTTTTCAGAATCTGAAAGAGCGCAATTTTTCAGCATGCTCACCCGTTGTCAGCATAATTTGTGTCACTAACTGACAGTTATCGCACTTATCCGCTTACAATCTCTATTTAGTTGCCCGGGCAACCACAAGCGATAAAATACTTGCCTGGTCAACCAAAAGAACACACACTCAACATGATTCAGGCAATTCTTCGTGCTCTGTCAGCACATATACCCGGCCACACGTTTTCTGCCGGCAGCTTGTCCGTTCTGCATGAAGGACGCTTTGCTAACGCTATCGTTTATTTATATCAGGACGAGCACTATCAACTCATTATTAAAGACTTTTCTTCGCGGCACTGGCTTATCAGAAAAACCATAGGCCGTTTATCAGTTCGTCAGGAGTTCAATGCCATTACGGCATTACAACGCATACCAGGCATTACACCGCTCTGCTTCCGGCCGGGAGAAAGTACCATTGCTTACAGTCATATTGCCGGGCAAACACTGAAAGATTACGGTGCTGAGGGAAACCGTCTGTCACCGGCATTTTGCCTGGAACTGGAAAAAATTATTCACCGGATGCATGAGGCCGGACGGGTTCATCTGGACTTACGGAACATGGGGAACATTCTTATTGATGAGCAGGGAAAGCCCGCCATTATTGATTTTCAGTCGAGCTTGCGCTGGCAACGTTTCCCGTTATGGTTGCAGAAATTTATGCGTTATGCAGATATCACCGGGGCGTATAAAGCCTGGGAACGTTACGGAACCACGCCGCTGCCGGCGCATAAAAAGCAATTTCTGACCCGCTATAATGCGACCCGCAAGTGGTGGGTGTTTCGCGGTTATCCGGTTCACAGAATGCAGGTACGTGTGCAGGCCTTTGCTGCACACGTTATGAGCCTGAACATTGTTCAGAACATCCTCGAAAAGTTCTGGTAACGGCGCTGCTCTAATCCCTGGCTGAGGTCAGGGATTTTATTTTCTCTCCCAACATCAGCAAAGCCGGTGTCAGCAGAAGTGTGAGCAGGGTCGCAAATGTCAGACCACCGGCGATGGTACTCGACAACACTGTCCACCACTGCGCTGATGGTGCTCCCACAGAAATGTTCCGGCCGACGATATCGATAGTCAGCGCAAACACCATGGGCAATAACCCCAGAATGGTGGTAACAGACGTCAGCAGTACCGGTCTGGCACGCTGCGCTGCCGTGCGCAGAATGGCCTCTTTGGCATCCATGCCCTCACTCTTGAGCGCATTATAGGTATCGATTAAAACGATGTTGTTGTTTACCACTATCCCTGCAAGGGCAATCGTGCCGATACCACTCATAACCACCACGAAGGGTTGCGACGTGACCATCAGACCAATTAACACGCCCGCTGTTGAAAAGATAATTGCACTGAGTACCACAAAGGCCTGATAGAAGCTGTTGAACTGGGTCACCAGAATGATCAGCATCAGGAAAATCGAGCCGATAAAGGCATTACTCAGGAATGTCATTGACTCCTGGGTGTCTTCATCCTCGCCCTTAAACGACAACATAACGTCAGCAGGTAACGGCGATTCGATAAGCTTTTCACGCATCTGCTTCAGCTTCTGATCCAGTAATTCACCTTCCGCAATTTCTGCCTTGATGGTATAGGTCCGTGCGCCATCAAGACGGTTTATCCGCCCAGTTTTGGGGGCAGGCTCAATGGTCACGAAGTTACCAATGGGTACAGAGCCGTTGGCAGACGGAATACGAAGTTGATAAAGCTGTTCAATATTGCGGAAGGTTTCAGGGAAGCGCAGACGAATTTCAACTTCTTCCTCGGCATCATCCGGGCGGTACTCCGCCAGCATGGCGCCATTGGTGATTAGCTTCACCACATTCCCCAGCAGGGTGACATCCACGTTGTACTGCGCCGCCAGCTCTCTGTCCACGTTTAAACGCCACTCCACACTGGGCAGAGGCCGGGAGTCTTCAACATCAACAAAACCACCCGTTTCTTCCATTAAGGCAAGAATATGTTCCGTGCCTTCAATGAGACTGTCATTACTGATCCCGCTAAGGACAATTTCCACAGGTTTACCGGAGGACGGCCCCATGTCGGGTAACCGTACCTGCACTTTGATGCCGGGAATGGTTTCAACATATTCACGGATATCAGCCATGATTTCTGACGCCGGCGGACGGGTTTCCCAGTCGCTTAATTCAAGCTGGATAACGCCGATAACATCTTCCGGCATTTCCGACTCGTTACCACCACCGCCGCCAATTGTGCGGGCGTAAACTGAATCGAGATTGTCTTGTTGCAACAAAAACTTCTCGACTTTCTTAACCAGTTTGTCGCGCTCATAAATAGATAAATCACCCCGTGCCTGTACCTGAATTTGCAGATATTCGGGTTCAATGTCAGGGAAGAACAACACGCCACGACCAAAGAAACCGTAAAGCACGAAGGTCATGAACATAATACCCAGTGCTGCCAGTGTGGACTTGCCGGGATGATTTACGATGTTCTTTAAGAATCGCAGATAACGGCCCAGCCAGCCCTGAATGTCATTCAGGTTGCCCTTCTCCGCCATGCGGATAAATTTTACGGTATCAGACTGGGTATCGACGCTGACTTTTCGGGTAATCACACCGCCAAGTACCGGAATAAATATCAGCGCCATAAATAACGAAGCGGTTAAGGTAATGATGACGGTCAGCGGCAGGAAACTCATAAACTCCCCCACCAGGCCAGGCCACACCAGCAACGGGAAGAATACGGTCAGCGTGGTGATGGTTGAAGCGATGATAGGCCACGCCATGCGTTTGGAAGCGGTGGCGAAAGCGGTTTTAGGCAGCTCACCTTCAGCAATTTTCCGGTCTGCCAGCTCGATGGTAACAATGGCGCCGTCAACCAGCATACCCACCACCAGAATCAGGCTGAACAACACAATCATATTCATGGTCATGCCGAAGAAGAATATCACCGTCATGGCCGCCAGAAATGAACCGGGAATAGCCATACCGACCAGGATGCTCGGCCGTATACCAAGAGCAAAAACAATCACTATCATCACCAGAATAATGGCGGTCAGCACGTTGTTTTCGAGATCACCCAGCATGCTCTTAATTTCACCGGATTTGTCCTGCAGATAGTCTACTTTGATGGTATCCGGCCACTGAGTTCTCGCCAGTTCTACAAGATTGCGTACATCAGCAATGGTTTCGATAATATTTGCGCCGCTTCGCTTTGATACTTCAAGAGCAATGGCCTTTTCACCCCGCAAGCGGGCGAAACTGGTGGGGTCTTTGAAAGTACGGCGGATGGTGGCGACATCATCGAAGGTGACGATGGTGTTTCCAACTTTTTTCACCGGCAGGGTAGCCAAGTCCTGCATGGTCTCAATCACGCCCGGCACTTTAAACACCATGCGCCCGGCACTGGCATCAATGGCCCCGGCTGCCACCAGCTGGTTATTCTGACTGACAAAATTCAGCACATCGGGAAAAGACAGGTTGTACGTTTCCAGCGCAACCGGGTCGATAATGACTTCAAGTAATTCTTCCCGATCACCGGCAATATCCACTTCCAGTACACCGGATAAAGCTTCAATTTCATCCTGCAGACGGCGGGCAATATTCACCAGAGTGCGTTCAGGAATGTCGCCGGACAACATGACAGTCAGCACCGGGAAGAGTGACAGGTTCACTTCGGTAACTCTGGGCTCTTCACTGCCGGGAGGCAACTCCGCTTTGGCCAGATCGACTTTTTCCCTGACATCGAGCAGCGCCTGGTCAGCATCAAAGCCGGCTTCAAATTCCATCACCACAGAGGCAAAGCCCTGAATGGCCGTCCCTTTCATTTCTTTTAAGCCTTCAATGGATTGAAGCTCTTTCTCCAGCGGCCTCACCAGCAGGCGTTCGCTGTCTTCCGGTGCAATACCGTCGTACACCACCGAGACATAAATAAACGGAATCGTTATGTCCGGCTCAGACTCTTTCGGAATGGCAAAATAAGCACTGGCACCGGCAATGGTGAGCACAAAAAAGACCAACGCTACGGTACGGGTGCGTGCAAATGCCGCATCGATAATCGCATTCATTATCGGGCCGCCTTCTCAACAGGCTTCACCACATTACCGGCATCCACAAATCCCTGCCCTGTGGTGATAAGACGCACTGTATCAGGCAAGCCGGTTACCCAGGCCCCTTCATTGTCAGATTGCAGCAACGAGACCTGATGAAACTCCACTTTGTTGTCATTACTAACCGACTTCACGCCAATCCGTCCGTCGGCATCCAGCGTGAAGGTTGCAGGAGATACATAATGGGCCTTCACTTCATTGACATGCAGGGTAACCGTGGCGCTGGACCCGGATTTCAGTTTTCCATCGGGATTGGGTATGCCGATTTCAGCAAGATAGGTACGGGATTCACTGCTGGCATAAGGCGCAATGAAGCGGACTTTGCCTGATACCTGCTCGCCGGTGGCAAGCTTAATATCTGCCTGCAGCCCTTTTTTAACTTCATTCACCCGTTGTTGTGCGATTTGGATCTCAACTACCAATACCGAGTTATCCACCAGCTCCAGCATGGGATCGCCGATACTTACCACGTCGCCGCCTTCTGCAGACAAGCTCTGGACTTCACCGTCAAAAGGTGCCACAGGACGCACGAAATTAATATCTGAACGGATGTTCGCGATGGCGGCTTCAGACGCTTTTACATTTGCCAGAGCGGTGTCGAGCTCTGATTCACTTTGATACTGCTTATCAGCCAGTTGCGACAAACGCTTATAGGTTTTCTTACGGGCTTCGTATAGCGCTTCCTGTTGCTCAAGCTGAATAAGTCTGTCTTCCATATCGATGGTCAGTAAGGTATCACCCTTTCGCACAGAGTCGCCTTCGCTTACCGAAATCTGCTCAATACGTCCCGCCGTCTGTGCTTTAATTTCCAGTAAGCGTTCCGGCACGGTTTGCCCCTGAACCACCAGCGAAACCGGTGTAACCTGCGCTTCAGAAACCGTCACTTCCACGGAAAATGGCTGGCTCTCACTTTGAGTCTGATTTTGCTCTTCGGGCTCTGATGAAAAAAGTCCGGAGACCATCCATGCACATATAAGAAGAATAAACAGGAGTGCGAAAACAGATGATTTATTCATTGTCAGATGAAATCCTTTGTCAGGCTGGGTGTCATTTTTATTTTGTTGAACGTAATGATTGTGGTCACTGCGAAGCAATTATTTTCAGGCCGGAGAACGGATTGTCAGAACGACCGGCGGCAATATTGCGTAAGTTATCACAGGCAACGTAAAGAGGTGTTGTAAATTTTGTAACGAAATAAAAAAACGCTGTTCAGAAAAGATGAATACCTGAAGCCTGCCAGCTGGCGGGAAAGTGACTGAAAAAATAGCAGGAAAGGAGCCGGTTCAGAGAGTGACACACGCTTCTCTGAACCGGATTATACAGCCAGCACAGCTATTTTGTACCGCAGTAAATTCAATAGCCTCGTTACACCATTTTACGAAGCAACGCTGTGGTATTTAATGACAGCAAACGCCAGCATCCCAGTGCCCCCAATACACCCACAACAATCGCTCCGGTCACCGGCGCAATCACCCAAAACTCCGGATGCAATGATGCTTCCATCTGAAAAATTTGTGTTTGCAGTAAATAGAGACTGAGCTCATTGGCAAGTGCGGCCATAAACCCGGCCACGACGCCGATGATGACAAATTCATATACCACGCTCAGGCGGATCAGCGATCCTTTCGCTCCCAGAGTACGAAGTATCGCCAGTTCCTGCTGACGCTCGTCCATTGACGCCTGGACCTGTGCTATCAGCACCAGTGCGCCGGCAGCCAGCACCAGAATCAGGATAAACTCAACGGCCAGTGAGACCTGGTCGACAATATCCCGCAACTGATTGATACGGGCATCCACGTCAAACAACGTAGCGGACGGGAATGGTTTCAGCAACTCTGTCAATTCCGGCTTTCTTTCCGGTGGCAGGAAGAAACTGGTGATATAGGTTGGTGAAAACGCCGCCATCGCTTCAGGTGACAAGACAAAGAAGAAATTGGGTTGCATAGTTTGCCAGTCGACTTTTCGTAAACTGGTTACCCGCGCCTGCACCTCTTCACTGCCGATATTAAATGTCAGCACATCATTGAGCCGGATATCCAGCCTGCCGGCCACTTCCTCTTCTACAGATACAGGATAAATCCCGTCCTCCGGCGCAGACGTCACATTACCCTGCCACTCACCGGCAACGATTTCATTGCCAAATTGCAGGGTGTTACTCCATGTCAGATTCGCTTCACGGCCCAAACCGTCCCGGCCTTCACGGGGACCTTCCCTCTCTTCTTTCGAAACTTCCGTATTCACCCGGTCATCATTCACCGCAACGAACCGCCCGCGTACAACGGGATAAAAGTCAGAAGCTTCCACGTCTGCCTGCTCAAAATGCGATTGCAACTGAGGTTTCTGACTTTGGGTGATATTGATAAGGAAATAATTAGGCGTGCCTTCAGGCAACTGTGCCCGCCATTGCGCAACCATATCGTTGCGCATGACCAGTACCACCAGCAACAACAATAAGGTCACAGAGAAACTGATAAGTTGCACACTGTTATCCATGGAGCGCCTGCGGATACGGGCCCACGCCAGCTGCCACGGTCCCATGCTGCCGCTGCCCAGTTTGCGCCCCACACGGATAAGACCCAGCGTAACGAGCAACAAACCTGCGACCAGCGCAATGCCTGATACAAACAGAATGGCACTGATTTTCAAATCCTGACTGTACGTCCACATCAGTAAGAAAATTGCACCGCCCGCGGCCAGAAACTGCAGGGATTTTGAGCTCATTCCGGCGCCAACATCACGGCGCAGTACCCGCAGCGGAGGCACTGAAAATAAGCGCAGTAAGGGATACAGTGAAAACAGGAGCGCACAAACCACACCGGTAAATACAGCAATCAGCACCGGTCGCCAGTGCCACACATCCAGTGATACATCTACCTGATCAGCCAGCGCCGTCACCACTATCTGCTGAATAATAACGCCGGCAGTAATACCAATCACGATGCCCACCAGAGTGATAAAACAAATTTGCATGGTGTAAATGCGGCGTATGGTGGTTTTGCTGGCGCCCAGTGTTTTCATAATGGCTACAGGGTCAAAATGACGCTGACTGTATCGCTGGGCGGCTACGGCAATAGACACCGCAGCCAGAATGATGGCAAGCAGACTGGCGAGCAGAAAATAACGTTCGGCACGCTTCACCGAGCGACCGACCGGGGATTCATCATCTTCAATAGACTGCCAGCGGTGAATTTCATCATCAAGCTGCGGACGCAGCCACTCATAGAACGTGTCGAGTTGTGACGTATCACCGGTAAAATAGGCTTTGTATGTCACCCGGCTGCCGGGGCCGGTGATATTTGCAGCCGGTAAATCGGCTTCACGGATTAATACGATGGGGTCGGTTGAGAAAATGCTGAAACCGGCATCGGGAATTTCGGACAGCACATTCGTTACTGTAAATGCGGCATCGCCCACATAAATGGTTCCTCCGGGCTCAACATCCAGCAGTTGAAATAACCGCGAATCTATCCACGCTTCGCCGGGTTCAGGCAAACCTGTAGCCGGCTTCGCTTCTCCGAAAGGCGAGTCCGTCACCAGAATTTCACCCTTTAACGGATAGTGTCCGTCTACGGCACGCAAGTCCACCAGTGACATCTGCTCTTCACCGAATGCCATAGAACGGGTGGCGACCTGTGTCGCAGTGCCCAGTACGTCCGTTTGCGCCTTTGCAATCCAGGCCGTATCCACCGGTTGAGAGGCGCGTAACTGACTGTCTGCAGCCATAAAACTGGCGGAGCGCTCGGTAAGTGCGCCCTGAAGGCGCTCACTGAACAACGACAATGACAATACCGACGCCACTGATAGCACAATAGCGAGCAGGATAATGGTAAGTTCACCCCGCCGGGCCTCATGCTTAAACAAACGCCACGCTAAATTAAATGCCATCCCCATATCAGGCTTCCTCAGCGACAGGACCGGTTGACACCGTAGTTTCGGTCAGTTCCCCCGCCTGCATCGTCAGTTGTCGGGAGCAACGAAGTGCCAGCTCATTATCATGGGTAACCAGCACCAGTGTCGTGCCCAGTTCGCGGTTCATCTGAAATAAAAGCTGCTCAATTTTTTCACTGTTGGCAGCATCGAGATTACCAGTAGGCTCATCAGCAAACAGAATTTTCGGCTGGCCGATGAACGCCCTTGCGATAGCAACCCGTTGTTGCTCGCCGCCGGACAACTGATTAGGATAATGATGCGCTCTGTGGGACAATCCCACCTGCTCCAGAATTTTCTTCGCGCGGCCTTTCGCGTCACTTAGCCCTGAAATCTCCGCAGGCAGCATAACGTTCTCGATGGCTGTCAGACTTTGCACCAGCATAAAGCTCTGGAAAATAAACCCGACTTTTTCCCCTCTCAGCCGTGCCCGCGCTTCTTCGTTCATGGTATGAAGGGGAGCGCCGTCGAGATGGATTTCTCCGCTGCTCACTTCATCCAGCCCTGCCAGCAGACTCAGTAAAGTGGATTTGCCGGAACCAGACGCGCCGACAATGGCAACAGACTCACCTGCCTTGACTTCGAATGAAATTGGTTGAAGGATCTGAAGCTCACCTTCACTCGTAGATACTGTTTTCGTAATATTTCGGGTGCTAATCATAGGAGTTGTCACTGCCGTGTTTTTGTTACAACGATACCGCCGCTTTGCTTTTGCATGGGCTCTTTTATTTTTACAGCTGTTGGTGGTTTCAGATCATCTGCACGCTGCGTCAGAAAATCAGCAAACATCACCGCATTTCAAACTGTTAGTCCTGGGTGATAGCCTAAGTGCAGGCTATGGTTTAAAGCAACAGGAAGGCTGGGTTAGTTTGTTACAAAATATCTGGAATGACGAACAGCATCAGATTGATGTAATAAACGCCGCGATAAGCGGAGAAACCACTGACGGCGGCCTGGCCAGACTTCCCAGATTGCTGGAACAACATCAGCCAACACATGTACTTATAGAATTGGGTGGTAATGACGGATTACAAGGTCACCCGGTCACAAAGACGAAATCCAACCTGAACGATATGGTTAAGCTGGCAAAAGCATCGGGGGCCACTGTGTTCATACAGGATATGGAAATTCCTACAAATTACGGGCGTCGCTACACACAGATGTTCGCCAATGCATTTGATGCGGTGGCAGAAGAAAATGACATAAATTTAATCCCGTTTTTCCTGCAACAGGTAGCGCTGGATAAATCTTTGATGCAAAACGACGGGATTCATCCTAATGCAGAAGCCCAGCCAATGATTGCACAGTTTATGGCTCAGCAACTCGCACCGCTCATTCTGAACCGGAGCTGAGCCCGCCAGTTCAGCGGGTGACCTATTCTACCTGGGCAGGAAACACCCGCACAAACCAGTCAGACGTGATTTCAAGCACCTGCTCAGCTTTGGTTTGATCATTGTCCAGCGCATTAAATATATGTGTGCCGTCCTTAATAGTGATGGTGTCAAATGAGGCAAACGGAAATAATCTTAAAACTGCCGTTGATGTATACGGTACAACATCATCGGCACTTCCTGAGACAGCCAGCACATGACCCCGGTAGGCTTTCATTCCCGTTAAAGAGCGCTGTGCTTTCAGTTGTTCAAACCAGTCGCGACTGAGCTTAAGATCGGACCGCCAGGGGAAAGTTAAAGTAACATAACCATCCTCAACGGCTTGCGGATACAGCCCGTCAAACCACGACTGCATCGCAGTTGTACCGTCGCCGGTTACAGATGACCATAATGCCAGTGCAGGTAAATCATTATTATTGTTAATTAATAACTGAGCAATCAGTCCGCCCTGACTAAACCCCAATACACCTGTTCGCGTAATCCCCTGCTCCTTCATCAGGTAATCCAGCGCTGATTGTGCATCTCTCACAGCACTTTCTAAGGTGTAATCCATATAGCTTACAGGACTGTCACCGGTGCCTGCGAAATCGATACGCAGTGAAGCGATGCCTTCTTCAGATAGCCTTGCTGCCAGCCGCTGAAACAAATTACCAACTTCGTTTTTGTGTGATGCGGTGCCATGAAGCATTAATACTGCGCCGACGGGTTGTCTGTTGCCGGGCAGGTTCAGGATTGCCGGTGTATTGTAGTCTTCATGCTTCAGCATAATCTGCATCTCAGCACTGTTACTCTGAAACGAAAAAAACAATAATGCAGTGCAAAGCATTGTTTTCATTCGCAGAACGTGTGTATTCAATGTTGATATCCCGCTTTTCATTACCTTGTTTCTCACAAAAAAAGAGGATGCCCGGCATCCTCTTGTTTGTTTTACATCTTTACGGCTTCACATAATGTGAAGTCACGCCTTCAGGTTGTTCTGTCAGTTTCATGTAGCGGTCGCGAAGTTTGGTTTGACGGGAAGACATTTCAATGGCTTCACCTTCAATATAGACCTGTTCTGCCACTTCTGTTACTTCAAGGGGATCACCACTCCAGATCACAACATCGGCACGTTTGCCAGGAGCAAGTGAACCAACCTGACCGTCCACACCCAGAATCGCGGCAGGGACTGAAGTAAGACTGGCGATACCACCTTCATAACTCAGGCCGTTGGCAACAGCATTCCCGGCATGCTGGGCAGCCAGACGGATATTGTGAGTTTCCATACCTATAGCGACTTTCACACCGGCTTCTTCCAGTCTTGCCGCGTTATGTAACGTTGCACCTAACTGCTCGAAGTTACCGGGTAAGTTCAGCTGCGGATCAAGAATGACCGGCACGCCGGCTTCAGCCAGTTCATCAGCAACACGCCAGGCTTCCACACCATGCAGTAACACAAGATGCATAGCCGGGTGATGCTTTTTAAACGCCAGCACCTGGCGGATATCTGCTGCACGGTCGGCTTCGATGAATAACGGTACATCACCTCTGACAACACCTTTAAGCGCTTTGATATCAGCCCGGGCGTTAATACCGTCCCAGCTTGAAGTCAGTGAAGGCACGGACTTCGTGCTGCTGACTTCATCAAACAGCGCTTCCAGTGTCACCCACAATGCTGCCCTTGAGCCGCCGTGGCTGTCGGCTGAATTACCGTCCACGTTCACCACCATAAAGGCTTTGTTTTTTAATATCTCTGCGTTGTCGTCAAGACTGATCACCGCACCCTGACCATGGAACAACATGTCAGTATACTGCACCGTCGTTGCCGCTGAGGTTACCCCTTCAATACGGCTTACGTCGATAAGCGTGGAGTCAGGATTTATCGCATATGTGACATCCAGAGCCGCACCGGTTGTGCTGACAGGCGTTGCTCCGGCAGAAGAATCCACCTCACCCGCCCAGGACGACACTTCAACAAGGCCAAGAGAGGTTAACGCACCGACAAAACCCGGGGTGACAACTTTTCCGCTGGCATCCACACGGGTATAGCCCGCCGGCACGTTGCCGCCGGCTGTCACTTTTTCAATTTTTCCGTCTTTAATCAATACAGTGCCGTTTTCTACCGTGCCCTGTGCTGTCTGGGTAAGTACTTTCGCCCCTGTAATGGCAATATTCTCAGCCATTACACCGGTACTGAGTGCTGCGGCAACAGCAAGTGTTAATAAGCGCTTCATTTTACATCTCCTTCACCGACCTGACCCACTTCAAAATCGCTTAACGGCCAGCTGTCAGGACTCTTCAGATCGTAAGCCTTGCCACCATCGATATAGACCTGTTCAGCTTTGGTGTAAGTCGAGAAAGGATTTCCTGTCCATAATACAAGATCGGCATTCTTTCCTACTTCCAGAGAACCGGTTTTATCAAAAATCCCCAGTGATTTTGCCGGGTTGGCGCTCAGCCATTGCCACGCATCGGCCATAGAGATATCCATGCCGGCACGCTTTCCGTCAGACCAGGCTTTGGCCGCTTCCTGATTTAAGCGCTGAATGCCGAGTTCGTCGTCACTGTGTACAATGGCACAGGCTTTCGCAGCGTGTACCACCGGAATGTTTTCACGGATCCCGTCATAAGCTTCCAGCTTGAAGCCCCACCAGTCGGCCCACATGGAGGCACACACATTGTTTTCTGCCAGCTTGTCTGCAATTTTGTAGCCTTCAACAGCATGGTGGAATGAGGAAATCTGATAATTAAACTCCTTCATCATGTCCATCATGACCGTCATTTCATCAGCGCGATAGCAATGCATATGCACCAGAATGTCACCATTAAGCACACCGGCCATGGTTTCTAAATCCAGATCCCGTTTCGGAGCCTTTGGGTCTTTCCCTGCATCGTAATCCGCTTCGTATTTGTCCCATTCACGCATGTAAGCCTGGGCGTCAGACCACGCCTGACGGTAGCCTTTAACATTGCCCATACGGGTCATCGGACCGCCTTTCTGGCCATACACGCGTTTCGGGTTTTCACCGCAGGCCATTTTCATCCCGTAAGGGGCATCCGGAAACTTCATATCCTGCATAGTGCGGCTTGGTACGTTCTTCAGTACCACTGAACGGCCGCCAAATAAATTCGCTGAGCCGGGCAGTATTTGCAGCGAGGTGACACCACCCGCCAGAGCGCGGCCGAAACCGGGATCCTGTGGCCATACGGAATGCTCTGCCCATACGCCCGGGGTTACCGGCTTCGTCATTTCGTTTCCGTCAGACGTAGAGCCCACTGACGGAGACGGATAAACACCAAGGTGGCTGTGGTTGTCGATAATACCAGGAGTAACCCACTTTCCCTCACCGTCGATAACAACCGCATCAGCGGGGTATTCAACAGTTTCACCTGTTGCTACGATTTTCCCGTCAGCAAAATAAATCATGCCGTTTTCAATGCGGTTACCCACACCATCCAGGATGGTGACGTTGGTAATGACTGTGGGCTTTCCGGCTATGGGTGTGTAGGTGCCGGGATAAGGATCGGTGTTGATTGACACATGAGGCGCCTGCTCTCCCTTTTCAGCCGGCTTGTCGGAACAAGCGACTAAAACAGTGGAACACAGACAAGCCAGCGCTAAAGCCAGCTTTGTTGGTGTGTGTTTCATGATGTTTTCCGTTTTTTATTGTTTACGTTTTTAGTATGAGTATTACGGCTGTTTCTGTCGAAAAGCCTTCCCCACTAATAACCTAGACAATTGCGGGAAAACAAACAATATACGGTGAGATTAAGCGACGCTGCTATGCGAGGACTGACGACGCAGTACAGCGACAATTTCATCCGCTTTTTGCAATTTACGGATATCATTAAACAGGGTTTCCGCTTGCGGATACTGACGCTTAAGATAACCACACCATTGCTTAATGCGGTTCGGATAGTACCGTCCCTTATCGCCGTAAATCTCATAGCCAGAATAATGAATCAATAAATCCGCCACTTCTTCCCAGCGCATAACCGCCTGCTCGCCCCGGATAGTCCGCGCCAGATTCGGCATGGCCAGTGCGCCACGTCCCAGCATCAAATCGGTACAGCCAGACTGCTCCTGACAGCGCAGTGCATCACCGGCATGCCAGATTTCACCGTTAGCAACCAGCGGAATATTGGTGTGAGCGCGAATTTTAGCAATCCAGTCCCAGTAAGCAGGTGGCTTATAACCCTCGGTTTTTGTGCGTGCATGCACAACAAGCTGGTCCGCGCCTGCCTCTGTAATAGCAATGGCATTTTCGATGGCCAGAGATTTATCTTCAAAACCCAGCCGGATTTTCGCCGTGACAGGCTGATCTGCCGGCACGGCTTCCCGAACCGCTTTGACAATGTTGTAAAGGGTTTCAGTTTCTTTCAGCAACACCGCCCCGCCCTTACTTTTGTTCACGGTTTTTGCCGGACATCCGAAGTTCAGATCCACACCGGGGGAACCCAGCTCTACTGCTGTTTGCGCATTTTCTGCCAGCCACTCAGGGTGCTGGCCCAGTAACTGAACCCTTACCGGTACGCCAGACGGTGTCACGCTGCCGTTATGCAACTCAGGACAAAGCTTATAAAAGGTTTTATGCGGTAATTTTTGATCGACCACCCGCACGAATTCGGTCACACATAAATCAAAGCCCCCCACGCGGGTAAGCATGTCTCTCATCAGATGGTCAACGACCCCTTCCATGGGAGCAAGTAAGATTCTCATGTGTTTACACTGTGCCGGTATGGTTTAGAAACGGGCGCGAAGTTTAGCAGAGAAAAGGCAGCGAATCATCCTGCCACAGATGAAATGAAAGCCGTTGAGTAATGGGTAATACAATATGAAGTAATGATACTGCGAGGCTCGCCGGTTAACTGGCGATGTTTTTCACGTCCTGAGCAATCCACAAACACACATAGCATCCGAACTCACGGGTCAGGTACTGTTCGAACTCAGCTTTGGTATTGCAATCGTGAGAAACGATGCGCTGGCGGTTGCCGTCGTAAATCAATGCTTTGAAAGTATACATAGTGTGCCTCGCTAAGTCAGGAAGCACACTATACATTTAGACGTCTATACTTTCAAACGTCCAGAAGTGTAAACAAAGAATATTTTGTTCTTAACCGGCCAGAATATATTCCAGACCGCCTATGATGGCTGCAACCTGAGCATCATTGCATATTTCATCAGAGGCTGATGGACTGTCGGGATAAACCTCGGTTGTCGTAACGTATGGCGCATCAGTCAGGCCTCCGCACAGAAACAGGGATTTCTTGTCATAGCTGATCACACCATCGTAAAGCACCTCTGCCCCGATGATTTTGTTATTTTCATCTGCAGGTGCGATGTGTGTAACGCCCCGCACTTTTTCGATGACCGCTTTCTGAAAATCCAGCTCAACCTTCCCGCTGTCAGCAACCAGATAAAAACCATCCGGGATCTCCCAGACGTCCTGAGTGATACCATCCCGCGCACCCAGGGCCGGCCGGAACTCGGAGTTATCAGTATCAGTGGTTTCGTGTAAATCGATGTGCATATGGACCGGCTCTTCAATGGCATCAACCATCGCTTTCACCATGGCTGCTTCAGGTGCCGGAGAATCCGCGCGGAAACTGCGGTTAGGATCAACGGCAAGGGGATCCCAGCGGTTAATCGTTTCGTAACCCCATGGGCTGACACAAGGTGCAATTACGAAGTTACATTTGTCCTGCCACTCAGCCAGATGGTCTGTGGCAAACTTCAGTGCTCCCTGTACGCCGCTGGTTTCATAACCATGAACACCACCAGTAATAAGTACGGTTGGCAGGGATTTAACGAATAACTTTGGTTTGATGACGTAAAGCGGATAGCGGGACTCGTCGTAAGGTAATGCACCATACTGTGTGATTTCATAATTCTCAGGTACCGCGGGCAACCGGTCAATCACTTCTTCTTTATAGCTACGTTTAACAGACTGGGCATCCAGCCACTGTTTTTTCTCTGTGTCTGACCAGGGCGTTCCGGGGGTACCAATAGGGTAATCTTGCATATCCAACCTTTGTTTCTGTTAACAACAATGTTCTGAATGACACGATATCACGGCATTTAAAGTTGCTGTTATCGCGAGTCAGATGAATATGCACTTTATCACGTTATCCGGCCCGGCAGAGAATTACCGGGCACGCATACTGTGGCGGGCTGTCAGCCTGAAATGACAGTCAGACTTTTTTCTGCAGTTTCTTAAGCAGTTTACTGAAGCGTTCATCTTCTTTGCCGCTGATACGCTGAAGGGTAAGTTTTGCCTGCTCCTTATTATTATCATGCAGATACAATTCAGCCAGCCGGAGATTCGCCCAGTTCAGAGAAGGCAAGCCATCTGTATCGATACCGGCTTCGGGCAATTCGCTCAGGTAAGTCTCCAGCGCCTGAATGCCGGTACCGGTATATTCACCGGACTGGACCGCTGTTTGCCCCAGGCGATAAAGACCGTATAACTGGTTAAACCGATTCTCGCTGTATGCCTCCCATGCAGACTCATCTTCAACGGAAGCGGCCTCCAGGTGCAGCGTCAGCAAAGGCTGCAAAGTATCAAAAGCCTGTGGGTAAGCTTCATCACTCATATATTGATCGCCCAGCACGTATCTGGCGTAAACCCGGGTTTCAGGTTTCTCCATCAACGTTTTAAGGAGCGAAATACCTTCCTCTTTTTTATCACCGGCCAGCAGATATTTTGCTTCGGCAATCTGTCCTTCGTCAGGGTCGAGTGCTGCTATATCAGCCACCAGTGATTTTGCCGTGTCCATATCGCCACCGGCTATGGATGGAACAAAAAGGTGATACTGGAAAAGAGCCTGATAAGTGCGGATTTCGTCAGGAGCCACTTCAATAGCTTTCTCCAGACTCTTACGGGCTTTTTTAGCATAGCCCAACGCTGAAAAAATACTTTCTCCTGCCTGTGCGCCCATCACACTCGCATGGAGCATGTACACACGATAATTTTCCGGATAGGCATTGATAAAATCTTCCGCTGCCTCTTCTGCGTCATCCAGATCGGTATTCATCAGTGCTGAGATGTAAGTAGAAAAACGCTCTGCCGACTTATTCTTTTCATCTTCCAGCGTCGCGATGACCTGCCCGTACTTACCTTCCCTGAACCAGGCGTCCAGTGCTTCATCGGAAATCAGGGTGTCTGCACTGGCAATGTCAGGAAAAGTAAGCGCACTCACGCAAAGCGCGACAGTCGACAAACGTTTTATGAAAAGCGTTCCTTGCATAGGGATAATTCCTTTTATTAATCAACTATCAGACTAGCAAGATTAGAGGTTGGAAAGTATGTGAAAAAGTAACAATTTGTGATGATGGCAGGATCACCAGTGCGGTTCCCGCAGAATAATTCAGGCAGGTAAATTCAAGGCAAAAAAAAGACCAGCATTTGCTGGTCTTTCTTATATGGCGTCCCCTAGGGGATTCGAACCCCTGTTACCGCCGTGAAAGGGCGGTGTCCTAGGCCTCTAGACGAAGGGGACAGAAATTTTGTCTTGCTAAGCATGCTTCGCTAAATTTCTGTAAGGCAATTCACGATTTATCGTGAGAGCGGCCTTATCCTAGGTTCGAAAGCAAGCTTTCGAGATTTTCAGTAAGGCAAATCGAGCCCGCGAGATGAGCGACCTTATTCCTCTTACTGAACTTTCAAGTCCTGAAGCTGCTGGTTAAAACCAACAACTCCGGCCTATCTCACAGTTTCAATCGACTGTGACGCGATATAAATGGCGTCCCCTAGGGGATTCGAACCCCTGTTACCGCCGTGAAAGGGCGGTGTCCTAGGCCTCTAGACGAAGGGGACAGAAATTTTGTCTTGCTAAGCATGCTTCGCTAAATTTCTGTAAGGCGATTCACGATTTATCGTGAGAGCGGCCTTATCCTAGGTTCGGAAGCAAGCTTCCGAGATTTTCAGTAAGGCGAATCGAGCCCGCGAGATGAGCGACCTTATTCTTCTTACTGACTTTCAAGTCCTGAAGATGTTTAAGTGTAACTCACTGATGCAAGCAAAAAAAACAACTCCGGCCTATCTCACAGTATTAACCGACTGTGCCACGATATAATATGGCGTCCCCTAGGGGATTCGAACCCCTGTTACCGCCGTGAAAGGGCGGTGTCCTAGGCCTCTAGACGAAGGGGACAGAAATTTTGCCAGCGAAACAAGTTTCGCTAAATTTCTGCAAGGCGAGGTGAGCCGGCGAACCGGGCGACCTTTTTGAAAGCCTTACCTAAGAACTTACCGGAAAATACATTTCCGACTACTGTAAATTCTTTAAGAATTTGGTGGAGCCAGGCGGGATCGAACCGCCGACCTCCTGCATGCCATGCAGGCGCTCTCCCAGCTGAGCTATGGCCCCATACTTAGAATGGTCACTGTATTTCGTGTGACTGTTCCGTGACAGCGGGGCGCATTCTAGGCATACCCCACTGCCCTGTCAACGGTTTTTTTAGGAATTTTCCCTGTTTGCTATAAAAGTAAGCGCTTTGTTTATTCTCTCTTCAATTTTGCCTTTTGAGAGCAAATTCAACGTTACATCCAGCGACGGAGAGTTACCACTTCCGGTTGCTGCAACACGTAAAGGCATACCGACTTTACCCATTCCCACACCCAGAGATTCTGCCGCCGCATTAATAGCAGCACCGATATTTTCCGGATTCCATTCTTCAATAGCCAGCAGTTTCTCTTTAACAACCTCGAGAGGCTCTTTGGCAACAGGTCGCAGATGCTTTTTCGCAGCATTCGCATCGAAGTCTTCAAAGTCCACATAGAAGTAAGTACTGATTTCCGCCAGTTCTTTGAGCGTTTTAACACGATCAGCCTGGATGGCAATCACCGATTCCAATGCCGGTCCGGCAGCCAAATCGATATTCATCTCATCAAAATGCCATTTCAGACGTGAAGCAACCTCACTGGCCGGCAAAGTTTTCATGTAGTGTTGATTCAGCCATACCAATTTTTCAGTATTAAAAGCAGAAGCAGACTGACCAATGGCATCCAGATCGAAATACTCAATCATTTCTTTCAGTGAGAAGATTTCCTGATCCCCGTGAGACCAACCCAGACGAACCAGGTAGTTAAGTACCGCCTGCGGCAGATAACCATCATCGCGATACTGCATTACACTCACAGCACCATGACGCTTAGAAAGCTTCTTGCCATCATCACCAAGAATCATAGATACGTGAGCATATTCAGGTACCGGCGCACCCAGCGCTTCCAGGATATTAATCTGACGTGGCGTGTTATTAATGTGGTCTTCGCCACGCACTACGTGAGTAATACCCATATCCCAGTCATCCACTACAACACAGAAGTTATAAGTAGGCGAACCGTCAGAACGCTGAATGATCAGATCATCCAGCTCTTTATTACTGATTTCGATTTTGCCACGGATATGGTCGTTAATGACTACCGTGCCTTCCTGCGGGTTTTTGAAACGGATAACAAAAGGCTGACCTTCCGGATGGTCAGTACGGTCACGCCATGTACCGGGATAACGGGGCTTCTCGCCGTTTTCTTTTTGCTTTTCACGAATAGCGTCCAGTTCTTCTGAACTCATGAAGCACTTATAAGCTTTACCTTCATCCAACATTTGCTGGATCAGCGCTTTATAACGGTCAAATCGCTCAGTTTGGTAATAAGGACCTTTATCCCAGGTTAAACCCAACCATTGCATACCATCGAGAATAGCTTGCTTTGCATCATCAGTAGAACGCTCTAAATCTGTATCTTCTATACGAAGTACAAATTCCCCGCCCTTGCTTTTCGCATATAGCCAGGAATAAAGAGCGGTACGGGCACCACCTACGTGAAGATAGCCGGTAGGGCTGGGAGCAAATCGCGTTACGACAGACATGTAGTTTCTCTATCTTTAAATGGAAGTAAAAATTGCGTGCATTCTACCAGCCAATCCGGCGCGGCAAAAGCCAGCTATCGTGCCATTATTTAATATCAGCGGTTAACTGCGAAATAATGGACGGGATTTTCATTTAGTGCTTAAAATTCCGCCACCCACCGGACAGAGAAACATCAGCACACTGCTAATTGATCGGAATTCAATCAGGTAGTCATTTTTCCGTAATTTTGTTGTTGACACCATCGAATGCAACCCTATAATACCGCCCCACTTGTCCAGCACGGACAGGTAACAAACAGCGGACGCTTAGCTCAGTTGGGAGAGCATCGCCCTTACAAGGCGAGGGTCACTGGTTCAAGTCCAGTAGCGTCCACCATTTCTTTGGATTTGGTACGGCGAGGGTCACTGGCTCAACAACTTCGTTGCGAGTCACAGTAGTCGTCCACCACTTATTTATAGTGACGCTGTTTGAAAAGAAAGAGGACGCTTAGCTCAGTTGGGAGAGCATCGCCCTTACAAGGCGAGGGTCACTGGTTCAAGTCCAGTAGCGTCCACCACTTTCTCACTATCACTGTGAGCAGTTTCTTTCTTTTAGCAACAAATTACCGGACGCTTAGCTCAGTTGGGAGAGCATCGCCCTTACAAGGCGAGGGTCACTGGTTCAAGTCCAGTAGCGTCCACCAATTCTTCCATTTGTTGCAGCAAAAAATTCGGACGCTTAGCTCAGTTGGGAGAGCATCGCCCTTACAAGGCGAGGGTCACTGGTTCAAGTCCAGTAGCGTCCACCACCTCCTTCCCGAATTCCTTATTTCATTGCTAAGTACCCCGTAGCTGGTCCGTTCACTGGTTCAACAACTTCGTTGCGAGTCACAGCAGACGTCCACCAATTCCTTCCCGAATTCCTTATTTCATTGCTAAGTACCCCGTAGCTGGTCCGTTCACTGGTTCAACAACTTCGTTGCGAGTCACAGCAGACGTCCACCAATTCCTTTTTAGATTCCTTATTTCATTTATATATCAAGTAACTTGTTCGTTCACTGGCTCAACAACTTCGTTGCGAGACACAGTAGACGTCCACCACTTCCCTGTTAACTTTCCCATTCTCTTTGTATTTCAAACCGTGCTAAGGTGCTGATTAACTATTGCAGTTGATTTTCCTAATAGTTTTGCAGGATGCTGCCGATACAAAAACAGCACAATGTATTGCTATGGACAGGTAGTAACACGCACGATGAATATCAAGCTTGCCCGCGCTATTCGTGTTCTGATTGTAGATGATCAGATCCTGGCGAAGGGATATTTGAAATACACAATGGAAGAACTCGGGTTCCAGCAAATCAGTTATATTGATAAAGCTGACGAAGCCCTGCGCCTGATAAAAGAAGAAACCTTTGAACTTGTGGTGTGCGCGTATGATCTGCGGGAAGAAAAGGAAGGTTATTTTCTCTACGAACAACTCAAAGCCCACAAGATCCTGCCCCTGACCACTGCGTTCGTTTTTATTTCTTCAGACACTACTGCTGAGATCGTTCATTCAATCGTTGAGCTGCAACCGGACGAATTTCTTGCCAAACCGTTCTCGGTAAAAGAGCTGGATAAACGCCTGAGTCGCGTACTGATTCGCAAACAAGCGCTCAAAGATGTTTATGTGTTAATGGACAAGGGGGATTTCGAAGGCGCACTTGACGAACTTGAGCGCTTTCTGACAGAGCCTAAAAACGCTGAATTTTTCCCGCTGGCCCTGCGAACAAAGGGTGAATTACTGCTTTTATGTGAACACTTTGAAGAAGCCGCTGATTTTTATCAGGCCATCATCAATGTGCAGGATTTTACCTGGGCAAAACTGGGACTGGTACGTTGCTACCTGCAACTGGATAAAGATGATGAAGCGGAAAAGCTTATCCTCAGGCTGGCATTTCAGCCGGACGCCATGCTCAGCGCCTACGATTTACTGGCGGCGCTGCAGATAAAGCAACAGGAGTTCGATGATGCACTTGAGTCTGTCACTCTGGCATCCTCAATTTCTCCCCGTAATGTGCACCGGCATAAACAGGCTGTGGATTTATCTAAGATCACCCATGATTTCCCTGCGCAATTTGACGCAGCAAGACGGGTGGTAAAATACGCTAAAAATTCTATTCACGATAAACCAGAAAATTACCTCAACGTGGCCCGCGCGGGCATCGATTTTGCCATGACCGCCGATGCAGCAGAGACAGGAAAACTGGTCAGGCAAACGCAGGACTTTATCCGCCAGATGAAAGAAGCGTTCCCGAAAGCGGAGGTCGACAGTGAACTCAAGGTCATTGATGCCAGGCTGTATTATCTTGAAGATGAAACCGATAAAGCCCGTTTGCTGCTGACTCAGTTACAAAATGCCGATATGAGCCATGAAAATACTGAAGCCCTGATGGACAGAGCAAAAGCTTTTCATGAGGTTGGCTTGCAGGAGCATGCGTTAGCGATTCTGGATGAAGTTGAGCGCCGTTGTGTTACCGATGAAAGTCAAAGTGCGCTGTTTATGCATTACCTGAAGCAACAACAGCAGGAGAAGCGGGAGATTGCAGAAAGCCCGAAAGCGCTGAATAACACGGCTGTAAACTATTTCCGCGAAGGGGATGTGGCCAATGCGCTTATTGCCTTCCGCCAGGCATTTACGGTTATGCCAAAGAACCCGGCCATAGCGCTGAATCTGCTGCAAACCACCGCGTCTGAGCTCAGGGATAACCCTGCCAGGCAAACAGAAGATAATAAAAAATTAATTTTCAACTGCATGAAAACGCTGGAGTCGGCCACTCTGACAGATGAACAGGAACGCCGCTATCACCGGGTGAAAAGTAGTCTCAGCGGCCTTTAATCACCTGATCAGTTGACGGTTTCTCAGCACACCGGTTTTGCTGGTAACAGTGTCTGCCGGTAAACCACGACTTCATCATTAAACACTGCATCAGAATAGAGATAACGGTGCGAAAACGTCATACCCAGTTTTTCCATTACGTTTACTGATGCCTTGTTATCCGGCAGTGCAATGGCTGAAAACTGGTTTGTCCCGTTAACATATAACGCCTGTTTGACCTGTGCTGCGGCCTCGGTGGCAATCCCCTTTCCCCAGGTTTTGCGGTGAAAGCGCCAGCCCAGCTCCAGATTATTATCATCCCTTTCACCGGTGAAAAATCCGAAAGGCCGCACCAGAATCCAACCCAGATCTTCCTGTGGTGACTCCAGAGCACTCACCCGCCAAAGCCCCCACCCTTTCGGTTCATCAGAAAACGCCCGGATCCGGGGAATAAACTGTTCCCGAATCGTCTCCATAGATGTTTTTTTACCGCCATTGATGTACTTCATCACGGCTTCACCCTGATCCACCGACCACAAAAACTCTGCGTCATCGGCGGTGACAAAATGAAAGGACAATCTTTTTGTATGAGGAATGTGCATGATTTACTACCCGCGGCCGGTAATCAGCCGCCCAACATCGCAAGATGTGACGTTGCTCCGGTATTACCATCCTGCAGATAATGCGTCGCGTGCTTCTGAGTCAGCAACTGCTGCAAGTGTGCCATTAAAGCCTGCACATCACCCTGCTGCAGATAAGGGCGGATATCAATGCCGTGCTCACTGAACAGACAAAGATGCAATTTACCGTTTGCGGCGACCCTCAGACGATTACAACTGGCGCAGAAATCTTTGCTGTAAGGCATGATGAGCCCAATGCGGCCTGCGTAATCCGGATGATGAAACTCCTGCGCCGGACCGGCATCTTTGCTGCGCAACACCGGCATCCAGCCTTCATTAAGCAGCTGTTGCTTCAGCGGCCCGCCGGATAAGTGTTGTTGTGCAAAGAATTCAGGATGATCACCGGTTTCCATCAACTCAATGAAACGTAACGTAATCGGCGTGTCTTTCAACCAGTCTTTAAACTGCTGAAGTTGTTTACCGGCAAAATGTTTAAGATAAACAGAATTCACTTTCACAGTCATGCCGGAATCAATGGCAGCACTGACACCATCCAGCACCTGAGTTAATTTATTCTGTCCGGTAATGTCGGCAAACTGGCGGGGGTCAAGACTGTCAATGCTCACATTCACCTGATCAAGACCGGCATCACGCCATTTTTGTGCATCTCTGGCCAGGCGTCCGCCGTGGGTGGTGGTCGCCACTTTATTAATCCCGTCAGTGTTCTTACACAATGCAATCACGTCGGTAAAATCCCGCCTCAGGCTGGGCTCACCACCGGTAATCCTGATTTTAGATGTGCCAAGACCGGCAAAGGCCTGTACCAGCGTGTCAATCTCGGGCAGCGTAAGAAAAGTGTCGTCAGAAGGCCCGTGGTATCCGTCAGGCAGGCAATACTGGCACTTAAAATTGCATGCTTCTGTGATGGATAAACGCAGATAATGAAACCGGCGACCAAAGTTGTCCTGTAACAAAAAGACACTCCCGCTTAGCATTGGCCCTGTAAAGACAGGAAAATGAAAGAAACAATTCAGATTAGCACTTTACCACGAAAGAACTATGTCGTCATGAACACAAAAAATGCGTTTAACGTGAAACTTTGAGCGCGCAACGCTTTGCGGTACTCTTATTTACATACAGTCGTACACCACATTTTCACGATGAGACCATCCCGATTTAATGTTTCACCGGACACACCGGTGCGCTGGCACGTGCTGGATCAGCTCTGGCCTTATTTACTTGAGTTTAAAAGCCGCGTTGCCACCGCACTGGTCTGCCTGATCATGGCAAAGCTTGCAGCAATCGGTCTGCCCTATGTACTTAAATACACAGTCGATTCACTGAACACAAAAGATGCGGCCACCGGTCTGGTTGCCGTGCCTCTGGCATTAATTGTTGCATACGGTACGTTGAAATTGCTTAACGTGATCATCGGTGAAGTCAGAGACACGCTGTTCGGACGGGTCACTGAAAGGGCCATGCGACGTATGGGGCTACGGGTTTTTAATCACTTGCATGACCTTGATTTATCTTTCCATCTGAACCGTCAGACCGGTGGTTTGTCGCGGGATATTGAGCGCGGTACCAGCGGCATCAGCTTTCTGATGCGGTTTATGGTATTCAACATCGGCCCTACTCTGCTGGAAATTCTGATTGTGACCGGCCTGCTCTTTTTTCAGTACGGCCTTTCTTTTGCCACTATTATCCTTGCCTCCGTCATTGCATATGTAGCTTATTCCATGAAGGCAACAAACTGGCGCACGCGCTTTGTTCATGCCATGAATCAGGCTGATTCATCAACCCATTCCAGGGCGGTAGACAGCTTACTGAACTTTGAGACAGTGAAGTACTTCAGCAATGAGGCATATGAAGCTAACCGTTACGACAATAACCTTGCAGACTGGGAACAGGCCAGACGTAAAAACCGGTTATCGTTATTTGCTTTGAATGGCGGTCAGGCGTTCATCATCGCAGTGGCAATGACGGCCATGCTGGCAAACGCCGCTTACGGCGTCGCACGGGGTGACATGACCATCGGTGATTTTGTATTAATAAACGCATTTACCATGCAAATATTTATGCCCCTGAACTTTTTAGGGTTCGTTTACCGGGAGATCCGTGGTTCCATGGCAAACATAGACAATATGTTCGCCCTCCTGGATACCCGTTCTTCAGTGCAAGATGAAGACAATGCACCTCCACTGAACATCACCCGTGGAGAAATCTGTTTTGAGAATGTCAGTTTTTCTTACCGCGATGACAGGCCTATCCTCAAAAATATCAGTTTTACCATCAAGCCAGGTGAAAAGGTGGCCATTGTGGGTGCCAGCGGCGCCGGTAAATCGACGCTTGTCAAATTGCTTTTCCGCTTTTACGACACTAGATCGGGGCGCATATTGATTGACGGACAAGACATCCGGAAAGTGTCGCAGCAATCATTGAGAGAAAGGCTGGGCATTGTCCCCCAGGACACCGTGTTGTTTAACGATACGTTGCTGGAAAATATCCGCTACGGTAACCCGGATGCCAGTGAGGCGGATATCGAACAAGCGATTCGTACCGCCCATCTGGACAGTTTTATTGCTCAATTGCCTGAGAAGGGCGAAACCCGTGTGGGTGAGCGGGGATTAAAACTCTCTGGCGGAGAGAAGCAACGGGTAGCCATCGCCCGTGCAGTGCTGAAAAATCCGCCGGTGCTACTTTTCGATGAAGCTACTTCCTCTCTGGACAGCGGTGCTGAGCGTGCCATCATGGAGGCCCTGTCGGAGCTTGCATCAGGACACACCACGATTATGATTGCACACCGGTTATCAACCATCACAGATGCAGGTAACATTCTTGTACTAAAACAGGGTGAACTGGCAGAACAGGGTACCCATCAGGAATTGCTGATGCAGCAAGGCGAATACGCCCGCCTGTGGACACTACAACAAAAACAGGAAGACTAATGGATCCGGCGATCTTAAAAACCGCAGTTAACGTACAAATGCCCTTCGGCAAATATGCCGGCAGAAAACTGTTCCATCTGCCGGAACCTTATCTGGTGTGGTTTCACAAACAAGGCTTCCCGCAGGGAAAGCTTGGCGAACAGCTGGCTCTGATGTACGAGATCAAATTAAACGGGCTGGAAGCTGTCGCAGAGCCCTTACTTGAGGACTGACAGCAAAGCCGGAGTCACGGAGTCTGTCTTTCAGAACCTGCTGAATTCAGAAACCGCTGAAGTCGGTTGCTTTGTCTGCTGAAAGCGTCTCAGGCTTCTGCCCGTGGGAAGATAATCTGATATCACGACTATCAATTACAGTGATCTGGTCTTTCTGCGCGCCCCCCGGCAACGCCATATTCCGCACTGTGATGTCGTTGACACTATCGAAGACGAGCACAGAACGGGTATCAGGCGCTTCAAGCTGCAGATTGATATTTTCAAGCTTTATGTCCTTTGCGTACCGCATGTACAAACCGGAAGCAGGTAATAACCCGAACATTGCAGGTTCAGGATAGGCTGCACGACGCTCCGGCACATCAAAAGGCGAATGTCGCGGTTCCTCTTCTTTCAGGGCAAAAAAGGCGCTGACGTGATCAGGTTTCTGAGTGAGCACATCTTCCTGCGTCAGTCCGCCGCCGGCGATCAGATACATATCTTTCAGGGTTACCTGAGACACCGGCGATTCCGGTAACCCATGGATGATCACCGGAAAACGCCCGTCAGAATGACTTACCGTTACATCTTTGATCAGCACACGACGAATACCACCCGCATGCGCGTTTTCCGGCCCGCGCATGCGTGCACCGTTATAAATAAAAATGGGAGAATTACTCACCCGGTTCATCACCAGACCGGATACAACGACATCTTCAATAAAGCCGCCGTCTACGGTTTCCAGCGCCAGACCGCGACTGTGATCAAACACCACATTATTAATGGTAATACGTTTGAAACCACCGTTAGACTCGGTGCCCAGCTTTATCCTGCCCGTTGCCCCGTCACCATCCGGTACAGCGCCCTCCATTGGCTGATAAGTGCCATCAAGCATGGTACCCATGGCGTAACCACTGACAATACTGTTGCTGATGGTCACATTTTCGGTAACGATGGCTTTGCCCATCACATAGGAACTTTTCAACACGATAGCATCGTCATTGGGGCTGTTAACCACCACGTTGCTTATCCGCACGTTTTTACACACGTCTATATCAATGCCATCGCGGTTGGTATCGATGCGCAGATTATCGATGGTCAGGTTGTTAATGGCGGTGGCGAGGATCCCGAAGTGCCCGCCGCGATAAATACTGAAATCCCGGAATGTAATGTTCCGGCCGCCCTTTATCGCAATGGTTTTGTTACCCGGATTGACTGAAGGTGCCGGCCCCAGTGGCGGGTATAAGCCTTTCCACAGCCCCTTACCGTCGATCAGACCGCTGCCGGAAATGGTGACATCGTGAATATTTTCGCCCCAGAGCAGGCTGTTTCTGAAATGACTGTGACCAAAATCCTGGTACTTATATTTTTCACCCCAGATATTGGGCTCAGGTTTCAGATATCCTTCGCTCTCATCCTGCGGTGTTGCAGCCAGCAGCGTTGCGCCATTCGCGAGGTGCATATCAACCTGACTTTTCAGCTCAACACTGAAGCTCGCGTAAGTGCCGGGCGGAAAATACACCGTTCCCCCACCATCCCTGCTGGCAGCGATGATGGCACCATTAATCGCATCTGTGTCCCTGCTTATACCGTCGCCAACAGCCCCGAAGTCCCTGACGTTGTAGTACCCCTGCATGTCCTGAGCCTGCGCGTTCTGGATGAAACCGGTTACCCAAAGTAAAGACAACTGAAAGAATACTCTTCGCATGTAACACTTCCGCCGGTAAATTTAAAAGCCACCATAAAAAATCATGCTAATGACAGAGCAAACTTATCGTCAATTAAAACTGCTGATGCAGCCTGTTACAACGGCTTAAGTAATCAGAAACTTCCATATCTGAATATGTGGGGAGTACCTGCACTTTTGTAAATGATTGCAGAGCGGCAGTCCCGAACGGGAATATTTACAACGAATAGTCGAATACGTAACTATGCTCCCCACCCTCCCGAATGATTTTCATATCACCAGAAAGGCCAGATAACGCTTCTGTGCCGGAGTCCGGCACCACTTTTAAAATAAGGGAGTCTTTGCCCTTATCCATCACGCCGAAATGTTGCAAAGCAAATGAGCCTGACTTCCCATTCAGGGTTCCGGACACAATTTCTATTGCCACATATCCAGCAGAGCCGGGAACAGCTGTCATCAGGGATAACATTTCGCCCTTGCTTGTGGCACTGAGGGCACCGTGAAATGTTTTTTCTATGGTCATACGACCGGGATTCATCCCGTCTTTAGCTGTCATGAAGCCTTCAACCGGCTGTAACGACACATCAAATTTGCCCTGCACTTCCATTGTACTTTCTCCGGAATGAGTTAGAATGACACTGTATAACCATACAGCAACCTTAAGAAGTAGCAAGATGTATTCAAGGTCGAGAAGACAACGGGATGCAGATATCGACAACTGTATACTGCAAATTCACCGGGCAATTGCTGACAAGGTAATAAGCAATCCGGTGCTGATCGCGCAGGCAGGAGAAACGCTGGAAGCCCGTTATCAGCAAAAGCTCCTGCGTTACGGCAGTTATCTTTTATGGCACAGCATGCTGGAATTAAAACATGACGCGGAAGCATTCAAAGCACAGTTACTCAGCGATGAGCCACGCTGGAATGCGTTACGAAGAAACACCATTTTTACTGGTGTGTTAACAGAGCAGGAAAGAGAAGAAGCGCTGGCGACTTTTGCCGCCAGCGGGAAATAGACAGGCCTACGCGCCTTTACGTAAATGGTCTGCTACCAGAAACGCCATTTCCAGTACCTGATCGGCGTTCAAACGCGGATCACACTGGGTTTTGTATGCCTGTTTCAGATCTTCATCTGAAATTTCATAAGCACCACCGGTACATTCGGTAACATGCTGACCTGTCATTTCCAGGTGCACACCACCGGCATGAGTGCCTTCAGCTTCGTGGGCTGCGAAGAACTGACGAATTTCGCTTAAAATCGCATCGAAGTTACGGGTTTTATAACCGCTTGATGCCGAGAACGTATTACCGTGCATCGGATCCGAACTCCATACCACGTTACGGCCTTCAGCTTTAACACGACGCAGTAGGCGCGGCAGGTTCGCTTCCAGCTTATCTGCGCCCATACGGGTAATGAAAGTGAGACGACCCGGGTCATTGTCCGGGTTCAGCACGTCAATCAGTCTGATAAGCTCATCCTCATCCATCGTCGGACCAACTTTCACACCGATGGGGTTGTGAATACCACGGAAAAACTCAACGTGGGCATGATCAAGCTGGCGGGTACGCTCACCAATCCACACCATGTGGGCAGAACAGTTGTACGGCTTACCGGTTAACGTGTCGATACGGGTGAGAGACTGTTCGTAGTTAAGTAACAGTGCTTCATGAGATGTAAACAGGCTGGTTTCATGCAATGAAGGCGTGTTCAGCGCATTCAGACCAATCACCTTCATAAATTCCAGAGAATCCTGAATACGGCTGGCAATGTCAGAATAACGGTCTTTCAGCGGGTTATTCTCTAAAAACGCCATATTCCAGCGGTTAACTTCGTTTAAGTCAGCCAGACCGCCCTGAGCAAATGCGCGCAGCAGGTTTAGCGTAGCCGCACTGCGATGATAAGCATCCAGCAGACGGTTCGGATCCGGGCGACGGGCTTCTTCGGTAAACTCAAAGCTGTTGATGATATCGCCACGGTAGCTGGGCAATGTCACACCATTAATCGTTTCGTAGTCAGAAGAGCGCGGTTTGGCGTACTGACCGGCCATGCGGGCAACTTTAGTGACAGGACAACGGCCGGCAAAAGTCATCACGATTGCCATTTGAAGCAAGACTTTAAACGTGTCACGGATCTTAGGCGCATTAAACTCGTCAAAAGACTCGGCACAGTCACCGCCCTGCAGTAAAAAACCTTTTCCCTGACACACTTCACCAAGCTGACGGCGCAGCTCACGTGTCTCAGCAGCAAAAACCAGTGGTGGATATTTGCTTAATGTTTGCTCTACAAAAGCGACTTGTTCCTGATTATCGTATTCAGGTTGCTGCAGGATCGGTTTTGATCTCCAGCTGTCAGGTTGCCAGTTACTCACGCTTTCTCCTCATTGTTGGCAGCGATGGCACAGAAAAATTGATGTCCCCGGACGATACAACCGGTGCCGCTTCAACGGCATCAGTTCATGCATGTATCTGTTGGTGTAGTCTGATTTGTGTAACGGGTTCAGCAGAAAGGTTGCGAAGTGCAATGATGAACCTGAATGTACTTTATCGCGTATCCTGCGGCCAGTAAGGCTGACAGCTACGTCTTTATATGAAACACCTGGCGGGAGTCTACCACAATTCAACCGGTGCCGGAGGTTTCATCGCAGAAATTTGGTGAGTTTTTTGCGATGGCTTATAACAGAGATGACGACGCAGATTTTTAGCGGGCGATACAGCCCGCAATGACCTAGCCGGCCGGCTTTTGTTGCTTCAGATGACGGATGAAACCATCCGATGCCTGCTCGATTAAATCCAGCACCAGTTCAAAGCCCTGCTTCCCGCCGTAATACGGATCCGGCACTTCTTTTTCATCGCCCGGAGCAAAGTCGAGAAAATAATGAATACGGTGCTGTTCTTCCTCAGGACTCACCTTCATCAGATTCTCATAGTTACTGGTGTCCATGGCCATGATGTAATCAAAATCAGTAAAATCTTTATCTTCTACACGGCGACATTTGATGCCTTTAAATGAATAGCCACGCTGCACACCCACTGATACCGAACGGCCATCCGGCTGCTTTCCGATGTGATATCCGTGGGTACCGGCCGAATCAATTTTGAGGTCTAAACCCGCCGCTTTCGCTTTATGACGGAAAACGGCCTCAGCCGTGGGTGAACGGCAAATATTGCCCAGACACACAAAAAGCACTGATGTTTTCTTTTTCGACTTGAACATGTCAATTTTCTTATTTTCTGCGGTATATCTGTGAAGCGACCAGTTATGTCCGGCGCCCGGTTCAGACCCGCTGTACTACCCTAAGGAAAATCCTTTCCACAATTTCGCCGTATAGACTGCCATAATTTGGCTTTTTCATAAACGAATTCTTGACGGAGTTGGTGAAAGCGGAGATTAAAGCAGGCCGCACATACGACCTGCTTCCGGAATAAAGCCGGACAACAAATACTTACCAGCCAATAGATTTTTTATCTCTGAAAAACTGTCCGGAAGGACCGTCTTCACCAAGTTGTCCCAGCCAGACAGCGGTTTCAGCCCCCTGCTGCGGTGTTCGCGGTGCATCACGTCCTCCCATGCGGGTGTGTACCCAGCCCGGACACATGGCATTAATTTTTATATTTTTCTCGCCGGCCACCTGCGCCGCAAGGTGTTTTGTCAGTGCATTCAGCCCAGCTTTACTGACGGCATAGGCCAGCGGTCCTTCCATCCCTTCTGAAAAAGCGCCCCACCCCGATGAGACATTGACGATGCGACCATACCCCCTTTCACGCATGCCGGGCAGAATTTGCTGAATCAATGTCAGCGGACCGTTTACGTGGACCTGCATAGCCTCTTTCAGTGAATCAGAAGACACGTCCTGCCAGTCTTCTTCATGGAGGACACCGGCGTTATTTACCAGCACATCCACACCGCCATAAATGGCCTGAGCACGCATAATATTTTCTTTGGCTGCAGCTTCATTGGACAGGTTAATTTCTATTATCTGAATGTCTTTGCCGACAATGTCCTTCTTAATCTCTTCGCCGGCTTCTTCATCCCGGCAGCCAAGCAACACCTTTAAGCCCGCCTGCGCATAGCCACGAACGATTTCCAGGCCAATACCGCGGTTACCGCCGGTTACCAGTACAGTTGAGGTCATAATGTCTCCTGTCATCCAGTGAATAAAGTCAATTGTATTGTTGGGTACGCGCCACCAGCGCCAAGGTTCAACCATGGTGCATGCATGCCCGTTCAGGACAGCCGTAAACCTCAGATGACAAGGAATTAATGATCAACATCAGTGCCGTACAGGTAAGCAATACACATATTTATTGAAACGGAATGCATTATGAGTCAACTATCAAATCGTGACAGTGTGCTTAAATGGCTGACAGAATTGTACGGCGATCAAAAGGAATACCTGCAGGCCGTTGAGGAGATTGTAGATCATGTCATGCCAGTCTCAAACGCGTCAGAAGCTTATAAGCGCTACGACGTGGTCAGAAGGCTCTGCGTGCCCGAGCGTATTATTCACTTCAATGTTCAGTGGATGAACGATGATGGCGGGGTCGAAATACACCGCGGATGGCGCGTACAACACAACGGCCTGATTGGTCCGTATAAAGGCGGCCTGCGCTTTCACCCCACCGTCAACGAGTCTGTTTTAAAATTTCTCGCCTTTGAACAATCCTTCAAAAATGCATTAACCGGCCTGCCCATGGGCGGCGCGAAGGGTGGCTCGGATTTCAATCCGAAAGGCAGAAGCGACACTGAAATCATGCGCTTTTGCCAGGCGTTCATGGCTGAATTGCAGCGTCATATCGGCCCGCAGACCGACGTGCCAGCCGGCGATATTAACGTCAGCAGCCGGGAAATCGGGTTCATGTACGGCCAGTACCGCCGTATCCACAATCAATTTGGCGGCACACTGACAGGAAAGGACATTTCATTCGGCGGCAGCCATGTGCGCACAGAAGCCACCGGGTTCGGTTTGATTTACATGTTGCAGGAGGTATTGGCTGCAAATGACGATACCCTCGAAGGCAAACGCACCGGTATCAGCGGCGCGGGCAATGTGGCGCTGCACGCAGCGCTGAAAGCCTGTGAATCCGGCGCTGTGGTGACAAGCCTGTCGAACAGCCGTGGTTGCCTGATAAAAAAGGACGGTTTGTCAAAGCACGACATTCAGTTTGCAATTGAGCAGAAGCACAACTACGACAACATCCTCTTAGCCATCAGGGAGAAGAGTGGCGGAGAATGGCACGAAGGCAAAAAGCCATGGCATCAGACCGCAGATATCTGCCTGCCCTGCGCGACGCAAAATGAGCTGGATGAAGATGACGCTGATGTGCTTTGCGGGAACGGCGTAAAGTACGTGCTGGAAGGTGCAAATATGCCGTGCACTGCTAACGCACAGAAAGTGTTTGCTGAACAACGTATACCTTTCGTACCGGGCAAGGCTTCTAACGCCGGCGGCGTGGCATTGTCTGGCCTGGAAATGATGCAGAACGCCAGTTTTCGCAGAAGCAGTTATGACACACTGGATAACGAACTGAAAAAAATCATGAAGCACATTTATGAGCAATGTGTGGAAGAAGGCCGTGAAGACAGTTTTACTGATTATGCTAAGGGCGCGAATATCGCCGCATTCAGACGCCTGGCAGATGCGATGGTTGCCCAGGGCCTGTAGTCCGTCAACAAGAGAAAAAATCCCGGCAGATGTCGCCGGGATTTCATATCGTCTGGTGCTGTTGTAAAGCACTGTTAAAGTGGCAGACCTATGTAATTTTCAGCAATAGTGGTCTGCGCTGCTTTTGAGCCGGCAATGTATTCCAGTTCCGCCACCTGCATTTTGCGGTCAAACTCTCCGCCTTCAGGGAAGCGGTGCATCAGCGTGGTGAGATACCATGAAAAACGTGACGACTTCCATACGCGGTTCAGCGCTTTTTCAGAGTACAGGTTAATGCCATCAGATTGCTTTTCTTTGAAGTAACTGATTATTGCTGCCGACAAGTAGGTGATATCCGAAGATGCCAGATTGAGCCCTTTCGCGCCGGTGGGCGGCACGATATGCGCAGAATCTCCCGCCAGGAACAGGCTGCCGTGACGCATGCTGCCAAAGATAAATGAACGCAGTGGCGCAATGGATTTTTCGATTGAAGGTCCGGTCACCAGCTTTGAGGAGATCTCAGGACCCAGACGAACAGCCAGTTCATCCCAGAACCGTTCATCAGACCAGTCTTCCACCTTTTCATCCAACCCTACCTGAATGTAATAGCGGCTGCGGGTAAGCGACCGCATTGAAGATAAGGCAAAACCGCGGTCGTGATTACTGTAAGCCACTTCGTGTGTGGCAGGCGGCACATCTGCCAGCACACCCAGCCAGCCGAATGGATAGACCTTTTCCACGTAGTTCGTGTTGCTTCCCGGCATGGCTTTACGGGAAGGCCCGTGGAAGCCGTCACAACCGGCGATAAAACGACAATCGATACGATGAGGTTCGCCGTTTTTTGTATAGGTTACGCAGGGTGCTTCAGTTTCAAAATTATGCAGAGCAACATCATCTGCATCGTATACCCGCATTACACCGCGACTGTCTGATGCGTCCATGAGATCTTTGGTAATTTCAGTCTGGCCGTAAACAACCACCTGGCTGCCGGTCAAACCCTTCACATCAATTTCAATGACCCTTTCGCCATCGGCGAGAATAACGCCGTCGTGAGGTAAACCTTCAGCTTTCAGTCTGCTATCCAAACCGAGCTTTTCCATTACCTGTAAGGTGCACTGTTCAAGCACACCGGCGCGGATACGGCTTAACACATAATCCGGTGATTTACGTTCTACGATGATACAGTTGATGCCTGCCTGAGTGAGCAGGTGGCCCAGCATCAGTCCCGACGGGCCTGCACCGATAATAGCGACATCAGTTTTGGTGGTATTCATTTTCTTCTTCCGGCAGAGGGCTAAATTGTTAACCTATCGTGAATGAATTTAACACCTGCGTTTAGTCACTATTCCCGCAATCAACTGTACTTTTTCGTCAAATTAACATTTGACATACCGTTGAACAGCGTAAAGAAATCGAAAAGGGAAGAACACAAAGACCATTCCGGTAGTCAGTTAAGAATACCTTGAGCCCAACCGGAACATACTATGGTAAAGAAACAATCGATTAAGCGCTGTGTCATTTTTGTAGCAGGATTCACTGCACTTGCCGCCTGTGCAGCGGAACGGGAAGAACGGCCTTCAATCCCTCAGGAAGCATTTGACGCCTGTGCATCTTCATCAGAGGGTGACAGTTGCTCCATGAGCGGCCGGAATGGTGAGACTATGTCAGGCCAGTGTATGGCACCGCCATCCGGACCAGACGAAGACACTTCATCAGAAGAACTGGCCTGCCGGCCTGATAATATGGGTGAGCCTCCGGGCCGGAGACCGCCTCAGGGGTAATTCTGAACGGCATTACCGGTTAAACTTAATTCAAAGCTAACTGATTTTTTTGTACCGGTAAGCCAGCAATAAATGTAATTACTGTCAGATAAGTTAAGGGATTAAATTTTATCGGCACCATAGAACAAGCAAAATTAAACTCGCCATGACCATTTTACCGCCAAACAATTTTTAGAAAGAAAGCAACCAGATAACAAATCTTTTTGCTTCCGGCGAACTCTTCAGATTCACGTATTGTTTTGAGTTACTATCTTTAAAGGCAACATTATTTTTGTTAACAGATATATCAGAAATAGGAGGCAGCACATTAATACTGCAGGCATTAAAATCAAAGTTCATAATTATTCTTATATTATTTAGAGATTTACAAAGTGAAAGAGGCTGTTTATAGAGGAAGGGAATTAAATGGGAAAATAGGCCAGCAAGAGCTGACCTTAAACAGGATTAGGTTTATAGAGCAACTACGTTAGTTGCTTGAGGGCCTTTCTGACCTTGTTCAATAGTAAACTGAACCTGCTGTCCTTCAACTAAAGACTTAAAGCCTTCTGTTGCAATTGAGCGGAAATGTACAAAGACATCTTTTCCACCTTCAGTTGGTGTCAAAAAACCAAAACCTTTGTCATCATTGAACCACTTTACTGTACCGTTTACAGAATTAGACATTTCATATTTCTCTTTTTAATTAATTTATTTTGGTGGATTCCACCAGCAAGTGCGATAAAATAGTAAAACATTAACGAATAGGGCAAATGTAAATACTAGTTCGACTTCGTGAGAAAAAGAAGAAAGAGAGAAGCAAGAGCGGTATAAGGTAAGGAGTTATTTTTTAAAGCGTGATGAGAATACGCCAATTACTTTTTCAAGTAAAGCATTTTAATAATTAATTTTTTATTTCTTAAAAATTCAAGCTCTTTCCAATGATTGTCATGCGTATCTAACAATAGTCCTGTTGAAGTGGATGTAATACTATTCAGTAAAATCGTACTTTATTTTAAAAAAAGATAATGTAATAACAACGCATGTCGAAAAGATGTATTCTGATACTACGGTACGTATAACTGATGCAATCCATGAAGCGCTTCAGAGTGAACCACCAAACTACTTACAACTTTATTCACGAAGTAGAATTAAGTGCTCATACCCTCCGGTTACGGCCAAGAGAAGGCCACGATCAGCACATCGAGTCGTCTGTTTTAAATATTACTCCTGCCACGACGTTGAAGTGGTATCGGGATACAGAGAATAATTCTGTGGCAATTGCCAGATTCTCAGGAAGTACACGCCAACTCTCTATAGTGAGCGATTCAGTTGTTCAAAAGTTCGATTTATCGCCCCAGGATTTTTTACTTGAGAATTATGCAGTTAATTATCCTTTTTATTATGAGCCGGAAGATCGCATATCTCTATCACCTTACCTGCAAGATAGCAAACTTATAGACTGTTCTGTCCTGACCAGGTGGGTTGCAAAAGTGCGGGCACCGGTGCAACCTGTTCAAACCTTCGAACTGCTTCTTTTATTGAATCAGCATATTTACACAACTATCAGTTATGAAAAAAGAGATGAGGAAGGGGTACAAAGTTCACTGACTACAGTCACGAAAAGTAAGGGCTCATGCCGTGATCTGGCTAATTTATTTATCGATACAGCTCGTAATCTGGGGTTTGCTGCCCGCTTCGTAAGCGGCTATGTGTATACTAAGGACTCACCTGTTCTGCCCGGTACCACCCATGCGTGGGCTGAAGTATTCATTCCGGGCGCCGGATGGAAAGGTTTTGATCCGACTCATGGTAGCCTTGCCGGTGCAAATCATATAGCGGTGGCTGTCAGCAGGTTACCTGAACTTGTGCCTCCCATTTCAGGAGCCTTCAGAGGCCAGGCTGATGCCAGCTTAAAAGTAGAAGTGTGGGTCACCGAAATTAGTTAGCGTTTTAACACCACTATCCCTGACACTCCCCGTCTCCTTTCCAAAATGTTTTTTGTACACCACACTAAACACAGGGTTCGTGTTCGCGTATCATCTTTTAAAATCAAAAAATTCAATTTCCGGAGTGACCATGCCTGCTCATGTGCTGATGCTCAGCAGTTCCCGTGTGGGAAACGAAGACTACCTTGCCCACGCCAAACCCATGATCCTTTCTCATTTGGGTGACAAACGGGACGTGCTGTTTATTCCTTACGCCGGTGTGACAGTATCTTTTGACGAGTACACAGCAAAAGTACAGGCAGCTTTACCTGAATGCCGTGTTACCGGGTTACATACATTTGAGCATCCTGCACAAGCAGTAACAGAAGCCATTCAGGCAGGCAAAGCAATATTAACCGGCGGTGGTAACACCTTTAATCTACTGGCAAATTTATATAAAAACTCTCTTATTGCGCCCATTTGTCTGGCCGTAGATGCGGGGGTTCCTTATATCGGATGGAGTGCCGGTTCAAATATTTGCGGTGCCACCATCAGAACCACCAATGACATGCCTATTATCGAGCCGCCGTCGTTTGACGCGCTGGCGCTGCTTCCCTGTCAATTGAATCCGCACTATTCCGATTATCACCCGCCGGGTTTTAACGGGGAAACCCGCGATCAACGTCTTGCTGAATTCACGACTCTGAATCCGGATACACCGGTACTGGCAATACGTGAGGGCACTGCGCTTGAGCTATCCAGAGGCAAACTGACATTTAAAGGGGAATATGGCGGTTTTGTATTCTCAGGAAAACAAAAAACCGCCATTAAAGACGGGGATGACTTAAGCCAGTTTCTGCGCCGTTGATACCAGGTCTGCTACCGTATTCTCATCTGCGCCGAAAGGAATTTCGGCCAGCATGGGAGCAGGCAACACAGCTTTAAGTGTCGCCAGATTTTCATCGTATACCGGCATGTCAGCAGACAACTGATTCGCCACCCAGCCTTTAATATTCAGGCCGTCATTTAAAATGGCTTCACAGGTGAGTACGGCATGATTCAGACACCCCAGCCGCATGCCCACTACCACTATGACATCCAGCTTAAGCGCCTGAACGATTTGCGGCATCCATAGGCCATTGCCTAACGGTAACCGCCAGCCACCGGCTCCTTCCATGAGCATAAAGTCAGGGTGTTTGTCTGCCAGATGTTCGTACCCTTTGATCAGATCTTCTTTTTCAATTTTCAAACCCGCCTGCTCTGCAGCAATATGCGGTGCGACAGGCGGTTCAAGGGTCACGGGGTTCACTTCCTGAAGTGATACGGGTAATGAGGACGCCGCATGTAAAGCTCTTGCATCTTCGTTACTGAGCGTGCCGTCAATGACTTCACATCCGGCAGAGACTGGCTTGTACCCAACAGAAGAAAGTCCTGATTGCGCCGCAGCCTTTAAAAATAAAGACGACACAAAGGTTTTACCCACTTCTGTGTCGGTACCGGTAACAAAATAAGCGAACATAAATTAGCGTTCCAGCGATATCTGTAATACGTGATAAGTGAGGGACAGCGTGCCGTTCGGGGCTTTACAGAAAGCCTTTTCTAACGCTTTCAGTGAATGCCGGGTGAAAGAATACTGAGCGTGTCCGCTGTCTGATAAGCCTGCACCGGCTTTAGTGATTGAATACAGCAGACTGCGTATTCCGTCAAAGTGCTCTGTGTATGTTTCAACCGTACTTTTCACGACATGAAAGCCAGCCTGACAGGCGGCTTTTTCCCACACCAGAGACTGAGGTAAAGTGTTCACGGATTCAGGCAACCCCGCCACTGAACGGGCCAGAATAAGCTCGTGAAAAGAACCGGCAACCATAATGGCTAACTGCGCCCTGCCCCCGGGTTTAAGCACTCTGGCAATTTCCGGCATCGCCGTGGCTGGATCATCACTCCACTGCAACGCCATTGAGGAAAATACCGCATCAAATTGCTGTGCAGAAAAAGGCAGTGCATCCGCATCACCTTCTTTGAATGTCAGAGACGGATAATCCCGCTGCGCCTTTTGGAGCATATCTGCGGCAATATCGAGACCGGTAACTTGTGCACCGTTTTTCGCCAGCAATATGGTTTCCCGCCCTGTGGCGCAGCCGATATCAAGCACCCGGCTGCCCGGTTCAACGTGCAACAAACTGCGGGCATCGGCAGCGATACGGGCCTGAACTCCTGCCACCTGATTATATGAGTCAGCGGCACGGTCAAAGCGGGCAGCAATCGCCTGTTTGCGGGATACGGTTGTTTCAGCGGTTTTTGAAGCGGGTTGATTCACACCGCCTCCATAGCCAGCATTAGTGCATCCACCAGCACGCTGATATCCCGGGCACTGTGTTGAGCAGTAATGGTGATCCGCAATCTGTCAGCACCTTTCGGCACTGTCGGATAACGTATTGCCGGTACCCATATCCCACGTTGTTTCAGGGCTTCAGACAATGCCAGTGCCTTATGAGGATCGCCGCACATCACAGGCTGAATGGCACTGACAGATTCAGTTAACTGAAGGTCCTGCGCCAGAGCAAGAGAACGAAACGTCGCAATATTCTCATGTAACGTTTTACGCTCATCACCCGTTGATATGGCCGTAAGCGAATACAAGGTAGCAATAGCCTGAGAGGCCGGCAGCGCGGTGGAGTAAATATAATGCCTGGCGTGATTGACCAGATAATCAATAAAGGCCTGACTGCCGGCAACGAAGGCACCGGCTGTACCCACCGCCTTGCCGAATGTGCCCATCAGTACCGGCAAATCCTGCTGCGTAAGCTGATAGTGCTCCGCCACTCCAAAACCATTTTCGCCCAGTACGCCAAATCCATGGGCGTCATCCAGCATCAGCCACGCGCCGCTGTCACGACTTTGTGACACAAGTCCTCCAACCGGTGCGCTGTCTCCGTCCATGCTGAAAATACTTTCACTGGCGATAAGGGTATCGCCGGATAAACCGGATAGTAGTGCTTCGCAGTGCGCTAAATCGTTATGACGGAAACGCTTGAATTCAGCTTTGCTGGCAAGCACGCCGTCAATGAATGAAGCATGCATGTATTTGTCGGCCAGTACGTTGCCACCATTGTGAAACAGTGCCTGACAGATGGCCTGATTTGCTGCAAAGCCGGAATTAAACAGCAGTACCGCTTCACGCTGAAGATGCTCTTCAAGACAGGCTTCAAGGGCCGCATGGGCCTGGGTGTAGCCCGTCACTAACGGAGACGCGCCGCTGCCACCACCAAACTGAGCTAAGCCTTCTACCCAGCTTTGCAGCACACCCGGATGCTGACGCATGCCCAGATAATCGTTACTGGCAAAGTTCAGATAGTGCTCGCCGGCTACACAAATAATGCCGTCCTTTTCATATTCCACACAATGCCGGCGACGCAAGTAACCGGCAACCTGCTTTTTCTGAAGCTCAGCATTGATAAAATCAAATGCCATCAGGCCTCCGCAGGCGCGGTTTTACGGGGCGCGGTGGCATCGTAAAACAAGTCAGCCGGGGCTGATTGCGCGGCAATTTCTTCCTGCAATGCCTGCTCATGAGCTTCATCAGAGAACTCGCGGGTACGCTCAGCGTTAATGCCCAGCTTGCGGAATAACAACACGTCTTCGTGGGTATCCGGGTTAGAGGTTGTCAGCAGCTTGCAACCGTAAAAAATAGAGTTGGCACCAGCCATAAAACACAGCGCCTGCATCTGTTCATTCATGTTTTCACGGCCGGCGGATAAACGCACGTGTGAGGCAGGCATCATGATGCGGGCGACAGCAATGGTACGGATAAATTCGAATGGTTCGAGATCGTCCACTTTATCCAGCGGCGTACCTTCTACTTTCACCAGCATATTAATGGGAACGCTTTGCGGCTGTTCCGGCAGATTAGCCAGTTGCATCAGCAGGCTTGCACGGTCTTCTGCAGATTCACCCATGCCCACAATACCGCCGGAACATACGTTCATGCCGGCATCACGCACATTCTGCAAGGTATTAAGACGGTCGTCGTAGGTACGGGTTGTAATGATGTCACCGTAAAACTCAGGGGAAGTATCCAGATTGTGGTTGTAGTAATCCAGACCGGCCTGCTTCAGTGCCACTGCCTGCTCGCGGGTAAGCATACCCAACGTCATACAGGTCTCCAGACCAAGCTTTTTCACTTCAGACACCATTTGGGTGACATATGGCATATCGCGGTCACGGGGGTTACGCCATGCAGCTCCCATACAGAAACGGGTAGAGCCGGTGGCTTTCGCTTCTTTAGCGCGCTGAATCACTTTTTCAATTTCCAGTAAGCGCTCTTTTTCTAATCCGGTATCATAGCGGGCACTTTGCGGGCAATATTTACAGTCTTCCGGACACGCGCCGGTTTTAATTGATAATAACGTGCTCACCTGCACTTCGTTCGGATCGAAATACTGACGGTGAACCGTTTGGGCTTTGAACAGTAAGTCATTAAATGGCAATGCGAAAAGTGCCTTAACTTCGGCTTTGGTCCAGTCGTGGCGAATGTCTGCCTGTTGTTGTGGTGCGTTGGACGCGATGGTCATGCCCTATCCTTTACTAATGAGAAATGCTGGCTTAGTCTATGCCTGGTTACAGAGTTGTCAACTCTGACCATTTTCAAACCTTTACCAATGGTTATATTTTGAGCAATATTGAGTTTGATCGCCAGCATATCTGGCACCCTTATACGTCTGCTGTCTCTCCCCTGCCCTGCTTTGAGGTGACCGGAGCTGACGGCGCAGAAATTACACTGGCCTCAGGTAAAAACCTGGTTGATGGTATGTCGAGCTGGTGGGCAGCCATTCATGGCTACAATCATCCTGTTTTAAACGACGCAGCCAAACAGCAAATCGACAAGTTTTCCCACGTCATGTTTGGCGGTCTGACCCATGACCCGGCGGTAACACTTTGCCGCACGCTGCTTGATATGGCACCGGACGGCATGAACCGGGTGTTTCTGGCCGACTCCGGCTCGGTATCTGTTGAAGTGGCACTGAAAATGGCATTGCAGTACTGGGCCTGTCAGGGCCGTCAGGAAAAGCACCGGATTATCGCGCCCCGCAACGGTTATCACGGCGATACCTTCGCCGCCATGTCGGTATGCGATCCGGTCAACGGGATGCACAGTTTATTTTCCGGTGTAATCAGTAAACAGGTGTTTGCGCCCGCCCCGCAAACACGGTTTGATCAGACCTTCAGTGAAGATGACATTTTGCCCCTTCAGGAACTATTTGAACGCCATCATCATGAATTAGCCGCTCTGATCATTGAGCCGGTGGTTCAGGGCGCCGGCGGCATGCGGATTTATCATCCGGAGTACCTGAAACGCTGCCGTCAATTGTGTGATGCATACGATGTGCTGCTTATCTGTGATGAGATAGCCACGGGGTTTGGCCGCACCGGAAAATTGTTCGGCTGCGACCATGCACATATCAGCCCGGATATTATGTGTGTAGGAAAAGCGCTCACCGGAGGCTATCTGACCCTCGCTGCAACACTGTGTTCAGAGGATGTGGCACAAGGTGTGTGCCAGGGAGAACCCGGCGTATTCATGCACGGCCCGACATACATGGGTAACCCGCTTGCCTGTGCTGTAGCGAATGCCAGTCTGTCACTTATCAATGAAGGACACTGGCAAAAACAGGTAGCCGGCATCGAATCACAACTGAAAGCCAGCCTGCCAAAGTGCAAAGCGCTTCCGGGTGTGGCTGACGTGCGGGTGCTGGGTGCAATCGGTGTGGTTGAAATGAAACAACCGGTCAATGTGGCCATACTGCAGAAGCATTTCGTCGAAAAAGGGATCTGGATCCGGCCTTTCGGTAAACTGGTTTATATCATGCCACCGTACATAATTACTGAAAGCCAACTTGAAAGACTGACAACGGGCATTTATGACACCTTAGCCAGTCTGTAAAACAAAGGATGAACAATGCAGTTGATGGCCCGGGTAATTGATAAAATTCTGTTCGCAGGACTCTTCATCGCTGCATTGCAGGTTCCCATTCTGGCGGATCATTACCGCCAGTATCTCTCAGGCTACTACGATGCCACCAGAGAACAGGTCATAGAGCTGGAAAATCTTGCCAGACAATTCAATTTCAGTTCTGTAGATGCATTATTAGAAAGCCTGCGAAATAACGCCGATGGCGTGGTGCAGCAGGACGCTGAAAATAAAGCCGCGCTGCAGGCAAAACTGGAAGAAGCAGACAATGGCTTAAAAACCCTCTCCACCGGCAACTACTTTGAGCAGGCCCGCTATATGTTTGCCCCCGCAAGGAAAGATACCTTATTCAGAGTGCTGGATAATTTTGCGCCGTCCATCCCCCTGACGCCAGCGGCCATTGTATTCAGTCTGATTATTGCCATTGCATTGAACATTCTTGTAGTCTCGCCGCTTTGGGCTGGTCGCCGGGTTTATCACTGGCGTCAGGCGAGAAAGGCGCGGGTCCGGTTTAGTTAAGATAAGCATCAGGGACCCCGTGAAAAGTTAAGCCGTTAGCACCGCTTCTGGCTGCTGTGTTTCATATTTGACAAAAAAATCAGGTATCCGTCGCGCAAAGGGAAACACTGTGGTTTGCTTTCAGTTCAGTTAACCACAAAAAGAAAATTGCCATGACTGTTACCCGCTTTTGCCTGAACCCGCTTTATTTCTTCGCATTATTTTTTGCCTGTCTGTTACAAAATCCGGCCAGCGCGGCCACCGGTGACACTTTTCCTTCGGAACGAAAACTTATCCGCGATCCGGTTACCGGTGTAAAAATTGCCTTTTTGACTACACAGTCAAAGGGTGACTCGAAAATTTACCCTACCCATCCTCAATGGACGGCTGACGGTGAGTGGCTGGTATTCAGATCTGCACGGGTGCCGGGAGAGGCCATGGCCGTCAACGAAGAAACCGGCCTGTTAGTGCAGGTTAGTGAAGGTGGTTATTTTGGCATGCTGGTGAACGCACAGCGAAGCGGCAAGCTCTATTTGATGCGGGATCCTGCTGTTGCAGCAGATGCCCAACCCCGTTACGGCGACAACCCGAACGATAAAGCCATCATCGAAGTGAACATTGAAGCACTGCTGGAGGACGTGAAAAATAACGCGGTGAAGCAGTCAGGACACTATGAACGAACAGTGGGAGTTGTACCCGCCTCCATGGGGGCCGGTGGAGATATGGCGCTGGATGCCGCCGAAGATATCATTTATTTCCGTATTGGCCGGGAAGAAGCAGCCAGACACTTGAGTGATAAGGTTGCGCTCAAGGAAAATTTCGGTCCCCGGAATATGGGCGCGGGCCCGACAGGCATCGCCAGTATGAATATTCAAACCGGTAAGATAAACATGGTGGTGGCACTGCCCTTCCAGCTTGGTCACATACAGACCAACCCGTGGGTAAGCAGGGAACTGGTATTTTGTTGGGAAACCGGCGGCAAATCGCCACAACGAATGTGGACAATGAAAGTCGGTGGAGAAGTCAAAGCCCTATACCCTGAAGCAGATTATGAGTGGGTCACCCATGAAGCGGTGATCTCCAGAGATGAAGTTGCCTTTGCCATCATGGGACATCGCAAGGTGGGTACAAATGATGAATGGGGCCCGTCAGCCAGCCGCCAGAAACCCACAGGACTGGGTATTGTGAACTTGCGTACAAATGAAATGCGAATTACCGGGCAAACCCGCAGTGGCAGCGGATTATGGCATGTACACGGTTCTCCGGACGGGCGCTGGGCTGTGAGTGATGACTTCGAACGTAATCTGTATCTGATTGACAGAACCACAGATGAAATGCAATTGCTCAGCGGTGGCCACAAAACGACGGCCAGGGATCATACTCACCCGACGTTCAGCCGCGACGGCACAAAAATTCAAATACAGTCGGCAATGCTGGCAGAGGATGACCGGTCCCTGAACATTGCTGTTATTTACCTGCCTGAATCCTTACTTAAACGACAATACGATGAGGTAAAGCGCCGGGACTGACCTGCCTTTTTATTATACTAAAGGATAAACAGGCATCGATGTTGCAACAGTCTTTATTCAATGCGCTCCTTTATTCAGGGTCAAACGGCAATAAGTTGGTGTCAGGACTCCATAAATAAAGGCTTTAGACTACTAACAACATTGAAATAGGTTTTAACTATGTTGAATGAAAATACGTTACTGATTGGGCAAGTGTTGCAAATTCGAGACAACATTCTGGCAAAACGCCACGCTATTCCGGGCGCTCTGCAAAGCGAATGGAAACGACTCACAGACCGCACTGCCGCTTTCGATATTAAACGTACGTTTAACACTGCCCGTAAGGGCACGACTTTCACTAAGCCTTCTCTTTTTCAGGGCTCAGCGGCAGAATTGTCTAATCTGGTAAAAGCATTGCGTAACTTCAACGCGCGTATCAGCCGTTGAAGACTGAAAACGAATAAGCGCGGAGTGATTTATTCTCACACCGCGCTTAAATTCAGCGTTTTCTGATAATGACTATCGCCCGGACTTTTCGCCGGCCATAGCTGACCAGACGCACAAAATCTTCCCGCGCGACTGGAATGTGTTGATACTCGACGACCTGATCTTCAAACGTTTCAGGATCCGGGTCGTGAATGTAGAAACAACGCTGGTCTGAGGCTGTCACAGTGACCCAGTGCGGCGCTTTTTTCTTATCAAACGCATAGGTGCTGATCAAGCACAGTACCGCAGCACCTTCTTCCAGCAAGGCATCCAAAGATTCCATTTTCCATTCGTGAATGTGGACGGTAATGCCTTTTTGTCCGGCTTCATGCAGGAAACCCTGTTCCACAACTTCTACAATATCTTTCTTATGGGCCGTTCTTACGCCGTCAGTGAAAAGCGGTAATGTACGGTTCAACCATACTTCACTCTTAAAGCCTTCGTCAGAAGCTGCCAGAGCCAGTCCTACCGGATGACAACCACCATGACCTGACGTCATAAAAATCGTAGTTGCACGTCGCCAGAGAGATAGCTCTTTTTCTTGCGACACCACGTACTCATTATTCAACTGTGCCATCGCCATCATCAGCGATGCAGGACCACAGGTAAATTCGGTGGTTTGCTGATACCACGGATACACATCAACTTCTGCAGTACTGGATGGATAGTTCAGTACTTTCTGCATACGAATGGCGTCAGATTTATCTTCGTAGTATTCGTTATACATACCAAACTGACTAAAACCTAAACGTTGATACAGTGTTATTGCGCCCTTGTTGTCCTCAGACACTTCCAGGCGCATAAAGCGCTTTCCCCGCGACAATGCCCTGATTTCCAGTTCACCAATCAGCGATTGGGCAACCTGTTGTCCCCTCGCCTCCGGCAGCACTGCAATAGAGTAAAGGCGCGTTAGCATGGTTCCGCGACGTAATAACAACAATGCGTAACCGAGTATGATGCCGCCCCGTTCAGCCACCAGCAATTCAGCATGAGGCGCCGTCAAATAAAACCGCATACGACGACGGCTTAATTTGTCATGAGAAAAACAACGTTGCTCAACATCACACAAAGACGATAAATCCTCAGCCGCCGCAGACCGCACCGTCACGGGTGAAAGTGACAATACGGGCTCTGCGACTTCACGAGCTGCAAGTTTGGCGCTCATCGACCGCGTAACTCCAACCTGTTTGCAAATTCCTGCATAATTAACTGGTACAATTCTTTGCCCAGATATTTGTCTTCAACGCCCGAATCAATACTCGGGTTATCGTTAACTTCAATCACGTACACTTTGTTGCCTGAGTGTTTAATATCTACACCGTACAAGCCGTCACCCACCACTTTGGCCGCCTTGATCGCCGCCTGTAAGACTGCTTTTGGCACCTCAAAAGTCGGCATGGTTTTAAAGCCACCGGAACTGAAACGGTCACCTTCGTGATGGTAAATCTGCCAGTGGTTGCGTGCCATGAAGTACTGACAGGCATAGATAGGTTTGCCACCAAGCACACCAATCCGCCAGTCAAACTCGGTAAACACGTACTCCTGCACCAAAACCAGTGCTGACGCTTCAAGCATTTCTACCAGACGTGTTTTCAACGCTTCTGCACTTTCCACTTTATATACACCGCGACTAAACGAACTCTCAGGCAACTTAAGCACCAGAGGTAACCCCAGAGTTGAAATCAACTCCTGACAGGTGTCATCAGCGCTGTCTGAAACCATCTCACTTCGCGGTGCAGGCACTTGCTGATAAGCAAACGCATCCTGCAGATACACCTTATTACAGCAACGCAAAATCGACTGGGTATCATCGATAACAATCAGGCCTTCACGCTCTGCTGCACGGGCCAGACGATAGGTATGATGGTCTATCGCGGTAGTTTCGCGGATAAACAGGGCATCATAATGGCCCACGGCTTCCGGTGTTAAACTGGTTACCACTTCAGCATTGAAGCCCGCTTTTTCAGCTGCCTTAACAAAGTTTTTAATCGCTTTGTCGTCAGACGGAGGTGTCGGCTCATCAGGATTAACCAGAATCGCCATGTCCCAACGCATCTTCTTGCCTTTGCGGTCACTGCGCCACTGTTGTTGTGTGAACTGCTGTAAACCGTCAATACAGTCTTGTTTCAGTGAATCCGGCAAATCAGCAAAGCCACGTGCCTGCACTTCCATAAAGCCGATGTTGTCAGCAGCTATGTGTAATGTGACCTGTAAAATCGGACACGGAAATGCTTCAAACGCTGTGGCCGCAACCGGCAACAGAGCCTGATCTTTTGTTTTACCGAACAGTACAAAGAAAGATTCAATGCCTTCTGTCACCGGCCATTTAAATTTGTCCGGCAGCGGTAAACGGGCACTGCCCTCATCGGCAATGCGCAAATCATTGATCGTTTTTACAGACGGTAACACACGGTGTTGACGCGCTTGCGCCAGCAACGAACAGTAATATCCCTGACTTAAATAGCGGGATGTGTCACACAAGTTGATAACACGGGTTTTGGGTTCATTCCGTTTCGGGAATTCGTCCAGATAATCCTGAAAAGTCAGAATGGTCTGGTCCGGCAGAGTGAAACCACTAATGTCGTCAACAACGATAAGAGTTTTATGCATGAAATGCTTCTTGATACCTGAATAAGTAAGAACTATTTGTTACCACAATGTTAATTTCATTAAAAGTAACCTTTTCTGTCCGGGCAGTGTAATTCAACTGCGGGCATTCACCAGTGTTTTCAGAACGGCTTTTTTTTGTCGTTACCATGAGTTTTTGTGATAGCGTTCCGCCTGTTATTTTTATGCACTAAATCGTTTTAATTTTTTTTATCAGAGAACGTTTAAATAACGCAGCAGAAACGCTATATAGTGGTCACACGACCTGTATATGTCCCGCCCGTATTCTTATCGCCGTTACGGGTACCAAGGAGTTGATATGCTTTTACCCAGTTTAGCGATAATTGCAGGCCTGCTGGTTCTGCTGTGGAGTGCAGAAAAATTTGTCGGCGGTGCCGCCGGTGTGGCACGGCATTTTGGTTTATCTCCGTTGCTCATAGGTATGCTAATCATCGGATTCGGTACCTCGGCACCGGAAATCATCGTGTCGGTATTTGCTGCTATGCAGGGTAATTCGGGCATTGCATTGGGTAACGCCTATGGCTCCAATATCGCTAACATCGCACTCATTCTTGGATTGACCGCGGTCATCAGCCCCATTGCCGTCCGCTCAGATATCATCCGCCGCGAACTGCCTGTTCTGCTTGGCCTTACCTTTTTCGCCTGCTGGCAATTAATTGATTTTCATGTATCCAAAGACGATGCATTCTCCCTGCTTGGTTTATTTATACTGCTGATGGGCTGGAGTATCTGGACTGGCATGAAAGGCAGCAGTGATACCCTTGCCGCCGAATATGAAGGTGAAATTAATCCGGACGATGCCAGCGTAAAAACCAATGTGATCTGGCTGCTTGCCGGGTTAGCTTTGCTGGTCGCCAGCTCCCGTATTCTGGTATGGGGAGCAGTGGAAATTGCCACCCGGTTTGGTGTCAGCGATACCATTATCGGATTAACCATCATTGCTGTGGGCACGTCGCTTCCTGAGCTGGCTTCCTCACTAATGGCTATCCGTAAAGGTGAACATGATCTTGCACTGGGAAATGTAATCGGTTCTAACATGTTTAATACACTGGCGGTGGTAGGACTTGCCGGTACGATTCAACCCATGCAGGTTGAGCCAAGCTTTTTCTACCGGGACGTGATGATCATGCTGGGGCTGTCGGTGGCACTGTTCATCTTCTGTATCGGTATTAAAGGTCAGGGTCGTCTGAACAGACTGGAAGGTGGTGTATTTGTACTCGGATATGTAGCTTACACCTGGTATCTGGTGCAGTCAGCCTTCGTCTGATAACCCGTTGCGGGTGAGTATGTTTTAAAAAGCGGCGTCACAGGCCGCTTTTTTAATTGAGCTTTCACCGTTGTACTAGGCCACGCTGACATTCAGGGTAAACAGACTTAACATTGAAATACCCGCGAGAATAAATAAATTCACCCCGTAATTGTCTTCACGGCGACGGTTACGACGGGAACGCAGCAGCATGGTCAGCAACGTCATACCCAGACACAACTGCAACAACATGATCAACGCGTCCACATGCTCTTCAGACCAGGTAGTGCGGCCTTCAATGCCCCAGTATGTTTGCAAGCCCGTGACCATTTCCGGACGGGCAAAATGAAATACCACCAGCGCCCCAATCAGCACCAGCCAGCAAACTGAGTTGACTGTCAGTACAAATTGGTAAAAACCGTCTTTATCTCTCGGCTTACGTCGTCTGTCCGGTTGTTGCGAATTCATGATATTTTTAGTTCTCCGTGCAGAAAGTTCGCTGGTATCCCGTTTCTGAATGAGTATACTAGCGATTCGTTTATACGTACGAACCGACACTTTAGATACCCGCCATGCCTGACCGGTTGGCATGCCATAACAAGATTAATAGTTTTTTTCGTTGTTTATCAGCGTTTAGCTTTGTCATTCACTATCGGCAATTCTTCTGTGTCTTTTAGTTATTTACGGCATTTTTACGCCTGATAACACATTATTTTTTCAAACAGGTAAGATGGAGACATTCAAATGACGCATGCGCCCGTTGTCGACGTGCTTGATAGTAAGTACGCAGTTGGCGAAACGGTGACGGTAAAAGGTTGGGTGCGTACTCGCCGCGACTCAAAAGCCGGACTTTCTTTTATCGCTCTGCACGATGGCAGTTGCTTTAATCCCGTACAGGTAATCGCGTTAAATTCTCTGTCAAATTATGCTGATATTCAGCGCCTGACGGCAGGTTGCTCTTTATCTGTTGAAGGTGAAGTCAAACCGTCTCAGGGCCAGGGCCAGGCGGTAGAACTGGAAGCCAAAAGTATCGAAATCTTAGGTTGGGTAGAAAACCCGGATACTTACCCGATGGCAGCCAAACGTCACTCAATTGAATATCTGCGTGAGTATGCGCATCTGCGTCCCCGCACAAACGTTATCGGTGCTGTTACCCGTATCCGCAACTGTCTGTCGCAGGCCATTCACCGCTTCTTCCACGAACGTGGATACTTCTGGATCAGCACACCCATTTTGACCGCCAGTGATACAGAAGGTGCCGGTGAAATGTTCCGCGTGTCCACATTGGATATGATGAACCTGCCCCGCACTGATAAAGGTGACATTGACTATAAGGAAGATTTCTTCGGTAAAGAAACTTACCTTACCGTATCCGGTCAGCTGAACGTAGAAACATACTGTGCAGCAATGTCAAAGGTATACACCTTTGGTCCCACATTCCGTGCAGAGAACAGCAACACCTCCCGTCACCTGGCGGAATTCTGGATGATTGAACCGGAAGTGGCGTTCGCTGACTTAAGCGATGTGGCACAGCTGGCGGAAGACATGCTGAAATATGTGTGCAAAGCCGTGCTTGAAGAACGTGCCGATGACATGGCTTTCTTTGCAGAGCGAATCAGCAAGGATGCCATTACGCGTCTGGAAAAACTGATCAGTTCTGATTTCGTACGTATGGACTACACCGATGCCATCGAAATCCTGAAAGCCAGTGGTAAAGAGTTCGAGTTCCCGGTTGAATGGGGTGTGGACTTGTCATCAGAGCATGAACGCTATCTGGCAGAAGAGCATGTTGGTGCGCCGATTATCATGCAGAACTACCCGAAAGACATTAAAGCGTTTTACATGCGTATTAATGATGACAACAAAACCGTTGCTGCAATGGATATCCTTGCGCCGGGTATTGGTGAAATCATTGGTGGTTCACAGCGTGAAGAGCGCCTGGATGTGTTCGACCGCCGCCTGGAAGAAATGGGCCTGAGCAAAGAAGATTACAGCTGGTATCGTGATCTGCGTCGCTACGGCACCGTCCCTCACTCCGGTTTCGGTCTGGGTTTCGAGCGTCTGGTTGCTTATGTAACAGGCATGCAGAATGTCCGTGACGTCATTCCGTTCCCGCGTACTCCGGGTAACGCTAACTACTGATTTTTTCAGTGAGAAAAAAGGTGGCCTTTTGTGCCACCTTTTTTGCTTTTTAAGGCGGGTGACATTCCGTTACAGATAAAGGCGCTGATGTTGAACAAATTCATGCTATTGTATAAGTTGGTTGTTTCTACAGGATAAATCTGGCCGGGCATGCAGGAAAACGCGCTGTCTACAATTCAATGTGACCAATGTCTGACGGTAGTACATTTACCTTCGCTGGATCACCGGCAACGGGCTGTATGCCCCAAATGCGGCCATACCCTGCTGACTTACCGTTATCACCAAAATGATAAAGTACTGGCGTTTGCCATCAGTGCACTTATTTTTCTGGGCCTTTCCCTGCCCTTTAACTTCTTATCCTTCCGTGCCAGTGGCATTCAGCACCAGATCGCCCTGCCAGACAGTTTCAATGCGCTGCTGAATCAGGATTACCTGTCACTGGCCATTATTACCGGCCTGGCCACCGTGGTTTTCCCCGGGCTCGTGCTCACCGGGATAATGATTTTAAGCCACTGCCGCAAACACAATAAAAAACCTGTGTTTGTGAAGCATGTGTTTTTCTGGGTGAAAGCGCTGATGCCCTGGAGCATGGCGGAAATATTTCTGGTAGGCACTCTGGTCAGCCTGATCAAAATATCTTCTATGGCAGACATTGCTATCGGCCTGTCATTTTATGCTTTCATTGCCTTTTCTGTCTGTATGACCGCCTGCATCATCCAGTTCGATATCAACCGCTATGCGTTCTGGATCTTTGGAGAAGTGCCGCCACCGAAACCACTGACACCGGCAGTCGCCTCAGTGAGTATCCAGCGCACCTGGGCATTACTGGTTACCGCTGCACTGCTTTATATCCCGGCGAATATGCTTCCCATTATGCATACCGAAATGTTCGGACGTGATGAGCCCAGTACCATCGTGGGCGGCGCTATCACACTGTGGCAATCCGGCGACTATCCGGTGGCCATTATTATTCTGATTGCCAGCGTTATTATTCCGGTGGCGAAAATCATCATACTCGCGTGGCTGAATTTAACCGTGCAGCGCGGTCTTGAGAAACGTGCCCGCATCCGGACACGGTTTTACCGCGTGACGGAAGGCATAGGGCGCTGGTCCATGATCGATGTCTTCGTTGTAGCAGTATTGGTAGCACTGGTGCAGTTGGGTAACACGCTTTCTATTTATCCCGGCCCGGCCGCCCTCGCATTTTGTGGCGTGGTTTTTGTTACTATGGTGGCTGCAATGACTTTTGATACCCGCCTGATTTGGCAAAACAGGAAGTAAGCATGACAGACGAAGCTAAAATAAAATCAACAACTCACGTTTCTAAGGTCTGGCTAATCCCGATTATTGCCATTATTACCGGCGGATGGATGGTGTGGTACCAGTGGAAAAATCAGGGACCATTAATCACCATAGAATTGAAATCAGCCAGTGGCATTGAGATAAACAAGACGCCGGTAAAGGTTCGGGATCTTGAAGTTGGTCAGGTGAAGAAAATTGAGCTGAAGCCGGACCTTGACGGTGTACTTGTCACCGCACGCATTGATGCCAGTGCTGAGCGGCTGCTGACAGAAAATACCGATTTCTGGGTGGTGGCACCACGGATCAGTTTTTCTGAAGTCTCCGGTTTAAATACCCTTCTGTCAGGTTCTTACATCGCCATGTCAGCCGATGACAGCGGTCGCAGTAAATTTGACTTTGTTGCTCTTGAACGCCCGCCGGCTACACCGCCCGGCACACCGGGCTTGCATCTGACTTTGAAAAGTAATGATAAGTTTGCTTATAAACCCGGCGACCCGATCATTTACAAGGGGTTCAAAGTCGGCGAATTTGAAGAAGCAGAATTTAATATTGAAGAACGTGTGGTGTATTACAGCGCCTTCATTCAGGCCCCCTATCATAAACTGATCACCCAGAATACACGGTTCTGGAATGTCAGTGGCGTAAAGCTGCACCTTAAATCCAGTGGTGTAAAAGTTGAAACCGGTTCGCTGGAAACGTTGCTGGCTAACGGTGTCACTTTCGGTATTCCTAAAGGCGCGAGTTCTGGTGGACAGGTAGATGAAAATGCCAGTTTTATTATTTTCTCTGATGATGCAGCCGCCTCTAACGCCCGCTATAAACTGTATGCCAGTTACGTGCTGCTGATAGACGAAACCGTACGGGGCCTTACCGAAGGTGCACCGGTGGAATATCGTGGTATTGAAGTAGGTGAAGTGGCACAAATTAATCCGGCCAACCTGATAGACGGTAATATTCTTGATCAGAATTACCCCATTCCTGTACTTATCCGCATCTATCCGGGCAAAGTGCGTGAACAGGATACACAGGAAAGTCTGCAGGCTGTTAAAGACACCATGCACGAGTGGATTGGCAAAGATTTACGCGCCACGCTACGCATGGGAAATGTGCTTACCGGCGGACTTTATGTCGATTTACAACATGACATCAATGCCAGCCCTCTGACGGTAAAAACCATCAGCGATATTGAAGTCATTCCCACAGTGTCGAACGAATTCACTCAGCTCACGCAAAAAGCTGATGCAATTTTGGATAAGCTCAATAATTTACCTCTGGAAACCATGATTGTAGAGGTCACCAATGTGATCGACGACATTAAAGCCGCATCTAACCGGGTTGAACAGGCAAGCAGTGATTTTGATACTCTGATGGGCGATATTGACGCGAAAGCCCTGAACAAGAACCTGAATGAAATGATGATCAACATGTCTGCACTACTGGAAAACTATACCGAAGGCGGTTTGAGTAAAGGTGAAATTCAGGAAACCGTTGATACGATGCAGGAAACCCTACGGAATATTCAGCCTCTGCTGCTGCAACTTAATCAGAAACCTAACGGGTTAATCTTCTCGGACAACAGCGAAGAAGATATTCAGCCGAAAGCCGGAAAAGGAATGTTTAATGAGAACTAAGTTATTCACCGCTGCCTGTTTTGCTGCGTTATTGAGCGGTTGCAGCAGTGCACCGGCATCCTTAACCTATTACGTTTTGCATTCCCCTCAGGCGACGACAGAAGAACAACCTGAGCCGGCAGCACGGGTTTATATTGAACAACTCAGTTTACCTGAGTATTTGAAGCAGCGTTCTCTGGCTATGCAAACCGGACCTGCTACGGTGTATTTTTCCCCCCGCCATGTATGGGCTGAGCCACTGGATAAAAGTCTCCGTCAGGCTTTAACCGCCTCTCTGCAACATCACGGAGTGGCGGTTTTACCTGCTGCCGTGTATTCACCACAATACCCTGTGTCAGGATTACATATCAAAATCGACGATTTTATTCCCGCATTTGATGGCAACGTGCTGATTAAAGGTCAATACTGGAAAGAGGACGAAAACACACAGCCTCAAATACATCAGTTTGATCTCCGCCGCCCCATGCAGGGCGATGGCTTTGAAGAGGCTGTGGCAACTATGCGCCTGCTTGTCGATGACCTGGCTTCAGCGATAAGTGATAAGGCGCCGTAACGATTCAAAAGCAGGATAATGTTTAAGCCGGCCACATCGCTTTTTTTAAAACGTGGGTGTCACCCCGAATTTGACGAAGAAACCAATCGCCGGATCCTTGTTGTCAATCTGTTCGCTCTGGTAGGGATCAGCATCACACTGGTATTGGGGATAAGCTCTCTGATGAAAGGTGGATGGGCGCTCGGATTCAGCTTACTGTCTGCTTCGCTGTTGTTTTTTCTTGCCAGTCAGATTCAGGCTGCCTACCCCAATAAAATCGGCCAGATGGTATCCGTTTATTTACTGACGGGTTGCCTGATGGGGCTGGAAACTTACCTGGTGGTTTCCGGCGGGCATAACAATACCGGTCCGCTCTGGATTTACATATTACCCCCCGTTGCAATGTTTTTCGGTGGCTTCAAACGGGGTCTGATGGTGATGGCAGTCTTTACGCTGCTCATCGTCATTATTCTGTTCACACCACACGATGCCCTGCTGTTTACCAGCTACTCCACAGATTTTAAAAGCCGGCTGATACTGTCGTTTGCCACTGTCACATTCTTGTCTGCATTTTACGAATACAGCCGTGAGCGGACCTTTGAGCTGATGCAGAAACTCAGTGACAGATACGAACAACAGGCACTACACGATACCCTGACCTCTCTGCCAAACCGCAGAGGTATGCAGCAATTACTGGGACAGGAAATAAAACGGCATCAGCGTACCCGTTCAGCATTCACTCTCATATTGGTTGATGTAGATAAATTTAAGGAAATCAACGATACTTACGGGCACGGAAACGGCGATATTGTGTTGCAACGTACTGCAACCCTGCTCCGGCAAAATGTGCGCAGGCAAGATATTGTGTGCCGCTGGGGCGGAGAAGAGTTTTTAATGGTATTGCCTGAAACCGGAGAACAAAGTGCTTATGTTCTGGCAGAAAAAATACGTAATACGCTGGCAAAAACCAGCATCTGGCTGGAACAAAAAGAAATAAAGGTCACAGCCTGTTTCGGTTTATGTGAAATAAATGAGGAAATTTCACTTAACCGTGGGTTATCTCTGGCCGATAAAGCACTATACAAAGCAAAACAAACTGGTCGTAATAAAGTTGTATGCGCCAGTGTTATGCAATAATAAAAAAAGCAGTCGCTGAAACAAAATAAATACGCTGTTACAAACAGACAATACAATCAGCAGATTCAACAAGTATCATAATAACAGAGATGGAAACTGGGGAAGCGTCACATGCAATGGAAAAAAATTGCCCTGCCAATCGTCATTCTTGCTGCAGGATTTGCAGGTATGACACTTATCGCCTCGGCGGGTGATAAAGAAGAAGAACCTGAAATCGTAGATACCCGTCCGACAGTGACAATCAGCGAGCTTCAGGCCGAAGATTACGCGGTCACCCTTAATTCCTATGGCGAGATCACGCCGCTTGAAAGCACTATGCTGGCTGCTCAGGTATCGGGTGAAGTAACGTCCTGGAACCCGGATTTTGTGCCCGGCGGGCTTGTCCGTCGTGGTGAAATCCTGTTTTCCATCGAGAAAGATGCCTACGAAGCCGCATTGCTGCAGGCCGAAGCTAACCTGTCATCAGCACAGGCACAATTAATACAGGAGCAGGCTCAGGCGAACGTGGCGGAGCGGGAAGCGGCCGGCATGTCAAAGAGTCGTGTGACCGACCTGTATTTAAGAAAACCTCAGTTACTCAGCGCACAAGCCGCCGTAAAATCTGCTGAAGCCATGTTACGCATTGCTAAGCGGGACCTGGATAACTGTGAAGTACGCGCTCCTTACGATGCACTGATCGTCAGTCGTGAAATCGGCACCGGTGACTACGTAACTCCCGGTACAGTGGCTGCTACCCTGAATAATGTGGAAACCGCTGAAATTACCTTCCCGGTTGCCGGCTTCGACCAGTCATTTTTGCCTGTCAGCGTCACCAGCCTCGATGCAACAGTAACCGTAGATAAGCGTACCATCCCGGCCAAACTCCACCGCGATCTGGGGATCGTGGATCAGTCCACCAGAATGAGTCATCTGGTTGCACGTATTGACGACCCTTACGGTGTCCGCTCCGGCAAAGCCCTGATTAAATTCGGCAGTTTCGCCAACATCAGCTTTAACGGTAAAACACTGGAAAATGTGTTCCGTATTCCACAGGAACTGGTTAACAATAAACGGATCTGGCTGGTGAGTGAAGATGCCACGTTGCAGTCGGAGATTGTAGAGATTGTCCGTGAACAGGACGATTTCTATTTCGTTCGCGGGAATTTTGATGGTCTGCAACTTGTCACCTCCCCGCCGGAATATCCGCTTAACGGAATGGCAGTGAAAGTGATTGAGCAGAGCAACAAACTGGTTGCTGCTCATGCGAATAGCACTTCCGCCGGTATTTAAGGGGAAGTTATGCATCAGGAACACGATACGAACCGCGGCGTGATTGCCTGGTTCGCCAGAAACTCTGTTGCTGCAAACCTGTTGATGGGTTTTATTATCATCATGGGTTTGTCTGCCTATTCCTCTATCCAGAAACAAATGTTCCCCAACGTCGAGGTTAACTACATCCGTGTTGATGTGAGTTACCCGGGCGCGTCTCCGCAGGAAATTGAAGAAGGGATCCTGATAAAAATTGAAGAGGCGGTAAAAGACGTTTCCGAAATCAACAGTACGATCTCAAGAGCTTACCGTAATGGTGGCGAAGTCAATATGGAGATTGACGATAAGGAAGAACTGAGCGACGTCCTGGATAAAATTAAACTGAAAGTCGACAGCATTGCCACCTTCCCTGCAGACATGGAACCTGTAAACATCCGGCAACTGGCGTTCAGGCAACAAGTTATCGACATGCCCATTGTGGGCGATCTTCCTCTTAAAGATTTGAAAGTCCTGGCGAAAGAAGTCGAGGATGAATTATTACTGCTGGATAACGTTTCGCTGGTCGACGTGGGCTATCCCGAAGACGAAATTGCCATTGAAGTGAATCCTGATCAGTTACGTAAATACAATCTTTCGATCAGTGATATCAGCACCGCCATCAGGGCGTATTCCACCAACCTCTCTGCCGGACAACTGAAAACCCGCTCTGGCATTATCTCTGTGCGTGTTGAGAATCAGTACTACCGTGGCGAAGAATTTGCTGCCATCCCGGTAAAAGTCGGCCCCGGCGGTGCCAAAGTATTGCTCGGCGATGTGGCAGAGATCCGCGATGCCTTCACTGAGGGCGAATACTACTTCAGGTATTCCGGTAAAAACGCCATCTATATTTCAGTCAAAGCAACACCTTCACAGAATATTGTGCCAGTGGCAGAAACAGTAAAAGCTTACATTGCGCACAAAAATGAACAATTTCCGGAAGGTGTGTCGCTGGAAACCATGGTCGACATGACGTACTACCTCGACGGCCGCCTGGACATGATGCTGAAAAACCTGCTTCAGGGTGCCATTCTGGTTGCATTGTTGCTGACCATTTTTTTACGCTTCAGACTCGCCTTCTGGGTCATGCTCGGGCTGCCGGTCTGTTTTCTCGGTGCTGTGATGATGATGCCGCTTCTCGGTATCAGTCTGAACATTATTTCTCTGTTTGCCTTCATCATGGTACTGGGTATTGTGGTGGATGACGCCATCGTCATCGGAGAAAGTGCCTACACTGAAATTGAAAGCAAAGGCAGCGGCATTGATAACGTGATCCGCGGAGCCAAACGTGTCGCAACACCGGCAACCTTCGGGGTGCTGACCACCATTGCCGTGTTTGCTCCCTTCACATTAAGTGACGGTATGGACGGACCTTTCATGGTGAACATCGCTGTGGTGGTGATTTGTTGTCTGGTTTTCAGTCTCATTGAATCCAAACTTATTCTGCCGGCGCACATCGCTCACACCACATTTAAGCCGGTGAAGCCGGACAGCTGGCGCGCCCGTTTTAACAGCCGCTTTAATGGCTTCGTCAACGGTCCGTACAAACGTACCGTCGTTAAAGCCATTGAATGGCGATGGGCCGTGCTGATGGTGTTTGTGGCACTGCTGATGCTGGCAATGGGTTTAATTCAGGGCAATTTCATTCGCATGGTCCCGCAAGGCAAAGTGCCCCACGACTTCCCTTCAGTCCGCGTTGAAATGAACGAAAACGTACCGGACAGCGCCGTACTCGATGCGTTAAAAATCATTGAAAAAACCATCCTCGATGAAGATGAAAAAATCAAACAGGAGTTTGGTGGCGACGGCATGGTCCGGGATATTCTGGTGTTTAACGACGACCGTACTAACGGCGAAGTGTTTGCCCCGCTGGTAGATGAAAGTAAACGGGTAATTAACACCTTCGAACTTGCCAGACGCTGGCGTGAAGCCATGCCGGACATTCCGGCAATGAAATCACTGGTTGTCATAGATGATATCAACGGCGGCAGCGATGACGGAGAATTTGGCTTCCTGCTGTTCGGACCGGAGCTGGAAACCCTGAATGCAGCCGGACTGGCTTTCATTGAAATGCTTCAGCGGGAAGACGGCTTGTTCGACGTCAGCTCAACCATCGATCCAGCCAGCAAAGAAGTACAGATGACACTGAAGCCGGTAGCCTACGATCTTGGTCTGACGCTGCAAAACATCGCCGGGCAGATTGGCAGCAGCTTTTATGGTGGCGAAGCCCAGCGGGTGATCCGTGACGGCGAGGAAGTTAAAGTCATGGTGCGGTACCCTGCCCTGCAGCGGGAACGGCTTGCCGATCTTAAATACAGTGTGATTACCACTCCTGCCGGTCAGAAAGTCATGCTGGGTGACATCGCGGAGCTTACCGAAGCCCCCGGGATCAGCTATATCCGCCGTGAAAGTGGCTATCGCAGTGTATATATCTGGGGCAGCATCGACGAACAGAAAGTAGAACCGGGTGAGGCTATCAAAGCCATCTATGAAAACTTACTACCGGAACTGCAAAAAACTTACCCCGGCGTCATGACAGAACTGGGCGGTGATATTGAAGAGCAGCAGGCACAACAGGATCAGCAAATGCTGTTTTTCACTGCCGCGATGATTATGGTTTACATACTGCTGGCCGTGCCGTTAAAGAGCTACAGTCAGCCTCTCATCATTATGTCAGTTATTCCGTTCAGCTTCACCGGCGCGGCATTCGGACATTTCCTGCTCGGTTATGATCTCAGTACTATGTCGTTTTTCGGTCTGATTGCTGCCGCCGGGGTTGTGATTAATGACTCACTGGTGATGACAGATTTTGTCAACCAGCGCCGCCGCCAGGGATACAGTATCCGGGATGCTGTGGAAGAAGCGGGTTCTGCCCGCTTCAGAGCCATTACGCTCACATCCATTACGACTTTTGCGGGTGTACTGCCCATTCTCTTTGAAACAAGCCTGCAGGCTGTTCTGGTGATTCCTATGGCTATCGCGCTGGGATTTGCTGTGATGTACGCCACACTGGTGACGCTTATTCTGGTGCCCTGTCTGTATCTCATTCTTATTGATTCAGGCAATGCCTTTAAGTGGCTGTTTCATAACGTTGTACGGATTACGAAAAAAGTGGTGCCCGGACGTAAATCCACCGGTCAGCCACGCACGGAATAATTTACGGAGTTTCTTTGATGAGCCAACTTACCATCCGTCCTGCAGTAGTGCAGGACAGCCAGCAAATACTCGATTTCATTACCGAACTGGCGGTATATGAAAAAGCAGAGCATGAAGTAAAAGCAACTATAGCGCATATTAAAAATACGCTGTTTTCAGATCAACCAAAGGCACACTGCGTGCTATGTGAAAATGAAAACGGCCCGGTTGGCTTTGCCGTTTATTTTTTCAGTTATTCCACCTGGCAGGGACAATACGGCATTTATCTGGAAGATTTGTATGTATCACCGGCATCCAGAGGCTGCGGTGCAGGCAAAGCTCTGCTGAAACATCTGGCAAAGATCGCAACAGAACAAAACTGCGGCCGGTTTGAATGGAGCGTGCTGGACTGGAATCAACCTGCTATTGATTTTTACGAGTCTATTGGCGCCAAACCACAAGATGAGTGGATAAGATACCGTCTGGACGGCGACGCCCTCAAACAGTTCGCCGCAGATTAACTTTGTTGCCTGGCGGTAACCTTGTCTTCCATGTAGCGAAGAATATCCCGCCAGGATAATACCCCGACAGGTTCGTCTTTTGCGTTGATGACCGGCAGACAGGATAAGCGGTGACGGTTGAAGGTGCTGATGGCATTAAGAACGGAACTGTGTTCTTTAACGGCAATCACATCACGGGTCATGATCTGATGGGCCCGGCGTTCCAGTGTCGCCCTGTCTCTCGCCCTTTCTGAAATCGTATCGATAAACGGACTCAAGGCTTTCAGCAAGTCTCTGTCAGAAATAATCCCGGTGAGCTTGCGGCCCTCGACAACCAGTAAATGATGAAACCCCGTGGCTTCAAACAGCTCCTTAATGGTGTGCAGGCTGTCGTCCATTTTCACGCTCACTACCCGCTGACTCATAATACTATTAACGCTCACATCGCTCCCCCGCTTATCTCTTTACGTTCTGAGTATACGGCATATAACCGCTTTACAAAGCAGACAGAAAAATAATTAGATAAATTACGGATTAAGCGGTTGAAATCCCGCCTGACTCCATCAATATAGATCATGAACATTCACTCCAATTATGAAGGAACTTCCATGGCAACAGTTACATTACAGGGCAATCCGTTAGAAACTCTGGGTGACTTACCCGCCGTTGGCACACCTGCACCGGCGTTTGAGCTGGTAAAATCCGATTTATCTACCGTAAGCTCTGCAGATTTGTCAGGTAAGAAAGTGGTACTGAACATCTTTCCGTCTGTAGATACCGGCACGTGTGCTATGTCTGTACGTAAATTCAATGAAAAAGCCGCTTCACTGGACAACACTGTGGTCATTTGTGTATCTGCGGACCTGCCATTCGCTGCCGGCCGTTTCTGTGGCGCAGAAGGGATTGAAAACGTTCTGACCGGTTCAACGTTCCGCTCAGATTTTGGTACAGACTACAATGTGACTTTCACTACCGGTCCACTGACAGGCCTGTTGTCACGCAGTGTTGTGGTAATTGATGAAGAAGGCAAAGTGGCCTACACCCAGCAAGTCGCTGAAACGGCTGATGAGCCGGATTACGAAGCAGCTATTGCCGCTCTGTAAGCATAATTTTTCTTAAGCGAAGCAGCCTCTGATGGCTGCTTTTTTTGTATTTGTCACCATTAAAATCTGATCTCCCTTCCGTGCTAACCGGGTAGAAACCCTGACAGCCACTGCAAGAACCGCTTCTCCACTGCATCGGCCCTCAGATTTCATTTACACGGAGACTTCATGAAAAAATCAGCCCTCGTTTTATCTATGTCATTATTTTTCGCAGCAGGTAGCATTGCTGCAGAAGACGAAGAATTTTTCACTGTTACCTTGAAAGACCCTGCCACCGGTGAATCAGCCGGCACCGTAAAAATTGAAGAGAGCGAATACGGACTCGTGTTTACGCCGGCATTATCCGGTCTTGAGGCAGGCGGACACGGCTTCCACGTGCATGAAAATCCGTCATGCGATTCTGCTCTGAAAGACGGAAAGAACGTTCCCGCCGGTGCAGCAGGCAGTCATATGGACCCGGAAAAAACCGGTCAACACGGCTATCCCTGGGCAGATAACAGCCACATGGGTGATTTACCCATACTGCTGGTTGATGATGAGGGCAATGCCAGCCATCCGGTACTGGCACCACGGTTATCACTGGAAGACGTAAAAGACAAAGCACTGATGGTTCACCAGGGCGGCGATAACTACTCGGACGCGCCGGAAAAACTCGGTGGTGGCGGTGCCAGAGCATTGTGCGGCGTGATTGGTGCCTGATATTAAATTTTAGGCCTGAAAAGCAAAAACCCGCAGTGAATGCGGGTTTTTAGTATCTGGCGGAGAGAGAGGGATTCGAACCCTCGATACGCTATTAACGTATACACACTTTCCAGGCGTGCGCCTTCAGCCACTCAGCCATCTCTCCGGAATTGTCTGACGAAATTCGTCAAAGCGCGCGTATAGTAGGGAAAGTCTCCCGCTGAATCAAGTACTCACCGGGAAAAAAACCTCAACTGCGCTTTTATTAAGCAGTTGCCAGCTTTTTCTGCTTAAGTTGTGCTGAAAAGTTGAGCATTCTGTCCAGCGGAATGAGGGCTTTGTGACGCAAAGCTTCATCTACATGAATTTCGTGATCGTTCACGCCTTCTGTCAGGCTGTTGTAGATGGCCTGTAAGCCGTTCATTGCCATCCACGGGCAGTGAGCACAACTTTTACAGGTTGCGCCGTTACCGGCCGTTGGAGCTTCAATAAACGTCTTTTCCGGCATCAGTTGTTGCATCTTGTAGAAAATGCCTTTATCTGTTGCCACAATAAACGTGTTGTTAGGCATATCCTGAGCGGCCTGAATCAGCTGACTTGTCGAACCGGCAGCATCCGCAAGCTCAACCACACTGGCTGGTGATTCCGGATGTACAAGAATGGCTGCATCAGGGTATACCGCTTTCATGTCACTCAGTTTCTGCGCTGAAAACTCGTCATGAACAATACACTCGCCCTGCCACATCAGCATATCAGCACCGGTTTTCTTCGCAATGTACGCACCCAGGTGGCGGTCAGGGCCCCAGATAATAGGTTTACCCTGCTCGTCCAGATGTTCGACAATTTCCAGTGCAATACTGGATGTCACCACCCAGTCGGCTCTTGCTTTTACAGCCGCAGACGTATTGGCGTAAACAACCACGGTGTGATCAGGGTGCGCATCGCAGAAAGCACTGAATTCTTCCACCGGGCAACCGATGTCCAGCGAACAGGTTGCTTCCAGGTTTGGCATCAGTACGGTTTTTTCAGGACTGAGAATCTTTGCTGTTTCACCCATGAAGCGGACACCGGCCACGATTAACGTTTGCTCAGTGGCATCACGGCCAAAGCGAGCCATCTCCAGAGAGTCTGCAACGCAACCACCGGATTCCTCGGCCAGCGCCTGAATCTCGGGGTCAGTGTAATAGTGAGCTACCAGAACAGCATTACGATCACGCAGCAGTTGCTTGATCTGTTCCTTCAGTTCGGCCTTGCGCACATCAGTAAGCGGCGCAGGCTTGGCCGGGAACGGATAATCAACTTGATCGACTCTGAAAGCAATAGTCATAACAAATAGCCTGAATAATCGACAATAGGGCGACGGATTATACCCGACTGTCATAAAAATTACATAGGGATACGCTATGAATAAAAGTGTTTGCCCGGATTAAAGCGCTATGACTTATAACGATGCAATGCTTTTGCGGATAATAAAACTGATAACGAATCAGGATAATAACTAACAGGAAGTATTTAAGGATTTTAAGACGTTCCGGATAACCGGAGCAAAGATAAGATGGTGGGTCGTGCTGGATTCGAACCAGCGACCAATTGATTAAAAGTCAACTGCTCTACCAACTGAGCTAACGACCCATCTTATGGTTGCGGTGAAAAGCGATATTCTCACTGAGGAGAAAGTGGTGGGTCGTGCTGGATTCGAACCAGCGACCAATTGATTAAAAGTCAACTGCTCTACCAACTGAGCTAACGACCCTTTCGCCCTTCTGCGTCACCACTCTGTGGCAACGGCGGCATATAATACTCAGATTCTGAGGCAGTGCAACCTTAAATCCGGATTTATTTTCACTTTTCTCGTTTTTCTTGTTCAAACGGTCAAAATGAAATCAAATCGTACAGTATTCCCCCGCTTTTCGGAGAGTTATTTTGAATTTAACCCTGCCGGACAGATAAAAATGTAGCATCCAGACGCGAAATTGCAGTGGGATTTGCCTGAATTTTTTCTCATCTTTAAAAAAAATTTTGTGCAACTGCCGGATTATTCACCAACCTTCTCAAAATAATTTTAATTATTTTTGAGACGCCGGCAACAGATGGTTATTTTACGTTCTCAACATCACACTTCGCAGACAAATTTGCAGTTAGGAATTTGAGTTCACCACCGCTAACTTTTGTATTTCCGTATAAAAAACAGGCAGGCGAATTTTACCCAGAATCTTGCGGGCAATAAAAAACCTCCCGGAGGAGGTTTTTTTAATCAGCTTATAATCCGGATAAACGGGACTGGGCAAGTTTGGTGGCTGATGAATCAGGATATTCATTGACCACTTGCTGAAACAGGCTTCTGGCCTGCCCTTTGTTGCCCTGTCTTTCTGCTATCACTCCAAGCTTAAGTAATGCGTCAGGTCGTTTGGGAGAGTCTGAGAAGCGATCAATAACAATATTGAACTGTTCAGATGCATCAGACCACTTTTGCTGATTAAACAGCAACTGCCCTAACCAATAATGCGCGTTGGGCGCGTATTCACTGTTTGGATAAGATGACAGGAAAGACTGAAAAGCCGGAATGGCTTTGTCGTATTCTCTGGATTTCAGGATCAGATTGACTGCAGCGTCATAGGCATCACTCTCGCTTTCTGCGCTGGCCGGTGCCGGTGACTGAGGTTTCGACGGTGCTGGCTGAGACGGCGCAGGTGATGAATAATCAGAAGCTGAACCGGATGCACTGCCCACACCAGCCTGCTTTAACGCTTCAACACGCTTGTCAATTTCCAGATACAACTCGCGTTGGCGCTCAAGCACTTTCTCAAGTTGATTGGTGTGCACTTCCACAGCCCCGCGCAACTCATCAATTTCACCCTGCATGGTGTCGAGTTGTTGCTGTAAACGGTGCTGCATTTGCGTGCGACTGTCTACCATCCGCTCCAGTACAGTGATGCGTTGCTCCAATGTACTGGAGGAATTGCCTGAATTCGCCGTTTGCTGCGAGCTGCTGTTACCGACATCATAAACAGGTGCCTGAGCTTGCGCTGCGGCTGAAATACAAAGGGCGGCACACATGGTGACGCCCTGAATCATTGGTTTAACCAAAGCTTAACCCTTATTGGTAAACTACGATACCACGACGGTTTTGTGCCATCGCGTATTCAGTTGACCCCATAACTGCTGGCTTCTCTTCACCGTAAGAAACAGTAGAGATTTGGCTGCTGCTTACACCTGCGTTCATCAGGTAAGTTTCAACAGCTTGTGCACGACGTTCACCCAGAGCAATGTTGTACTCTGGTGTACCGCGCTGGTCAGTGTGGCCTTCGATAACCACGTTTTGATCCGGGTTGTTTACCAGGAACTCAGCGTGTTTATCCAGTAAAGCCTGGAATTCTGCTTTAATCGTTGCACGGTCGAAATCAAAGTAAACGGTTTGCTCTTTTTTCAGCGCCGCTTTCTGCTCTTCAACCATTTCCTGCTGACGTTGCATGCGGGTAGCAGCTTCTGCCTGTACACGCGCCTGTTCAGCTTCACGAGCCTGACGTTCCGCTTCTGCCTGCTCCTGGGCAACACGGTTACGTTCAGCGGCCAGTTCTTCTTCAGACGGGCCGGAAGAACAAGCCATCATAGTCACCACTGGCAAGGCAATAATGAAGCTTTTCATCACTTTATTCATTTGCATCCTCTTAATCCTTATATTTATTTGTGTATATCTGTTTTAAAACAAAAATGGTGACCAACTCGGCGACTTCACTTGTCCATTTGTGGCTGGTAACCTGGCCTTAAAGCGCCCGTCTAAAGACACCAGAGATAAAACCTGTGTGCCATTGTGAAGGGTACTGTAAATAATCATGCTTCCATTCGGCGCAATACTCGGAGACTCGTCCAGAAAGGTTTTCGTCAGTACTTGTATTCCGCCATTTTCCAATCCAAGTTTAGCGATACGGTAATCACCCCGTGTGCGATTTACCAATACCATTTGTTTACCGTCAGGTGTAATGGTACCGCCAAGATTCTGTTCGCCTTCAAATGTAAGGCGTCTAACCTTACGAGAAGATAAATTTACGCTATAAATCTGAGGTTTACCACCCCGTTCCGAGCTAAATGTTAAGCTCTTGCCATCCGGTGTCCAGGCCGGCTCCGTATCGATGGCACGATTTCGCGTAATGCGCTGTAAATTTTTCGTCGCAATATCCATCACATAGATTTCCGGATTGCCATCTTTTGACAACACCATTGCCAGACTTTTACCATCCGGCGAGAAAACCGGGCTGCTGTTGATGCCGGGGAAATCCGTCATCTTTGTGCGCGCCATGGTGTAAATATCCTGGATAAAAATCTGCGGACGTTTATTCTCAAAACTGACATAAGCCAGTTTCTCACCGTCAGGCGACCATGATGGTGACATTAACGGCTCAGGTGAAGACAATAATCTCGTCTCATTTTCACCATCATAATCTGAAATAACCAGCTGGTACGGCAGCTTTTCTTTATTTCTGTCACGCACCACAACATACGCTAAACGGGTGAGGAACGCACCGCGTTCACCTGTCAATTTTTCGTAAACCACATCACTGATGCGGTGAGCGTACTGACGAAAATCCGCAGAGCCGATTACCGACTGGCGGGCATCAATCACATGATCGGCACTGTCAACCAGTTTGCCATTGCTCATACCCTGACTTTTGCCGCCGGTAACCTGACCACGCAACACATCAATCAGCTCAAACGATACTCTGTATCTGTCAGCCCCTTCCGGCGCCACGCTGCCCACAACAATGGTGTCCACACCGGTAGCCGCCCAGGCACTGTAATTAACCTGCTTATCGGTTGCCGGCTGTTGTGGCATTTTAGCAACGGCAATCGGGTTAAACTTGCCACTGCGCATTAAATCTGCCATCACCACTTCGGAGATGTTCTCCGGCATCTGGCCGGCCCCTTCCCATTTAAACGGGACAACACCTATCGGGCGCGCACTGTCTACCCCTTCAGTGATCACTATTTCCAATGCTGCCTTTGCCATACCACTAGCGCTTAGTATGACAAGACCTAATAACATCCTGATTTTTTTCATCGTCACTACAGTCTCACCGTTATGTTTATATCTCTTATTTGTTCGTACACGGCCGGATCATCCGACATAGGCAACTTATCCGGCCGGCGCACGGCTGCTTCTGCTGCACGGCATAACGCATCATCACCACCCAGGCGTTTAACCTGAGTCACGTAACCTGACGTTGCAAGGCGAATATTCAGACGACATTCTTTACCCTTAAAGCTGTCATCTGCATACAGGAAGCTTTGCACCTTAGAGGTTATCAACGCCCGGTAGCGATCAACTTCAGACATCACCTGTTTCCGGCGACGCTGAGCCTGAGCTGCGCGTTCAGCTTCGGCTTTCTCCTGCAAAATTCTTTCCTGTTCTGCTTTTTCACGGGCTTCTTTTGCTTTTCTTTCCGCGTCGGCTTTTTCCTGTGCCTCGCGCTGCTTACGTTCTTTCTCCTTTTGCGCAGCAATACGCTTAAGTTCCTGCTGCTTTTGACGCTCAGCTTCTTCGCGGCGCTTCTTATCTGCCGCTTTCTTTTCAGCTGCCTGTCTGGCCGCCTGCTCTTCTTTCCGCTTGCGCTCCTGAGCGGCTGCTTCTCTGGCTTTGCGCTGACGGGCGTCTGCTTCCGCCTGAGCCTTCTCAGCTGCAGCCTGTTCAGCACGCTTCTTATCGGCAATGGCCTGCGCATCGATGAATGTTGCCTGAATGACAGGCGCATCACTGTTGCTTACAGGCTCGAAAGGATCGGGCGAAAAACTGACGCTAATTAGCAACACTACAGCAATCGCCATGTGAACGCCAATGGCTTTAGCTAATGCCTGCTGATTAGAATTTAATTTACGCATACTTTTTTATGATTCGTCCACCGGGTCTGTCATCAATCCCACTGACGGCACCCCTGCTTTTTGCAGCAAGACCATCAACTGAATCACTTCGTTATATGCAACCTGTCCGTCCCCTTTCACCACCACCGGCGTTTGCGGTTCAGACTTTAATTTTTCGGCCACCAATGCAGTAAGTTCCTGCGTACCCAGCGGGGTTTCCTGGTCGTTGCCAACGTTCAGGTAATAGTTACCCTGTACGTCCACTGAAGCGATGAGCGGCGGCGTATCTTCCTGCTCAATCGGCTGGGCGCTGGCTTTCGGCAATTCCACTTTCACACCCTGGGAAATAAGCGGCGCGGTAACCATAAAAATGATCAGCAGTACCAGCATCACGTCGATATAAGGCACCACGTTAATTTCGGATACCGGACGACGCCGTTTACGAATGTACATAATCAGTCTCCGGACATCGTTACTGTGGCTGTGCCGTCATCGCCTGACGGTGCAATATGGCAGAAAACTCTTCCATGAAATTGCCGTAGCTGTTCTCCAGTTTCTCAACTTTATGGCTGAAGCGGTTGTAAGCGATAACTGCCGGAATAGCAGCAAAAAGACCGATAGCGGTTGCAATAAGGGCTTCTGCAATACCCGGCGCCACCATGGCCAGTGTGGCCTGCTGCACTTCACCCAGTGCAATAAATGCATTCATGATGCCCCATACCGTACCGAACAGCCCGATGTAAGGACTGATAGAGCCGGCAGTAGCCAGAAAGGGTAAACGGCTTTCCAGCTCTTCCACCTGACGGGACATAGATACACGCATTGCACGGTAGGTACCGTCAACAATGCCGTTCACTGCATTGTTACCTTTGCGCAGACGCACAAATTCTTTAAAACCGGCGCAGAAAATATTGGCCATCCCTGTTACATCAGAACGAGCGGATAATTCCTGATAAAGACGGTTGAGATCTGCGCCTGACCAGAATTTGTCTTCAAACTGGCGCATTTCTTTATCTGCTGCATTCAATGCTTTGGTACGCTGAAAAATGAACGTCCATGAAGCCACTGACACACTGAGCAGCAACAACATAATAAGCTGAACAACAAAACTGGCCTGAAGGAACAGACCGATAAAGGTTAAATCAGATTCCACTAGCTAAATCCCCTGATAAAGTGGCTGGTAATTTCCGTGGCTTCATTGCCACAGGGTCTACACATGCAATTTTTATGTCCGCCGACACTAAACAGCTGTCTTGCGGATCTTTTATTTCTTGTCTGAAAGTCAAACTTGCGCCCTTCAATTCTACAATTTGCGATTCAATACTCAACAATTGATTAAATCTGGCCGGCGCATGGTTATGCATTTCAACCCGTTTGACGACAAAGGCTATGGATTGTTCCATCAACTTGTCCTGTTCGTAGCCCAGCGATCTCAACCACTCGGTTCTGGCCCGCTCCATGAACTTCAGATAATTCGCATAATACACAATACCGCCGGCATCTGTGTCTTCGTAATAAACCCGCACCGGCATGGTATGTTTTGCAGACATGCAATACTCCACTTTTAAAAATGTAATGAAAACGTCATAAAGAAAAACTTACCGGTGAACTCACCAAATGGTCCATTTATGCCGTTAAAACGCTTTATTTCTGCGGTAAAAACAAATTCCACGGCAAGCCATTTACAGCAACTTAACACATTAGTTTTTCTAATAGAAAAAAATAATTTTCCTCAATTGTCAGGTTCAGAAACTACTCTATAATGCGCCCATCTGTCGAACAGAGTGAAGCGGTTCTGGAACGGTTTCACACGAGTTTTCTCCTGATTGACATGAGTTCCCTGGATTTATTTCCTTCAACACTTGTTGTTTTAGCCCGTTCAATTTGAGCGGGCTTTTTTTATGCCCGAAAGAAAATATCATAAATAGCAGCAGAAAGAAGAAATGGCCGGCCAATGAATCACTGACCGGCAAGAAAGGATATTTTAGCTTTTTGGTTCAAATCCGAAATGCAGGTAAGCCCGCTGAGACACAATACGGCCTCTCGGGGTGCGCTGAAGGAACCCCTGCTGAATAAGAAACGGCTCGATAACGTCTTCGATAGTTTCCTTTTCTTCCCCGATTGCGGCTGCCAGATTATCAAGCCCCACCGGACCTCCGTCGAATTTATCGATAATGGCCGTCAGCAGTTTTCTGTCCATGTAATCAAAGCCTTCTTTATCCACATCCAGCATATCCAGCGCTTTCGCTGCAATGTCTGCATGTACTTTTCCGTCGGCTTTAATTTCTGCATAGTCTCTGACACGGCGAAGCAAACGGTTTGCGATCCGCGGCGTACCACGGGAGCGCCGCGCCACTTCCTCAGCACCGGCGGCATCCATATCCAGATTCAGATAACTGGCGCTGCGCTGAATAATGGTGGTGAGATCTTTGATATTGTAAAACTCAAGACGTTGCACAATACCGAAACGGTCACGCAGAGGCGAAGTCAGAGAGCCGGCACGTGTGGTCGCCCCCACCAGCGTGAACGGTGGTAAATCCAGTTTAATAGAGCGGGCAGCCGGGCCTTCACCTATCATGATATCAAGCTGATAGTCTTCCATAGCCGGATACAGGATTTCTTCCACCACAGGACTCAGTCGATGAATTTCATCAATGAACAACACGTCGTTTTTTTCAAGATTGGTAAGCAGTGCTGCCAGATCGCCGGCCTTTTCCAGCACCGGACCGGATGTGGTTTTAATATTCACGCCCATTTCATTAGCAACAATATTTGCCAGCGTGGTTTTTCCTAATCCCGGAGGACCAAAAATGAGCAGGTGGTCAAGGGCATCATCACGATTGCGCGCCGCCTGAATAAAAATTTCCATCTGTTCACACACATGGGGCTGACCCGTGTAGTCAGCCAGCATTTTCGGCCTTATGGCACGGTCGATAACTTCATCTTCGGTGGTGGCAGCCGGCGCTATGAGTCTGTCTGCTTCAATCATCACTTATTCCCGTTAAATCGCAGCTTTCAAAGCTTCGCGGATAAGGTTTTCACTGTTCATGCCATCCTGATAAACCGAAGTAACCAGTTTATTTGCCTGAACCGGCTTGTAACCCAATGACACCAGCGCGCTCTGCGCTTCTTCTTTCGCATCGTTCACAGGAACAATCGTATCAGCCGCTTTATTTTCCATATCAAACGGAATGTCCACCGCCTGCTGTTTACCGAATTTGGCCAGCCGGTCTCTCAGTTCAACTACCAGACGCTCTGCGGTTTTCTTACCAATCCCGGGCAAACTGACCAGAGCGCTCACATCTTCATTCTGCACGCTGATAAGAAATTGTCCGGCTGACATGCCTGACAGGATAGTCAGACCTAATTTTGGCCCCACGCCATTAGCTTTGATGAGTTCGCGGAACAAACCCCGCTCCATTTTATCGGCAAAGCCAAATAAAAGCTGGGCGTCTTCACGCACAACAAAGTGGGTATAAACAGCTACGTTTTCGCCGACAGCAGGCAACTGATAAAAACTGGTCATCGGCATTTGAATTTCATAACCAATACCATTCACATCTATCAGCACTTCAGGGGGCTGCTTTTCTAATAATCGCCCTTCAATTCTTCCAATCATTTATTTGATAACCAATTTAGTTGCCGGACTATAGTGCCGCCTGTTTTTCGCCGGCACGTGGCTCCCTAAGAGCCTGTCAGCACAGATTCAGCGCAGGCGGCGACGGACGGTTTTACTGGCCTGTCCCGCCATGTTAATCAGACTTTGTTCCGTGTGTGCATGGCACAGTGCGACAGCCAAGGCATCGGCAGCATCGGCCTGAGGCGTTCCCGGCAAATTAAGCAAGTGTTTAACCATATGCTGTACCTGGGTTTTCTCCGCACTCCCCTTTCCCACAACAGCTTGTTTGATTTGTCTGGCCGAATATTCAGCCACCGGCAATTCAGACTGCGTAGCCGCCACAATGGCAGCCCCTCTTGCCTGCCCGAGCTTCAATGCAGAATCCGGGTTTTTCGCCATAAAAACCTGCTCTATGGCAAATTGCTGCGGCGTGAATTCACGTATTACTTCACCCACACCGGCAAAAATTTGTGCCAGCCGGTCAGCCATAACATCGCTTTTGACACGAATGCATCCACTGCCCAAATAAACAATTTTGCCCTGTTTTCTGGCAATCACACCATACCCTGTTACACGGGAACCTGGATCTATACCCAGTATAATCATCTTCGGCACTCCGGCACAAATGCTTCTACTGCATCACGGTTTGAAGGCGACCATAATTTAGCCAGGGCATCAGGTTTGTCCAGCCATTCAAACGCCAGATGCTCAGTTAGCACAAGCTCACTGGCCGAAGAGACACAGGCATTGAAGACATGCTCAGTATTAAAACGGGTACCCTGCGGGTAACGGTGCAGCCAGCGCCGGCGGATTTCGTAGCGGTTAATATGAGAGCAGTCATTAAGCTGCAAGGGAGTCAGCACGATGCCTGTTTCTTCGGCGACTTCTCTGACAGCAGTTTCTGCAGGAAGCTCACCGGCTTCAACAGTCCCTGTCACAGATTGCCAGAATGAGGGGTCATCGTTGCGTTGTAGTAACAATATGCGGTGGTGCTCGTCATAGAGCACCACCAGCACAGATTCCGGTCGCTTTAACGCCATCCGGAATTATTCAGCATCTTTCTTAACAGTCGCAATGGCCAGTTCCGCCAGCGCCGCCGGATTCGCCGGGCTCGGTGCATCTGTCAGCGGGCATGCAGCCGTGGTGGTTTTCGGGAATGCCATTACGTCGCGAATTGACGTTGCACCGGTCATCAGCATCACCAGACGATCCAGACCGAAAGCAAGACCAGCATGGGGCGGCGCGCCAAACTGCAGCGCTTCTAACAGGAAGCCAAACTTGTTCTGCGCTTCTTCTTCGTCGATACCCAGAATGCTGAATACTGCAGACTGCATGTCCTGATTGTGAATACGCACAGAACCACCGCCCAGTTCCACACCGTTCAGTACCATGTCGTAGGCATCAGAAATCGCTTCAGCCGGGTTCGCTTTGAGCTCTTCAGCGGTCAGGCCGCGGGGTGCCGTGAATGGATGGTGACACGCAAACAGCGCACCGTCCGCTTCTTCAAACATAGGGAAGTCAACAACCCACAGTGGTTTCCAGTCACCTTCCAGCAATTCGAAATCTTCACCCAGCTTCAGACGCAGTGCACCCATAGCTTCAGTTACTACGTTTTTGCTGTCCGCACCGAATAACAGAATGTCGCCAGCCTGTGCGCCGGTACGCTGTAACAGCGCATCAGTAATGTCCTCAGACAGGAATTTCAGGATGGGTGATTGCAGACCTTCCTGACCAGGCTTGTCTTCATTCACCTTCATCCATGCCAGACCTTTGGCGCCATAGATACCGACGAATTTGGTGTATTCGTCAATCTGTTTGCGGGAAAGACTGGCACCGCCGGGCACACGGATAACCGCCACACGGCCTTTCGGATCGTTGGCCGGACCGGAGAATACTTTAAACTCTACGTTAGCCAGCAAATCAGCCACATCTACCAGTTCCAACGGGTTACGTAAGTCAGGCTTATCACTACCGAAACGCTGCATCGCTTCTGCGTAAGTCATACGGGGGAATTCACCCAGGTCCACGTTAAGCATTTTCAGGAACAGGTCACGGATCATGCCTTCGGTGATAGACATTACGCCATCAGCATCAAGGAAGGTGGTTTCCAAATCGATTTGGGTGAATTCTGGCTGGCGGTCAGCACGTAAGTCTTCGTCACGGAAGCATTTTACGATTTGATAATAACGATCCATGCCCGACATCATCAACAACTGTTTAAACAGCTGTGGAGACTGCGGCAGCGCAAAGAATTCGCCTTTGTGAGTCCGGCTGGGTACCAGATAGTCACGGGCACCTTCCGGCGTAGCTTTCGTCAGAATCGGGGTTTCGATATCCAGGAAACCTTCTTCTTCCAGGTAACGACGTACCGCACCGGTAACACGGGCACGAAACTTCAGGCGGTCGCTCATTACAGGACGACGCAAGTCGAGGTAACGATAGCGCAGACGTTGTTCTTCTGAGTTTTCCTGGTTCCAGTCCAGCGGCAGTACCGCAGACTTATTGATGATTTCCAGGCCCGTGCCCAGAATTTCAATTTCACCGGTACGCATTTGTTTGTTGATCTGACCTTCAGGGCGGGCACGCACTTTACCGGTCAGCTTCACGCAGAATTCATTACGCAGTTTATTGGCTACGTCCAGTACTTCCGGTAAATCAGGATCGAATACCACCTGCACGATGCCTTCGCGGTCACGAAGATCGATGAAAATAACGCCGCCTAAGTCACGACGCTTGTTAACCCAACCACAAAGTGTGACTTCCTGGCCGGCGTAAGATGAATCAATATTCCCACAGTAATCTGTGCGCATGGTCCCTGAACCTCTGGTAATGTGTTGTCTGCCTGGCGATGCTGACTTGCAAGGCGTTGCGGTCAGTGCTTCAATGCAGCCGGACGGTGACTTGTCTCAGTCAGGCAACTATCCGGTTAAGCCTCAGACTTTAGATAAAAATAAGGTCGCATAGTATAAACAAATGCATCGTAAAGCCCAATGACTAAAAGCGATTTCCACAGCCAACTGAACAATTCTCTGCCACCTGTCTACATTGGTGTGCCTCAGTGGCAACACAGCCGCTGGCCGGGGGACTGGTTTAACGATGCAGGAGCACGAAAAAACGCCCTCGGATATTATGCAAAGCAGATGAATTCAGTGGAAGGCAACACCACCTTCTATGCCCTGCCCTCAGCGGACACTGTGGCACGGTGGATTGAGCAGACCCCGCAGGCCTTCCGCTTTACGTTTAAAGTCCACCAGACCATCACTCACAGCGGTGCACCGGACCCGAACCACCCTGATATTGAAAAGCAGTTGTCGCTGCTGGCCCCGTTGAAAGAGCGGCTGGGCATGCTGATGTTGCAACTGCCCGCCAGCACCGGCCCTGACAGTTTGCAGGCCATTTCCGCCATGTTGCAGCAATTTCCGGCAGATATTCCCCTTGGCGTTGAAGTACGCCATCCGGCATTTTTTGATAAAGGCGGCGCGGAACAACAATTTAACCGCATGCTCATGGAACAGAAGGTAAACCGGGTCATTATGGATACGCGGGGATTATTCGCCGGTCCGTCTGACAGCGAACTGACCACAGAAGTGCGGATGAAAAAGCCCAGACTGCCGGTGAATGTGATTGCGACATCGACGGCACCGGTTGTGCGCTTTGTGGGTGGTAATGACGATGCCGCCAATACCCGCTGCTTACAGCCCTGGATAGGAAAATGCCATGAATGGCGGCTTGAAGGCCGCACACCATACATGTTCTTTCATAAACCACAAAATGGCGATGCGCCCTGGCTGGCAGCAGAATTTATCGACAGTTATAACGACTGCTATCCTGATGCAGCATTGCCTGCTCTGACTTTCGCACCACCGCCTGCTGAGCAAACTTCTCTGTTTTGAAAAATTAAGAACCGGGTTGAAAGTAAATACCCGCACTCTGCTCATTTAACAGAGTGCGGCGGGACATTATCAGAAAATAACGTTGGTGAAATTACCGGCTTTTAGCGGAAATCGCCGGCATCAAGCTCATGTTTTTTCATCAGCTTGTGCATATCGGTACGGTTGCGACCAGCCAGCTCGGCGGCACGGGTCACGTTACCGTCGGTCATTTTCAATAATTTGTGCAGATACTTTTGTTCAAATGCATCACGGGCTTCGGTCAGTGTCGGCCAGCTCTGGCGGGTAGCCGACAGCGCCTGTTGCACCAGATGCAGCGGGATCACCGGCGTTTGTGTCAGCGCCACACACTGCTCAACCACGTTAACCAGTTGCCGAACGTTGCCGGGCCATTCTGATTTCACCAGTAGCTGCATGGCATCATCAGAAAATTGCGTCACATTCACACCGTGACGCTGACCGCTTTGCTGGAGCAAGGTACGGGCGAGCAACGGAATATCTTCGCTACGCTCTTTAAGGGAAGGCAGTTTCAGATTTACCACGTTAAGACGATAGTACAAATCTTCCCGGAAGCTGCCCTCTTCCATTTCTTTATGCAAATCTTTGTGTGTTGCAGAAATAATACGTACGTCGATGTCTACGTGTTTGGCACTGCCCACAGGCCGGATTTGACGCTCCTGCAACGCACGCAGCAATTTGACCTGTAACGTCATCGGCATGTCGCCAATTTCATCAAGGAACAAGGTGCCGCCATCCGCCTCACGGAACAAACCGGGGGTTGCATGCACCGCACCGGTAAAGGCGCCTTTTGCATGACCAAATAATTCTGACTCCAGCAGGTTTTCCGGCAATGCACCACAGTTAATGGCAATAAACGGCTTGTCACGACGGTTACTGGCACGATGAATAGCATTCGCCAGCAGTTCTTTACCGGTACCGCTGGCACCACTGATAAGCACACTCACTTCACGCTGGGCAATACGGAAAGCCTGGTCCATCACACTGGTCATTTCCGGAGCACGGGTGATGATATCTTTGCACCACTCTTCCGGCTGAACAGATAACGACTGACTCAGGGCTTTTTGCAATAACTTGCGTAATTCATCGTGATCCACCGGCTTAGGCAAAAAGCCAAACACACCACGCTGGGTTGCCGCAACGGCGTCAGAAATCGTACCGTGGGCAGTCATCAATATCACAGGAATATCCTTACGGACGCCCATGATTTCTTCAAATAAGCTCAGACCATCAAGGCCCGGCATACGTAAATCTGACAACACCACGTCGTAGTCATCACTACGAATTTTGCGTAATGCCGCCTGACCATCTTCCACCGCCGTGACCTGATATCCTTCGCCTTCAAGGCGAATGGTCAGCAGGCGAAGTAAACTTTTATCGTCGTCAACGAGCAATAATCTGGCGTTTCGCGCTCCGGATTCATTCATCGCTGCGTACTCCTGTTTTTATCCATCAGCGTTGCTTCAACTTTAAGCAACTCTTCCATCTTCTTAGTTTGTGATTCCAGTTCTTTTTCGAGCATCTGCAACTGCTTTTCTTTATCGGTGTTCACGCGGTTTAAGATCACCATCGCCGATTCAAGCTCAAGCATTTCATCGTTGGGGGCATTAACAATAGTGGCCACCACGGTTTGCATATCCGGCGTCAGCTTATCCTTCACTTCGGTCAGCCAGTGCCGGGCACGAAGGCGACTCTGATAAGGGGTGTCTACAGGCAGTGATAAAATGATTTTTTTTATTTTATCCTCTGTGGAATCGGACAACCCGGCGATAGCATCTCTGCGTACAGGCCAGCGGGTATTGTCGGCCTGAACCCACAGGTTCACCCAATAGAGCAAATCGCACTGGTGCTCAAAAGATTCTGTGTCTTTTTCTACCAGACAAAGGGAATCACTCTCCACCAGTTGCGGTGCGACCGTATTTTCCTCGACCGGAATAACTGGTGCAGACTCATTCCCTTCTATCGCTGCACATCCACCCAGCATGGCGGCCAGTGGCAGCAATAATTTGATTTTCATTAACGTTTTTCCTTCTGCGGAATGCTTACTCTAAAACAGACATCGGCATAATCTACATCAACAACCGCCACATCACCGTGCATCAAACGGGCACAGTCTGAAACAATGGACAAGCCCAAACCTGTACCAATGACATTGTCGTTTCTTGGATCGTCACCCCGGGTAAACGGTTCAAAAAGTTTACCCACTTTTTCCGGCGGAATCTTTTTCCCCCGGTTAGCTACATCGAGTACTGCTACCTCCTCCTGTTGATAAATTCTGACGGAAATAGGTCTGCCTATTGCACCGTGTGCCACAGCATTCGATACCAGATTATCAAGTATACGACGATACAACTCCTCGTCGACACTAATGGTTTCTACGGTTACATCCACAGTAACTTCTCGGTCCTGCAGTGCCAGGGCGTAGTCTTCGATACAATCTCTGACCGGATCTTGAGGATTAATGTCTGTAAATTTGGGTTCAGCCTGCTGCAGGAGCAGGTTGTAATCCAGCAGCTTTTCTACCAGCGTATTCAGGCGCTGGGTACTGGAACTGAGCAAAGAAAGTACTTCAACCTGCTGGGGATTTAACTCACCGACAACATTCTCAGAAAGCAAACTACACCCTTCTTTAATGCTTGCCAGAGGCGTTTTAAGTTCGTGGGCGGCATGTCGCAAAAGCGCAGTGCGGATATGTTCAAGCTGCTGTAAACGTTCCGCCAGCCAATGAAGATCTCTTTCTACCCCAATTAATTCGTAGGGCGCCTTCGTAGACAAAGGCGGCAACTCACCACGCTGATGGGCGAGGATCTGAATGATTTGCTTGAGCTTGCGCACCGGATTCACTATCAACTGGCTGCCGAGCAAAATCAGCAACAATGACACACTGACCAGCAGCGCCGTCGACCATGCCTGCTTGGCCTGCATATCAGTCATGTCTTCCTGCTGCACAGCCAGACGGGTTTGAATAGCCTTGTCCACGTCTTTGCGGATGGCAGTAACACCGTTACTTAATGAAGCGAGATACGCATTCAGCAAAAGCTGATCGTTAATAGTGCGGAAATTTCGTAATTGCTCAATTTGCTTTTTTAGCAGCCCGCAATTTTCACTCGCCGGAACGATACCGCAGAGCTTGCTTTGCGCGCTGGCAAACTGTGCAATCGCATTGTCAGTTAAATCGGCGACGGTGGCGTTCTGGATAATGGCGTACTGGCGAAGGGTACGTTCCAGGTCGATGGCAGCGCCATCCAGATTTTGCAGGTAGCCCACGACCGTCACAACGAAACGTGTCTCTTTGGTGGTCATCCTGCTGACTTTGGCAAGATCGCTCTGGCTTTGCCAAAGCAGTGCTATAAGGGGAACCAGCGCAAGTAAAAAACTACCTAACGTAAGTTGTCTGAGGGAACCAACTCGCAAAATTCGATCACTAAATGAAGTCCGGTCTTTCAGGATCGCATACCCCTTTCAATGCCGCAATAGATGATGGCACCAAATACCCTGTGCCATCGTTAAAAAGATTATTTAGCAGATGCGCGCATGCTGAGCAGTTCTACTTCCTCGCTGGCTTTCAGTTCGTCAATGCTCAACTGACCGTCTGCATTATCGTCAATGCGACTGAAAAGGCGTAACAAACGGGTATCAGCAACAGCCTCTTTCAGGGAGATATAACCGTCCTGGTCTTCATCCAGTTCAGATAGCCATGCTTCACCGGCATTGGCCTCTGCAACAGCGACAGCCTGAACAGCAATAATGGTGAATAACAATAAAAATACTTTCTCAATTCGCTTCATAACAACCTCCTGTGCTCGCGGGTTGTGAGCGGATGTAAAGGACTGAGACCCGTCCGGTTATACAGAAGCTCACGTTAAGCAGGAGTTTGCACAAGTAGTGCCAAAATACCATTAACCAACAAAATCAGTAACTTGTGATTAAACACTACGTATAAGAAGTTGGAGGTGTTGCAAATTATCTACACTGGCGACGCAAATTTTTATCCCTGCGCCGCATCCGGAGCATTTAATAAATGCAGATAATTCTGGTCAATAGTCAGCAGTTTGGAGAGAGGGACAGGTTTGCTGAACAAGTACCCCTGAACATGATCACAGCCATGCTCAATCAGATACGCCCATTGACCGGGGTGCTCTATACCTTCGGCACATACGGTTAAGGCCAGTCGTTTAGCCAAATCAATGATGGTACCGGTTACCAGACGGGAGCGCTCAGAGGTGTCCAGTTCACGGATAAACTGACGATCAACCTTAAGCGTATCGATGGTGATTTGCGTGAGGTAACTTAACGATGAATAGCCGGTACCAAAATCATCCAGAGAAATAGCACAACCGAGATTGCTGAGACGCTTGAAGAACTTATCAGCAAAAGCAAAGTTTTCCAGATAGGCGGATTCGGTGACTTCAAATTCGAAATACTCAGGATTCACCTGATAACGTTCGAATAACCCGTAGATATCGTCGAACAATCCGGTGTGGCGTAAATCGTGGCCGGACAGATTGATTGCTACTTTAAATTTACGGGAGATCAGCATTTGCAGATCGGGCAGTTCCATACATACCCGTTCAATCATCCACTGGGTGATGGCCGATATTTTACCGCCCTGCTCTGCAATAGGAATAAACTCTGACGGCATCACCAGACCAAATTCAGGGTGCTGCCAGCGTATGAGCGCCTCAAGGCCGATAATTTCACCCTGCTGACTAATTTTGGGCTGATAGTAAACCAGAAATTCATCCTGCCGGATGGCACCGTCAATGCTGTTTGCAATAGACATTTTACGCTTGTACGATTCAACCATATCGATGGTGAATAACGTGTAAGTTCCGCGACCTTTGGCTTTAGAGCGGTACATGGCAAGGTCAGCATTACTCATTAACTGACTGAGCTCGTACTCCGCATCACTGGCTCTGGCAATCCCCACACTGACACCGACGGTCAACGCCAGACCTCTCAGCATGAAGGGTTCGGTAAATGCGCTGACCAGTTTATCCGCCAGGTTTTTCAGGCTTGCATCCGACACGTCCCTGTCAGGCACAATGATAAATTCATCACCGCCCAGCCGTGCAATTAAATCGCCTTCCCGCAACAAGTTCACCACACGGTCTGCCACTTCTATCAGGATCAGATCACCGGTTTCATGCCCCAGCGAGTCATTGATCCCTTTAAATCCGTCGAGATCAAAGAAAACCAGTGCCAAATCATCTTTGGTGCGTCTCACCCGGGCCAGCTCAAGCCTGAGGTTATCCACCACAAATTGCCGGTTAGGGAGTCCTGTCAGGCTGTCATAATTCGCCAGCCGCATCATTGTTTGTTGCTGTTCCACCAGCGTATCGTTCTGTTCTTTATTGATAATCAGCTCGACTTCGATTGTATCGAGAAAACTGTTGATACTGGTGCCCAGCCTGGCGACCTCGTGATTGTGTTTATCAGAAAATCGCTTTGAGTAGTCTTTGTCTCTGGCGATATCACGGGTAAATTCGATCAGGGCCTGCAGGGGTCTGAGCAATCTGCGGCTTACCAGCAGCGCGACAATCACGGTGAGAAAGATGGTGCCGGCAAGCCAGGGAATGACAGAGAAAAATAATGTCTTCTGCGACTGCGCCAGCAGCCCGTTCATGTCGCTGACTATCACCACTTTGCCAGTCAGATAAGGCTCTTTACCGATATTGGCAACGGCATACATAAGTCCGTCAGCCATCTGAATGCCAGCAGGCAATGTAACAGCAAAGGAGTCACTGGCGAGGTTATTCTGTTTAACCGAAGAGGTGATGAGGTTTTTTCTTAAATCAAATACGAAAGCCGCAGTGACCTGACGGTGTGACAACTGCAGAGCAAGTTCCTTTCGCGCCACTTCGCCATCGATGTCACGGTCACCCTGCGCCGGTTCCAGGCGGGCAGCAACATTCTGCACGAGGGCAGACATCTGCTCCTGCTGCATGGAGGTAACACGGGCTTGCTGCGCGTTCAGCGACACGATGTAGACAACGATTACAGACGCCGCTACGGCTGTAGATATCAGCAACGTCAACGGCAACTTCATGGACCGGGACAAACTAACCTGCCTGATTGTTTACACCAGTCGGACGACTCAGCTTTGCAAACTGCTCAACCGGCAGACTGTTCCGTAACGGAAAGCTTTGTTTTAATAAACTGGCTGTGAGGTAAATGTAATAAGTCGGCTATACGTCTGATGGTATGCTCTTCAACAGGAGCAATATTTTTATCGGCATAGGCTACTTCCCATAAGCCCGTTAGAATAGCCTGCTTTTCATCAATATTACACTTTTGATTAATAACATGTGTGAACTGCACCATATCGACCGCTTCTTCTGCCGAAGTCTGACCTTCGTTCATTAATGCGTTCAACTCATCAGCATCCAGAGAAAACTGCTTTTCCAGCAAGGTGCGGTATGCCTCAAGTTCTCTCGGGTCTGCTTCGCGGTCTGCGCGAATGATTTCACTCAGCAACGCAGCGGTGGCCAGCTCAACTGTATGGGCTTGCGGTTTATCTGACGGGTTATCCCTGAACAAATCAAGTACGGCTTTTAACATGTGATATTCCGGTTTGAACGTTTAACTGTTTATACGCGTTTTCAACCAGAATGTTTCACCCCGTGAGATAAGCAATCAGGCGGCGGCGATAAATTACCGGTCAACGGACAACCGTACCTTTAATGTATTGCCGTTACCTGAGTAAGTCACCTGCTCACAAAGCTCGTTGAGTAGTGTCAGTCCCCGGCCAAAACTGTTGTCTTCACCGGTATTAGCCGGCGCAGTATAATCAAACCCCTCTCCGGAATCGCTGATTGTGATATCCAGTGCTGCATCTTTGGGCAGAAACTGAATTAAAAAACTGACCGAGCCTTCCTGCAGTTGTTTAAGTCTGATTTCCCGCGCCTGATAATATTCCAGAAAGCCGTCCGGTGAGGACTTTAATGCAGAGTCCAGTTTCAGAATGCCATGTTCGAGTGCGTTATTAAACATCTCCGAAAGTACAGTGTATAGATCTGATCGCAGCAACGTCATACCTGGTTGTGAATTAATCATTTCGATAAGCGACGGTACGATATGCTGATTTTTAAGCTCTGCCCCGCTGAGAGACAAACTGATGCTGTAGGGCAGCTCGTTGAGGGTAAAATCATTTTTTACTGTTGCCAGTGACTGACAGGTATACAACACAATAGTCATGTCATCGGCCTGCTGCAGGTCGCCACGGTAATTCACTGCCCTGTCGTGCAAATATTGTGAAGTTACCTTTGCCTGTGCGGAAAACCACTTAATAACGCCCTGTTCGTCAGCCATTTCTCCGGCGGCATTCATCACTTCCATCAGTCCGTCGGTGTAGACCAGTAACTGGTCTCCCTCTGCCGCTTCGAACACCTCACAGTCATCTTCAAATTCACCAGACTCGAGGATACCCAAAGCCATATGCCTTGGCGGTAAGGTGCGCACCCGGCGTGTGCCAGCTTCCTTCAGCAATAACTGAGGCATGCCACCATTCCAGACAGAAAACCGCTTGCCGCTGGCATCGATTTCCACAATGACAGCGGCACAAAACATATCAGCCGGAAGTAAAGATAATAAGGTGGTATTCAGTTTTGCCGCCATTTCCCCGGCAGAGAGACCACGCCTGGCCATAGAACGGAAAGACCGGCTGACAGGCAGCACACCGATAGCAGATGCAAGACCATGACCGGTGAAGTCACCCACCATGAAATACACGCCGCCGGCAGGACTGGCTTCACACAGAAACACATCTCCGTTAAACACCGCCGCCGGTGACAAATCGAAATCGAAGAAAGCGGTAATGTCAGACTTGTTTACAATGGCATTATTAAAAATATGCTCAACAATAGTATGTTCGCGGTCAACATTCTGCTGAAAATACCGTAAGGCACGGTTCTGCAATTCTATTTTATTGCTGAGTTGCCTGATACGCCCGTGAGCACGGATTTTTGCTGCCAGAATGACTTTGTCAAAAGGCTTGGCGACAAAGTCATCACCACCCACTTCAAGACAACGTGCCAGACTCTCTTTATCATCCAGTGAAGTGATGAAAATCACCGGCAAATAGCTGTCACCATACATTTGCTTTAAGTGGGGAGCGACCTCGTATCCGTTCATCTGGGGCATGATCACATCAAGCAAAATGAGATCAGGCTTAAGCCGTGAGGCCATCTCCAGTGCTTCTGCACCATTTTTCGCTTCGTGGCAATCGGTGTACCCCTCTTCTTCCAGCATGTGCAGAAGCAAAAAGCGGTTCAGCGACTCGTCATCGACAATCAGAATTTTCATGGCTTTGAGCCTTTCTGCTTATCAGGAAATGGCAAATTTCTTGTCGAACCGGGAGATAGTTAAGATGCGCCCGACCTGAGGACGACAATGGGTAATTTTGTATTTCAGCGATTTATCTGCCAGTGTTTTCTGCATGTTGAGCAACATGCCAAGAGCCGAGCTGTCCATGTATTCCGTTTTGCCCAAATCGACTTCTACGGTTTCAACAGTTTGAGGTAACGACATGTACGCATCTCTGAATTCCTGCACCTTGCCGAAATCAAATTTATCGTCCAGTTCGATTACCCAGGTGACGCCATCATCAGATAAACCAGCTGCAATTGTCATTCACTCTTCCTTTGATTAAATCTTGTTTAAGCGTAGTCCGTTATTAACCGTTTATAAAACATAAACAACGGAAAAAGCCGGAATCCATTGGGATTTCCCTGTAATATTTCTTATCATTACCTTAGCAGGCGCACTAACGTACTGAGATGCATGCGGAAATAGCGAAAAGCGCACTGATATTAGACTAAAGACTATATCACCCGTACGGTGCCATACAAACGTAATCAGAGACATACATATGCAAGACTCAAAATTAGTATACAGTACCGACGGTGGACGTATTCAGGAATCGAAACCACAAATGACCCGTTCATCTTCCAAAGATGGTGTGGTCAGAATTCACCGTGAAACAAAAGGACGCAAAGGTAAAGGTGTGTCCGTTATCCACGGTCTGGACCTGGATGCAAAAGCCCTGAAGGCCTTGTGTACCGAGCTGAAAAAGAAATGTGGCTGCGGTGGCGCAGTAAAAGAAGGCCTCATAGAAGTGCAAACTGATGACCGCGAAAAACTGCGGACTTTACTTCAGGACAAACAATTTACCGTTAAACTGGCCGGTGGATAAACCGAATCCTTACTACAATTAGTCTCATTCAATATAGTGACGTCAGGTGAGAAAAAATGGAAAAGCTTTCAATCTCTGACTTGCACATAGTGCTGGTCGAACCTTCAGATACACAACGAAAAATAATTACAAACCTGTTACTCAAGGAAAACGTCAGAGAAATTGACGCTGTCAGCTCAATTAAAGAAGCCCGCGAGGCTATCGAATCCCACAGTGCAGATTTGGTTGTCAGTGCCATGTATTTTGAAGACGGCACCGCCATTGAGTTACTAAAATTCATTAAAAGTCATCAGGAATATGCATCCATTCCTTTTATGCTGGTGTCCAGCGAAAGCCGTACTGTGAAACTGGAAGAATTTAAACAGGCAGGTGTGGCCGCAATTTTGCCCAAGCCTTTTGAACCGATTCACCTCTCCCGTGCACTGAACGCAAGTTTAGATTTAATCAACCACGATGAGCTTGAACTGGAATTGTTCGACGTGCATGAAGTCCGTGTATTGCTGGTTGATGACAGCCGTCTGGCCCGCAATCATATTCGCCGGGTGCTGGAAGGAATGGGTCTGAAGAAGATCACTGAAGCAGAAAACGGTGCCATGGCCCTGACGCATATCAAAGATGCCGAATTTGATCTGGTAGTGACAGACTACAATATGCCGGAAATGGACGGCCGTGAATTATCTGAATTTATCCGCTTTAACCCGGAAACTGCGCATATTCCGATTATCATGGTGACATCTGAGTCTCAGGACAGTATGCACATGGCTAACATTCAGCAAACCGGGGTTAATGCCCTGTGTGATAAACCCTTCGAACCTACCGAAGTGCGGGCTATGCTGGCGGCACTTTTAGGCGAGTAACCGGTAAACCCCGGTGCTGTTAGCACAACCGGCACTAAGATTGAAGATGAACGGTGGTAACGACCGGTGCAAAACTGTATAAAACTATTGACACTCACCGGTCATCGTCATAAAGTCGGGCATATGAAAACGAATATAAAGCACACTAACGCATTCTTTTTTGGTTTTATCACCTTCATTTGAGGGAGGATGCGCTGTGTGTATAAACCTCCCGCACGGGAGGTTTTTTTTTGCCACGAATACGAGTGTAGAACTATGTCAGAACCCGCTTTAGACGCAATACGAAAACGCATTACCGAACTGGACAGCCAGTTGTTAACCCTGCTGGCCGAGCGGCGTCAGCTGACCAATGAAGTAGCAGAAACGAAAATCCGCCACCACATTCCGGTGAGAGACGTTAAACGGGAAGAACAACTGCTTATCCGTTTAATCAAAGAAGGCCGGAACGCTGGCCTGGATCCCCACTACGTCACCCAAATTTTTCACGTCATTATTGAAGACAGTGTACTGAATCAGCAAGCCATGCTGGCTGAACGGGCGAATCCCGGCAGCAGCCTGCCGCTTAACCGTGTCGCTTTTCTGGGCGATAAAGGGTCTTACAGTTATCTGGCAACACAAAAATATTTCTCCCGCCGGCCCGGTGAACTGATGGAAATGGGCTGTCAGAGCTTTGCTGAAATTGTTCAGAAAGTAGAAAGTAATGAAGCTGATTACGCTGTACTACCCATTGAAAACACCAGCTCAGGCAGCATCAATGAAGTTTATGACCAGCTGCAACACACACACCTGAGTATCATCGGTGAACTTACCCACCCTGTCCGCCACAGCTTACTGGTAGCTAAAGACACCAGTCTCAGCAAAATTAAAACCTTGTATGCCCACCCTCAGGTATTTACTCAGTGCAGCCATTTCCTCGCGGAACTGGGCAATGTCGAAGTGAAAACCATGGATGCCACCTCTTCAGCGATGCTGACTGTCAGTGAGTTACAACGTGACGATGTGGCCGCTATCGGCAGTGAAGCCGGCGGAAATCTATACGGATTAATGGCTATTAAGTCTAATCTGGCAAATCAGAAAGAGAACCACAGCCGCTTCTTTGTTGTATCAAGAGATCCGGTAAAAGTACCGCTACAGGTTCCGGCTAAGACCACGATTATTATGTCTACTGTACAGAAGCCTGGGGCTCTCGTTGAAGCGCTGACGGTGCTCAAAGACAACCAGCTTAATATGACCAAACTGGAATCACGGCCGATTACGGGTAATCCCTGGGAAGAGATGTTTTACATCGACTTCGAAGGAAATTTGGAAGACGGGCCGGTACAAAATGCCATTGAGAGTCTGAAAAAGATGACCCGTTACCTGAAGGTGCTGGGTTGTTATCCCACTGAAGAAGTCAGTCCGACGAAAGTAGCCGCCGCCAGCGCGCTCATCGACAGCGAGTAATCGCCAACCTTTAATTCAGCCCCGTGCAGGGGCTGATTTGCCTTTTCCTCTCATTTCTGCGACCATGCTCCGCGATTTTTACTGCGTTTTTTTCTGCTGAAGTCCAGCATGCTATCTATTTGATACAGAAAGCTTTCAAATTCACTAAATAATAATTAAGCGTCATCACACCCGTTTGACTTCAAACGAAAGTGAGCCAAAACACCCTCTCAGAAAGTATATAACGCGATTTCGAACTGAATGATACCTGCACTGCGGGGGTATTTTGCTACCCGTATTTTGGCCGGTGTCATGGTCATTTTTAATTTTTACTGAGGTATCTAATGTCTGAAAAAAGACTTCTGAATTTTATCCACGGCAAACCTGTCAGTAACCAGTCCGGGGAAACCTTCTCTGTTACTAACCCGGCCACCGGAGAAGTCATTTACGATGTTGAAGTTGCTGATGACTCAGTACGTCAGGCAGCAATAGACAGTGCCAGAGAAGGTTTTAAGCAGTGGTCCTCTATGACTGCAATGGCACGTTCGCGAATACTGCTTAAAGCCGTCGCCATTCTTCGTGAGCGCAACGACGCACTGGCCCGTTACGAAGTACTGGATACCGGAAAGCCTATTCAGGAAGCAGATTGCGTGGATGTGGTCACCGGTGCTGATGCTATCGAATACTTCGCCAATCTGGCCCCTGTTCAGGTTGGTCAGCAACAGGATTTGGGCGGGGATTTCTACTACACCCGAAAAGAACCTCTGGGCATTTGTGCCGGGATTGGTGCGTGGAATTATCCAATCCAGATCGCCTGCTGGAAATCAGCGCCGGCACTGGCCGCCGGCAATGCCATGCTGTTCAAGCCATCAGAAGAAACGCCACGGGGAGCGGTTGAGCTGGCCAAAGTCTACATAGAAGCCGGCGTTCCAGCCGGTGTGTTTAATGTGGTTCATGGTGACGGCGACACAGGTAACTGGCTGACCACTCACCCGGACATTGAAAAAGTGTCGTTTACCGGCGAAGTAGGCACGGGCCGTAAAGTAATGGAAGCCGCTGCCGCCAATTTAAAAGATGTCACCATGGAGTTAGGTGGAAAATCTCCCCTTATCGTTTTTGACGATGCCGATATTTCTCAGGCTGTGAGTGCAGCCATGCTGGGGAATTTCTACACCCAGGGCGAAGTATGCACAAACTGCACACGGGTATTTGTTCATGAAAGTGTTTATGACGCTTTTGTCAGTGAACTGAAAACCCGCACGGAAAACAATATCAAAGCCGGCGACCCGATGAACCCGGACGTCAATTTCGGCGCCCTGATTTCGAAAAAACATCAGGATCTTGTGATGGGATACATCGAAAAAGGGAGAGCTGAAGGCGCGTCACTGCTCACCGGCGGCACGACGTTGCAACCGGACGATGCCCCCAACGGCTATTTCGTGGCACCAACCATTTTCACTGACTGTTCGGACGACATGACTATTTGCAGGGAAGAAATCTTCGGCCCTGTCATGAGTATTCTGACCTTTAAAAATGAAGACGAAGTGATAAGCCGTGCTAATAACACCCCTCTGGGCCTGGCAGCAGGCATCATGACCAAAGATGTACAGCGGGCTCACCGTGTCATCCACCAGCTGAAAGCCGGAATTTGCTGGATCAATAACTACGGCGCTTCTCCTGCTGAAATGCCTGTGGGCGGCTACAAGCTATCCGGCATCGGTCGTGAGAACGGTATCGAAACCCTTGATCAGTATACCCAGACAAAATCGGTATACATGGGCATGACACCACTTGAAGCACCGTTTTAAGGAGGCACGATGAAACAGTATGACTACATTATCGTCGGTGCGGGCTCTGCAGGCTGTGTGCTGGCAAACCGCCTGTCTGCCAATACGCAGCATAAGGTATTACTGGTAGAAACCGGCGGCAGTGATAAAAGCATTTTCATTCAGATGCCCACTGCCCTGTCGATTCCGATGAATACCGACAAATACGCCTGGCAGTTTCACACGGAACCGGAGCCTTATCTTGATGACCGTGAAATGCACTGCCCGAGAGGAAAGGTGCTGGGTGGCTCATCATCAATAAACGGTATGGTGTACGTACGGGGCCATGCCCGCGACTTTGACGAATGGGCAGAGCACGGTGCTGAGCAATGGGATTATCAACATTGTCTGCCTTATTTTAAACGTGCAGAAGACTGGTACGAGGGTGCCAACGCGTACCGCGGAGAAGACGGCCCGCTGGGAACAAATAACGGCAACCAGATGCAGAACCCCCTTTATACCGCTTTCATTGAAGCGGGTAAACAGGCGGGCTATGCAGAAACGCTCGATTACAACGGCGCACAGCAGGAAGGTTTTGGCCCGATGCACATGACCGTGCAAGGCGGGAAACGTTGCTCTGCCGCAAGGGCTTATCTGGATCCGGTTAAGCACCGTGACAACCTGACCATTGTGACCCTGGCGACTGTTGAAAAAGTCCTGCTTGAAGACAAAGTCGCAAAAGGTATTCAGTTCACCGGCAAAGACGGCACTGAAAAAGCGTTTGCAAGCAAGGCTGTTATTCTCAGTGCCGGTTCCATCGGATCTCCTCATTTGTTGCAACTATCCGGTATCGGTAACCGCGAAGTACTCGAAAAAGCCGGTATTGATTGTCAACATCACTTACCCGGTGTGGGAGAAAACCTGCAGGACCATCTGGAGTTTTATTTTCAGTTCTACTGCAAAGAACCTGTCACACTGAACCGCAAACTGGACTGGTTTTCAAAAGGCCTGATCGGAGCCCGCTGGCTGCTGTTTAAAGATGGCCCCGGTGCTACCAATCACTTTGAGTCCTGCGGCTTTATCCGCTCGAAAGAAGGTGTGGAATGGCCTGATCTGCAATACCATTTTTTACCCGCCGCCATGCGTTACGATGGAAAAAGCGCAGTGAAAGGTGACGGCTTCCAGGTGCACATTGGTCACAACAAACCAAAGAGTCGTGGGTTCGTGCATGTAAAATCAGCCGATCCTTCACAGGCTCCGGCAATACAGTTCAACTATCTGCAACATCAGGATGACATAGAAGGCTTCCGTGCCTGCGTCAGGCTGACCCGTGAAATCATCAATCAGCCTGCCTTTGACAAGTACCGCGGCGAAGAAATCCAGCCCGGCAAGCAGGTACAGACTGATGAGGAAATCGACGCATTTGTCCGCCGGGCGGTGGAAAGTGCCTATCACCCCTCCTGTTCGTGCAAAATGGGTGAGGATGATATGGCCGTCGTCGACTCACAAACCCGGGTACACGGTATCGCTAATCTGCACGTGGTTGACTCGTCCATCTTCCCCACCATTCCTAACGGTAACCTGAATGCACCGACCATCATGGTGGCTGAGCGGGCTGCCGATCTGATTTTGGGTAATGAACCATTGGCTTCAGAGAACCGTGATGTGCTCGGCGATCTCAAGTGGAAGCAACGTCAGCGCAGCAGAGATATGGGTGTAATGGGCGTTGAATCGCCGGTGAACAATCAGGAGTAACCTATGAATTTATGGTTAAGCGCGGGTATCGCGCTAACCCTTATCGCCATTGTTTTCATTTTGTGGAAATGGGGCAAGTTAACCATGATCGGTGTGACGCCGGTGAAAACACTGACCTTCATTTCCATTCTGTTTACTTCAGGACTGGATGTGGGACTGATCATGTTTCCATTGACGGAGTTCAGTACCTATGCCGATACCCCGGCAAACCCGGAGTATGCCTTTACCAACCCTCTCGCCATTGAGTTCGGGTTCTGGGGCTTCTTCATCTGGGCTTTTTACTTTGTTACCTGTTTTTACTTTTGTGTCATCGAGCCGAAGGTAAAATTCTTTGAAATCAGCTGGGTAAAGTTCATCAATAACGTGGTGATCATCGGTACCTGTGCATTTACGGCGTTCCTGCTTCTTAAAAACCTGCCATGGTATTTGCCGTCCCTCGGAGATGGCGAGTCCATAGTACCCGTGTTTTATCTTATCGTGTTCGCAGCCATCGCTTTTTCGGTGTACAGCAGTACAGATATTAAATACGTCAGAATTTTAAGTGTTTCTACAACCTGGCTGTTTATCTCGCTCATCGCATTCATGTGGGGCGGTGCTTTCTTATGGGGTAAAAGTGACATTTCAGAATACTTCGCTGCCACCTCGTTGCTGGGCGGCTATTTCGCCAATATTGAGCACTTTCTGTTCCCGCTGAATAACTATCACGCGTTTTATCTGTTCTGGTGGTTTGCCTGGAGCATAATGATTGGTCAGTTTACTTCCCGCTTCGTCGGCGGCTTAAAAACCTGGCAGGTCCTGTCAGCGATGTTGATCTTCCCCTCGATTCCCATCGCACTGTGGTTTGGTGTGCTGTATCACTATCACGAGGCAGGTTTAGACACCACAGGGATCCGCAACATCGCCATGGTGTTTGTGGGTATTGTGTTCGTGATCAACTCGCTGGATTCCCTCATTCGTTTGTATACCGACAACCTGAATCTGTCGTCAGGACGACTGGGTAAATGGAAGTACTTTTTCCTGAACTTCATCGCACTGGCAGCACTGACCATGCTGTTCAAAATCGACTTCCTGAAAATTCAGTGGGTCGGCGCACTGGTAATTGCCCTGTTCTATTGCTGTCTGGGCTATATTCTGTACAAGAAATTCACACCGGTCAGAAAAATTGACAGCTCACCGAAAGAAAATGAACTCGATTTTGAAAAAATCGAAACCATGCAGTAAGGAGAATATATGCAGTTTACATATTCAAAAATGGTAGCGATTTGCTCACTTGCCGTTGCACCCTCCGCGCTGGCGGACTGGTCAGCGACGGTAACCGGCGCCTCCGATTACATGTTTAACGGCGTAAGTCAGACGCAGAATAATCCGGCCCTTCAGGGCAGTATCGACTATGCAGCTGACAACGGCTGGTATGCTGGCAGCTGGACGTCCAATGTGGATTACGGCGATGCAGCAAAACGCGAACTGGATTTTTACACCGGTTATTATCAGTCACTGAATGAATCAACAGATGCTGATTTCGGTATTGCTTACTACAGCTACTATGGCAGCTCTGAAGCCAGCGAATATAACTACCCGGAGATGTACGGAAAACTGATTTTTACCCACCGTCTGGGTATAACAGAAACCACACTGTGGTATTCGTGGGATTATTTCGGTACCGGCGCAGATCATGTCATCGGGAAAGTCGCCCACACGTTCAGTATTGCAGACAACCATGCAATACAGCTGACGGTAGATAACTCTCATTCACTGGATGAAGATAAGTATCAGTGGGATACCGGTGACAGCAGTTATGTGCATTACAAAGTGGCGTATCAGACACAGTTTCATGGTTTTGACATCGAGATTGCAGCGGAGGATACAACATTGAGTTACGACACGGCGGATGCAAGATTGTTTGCCAGTGTCAGCCGCACATTCAGCTTTTAACTAAAAAAAGCGCAACACGGTACCAGGGAGACGACCGGTTGCGCAGTTCAATCAGAGTAAAGCAAGCATGTTTGAGGACTTGCTTTACTCATATTGCACAAAGCTTAGAAGCGTGCAGTGATGCGGGCGTGTAAATAACGGCCCAGCACGTCGTAAACTTCCGGTACTGTGTTCATATCGTTGTACGAATACAGGTACGGAGGCGTTTTATCAAACAGGTTGTCAATACCGGCAGACACTGACCACTGATCATTGATGTAGTATTCACCTGAAACATCGTGGTACACCACAGTACCCACATCTGTCATCAGACCGTAAGATTCCAGATAGTAATCGTCTGTCATGCCACCGATGTAACGCATCTTCCAGCGCAGCTTCCAGTCATCGGTACCGGCTTTAATCGCAAAGTTTGACTTCCACTCTGCAAATCCACCGTTGTTACCGTCGATTTTACCTGTGTATTCCACATTGTCTTCAGTGTACTCAAGCAGACGGGTGGTATCCCAGTTAACGTTCCAGTTCAGACCCAGTGCGTCAAAGTTGTAGGTCACATTGGCGTCAACACCACGGGTTTTCAGGGTCCCCACGTTAGTCAGCGGTGATTCCATATAATCAATGTTACCGGTGATATCGTCACGGACGATGCTCAGAACACTACAAGCTTCTTCATCACCACCGTAACAGCTGTCCAGATAAGACTGTGTATCGATACGGGAAATTGCGTTGCTCAATTCAATGGTGAAATAATCCAGTGTCATTGATAAGCCTTCCACAAAAGACGGGCTGTACACCACACCTAATGTGTAAGTATCAGCCTCTTCCGGGCTCAGGTTGTCAATGGTCACGTAGGTATTTTCAATCTGAGAATCCGTGTACGCATAAGAGGTGTTACCAATCTGCGCATTACAGGCCTGATATACGTTTGACGCAGTATCCAGGCTACCATAGCCTGAGCACGGATCAACCAGGTAATCGAAAGAACCCACGTTACCGCCGTACAGTTCATCGACGGTGGGGGCACGGAATGCAGTAGACGCCACACCACGGAACATCAGATCTTCGTTCACTCGCCAGGTCAGACCCAGCTTCCAGGTGATATCAGAATCAAACGTGCTGTAATCAAACCAGCGGATAGCGGCATCAAGAGACAGCTCTTCTGCTCCGGGGACGTCAGCCAGTAGAGGCACAGCAAATTCTGCGTAAACCTGCGTGGTGTCGTAGCCACCGGAAGTAGGATCCTGTGCCGAGGCGCTGCCATCACCTGCAACAGTCACCGCATCAGGCTGATACCAGCCTTTCTCTTTACGGTATTCCGCGCCACCGGCAAAGCCGACGAAACCGGCTGGCAGTTCAAAAAGCTCACCTGACAGGTTTACATTCCAGGAAGTAAACTGGTTACCACCGGATGCCTGGTCGGTATAAGTGATGTAATCCAGAGTTTCCTGAGTGATATTGCCTTCAGTGGCGAACCAGTCCTGACAGGGAATGGTGACATCGTCACACACATCAGTGTCCATGGTCTGATAAATTTTAGTCAGGTTGATGTAATTGGAAGAACGGTCTGTGGCATCGTTACGGCCGTAGGTGTACGACACATCCCAGTCAAAACCGTTGCCGATGTCCAGATAGCCCTGGAATCCAACGACTGAACGGATGGTGTCTGTGGTCTGATCGAAAACACGGTCACCCACTTCTGTCATACGACGACGCATGGAGGTTGCGACACCGAAAGGGTTACCTGTAGCATCAGCGGTCAGGGTTGCACTGATCGGAGAAGGTGCCATTTGCTGCGTGGATGTACGCTTGGTATACAAAAATTCCATGTATGCCTGTGCATCATCAGTCAGGTTGTAATTACCGTTCGCGAATAAGCCGATACGTTCCTGCGGCGTGTACAGATAAGAACGCTCAGAGTAGTTGTAAGGCGTGTATCCTTCAGAGAAGTCTTTATCACTGTCCAGTGTTCCCCAGCCGTCGCCGGCATTGTATGCACCACCCGGTACGTAGGAACTGCCTGACTGGCAGTTACCTTCTGCATCATAATCGTTGTCAGGACAGGCAGAGAAACCACGATCACCCTGCATAGCAGAGCCACGGTCAACATAACTGATACCCAGAACGATATTGCCTTTATCACCGCCGGCGCCGGTTACAATACTGATGTTACCTGTGTTGGCATCACCCTCATCACTGCCTGCATAACCGACATCAATCTGAAAACCTTCAAAGTCGTCTTTTGTAATGATGTTAACCACACCGGCAACAGCGTCTGAGCCGTATACCGCAGAAGCACCGTCTTTCAGTACTTCAATACGCTTGATTGCCGCCAGCGGGATAGTGTTAAGGTCAACCGAAGAGTCTGCGCCGGTACCGGAATTTACCATTCTGCGGCCATTAACCAGTACCAGTGTACGGTTGGCGCCTAAACCACGCAGGTTAATGCGGGCAGCCCCCACACCGCCGTTATTCGATGCGGCACCTGTTGCCATACCACTGGCAGCAGGACTTTGTTGTAAAACCTGTTCAACCGACGTGTAGCTGCCTAAAGAAATGTCTTCAGCGCTGATGATTGCAACGGGACTGGCCGTTTCCATGTCGGTACGCTTAATGCGTGAGCCGGTAACCTGCACTTTTTCAACCTGCTGTTCTGCTGTGGTTGTATCCTGTGCAAAGGCGTGTGTTGTCGTTAGAAGGGTTGAAGCTGCTCCCATTGCAAATGCAATTTTAATCGATTGGGCGATTTTAGGATTGATGTTCACTTTTTAGTTCCCCTGAACTATTTGCATTATCTGAAATCAGACAATTACGAAGTTCTGATTATTGATGGTTATATTTGTGCGACTGAAATCGCGGCGGGGAATAAACCATAATCCAGCTGTGTAAATCAATTTACAAAAGGGGAAATAGCGACAAAAATTCCATTTTTTACTTTTAATTACATTTTAAAGACAGTGGATGAATAAGTTTTACACACATCAGTGAAACCTAAATAAAGCCTAACTAAACAGTCATTTTATTGATAGTGAACACTAACCTTTAATTAATTGTGAAATGACCTTTTAATTCGAAGAATTTGATTTAAATATCATACAAAACAAAAAAGGCAGACAAACGTCCACCTTTCTATATTAATTAAATATCAAATAAAGATAATTAATTTTTTCTCAACATCTCATCATCGTCGGCTTTTAATAAAAGCTGTTTACTGTCGACAAGACATTTTTTCGCGTAATCTCCGAACCAGCTGCCAATACGGTCAAACTCTTCGATAAATGCCTGTTTATCGCCTTTTTCTAATAACGATAATGCTTGTCCGAAACGCTCATGAAAACGCTTTAACAACGCAAAGTTATCAGGATTATTGAAGATAATGTCTGCGTAGAGTTGCGGCGACTGAGCGAACAGGCGGCCTACCATTGCCAGTTCAAGACGATAAATCGGTGAACTGAATACTGTCAGAGTTTCGAGATCCGGGTTTTCACCCTGCAAATGGGCGCCATAAACAAATGTATTGAAGTGGCGCATTACCTGAATAAAGGCCATTGCCCGGTCGTGTTCTTCTGCCGTGCTGTGATGAACAGTGGCACCCCAGGTGCGCATTTGCTCAATTAACCACTGATAGCTGGCTTCTCCCCTGCCATCACATACCACCACAACCTGCTTTATCATACCGGGCGCATCGGGTCCGAACATGGGGTGTAAACCCACCACCGGACCTTTGTGGCACGCCAGCATGGTGGTCAGAGGCTTCACTTTGATACTGGTGATGTCAGCAAGCACACAATGCTCAGGCAGAGTATCCAGCTGTCTGATGACTGCTTCAGTCAATGTAATAGGTACAGCAACAATCACAAGATCTGCCCGCGTAAAAAGCTGTTCCGTCTCCGGTTTTGACCAGTCGTCTTTTTCTACCACCGCCACCGGATAACCTGACTTTTCAAACAGACTGACGATGACTTTACCCAGCGCACCGGCACCACCGACAATAACAACCTGCTGAATATCAGGATTGATACAGCGGTAGCGGTTATTCTGGGTGTGATAAGACTCACGCATGATCCTGCGCAATAGATCTTCGGTAAAATCAGGAGATACGCCGGCGGCTTCTGCATCGGCACGTCTTGAGGCAATGAGTTCTTTTTCCCGCTCGGGCACATACACAGGCATGCCTGTTTCAGCCTTGATTTGACCGACCTGAGTGGTCAGTTTTGCCCGCCGGGATAATAAAGAAACGAGCTCAGCATCGAGTTCGTCAATACCTGACCGCAGCGCGGCCAGTTTACTGGAATGATCCGTCATGTTGCGACTCTGAAGAGAGGCGCTGCAGCTTCAGGCTACAGCAGACCGTTTATTTTGGCGCAATGGTAACACAGTTATCAGCTTATCTCTGGTTTGGGTAATAAGCGTATCTGTGGTTTCCCAGTCAATACAACCGTCAGTGATTGACACACCGTACTCCAGCTCGTCAACAGGCACACCATCACCTTTCTGGTTACCGGCATTAATATGACTTTCAAGCATAATACCGATAATCGACTGGTTACCTTCCAGAATCTGATTAACTACGTTCTGTGCAACCAGCGGCTGACGAAGGTAATCTTTGGAGGAGTTAGCATGACTGCAATCCACCATCAGTCCGGCAGTCAGACCGGCTTTTTCCAAATCAACTTCGCAGTCAGATACACAAACGGAGTCGTAGTTTGGCTGTTTACCACCACGCAGGATGATATGGCCGTCAGGGTTACCACTGGTAGAAATCACCGCTACCTGCCCCTGCTTGTTAATACCCATAAAGCTGTGACCGGAAGCCGCTGATTTCAATGCATTCACTGCAATATCCAGACTGCCGTCTGTGCCGTTTTTGAATCCGACAGGCATAGACAGACCTGATGCCATTTCACGGTGGGTCTGAGACTCAGAAGTACGGGCACCGATGGCACTCCAGCTGAACAGCTCTGCCAGATATTGCGGGCTGATTGGATCCAGCGCTTCTGTCGCAACAGGAATTTCCAGCTCTGCTAACCAGATCAGTAACTCACGGGCTTTACGCAGACCGGTTTCAATATCAAACGTACCGTCCAGATGCGGGTCATTTATCAGCCCTTTCCAACCTGTGGTTGTACGTGGTTTTTCGAAATACACACGCATAACGATGAACAGGGTATCTTTGCACGACTCATGAAGTTCTTTCAGGCGCAGCGCATAATCTTTTGCTGCGTCGATGTCGTGAATGGAACAGGGACCACAGATCACCAGTAAACGGTGGTCACGGCCATGAATAATATCGGAAATAATTTTTCTGGATTCAGAGATAGCCGAAAGGGCTTTATCAGAAACCGGCAATTCTTTAGCTAAATCATCCGGAGTGATCAGTACCTGTTCAGCACTGACGTGTACATTGTTAACGGTGTCCTTAATCATGAGACTCTCTTCATAAAATAAAATTGGTTGGCCTGCCTGCAGTGACCTTTCGCAAAATTGCCGCCGGCGCTACACGGTATTTTAACTGCCCGCTCACGATGTAAATCTAAGTTTACAGAATATAAAAATCTTTATTGGCGTAGCTCGTTGACTTTTTATCAATTTTTGATAAAGGCCGCAACCACCACCCGAGACTTTTTTGACACTACGCCGGCAAAATCGTTCTAAAAACCAGGTTATCGCCGGCCTGCGACTGCGCCGTCGGGGATGACTGTATTGTCTTCTATTACGGTGCCCGGCAGAATTATTACGCCATTTCCGATAGTTACATTGTTCCCTATCACCACAGGACGTGCCCGTTGCCATCCGGCAAGTCGCTTTTGAGGGTCTTTATGATGCTCAACGGTGGCAATAACCACATTATCTCCGGCCCTTACATTATCGCCGGTTTCCACAGAAGCGCCATCGAGAATGGTCAAATAACAACCAGCGGTAAACACACCCCTGCAAGCAATTTGAAAACCGTAATCACAATTGAAGTGACGACCTGTCTGTAAGCCCGTGGCACCGGGAATAAGTTGACTGAGTACCTGTGACTTTTCCGTTCCTGAGAGAACGTCAGCCTGATGACACAGCTGTTTTGCCTGTGCCCTGACTTGCCTGAGGCCGGCATCATTAGTGAGATACCACTCCCCTGCCAGCATGTTCAGAAATTCAGGGTTGTGCTGTAAAAGTGAAGTACCGTTTTCCATTCAGGAATGCCTGCAAATTTGGGGAAGAGAAAGCCTATCACAGACACAAAAATGCCCGCTACTCAGGCGGGCATTTTGTTACATCGTCAGCAGGAATTAATAATCCCAGCTAACCGTCAGACTGTAGTTTGTGGGTGATCCGTAAAATGCCTGCTCGGTTCTTACTGAGCTGAGGTATTTCTCGTCAGTAATGTTATCCAGATTCAGGCTGAAAGACAGATTATCACTGAAGCTGTAAGTCACATAACCGCCCAGCACAGCGTATGCATCCTGAGTAATACGGCCATAACCTGATGTGAAATAAGTTTCACTCTGATACCGGGCAGACAGACCCATATTCAGCTTTTCATTCCACACAGGCGCATAATCCGCCAGCATCTTAAAAGTACGACGGGGAATAAAGGTACGGGCTTCATCGCCGTTCTCTTCATCCATGCTCAGCACCGTTAAACCACCCTGAACGGATAACTCATCAGTGATTGCACCGGACAGTTCAACTTCAAAACCGTTCGAGTCTACGGTTACACCACGGTACAGCGCATAATTAAAGTCATCAGAGTAATCGTCATCGTCAACACCGTCACCATCGCCGTATTCGATGAATTCATACAGGTTTTCCTGTTCCGTTCTGAACAGTGAAACAGTCAGCAGGAAGTTGTTTGCGAACTCTTTCTTAACGCCCATTTCATAGCTGCGGCCTTCTGCTGAACCCAGAGGCTGAAGATCTTCATTCAGGTAATACTGTGGCTGATAAATATCGCTGTAGCTGCCGTATACATTCAGCCCTTCCAGTACTTCCCAGGTAAAGCCGATATACGGGCTGCTGCCATCTTCAGTCGTAGAGGTTGACGCGCCCCAGGACTCACCCTCGTTTTCATAGTCAACAAAGCTGACACCAAGCACCAGGTCCAGTGCGTCGGTCACTGCCAGTTGTATTGAGCCATAGAAACGGTTCAGTGAAATATCGGTATAACCGGCCTGATAAGGAGCCGCCCACTCAGGGAGTGCCACTTCAGTCCCCGTCCAGCCCGGCAGAGCAGGCATGTCATCAAAGCCGCTCAGTGCACCGGCATCCAGATCGCTGGTTTCTGCATCAGCCAGGCTGACACCAACATTAAATGTATGCTCCCTGCCCCACGCCTGAAACACGCCCTGCAGGTTGTTATCCCAGATTAAGGTTTTATCTTCGGCATCAAATCTGCCGGGATAACCCAGCATTCCCAGACCTGTGTCTGCTTCTAAACCCGTGTTGGAGTAGGTATAGAATAATGCAGAATGATCTTCATAACGGATGTGGTTCAGCTTCGACGTATATTGCAGGTTATCGTTAATAAACCAGTTCAGTTCGGCAAAGGCGGTTTTATTCAGGGTATCCCAGTATGTCCAGTCCATTGCTGTCGTGGTAGAGCGGTCAAAGTCGACTTGAGTGCCGTCTGAATAAATCAGAGGCACCGCGCCCCAGGTTACACCGTCACTGTTGTTGTCCTGATGCGAATAGCCGAACATCACAGTCACGCTGTCACTCAGCTGTCCGTCAACGATACCGTAGAACACATTGCGTTCATTTTCGTACAGGTTCAGCCAGCTCTCTTTATTTTGATGGGCCACCACCACACGGGCTGCCCAGCTGCCGGAATCAGTCAGTGGCGTGGATACATCAGCCACAGTTCGCATGGATGCCCAGCGGCCCAGTGTAAAGTCAACACTGGCTTCGGTTTCGTTACCGGGGCGTTTGCGCACATAGTTTACCGTACCGGACGGATTACCCAGGCCGGTGATCAGACCGTTTGAACCACGGATAAACTCAACCTTTTCATAAATCGCTGTATCCAGGTCACCGACAAAAATATCGCCGAAAGGAATGCCCGAGCCGTCAATGTGCATACTGGTGATGTCAAAACCACGGGCGTTGAAGTATGTCCGGTCGGTTTCAGACTGGTCGACGTTAATACCTGTCACCTGTTTAAACAGGCTGTTGATATCACTTAAACGGTAGTCTTCAATCAGATCAGATTCCAGAATCGACAGCGACTGTGGCGTATCAAAGCTGTCCAGACCCAGGCCAGTCGCGCCTGAACTGATACGCTGAACGCGGCTTTCAACAATTCGGATTACTTCGATATTGTCTTCATCCGCTTGCGCACCGTTGTTGTCTGCATCAGCATTCTGCGCCTGTACAGCCATTGCCAGCATGATAGGTGAAAGCGCAAAAATGTGCTTTTTAGTCATTGTGAAACCTGCTCTTAACCAAAGTGAAAATTCGGACGACATTATAAAGAGGACATAGCGAATTTCAAATAATAATTATTATCATTAACATTAGATAATCATTATTTATCATGACATTTGTTAAAAAGGCTGGCTGTAAAGGTTTTTCAGAAGGTACAAAAAAGCCCGCTTAAAGCGGGCTTTTTCATAGTTAACAGTAACGCAAGGATTAGTAATCTTAGTTAAGCTTCTCTTTGATACGTGCAGATTTACCTGAACGCTCACGCAGATAGTAAAGCTTAGCACGACGAACTGCACCACGACGTTTAACTTCAATAGAAGAAACCGCCGGGCTGTGTGTTTGGAACACACGCTCTACGCCTTCGCCGCTTGAAATTTTACGTACGGTAAAAGACGAGTGAAGACCACGGTTACGCTTAGCGATAACAACACCTTCGTACGCCTGAAGACGCTCTTTGTCACCTTCAGTAACGCGAACTTTTACTACTACTGTGTCACCTGGACCAAATGCAGGAACATCAGCTTTGAGCTGTGCTTGCTCAATTTTCTTGATGATATCTTGACTGACTTTGCTCATCATATCCTCTCGTCCTAGTTAACTGTCATCTTGCTGCAACTGCGACTTGAATACTTCAAGAAGACGCTGCTGCTCCTCAGTCAGAGCTAGGTGGTTTAATAACTCGGGGCGACGCTGCCAGGTTCTTCCCAGCGATTGCATCTGTCGCCACTGTCTGATTTTTTCGTGATCACCGCTCAACAACACAGGAGGAACCGCTTTACCGTCGAGTACTTCAGGCCGCGTATAGTGCGGACAATCCAGTAACCCGTCGGTGAAAGAATCTTCAATGGCAGAAGCCTGATGACCGAGTACACCCGGAACCATTCTGGCTACCGCATCCATGAGCACAAGCGCTGGCAGTTCGCCGCCGCTTAGCACGTAATCCCCTACTGACCATTCTTCGTCAACATGGGCCTCAATGACGCGCTCATCGATTCCTTCATAACGCCCGCAGATAAAAATCATACGGTCGTTATTGGCAAGGCGTTTAACCCCTGCCTGATCCAGCTTTTTACCCTGTGGTGATAAGTAAATCACCTTTGCATGTTCACCGCCGGCCTGTTTAGCCGCGGCGATGGCGTCAGTTAAAGGCTTCACCATCATCAACATACCCGGACCACCGCCATAAGGGCGATCATCGACGGTACGATGACGATCGTGTGTGTAATCACGTGGGTTAAACATGTCGACATCCAGAATGCCTGATTTCACAGCCCGTCCCACAACGCCTTGTTGCATGAAGGGTGCGAACATATCAGGAAACAAACTGATAACGCCGAACCATTTCTCCGCAGTCACTAGAACCCCGGATCCCAGTCTACCGTAATCACACTTGCAGCCTTATTTACCGATTTAATGACGGAGTCCATCACATACGGCAATAATCTTTCTTTTTGACCAAATGCGTCATTCACTTTGGCGCGGACCTGCAAAACGTCATTTGCGCCGGTGTTAAACACATCTTTCACCACACCCAAATCGTAACCTTGCGTAGTTACTACCTGCATGCCGGTGAGCTCCCGCCAGTAAAATTCACCTTCACCAAGTTCAGGTAACTGGTTTTCGTTAATTGCGATGTCCAGATTCTTGATGCGCTCTGCGTCATCGCGACTCTCTACACCGACAACTTTCGCCACCAGACTTTTACCGTGGGGTCGCCACTGATCAATCCGGTATTCTTTACCATCACTGAGTTGCCACGGTGAATAGTCAAAAATACCTTCTGGTACATCAGTAAAGCTGTTGATCTTGACCCAACCTTTCACACCATACGATGCCCCGATCTTGCCAATAATCACTTTGTCAGACGCTTGACTCATCTTTACCTACCAGATTAAGGACAGCTTACGCTGCCGCTTTTTTAGCTTCTTTTACCAAGCTGTTAACGCGCTCAGATAAGCTCGCGCCAACACCAACCCAGTATTCAACACGTTCCAGGTCTAAACGCAGACGTTCTGCCTGACCTTGTGCAGTTGGGTTGAAGAAACCGACGTTTTCGATGAAACGACCGTTTCTTGCGCGGCTGCTGTCAGCCACAACCACTTGATAAAATGGACGCTTTTTCGCGCCACCACGCTGTAAACGAATAGTAACCATAGTTGCCTCAAACTCGTTGTAGCGTTACCGTTAACTTACCTCGTTGAAAGCACTGAAAAATCAGCGCCAACAAGAAGGCCGCGGCATTATACGGATCTACGCTTTAATTGCAAGTTTAGTGATGAAAAAAGCGCCTCAGGACACCTTTTCCGATACGGTGTGGATGATGGGGTAAGGTAAGTTCCACATATGCAGCATAAATAACAATGCCTGTCGGGGTGAAACTTTTGCCGGGATGGTCACACCGGCCAGCAAATCCTGTTTCAACGCCATGATCATCAGAACCAGTGCATTAAGGGGGGTAGCATGGTCTTTGCACCGGGAAAGTGCCTGTTCCAGCTTGGCGCCCACTGCAGGTTCGTCTAATAACCCCGGCAGCCGCATCATTAACTCAGCGGTGAACAACAACGCATAAAATTGACTCTCCCCCAGTGTCAGTTTCAATGATGCATCTTTGAAATCACTGTAATCTCCCTGCCCGAAAAAACGTTCTCCACAAAGAGACACGGCCTTTTTCATATTATCATCGATATCAGGCCGTACAGATGCAGTGAGCTCGCACAAATTGGAATTGACGCACTGCATAAACTGTTTCAGCAAGGTAAAAGAATTAAACAAAGGCGAACTGGCTGTCATCGACTGACAAGCAGCACTATCCGGAAATGTCTGATTCACTTCCTCAACAGCACGTAAATGCTGGGTCAGCAAACCATGTGAGCAGGGTTTCGTAAACCAGCAGTGAGACACCTGACTTCCCTGCAGTATTAAACTCTCATTCGCCTGGCCTGATAACACGAAACGACTGATCACCGGGTTGCCTTCGCTTACTTTCTCAAGAAATTCAACACCGTTCATCACCGGCATCATAATGTCGGTAATGACCACATCAGGCGTACCGGAGGCGATAGCCTCCAGCCCTTTTTGCGGCGAGTCAGCAATACTGATTTTCCAGCCGGTTTGATACAACGCCCGTTTAAGGCCGTTGAGCACCATTTTTTCATCATCAACAAAGAGTATTTTCATCACTGAGCTCACTTTCAACGGTCTGCGGGTGTTCCACCGGTAAAACAATTTTAAAGGTAGTACCTAGTCCAATTTCACTGTTAACTAATATCTGGCCTTTGTGCTTTTCTATAATCACTGCATAGGCCAGTGAAAGCCCCTGCCCTGTTCCTTTACCGGGCGGTTTGGTCGTAAAAAACGGTTCAAAAATGCGTTTGCATACCTCTTTGCTCATGCCTGTTCCATTATCGCTAATCTCAATGATCACCGTGTCATCCGCAGGATACACACGCACCTGAATCAAACCTTTTTCCATCCGTTCGCGGCCAAACTTTTCTTCTACGGCATGGGCGGCATTAACAATAAAGTTGAGTACCACCTGATTCACTTCGTCTCTGCTGCAGGTCACCAGCGGCACATCTTCAGAAAACTCCGCTTCAAGGTCGGCCACATAACGCCATTCTCCCCGGGCCACCGTAATGGTTGAGGAGATTGCTTCTTTCAGGTCGACCTTATGCATTTTTTCGTCACCCGAATGGGAAAAAGACTTCATCGCCCCGACGATTTTTGCAATACGCTGCAAACCTTCAACCGACTGGTCGAATGCCACTGGCATCTCGTCAATAAGGAACTCAATATCTTCACCCTTCATCAGAGCTTCAAGTTCTGCTCTTATTTCAGCCTGTTCGCCTTCATCCTTACTGTTGAGAAGCGCATGAACGGTTTTCATCACAGAAATGCCGGTTTCAGATGCGCCCTTTAAGAAGAAGATATTGTCTGACACATACTGCGTCGGAGTATTTATTTCATGAGCAATACCGGCAGCAAGCTGGCCGATGGATTCCATTTTCTGTGCCTGCCGCAACTGGTCTTCCAGCATAAGTCGTTGGGTGATATCACGGATAACCACGTTGAACAGATGCATGTTCTGTATAACTACGGTCATAGGAGAAAAATTCATTTCGCAATGAAAGGTAGTACCGTCCGACCGTTTACCGTCCAGTTGCATGACGTGTTGTTGCTTCCCTTCTTCACCGTCTCCTGTCAGCAGCCGGATGTCGAATCCGGGCAGGATCTTTGTAATATCCTCATTGCGCAACTGGTCTGCATCTTTATATCCGAACAAACTGAGACCGACAGTATTCACGCCGGTAATCCGGCCATTTTCATTTACCACCAGCAAGCCGTCAGCCAGGTTTTCAACGATGTCTTTCTCTCTGGCTGCACTGACTTTGGCTGTAAGCTCAGCAGCCTGTAAACGCTTGTCAAAAATTGACCCCAGCAGCGTTGTTGCAAAAATGACGAACACCAGTGTTGTTATGGCCAGTGCGAGAATGGCTGGTTCAGCGTGGCTCCCGGTCTCTGAGCGAATAAATGTTACTGGCAAATAATAATGCACCGCATACATTGCCACATAGTGCATGCCTGCGATGGCCATGCCCATCACCATGGCACAGCCCACCAATCCTAATTGCCCGCGAATGTTTTTACGCTGTATGTAAATCACCATATAAATGGCAACCATCGCAAACAGCCAGGCGCAAACGATGGAGAGTAAGAAGAAGCCAAAATCGTAGGTCATGGCAGCTTCAGTCTCCATAGCTTCCATGCCTGTGTAATGCATTGCCCCTATCCCCATCGCCAGACTCAGTGAACTCAGTTGAATATTGGTAAAGGTGAATACTTGTGTCGCTATCAGTTTCGCAGCGATATAAGCGCCAACAATGGGCGGCAATATAGACACCATGGTCAATGCCACATCAAATGACATGCCGATAGGCAACATAAAGGCGAGCATGCCGGTGAAGTGCATCGCCCATACCCCTAACCCAAATGTCACACTGCCAAACCGCTTCCATTGGCGTCTTGTCGACAATAATTCGGTTTGCCACATCCGTTTTAACACGACAATTAGCGAGTAGGCCGCCAGCGTAGAAACGAGCAGAGAAAGAAAAAGAATAAAATGATTATAATGACCGTTTACTTCCGTATATAACGCCGGCTCCGGCGTGATAAACCTCCAGAAAGTCATACTGCTATATCCTCCACATTTCCGGCGTCACCGTTATCTTCCAGGTAGACCCCGATCATCAGTGCAGGACTCAGCGCACCACTTTGTATGCATACAGTGAGGATCTGTTTGAGTGTAGTGGTTACTACCTGCCCTTCTCTGGCCAGTTGCTTTCCGGCGTTGGTCGCGATTTTTTCCGATAACACCATACCGGGTTCAATGGACGATACCGGCACTGACATCAAATCGGCTTTGCGCAGCAACATTCGGGTAAAGGCCGACAAAATTTTGCCGTCGTACCAGCGGACATCTGTTTCCAGCCGGCGTAATGCGTCCACCGTGGACAAGCCTGACTCCCGAGCCCTGATAAAATCATTAACCACTTTAAGCATTCTCGCTCCGAAAGGAATGTCAGCACCTTTTACATCGTCAGCGGGGACACCTTCCCCGTTAAAGCACTTGTCCTGATAGCGGATGTTCCTGGCTACCGCTTCAAAGCGGGGAATTTTTTCCAGTAAATCGCTGGCCAGACTGGCGTGTTGCTCAATCAGTTCATTTTCAGCCGCCGTCAGCTTACTGGTTTCATACTGGTCGGCCAGTACGCCCGGCAATACAATCGTTCCCAACTGTGATAACTCAGCAACGGGTTCTAACATCCAGCTTTGTTTTAGTTTCAGTTCCCTCGCGAGCTGGAGCATGTACATTTTCAACTGTACATTGTGTGCTGCAGCTTGGGGGTTCACCAGTTCCAGGACTTCAGCCAGAACACTGACAATGCCTCTTACTGTCTGATTCAACAGACCCTTTTCAGCCATAATCAAACTATGTTGATGAAATCCGGCTTCTATAACCCGCTTCAGTTCAACAACAGAACAGGGCTTGGTGAGAAACCTGAAAACATCCCCCTCGTTCACTGCATCTATGGCTGTTTGCTGATCGCCGTTACCGGTAAGCATTATTCTCACCGTGTCGGGATAGAGACGCTTTACTTCCCTTAATAGCGATAAGCCATTCATATCCGGCATAGTCATGTCGGTGACAAGCACCGCATAGTGATTTTCTGCCATCAGTCCCAGCGCGGCTTTACCGCTGTTTGCCACATCAAATGCAACTTGCCCCCGAAGATTGCGCCGGAAAGAATCGAGCACATTGGCCACATCATCCACCAGTAGTGCTTTGTTTTGCATGGAGGCTCCCGGAGACGGTTCACTTGTTTAAGAGACACAGAACCTGACTGACTACTAAAAATACCTTTTGCTGTTGTTTAACTATGGTCAATCTCCGGTGAAATACAAATTATGGGTCAGAAATTTATTGTGTTTTTGGTCTTGCTGAATGACGAAGTGGTCTTATCCGGCAATCCTGATAGTTAACTGTAGCGTAAAATACAAAGTTCAGTGTTTTTTGAGATACCGGCATGACTTCAGAACAAGGAAAGAATAAGGCAACAACCTGGCAGGTTGTCAGATGGATCCGGACCCTGCTCGCGGGCTACCGGATACAGGTAACAGGCGCAATCATTGCCTTACTGGTTGCCTCCGGCGCGTGGCTGCTTCTGGGTCAGGGAATAAAGCTGGCCGTCGATCAGGGTTTTATGAACGACAACGCAGACATGCTGAACCGGGCAATTATTGGTGTTCTGGTGATTACTGCGGTAGCAAGTCTGGCAACCTATGTGCGTTTCTACCTGATGACCTGGCTGGGTGAACGCATCAGTGCCGATATACGCATCAGCGTATTTTCTCATTTGCTCACCCTGCCACCGTCTTTCTTTGCAAAATTACGCACCGGAGAAGTCATTTCCCGCTTCACCAGCGACACAACCATTATTCAAACTGTGGTGGGTATGAGTCTGTCGATGGCGATCCGTTCCTTTATCACTTTCACCGGCGCGCTGGTGCTGATGACCATCACCAGCCCGGTGCTGACCTTGTGCGTATTACTGGCGGTGCCTGCGGTGTTAGTCCCCATCCGTTTGCTTGCCCCTCAGGTACGTCATTATGCCCGTCTGAGTCAGGACAGAGTGGCAGATTTGGGGGCGCATATTGATCAAAGTTTACATGAAATAATGACTGTACAGGCGTTCAACGCAGCAGATTTAGAGCGCTCCCAGTTCAAGGCCGGCGTGGATGCCGTTATGGAAACCGCCGGACGCCGCATCCATTACCGTTCAATGCTGATTGGATTAATTATGCTGCTGAGTCTCAGCGCTATCGTCCTGATTGCCTGGTTTGGTGCCAGACAAGTATTTGCCGGTGATATGACGGCAGGTGAACTGTCTGCCTTTTTATTCTATGCGGTGATGGCCGGCGGCAGCGTGGCAACCATCAGCGAGGTTATCGGCGAAGTTCAGCGTGGAGCCGGAGCCAGCGAACGGTTACTGGAACTTTTACATACGGTACCGGACATCTCCCCTGGCATAACACAGTTCAGTAATGACACGGCCAGGCCGCCAGCCATCATTTTTGACAATATTACTTTTTGTTACCCCGGCAGCGGCGTCCTGTTTAATCAACTGTCTTTAACAGTCAATCCCGGCGAAAAGGTTGCCCTGGTGGGGGCCAGCGGAGCAGGAAAAACGACGCTGTTTCAATTGTTGCTTCGTTTTTATGATGTGCGCAAAGGCACCATTCTGCTGGACGAAGCACCGGTAACATCATTATCGCTGGAATCATTAAGAAGTCAGATCGCGATAGTTACTCAGGAGCCCGTGGTTTTTGCCACCAGCGTACTTGAAAATATTCGCTACGGTTGCCCGTCAGCCAGCGATGAGCAGGTCAGGAAGGCAGCTAAATCCGCATTTGCCCACGAATTTATTGAAGAGCTGGAAAAAGGATATCACACCCAGTTAGGAGAACGGGGCGTAAGGTTGTCCGGCGGTCAGAAGCAGCGCATTGCCATTGCCCGCGCCCTGCTTGCCAACAGGCCGGTGCTGTTACTTGATGAAGCAACCAGCGCGCTGGATGCCCGCAGTGAAAAAATGGTGCAGGAGGCGCTGAACAAGCTGATGCAGGGTCGTACCACCATCATTATTGCTCACAGGCTGGCCACAGTGAAACATGTTGACCGGATCATCGTAATGGATAAAGGACACGTTGTAAGTACCGGAAAACACGATGAACTGATAGAAAACGATACGCTGTACAGGGAGTACGCTGAACTGCAATTGCTTAGCTGACAAGGCTGTGGTGCTATACACAACTTATAAAAACAAAAATTTAACAACAATCACTTTACTGACTCCGGCGCTTCTCCGTTCAACGCGCAGGAGAGTGACAAGCGTTGATGAAACACGGAAATACGATGAAAACCCAACTACGAACCTCTGTTTTTTTTAGTCTCACTGTTTTATTTTCCATAGTGAGCAGCAGTGCCAATGCCCAGTTTTTTGGCGATAATCAGGCCAAGCTCGTTGTCCTTGAAGAAATTAAATTTCAATATGCCAAACGGGACGTGGAAGCTGTGGGAACTGCAGAAGCCGTTCGCTCGGTTGTGTTGTATCCCGCTGTTGCAGACGAAGTGACTGAAGTGAATTTCGTACCGGGCCAGTATGTTGAACAGGGCCGGGTACTGGTGAAACTGGACGACCGCCGTCAGCAGGTTGCCGTTCGCCGTGCAGAGCTCCAGCTACTTGACGCAGAACGTTCTTATAAACGTTTACAGGAAAGCCGGGCAAAAGGGGCCATTCCCCAGAGTGAACTCGATCTGGCGCAAACCACCCGCGACCTTGCCAAAGTTACCCTTGATGAAGCCAAAGCAGATTTAGAAGACCGCACCGTTGAAGCACCGTTCAGCGGGATTGTCGGCCTGACAGATGTTGAAGTGGGCGATCGTATTACCGCCACTACCGCCATCACGACTTTAGATGACAGAAGCAAACTCTTTGTTGATTTCCGCGCCCCTGAAGCCGCACTGACTGTACTGCTCAACCAGCCGGAAGTCACTTTACAACCCTGGACAAACCGCGATAAAACACTGCCAGCCGAAATTGCTGAAGTTGACTCGCGTATCAGCGAAACTGACCGTACCTTGCGCGCACGGGCTATCCTGGACAACAACCTGGATAACTTCCGCCCGGGCATGAGCTTCCGTGTAAACCTTGAGATTAATGGTAATGAATATGCTGCCGTACCGGAAGCTTCATTGTTATGGGGTGCAACCGGTGCCTATGTGTGGATTGCTGAAAATGGAAAAGCTCGCCGGGTTGATGTGATTGTGCATCAGCGTCTGCGAGGCACAATTCTCGTTTCCGGTAACCTGTCTCCGGGTGATATGCTGATTTCTGAAGGTGTTCAGCGTCTTCGTGAAGGTCAGCAAATCACAACCGAACTGGCACGCCGGAGCGACAATAATGACTAAGCATTCTCTTCAGACCGGCGATTTACCGTCGGTTTCTATTCGCCGCCCTGTATTAATTGTTGTTCTTAATCTGCTTATCGTCATTGCTGGTTTTGCTGCTGTTAACGGTCTGGAAGTACGGGAACTGCCTGACGTTGATACACCACAAATCACTGTAACGGCAGAGTACCCCGGCGGCTCTCCGGAAACCGTGGATGCTGAAGTGACCAGCCGGCTGGAAGGCGCAGTGGCACGGGTCAGCGGTGTGAAGAATATCTACGCTCAGAGCGAAGAAGGCTCCGCCCGCGTGCGGGTTGAGTTCAGACCCGGCATTGATTTGGAAGATGCTGCCAATGAAACCCGCGAATCAGTAAGCCGTGTACAGCGCCAGTTACCCGAGGATGTGGAACAGGTATCCATTATCCGTGCAGACAGTGACGCTCAGGCAGTAGTCAGTCTGGCAGTATCCAGTGACACTCTGGATATGGAAACGCTGACCGAGCGTGTTGATACCGATCTGGCGCCGCTGTTTTTAAGTATTCCCGGTGTTGCTGATGTGCAGTTAAGTGGCGACCGCGAGCGCGTACTTCGCGTGTCTGTCGATCCTCTGCGGCTGACCAGTTTCAACCTGTCGATGACAGATGTGGCAAATGCACTCGAGTTAGCTCCCTTTGATGTTCCTGCAGGAAGCATCCAGTCTCAGGACCAGTCTCTCATCGTCCGCGCAGATGCGACGTCTGTTTCAGCACAGGATGTTTCAGATATCGTGATCAGCGGAGATATCCGGGTCGGCGATGTTGCCAGCGTATTCTTTGGCCCTGCAGACAGCAGCAGTATGGTGCGCCTTGACGGTCGTCCGGTTATTGGTTTAGGCGTGATCAGACAAGCCAGCTCTAATACCATCGAAATTTCAGATGAAGTTATGGCCATGGTGGAGGATCTGAACAAACGCTTTGTTGATATGGACATTGTCGTTACCAGTGATGACGCTGAATTCATCCGTGATTCTGTGGGCGAAGTGATTGGCTCTTTAAGCATCACCATCATTCTGGTTGTGTTTACATTGTTAGTCTTCATTGGTTCATGGCGTGCAACCATCGTCCCCGCCCTGTCGATTCCGGTATCCCTGGCCGGCGCGCTTGGCGTTATCTGGATGCTTGGCTTCTCTATCAACATTCTGACCCTGCTTGCACTGGTGCTGGCAACCGGGATGATTGTTGATGATGCTATTGTGGTGTCAGAAAATATTCAGCGTCGCCGGGGCATGGGCCTCGGAGCCAGAGCCGCGGCCGTTATCGGTACCCGTGAAGTATTTTTTGCGGTTGTCGCAACCACTGCGGTACTCGCTTCGGTGTTCATCCCCATCGCATTTTTACCGTCTACGGCGGGCCGTCTGTTCAGAGAGTTCGGCGGCGTACTGGCCGGCGCAGTAATTATTTCATCTTTTGTCGCACTTTCTCTGGTACCCGCTCTGACCGCACGTTTGCCAGTTAAGAAAGCTAAGGAGAAAGGCATATTCTCAGCCACGCTGGGACGTTTCGGAAATGCATGCCTGCGTGGGTATCAGCGCTCACTTTTATGGTCGCTTAAATACGCCTGGCTTATTGTCCTGTTGAGTATTCTGGCTGCTGTTGGCGCCTGGTTTACAGCTCAGAATATCAACAATGAGCTGCTCCCCAGCGAAGACCGGGGCACAATCCGCATTTTTGCCCGTGGCCCTGACGGCGCAGGCATGAATTTTATGGACCGTCAGGCGCATAAGATGGAAGAGGTGCTGCTGCCTTACGTCGAAAATGGCACTGTGGATTCTATCTATACGGTCGTCGGCTCCTGGGATCCAAACATTGTATTTATCACAGTACCTCTTAAACACTGGGATGACCGCGACAAATCATTACAGGATATCGTGTCGGAAATCCGTCCTCAGTTGCAGGCAATTCCGGGAGCACCGGGAAATGCGTTCGGGGGTAACAGCCTGAATTTACGTGGTCAGGGTGGCGGTCTTGAACTCGCCTTAACCGGCAGCAGCTACGAACGTATTTATGAAGCCGCGATGGACTTTGCAGCCGCGATTGAAACCAACATTCCGGAATTGGGTTCGCCCCGTGTAAGTTATGAACCCACCCAGCCTCAAATGCGGGTTAATATCGACCGTCGCCGGGCAGAAGAACTGGGCGTACCGCTTAGTGACATTGCAGCAACACTAAGGGCAGCCGTTAACGGCGATGATATTGCTGATTTGAATGTGGGTGACCAGGCGATTCCAATCATGCTGGAATCCAGCAGACGAAATACCAGCAATCCGTCAGATTTAACTAATCTCTATGTGAAGTCTGATAACGGCTCACTCATCCCGCTGAGCAGCGTAGCGTACATCACGGAAGAAGGTGTTGCCGCTGAGCTGGAGCGTCAGTCCCAGCGCAGAGCCATTAAACTGGAAATGGAATTACCTGACGGCTTCCCCATCAATGAAGCGGTGGAGAAAATCCGCGCCCTCGGCAACGACACACTTCCTGATGGCATCGGCACTGTGTTTCTTGGCGAAGCACAAACATTTGAAGAAACCTCTCAGCAAGTTGCACTGACTTATGTACTGGCCTTCATCATCGTGCTGCTGGTTCTGGCAGCGCAGTTTGAGAGTGTTAACAGTGCCATTGTGGTTATGCTCACCGTACCCTTCGGCATAGCAGCAGCGATTTATGCGCTGTACCTCACCAATACCACAATTAATGTGTATTCGCAGATTGGTCTGGTGATGCTGATAGGCCTGCTGGCGAAAAACGCCATCCTGCTCATCGAATTCGCTGACCAGCTCCGCGATCATGGCTATTCGGTTTACGACGCCATTGTGGAAGCCGGTAAGGTGCGCCTGCGTCCGATTATGATGACACTGGTATCCACCATCCTGGGTGGTCTGCCGCTTATCCTGTCCTCCGGTGCCGGCGCGGAATCTCGTAACGCCATCGGTTGGGTGGTGTTCGGAGGCCTTGGCATCGCAGTAGTGTTTACTCTTTACCTGACACCGGTGCTGTACCTCGCCCTCGCCCGTTTCACTAAGCCACGGGCAGATGAAACCCAGCGGCTGGAGAAAGAGCTCACCGATGCTGATGAACAGCAAATAGCGTAAACAACACAGCAAAAACAAAGGCCGCTTCAAATTGAAGCGGCCTTTTTCATGTCGTCAGTACTTATTTTATCTGTTCAGAATTCAGATACCGGTCATCTCTGAAAGACGCCGTATTGTATCGTTCTAATTTAATTCCGAGGGTGATACCGGTTTTGCACGGTTTACCAGCGCTTTCGCAAGCACCTTGTGCGTCAGCAGTGACAAAAGCTCTGTTTCTTCGTCACTGCGTTCGCCGTCAATGCCGGTGATGGCCATAGCCACTTCCAGCGCCTTATCAGCATCAAAGAGTAAGTCAGTTTGCAACGTACGCAGATAACGTTGCTCTTCGCCTGCATCCAGTACCTGCCGTGTCTGGTAGATAGCGTCAGTAAAAAATGCCTCGCGGCAAATAGGGCTTTGCCAGTCTAGATGGTTTATAACGTCTTCCAGATAATCCTGTTCTGAAAGTGTGACCTTGCCGTCTACCTGATATAACAAAACAGATAAACGGATCAGAGCTTGATTAAAAGCCTGCTCATGGGACAACTGCATGATAATCTCCATTCGTGTGCCATATGCCTTAACAGTCTGATAACAACGACGGTCAGCCGGTATTATCAAATTCGCGCGCCACTTTAGTTCCTTTATGTGACACGCCTATTACGCATAGCTGCTACAGAAAGTTCATTATGTTACACAATTGTTAATTATATGGAAATTTAAAAAATTTTCATCCTTTGTTCAGACTAAATTGTTCTAAACCGGGATGAATGACACAGAGTTGACGGGTTACGCCGGGACTATCTGAGCCCCAGCGTAACGTCGTTAATGTAGAAATTGCCGGTGTAAACAGCGTCCGGCTGACCGGAAGCATCCAGCGCGAAGAATTGTTTATCGTTTTCATCCAGCGACTGATAACCGCCGATAACCTGATAAATCCATACCTCTCTATCGAACTCAAGATCCCGTTCTTCAAAGTACTCAAGGGCTGATTTAGGCTGACCGGAGTCAATTACATCACAGAAGTAATCATCCACAGCAACATGGATAGGATCCTTCTCCAGTGACACGCTGGACTGCGCCGTGACTTCGATTTCCTGTGCGGCCTTGTGGGCATTTTCATCCGGCTTACGGCGATGAATGTCAGTCAGAGTGCTGACAATCATCTGATAGTCACCTTCATGAGCTACCTGGTTCACGTCGGCTGCCGCCGCTTCAAGCACACTCTCTGCCTGATTGAACAATACGGGCACCTGACTTAATGCAGGATAATTGCCGGGCGTAAAATCCGGTTGTTGCTCCATTTGCAGTAAAAAACCCTTGAGCAGACGGGTACGTCCCTGAAACTCACGGAAACGCCCCAGCAGGTCGAGTAAGCGGGCCTGCACCACAGACAGTTCCTGCGCAGCTTTAGAGAAACTCTGCTGTAACGCAACCACCAGCAAATGCCGCAACTCACGGTTACTGCCGGCCAGTTCACTGAGTTCATCGAAATGGAAACTTTCCAGTTGCTGCAGTAAATCACTCACCTGCCCCTGCGCCAGTTCGTTCTCACGAATTTTCGCTTCTACCGAAGAGACATAGCCAAACTCATTGTTAATGCGACTGAACAGCACCCTTACGCTGTTGGTCAGTGATTCTGTTAACTGATACACATGCTCAGTTAAATCCGTCATATGAGCATGGGCTTCGTTAAAACGGTTGTAGTGCAGCGATTCTTTGTAGTGCTCAGCTAACGTGCGCAAGCTTGCCAGCGACGCAGTGATGTTAGTGTTGATGGTACGGTTTCTTTCATCCTGCAAACTGCCTTCCAGCAATGCACGTACCGCGTTTTTCAACCGCAGCGGACTTTGAGGATCGGGACGCCATAACACCCCAAGCTGAACCAGTTGCTCCAGCACCTTACGACTAAAATCCGCCTCTTTTACTGAGCCATTCACGTAAGCGTGCATAATGAGGTCGCTGTGGCGGCCCAACGCATTGAGCAACCGGGTGCCGGCCTGAACCAACACCTGACTCATATCAGGCTCCCCTGCTGCACGGCAGCCTCAGCTTGCTCAGACAACGACAGACTTTCGGTTTCGTCGATAAATTTAATCATCTCAAAAAGATGCTCAACTTTACCGGTCACCAGATAAATCTGCTTTTCGGTATTCGGTTTAATCAGGTATCCCATATCGGTCAGACGCTTAAACACCTGCCTAAGCTGACCGTCCAGATTCATACTGGTAGAGTTAAACACCCGGTAGCGTGAGATTTTTTCAAGCTGTTCTGCATAAGCCGGCGTATCTTCTATGACGCTTTGCAGTTCATTTAAACGCAGTGCGTTACCCATCGTGACGGGCATATCTGACTCACTGGCTTGCTGTACCAGTAACAACCATTCCACCAGCGGCACCAGGCTGGATGCAGTTTCCTGAAACTGCTGAGTTAACACTTTGCGTTCATCGTCGCCCAGCGTTAAATAGGCAGCAAAAAACACGTCGCCTTCACCGGTTGACGCCAGTGTGCGGTTGAGCACATTCAGGTGAGGCTCCAGCTTCTGCGCATTATCGCGGCTTTTCAGATAGCGCCAGCCTTCTTCATCACTCACCTGACAGATAAACTGCCCTTTGAGCAATAAACTTAAAATACGACCCTGTTCTGACATCATGCTGACACCTCCTGTTCGCGGCGGGCTTTAATTCGTTCCGCAATGGCGCTGACTTTTGGCTCAACCACCTGTAATTGTCTGCTGACTTTATCGATAAGGTAGCGGTTCTCAAACAGCGTTAATACATCAGACTCAGGATTAGGGAAGGCCCCCACCACACTGATATTATTGTTCTGACAGGCATCGAAGATCTTCTTCACGTTACTCTGGTGAAGTGTGCCCAATTCATCGATAGGCCAGTGAATAGTGGTATCAGCTTCTCCACGAAGCAAACGGGTAAAGGCAAGCAGGAACTTACACAAAATAAGGTAAGCCATACCGTGACTGGAAGACTCGTTCAGCTGTCTGTCGGTACGGATCACGAGATCGCTGTTGCCTTCACGTAAATGCAGTTCGATATCCAGCAGTTTACTGATGCCGCCGGTCAGCGCGGCACGACCGAGAATATCCAGCACACGGCGCATACTCTGCCCATACTCTTCATCCGGCAATTCATTGGCGCCCTGTCCCATCCACTCGTCGTACAATGCGCGGAACTGTTCCAGTTCAGGCCAGAATTCCAGCTCACTGATCCGTGAGCGGATTTTTACCGCGGAGTCAGACACGCCATCCAGGAACAGTTCTCCGTCAACCTCTCTGGTAATGCGGCGGCTCTGACTGACGATGCGTTTATCGATATCTGCCAGTACGTAATAGTACTGACTCAGGTCCGCGCCAAAGATACGTCCCTGCTCTTTCAGGCCCTGTAATTTTTGCGGCACAATAACATTCAGCAATTGCGCCAGATGGCCGACCATGCGACGGTGGTCAACGCTCTTCACGCCCTGGGCGTTCATCACGGCACATTCTTCGCGGGCCCGTTCCCAGGTATCTGACAAACCGGTTCCCGCCTGCGCGGCGATAAGCTGATCAAAGCGTTCAACATAAGCTTTCACATCAGACATTAAGCCTTCACGCTCATGCAGGGCACTCTGCACCTGAGATAAGCGTTGATTAACGGATAACTCATCATGGCGTACAGCCTCTTCAGCCTGTACAGCCGGCAGGGCAATTTTTGCCAGCGATTTAGCAAAGTTAACCACCTGCTCATATTGGTCGGATGAAGTTTTCAATGCCGTTTCTAACTGACCATGCTGATCTTTAAGCTGCTCCCTAGTTTCTCGGTACACGGTTTGTTTTGCAGCCAGTTCACGCTCAGATTCGGCCAGTGACTGACGGGCTTTCGCCAGGCTGTTTTGCCAGGCAACTTTGTGGCCGGTGAACACCGTCTGATACCAGCGTTCATAATCAGCGACTTTATGGCGATGAGTTTCTGTGCGGTAGATATCTTCTTTAAGCACTTTAATGCGCTTTTTCATCTCACCGATTTCATCCACGTCCACACCGCGGTTATTCAGCTCATTTTCCAGCCACTGCTCAGTGTCACGACGGTCTTTGGCCGCATTATCTCTGGCTTTACGCATATCTGAATCAAGCTGGCTGATTCGGGCATCAGTGTCAGCAATAAGCTGCTGCCAGTGGAAGCTGTGCTCCGTTTCGGCTTCCCGTTGCTGATCTTTAATCTCATCGCGATCGAGTTCAAACTGTGCCACCAGCTGTTTTCTGGCCTGAACGTTATCATCCAGTTTGCTGCGCGCTTTCTGTTTGCGGGCCGACAACGCCTGCTGATATTCACTCAGTACTGCATCACGATCCTGCTGGGCACGCTTACGGGTGGCTTCTGCACTGCGTACGGCATTATCTTTCTGAGTCATCGCCAGCTCAGCGTTACGCACGTCTTCGTTGGCTTTCGACAATACCGCTTCACACTCGTTTTGTGCCGCTAACGCCAGCGCCAAAGATTCTTCTGCAGCACTTAAACGGGCTTTAAGCTCCTGTTCAGTATGGGCATATTCCGGCGTATCCAGTGCTTCCAGTGCCAGCTTAATACCAAACAGGCTTTCACCTTCAGCCAGTTGCGGAACGAGATCTTTGCGCTCCAGCAATTCGGGACGCACGACCTTACCCAGCGTATGTTCCCAGTTATCCAGGTTGCCACGCAGAAACTCCAGCAAGGAACCTTCTCCGGGGTACAGCAGCTGATTGATACCATCAACCTGCTTTTCCTGTGCCTGATGCTGGTTGCGGGCTTTATCCAGTGCCGATGAGGCTGACTGACGGTGCAGTACCGCCTGACTATGGGCCTGCTGTGCCTGACGATACTCGCTGCGCGCAGCATCTTCATTGATGCTGGCTTCTTTTATTGCGGCATCCAGTAAATCAAGCTGAGACTGCTCAAACTCGTTATAACCGGCGTTATTCAGACCGGCTTTCAGTTCGGCTTCTGCAACTTTCAGGTCGCTGAGGGCGTTTTGATGTGCGTGATTTAACGATTGAATTTGCTGTGCATAATCGTCGCGGATGTTTTGCAATGCATCACGCTCTTTTTGCTGCAGATCACTACGTTTATCTGCCGCTTCCTGACGGCTGGCTGAAAGCTGCTCCAGGTTCATACTGAGCTTTTCACCCAGTTCAGCAATACGGCGGTTAAACGTTGATTCGATGTCCTGATGTTTTTCGGTCAATAAGGTATACCGGCCGGATACCAGTTCCAGCTCGTTCTGCCACTGACCAAGATTCGCCACATCTTCTTTTAACTGTTCAATATCCTGTTCCTGCCAGCTCTGGAATTCCTCTTCCACGGCATCCAGTTCCGAGGTGTATTTTTCTACATCCGCTCGGGCAGATGACACCGTCTGATTGAGTGTGTCACGGGTCTCAGACCATTGGTTATCATTCTGCTTGCGCCGGAACTGATTCTCTTCCAGTTGATTCTTAGCCGTTTCGACAGCCGCGGATAAATGACTCTTATCCGCCTCAAACACCTGCTTTAAACCGCCTAGCTGCTTCTCTGTCGTTCCCAGTGCCATATCGGCCTGTTCAAGTTTGGCAAACTCGGGGCGGATACGATCAAACTGCTTGATGAGCTGGCATTCACGCAGCCAGTCATCCACACGGTTGCGGCTTAAATTTGACGTGGGCGGCTGCACACCGTCTTCTTCGAGAATAGCGGCAATCATGGCCTTGATGGTTTCCATCTTGCCTTCTTTAGAATGCACGGCTTTAGCCAGCTTCTCGATGTGACGTACATGCAAATTAGGCTGACACAAACTGAAAATACGGGCGTAACCCAACAGTTCCCGTGCGTTGCTGCTCTGGTTCAGGACACCGTGATCGTTTTGCAAAATGGCACGGAAGTCTTTTGTGGTCAGTAAACTGGTTACCAGCACGTTGTTGCGTTTCATTGCTCTGGCAAGCTCGGCGCTGCTGATACTCACCCGTTTACCGTTTTTTTGCGGCAGCAGGTAATCGTCAATATCAAAAGGTTTACCGATAAAGCGGTAATTAACCCCCGTCCCGTTAGAACTCAATACCGCCTGACATAAATCCCCTTCAGCACGGGTGAATTCGTAAATAATAAAACTGGATGTGCGGGGTAAATACCAGCGCTCAAAGCTGTCCCGGGTGGCCGGTACAACGCGGCTGGGATACTCCCCGTAAAATACGGGAATAAGTCGCTGCAAGGTGGTTTTTCCGGATGCATTAGTACCGCAAATATTGGTATGTCCATCCAGTTTAAGTTCAACGACACCCGGCAAGTGGGTATCAATAAGAATGATGCGTTTTAAACCAGCCATAATAATCCTGTCTTCGTACCGGCATATCTTTTTTGTTATCGTCGTGACCGCCGGTATGCGTCTTGCTGAAATTGTTATACCGCTGTCGGGAGGGGAAATATGTCAGGCGTTGCAAACCAGCATTCCGGCCTGCAAAGAGTCTGGCCCGAACCTTTTCTTTAAGGCATCCCTGTCGCCAGCGATATCCATCGTTTAAGCGGGCTAGCAGTGTATTATGAATTGGCAAAATTGCCCAGTGTGGATGTGATTTTGTCGGTGTTGCGGCGCACTGTTCGGGCAATTTTCAGACAATGCATTGTGCCCGCCACCAAAAAAAAAGAGACAGCATGCCGCCTCTTTTTCGTTTTATCTCTGTGGCTTACCGTGGCGGGAACATTCCGCCGCCACCGCCCATGCCACCCATTCCGCCTGGCGGCATCATGCCCTTCATCTGGCGCATCATTTTCTTCATGCCGCCGCCGGACATTTTCTTCATCATTTTCTGCATTTGGGTGAATTGCTTCAGCAGACGATTAACATCCTGAATTTGTGTACCGGAACCGGCAGCTATACGACGTTTACGGGAGCCTTTGATCATGTCAGGACGCTCACGTTCAGCCGGCGTCATGGAATTGATAATGGCTTCCATCTGATTGAACTGCTTTTCATTGGCCTGATCTTTAATTTTGTCAGCCATGCCACCCATACCGGGCAACTTGTCCATCAGCCCCATCATGCCGCCCATATTGCGCATCTGTTCAAGCTGCTCTTTAAAGTCCTGAAGGTCAAAACCTTTACCTTTCTGAACTTTCTTCGCCAGTTTCTGCGCTTTGTCTTTATCAACTTTACGCTCAACTTCTTCAATCAGGCTGAGTACATCACCCATCCCCAGAATGCGCGAGGCAATACGCTCAGGATGGAACGGCTCAAGGGCATCAACCTTTTCACCCATACCAATGAACTTGATGGGTTTGCCGGTGATTTTACGCACCGACAACGCGGCACCACCACGGGCATCACCGTCAGCTTTAGTCAGGATCACACCGGTAAGCGGTAATGCATCATTGAAGGCTTTCGCTGTATTTGCCGCATCCTGACCGGTCATGGCATCTACCACGAACAGGGTTTCAACAGGTTTAACCGCCGCGTGAAGCGCTTTGATTTCATCCATCATGTTTGCATCAACGTGCAAACGACCGGCTGTATCCACTAAAAGTACGTCGTAAAATTGTTTTTTCGCCGCATCGATGGCGCCGTTAACAATATCAATGGGCTTTTGTTCAATAGAGGAAGGATGGAAACCCACACCCACATCTGTAGCCAATGTTTCCAGCTGCTTGATTGCCGCAGGACGATAAATATCCGCACTGACCACCAGCACTTTTTTCTTTTCGCGCTCAGTCAGATATTTAGCCAGTTTACCCACACTGGTGGTTTTACCGGCACCCTGCAAACCTGCCATCAAAACGACCGCCGGTGGCTGAGCAGACAGGTTCAGCTTTTCATTGGCCTCCCCCATGACAGACTCAAGTTCAGACTGTACAATTTTTATGAAGACCTGACCGGGCTTCAGGGCTTTGGTCACCTCAGTGCCTACAGCACGGGCCTTGACCTGGGCGACAAACTCTTTGACTACCGGTAAGGCAACGTCCGCCTCAAGCAGTGCCATCCGCACTTCCCTGAGCGTGTCTTTAATGTTGTCTTCGGTCAGTCTGCCACGGCCACTGACGTTGCGTAACGTCTGACCAAGGCGTTCAGATAAATTCTCAAACATAAGGCAGCTTCTTCAAATCGGTTAACTCATTATTCCCGCCATTATAGCGAAAAAGGCGTTCACAACGAACCTTGATATGTGTTTCTCTGTTTATATTGTCTTAATCTGTGTAAAAACAATGGTTCTGGTTGAATTTCCTTTGGACTTGCAGTATCAATACAGCCAGTAAAACGGGTGCAGGAAAAAGTCACACAGCACCCCTTCGTACAGGAATTGGGATGACCACCGTATTTGCCGTTGCCGGCATAATTTTTTATCTTGCTGCCGCTTTTCTTTTGATGGGCAAGATTGTCAATCAGCAAACACCAAACAAGAAACTGGCAATGATCCTGTCTCTGGCAGGTGCGGCTGCCCATATTTGCTACCTGTCACAGGCCATTGTTATTGCCCCTGGCCAGAATATGAGTATTACCAATGTATTGTCACTGGTATCCTGGCTCATCACCGTATCCATGCTTATCAGCGCATCGGTCATGCCGAATATCATTCTGCTGCCCGTGGTGTTTGGTTTTTCTGCGATGACAATTGCAGCCGCTCAGGTACTGCCGGTCAGTCATATCATGCACATAGAAATGCAGCCGGGTCTGGTTATCCACATTACCCTTTCGTTATTTGCCTACGGCACGCTGGTGATCGCTTTTCTTTATGCGCTGCAAATGTCGTTTATTACGTTTAAGCTGAAACAGAAAGGCGCATCTCTGCTGAATTCGCCCCTACCTCCGTTAATGCTGGTAGAGGGCATGTTGTTTAAGCTACTGCTTGTCGGCACATTTCTGCTGATTTTATCGCTGGTAAGCGGGTTCGTCTTCCTCGATGACATGTTCAGTACCATGTATGCCCATAAAACTGTCCTGTCGATAATTGCCCTGGCAGTTTATATCGTACTGCTTACCGGTCAGCATATTTGGGGCTGGCGCGGCAAACAGGTTATCGTACTCACCGTTATTGGTCTGATGCTGCTCACACTCGCCTATTTTGGAAGCCGCTTTGTCAGAGAAATTCTGCTTTAAAGGCTTCTTAATGCCTTAAAATGCAGATAAAATGCCCGAAAAAGACCAGTTATAATAAAGATTCATTAACTTACACTTGAAACCCGCTGTCTGAATAACTAAATTGGATAGTCCACACAGGTAAAGGAACCCGGATTTTTGGACGACATATCAACGAGTACGCTATTTATTGCACTTGGCGTGCTGATTTTTTTATCTGCCTATTTCTCAAGCTCTGAAACAGGCATGATGTCGATAAACCGTTATCGGCTCAAACACTTGCAAAACGAAGGTAACCGTGCAGCTTTACGGGTGCAAAAGTTACTTGAACGTCCTGACCGTCTTATCGGCCTGATCCTGATTGGTAACAACCTGGTTAATATTGCGGCGTCTTCTATCGCAACGATTATCTGCACCCGCCTGTTTGGCGATTACTGGGGATTTTTTGCAACTACATTTGGTCTTACTCTGGTCCTGCTGATATTTGCTGAGGTAACCCCGAAAACACTGGCGGCGTTGTACCCTGAAAAAGTCGCGTTCCCGAGCTCAGTTATCCTGCTGCCTCTGCTATTTGTACTTTATCCGTTTGTTGCACTCATCAATTCCATCACCAACAGTATATTATTCCTGCTGCGGATTAACCCGACAAATGGTAACGATGACTCCCTGAGCCGGGAGGAATTACGGACTGTGGTATACGAAGCAGGCACGATGATACCGAAAAAGCACCAGGACATGCTGGTGGGTATTCTTGATTTAGAGAATGTCACCGCCGAAGATATCATGGTTCCCAGGGCAGACATTGTCGCTATCGATATCAACGATGACTGGAAGAAAATCCAGAAGCAACTTACCCAAGCCCAGCATACCCGTGTACTTCTGTATCGTGACAGCATTGATGATGCCGTAGGCTTTGTGCATTGTCGTGATGCCCTTCGTCTGTTATCAAAAGATCAATTCACCAAGTCGAGTTTGCTCCGTGCAGTGCGTGAAATATATTTCACGCCGGAGTCCACCCCGCTGCATACTCTGATGTACAAATTCCAGGCAGAAAAAGAACGTATTGCTCTGGTGGTCGATGAGTACGGCGATATTATGGGTCTGGTCACGCTGGAAGATATTCTTGAAGAGATCATCGGTGACTTCACCACGTCCATGGTGCCGGATCACAGTAAGGAAGCGAATATTCAGCAGGATGGCAGTGTGCTGGTAGATGGCAGTGCCAACGTGCGTGATTTAAACAAGGAAATGGACTGGAAGTTGCCTGTTGACGGCCCGAAAACCCTTAACGGTCTCATTCTGGAGTATCTGGAAGAAATTCCGGAAAATCAGGTCAGTGTGCGTCTCGCCGGTTATCCTATGGAGATCGTGGATATAAAAGACAATATGGTGAAAACCGTGCGTATCCTTCCCGAATACTTCACTGAGCCGCGGGATAACGCTTCAGATATTTAATTTACTCTGATTTCTCTTTGGCCTGCGCTCTGCGGGCCAGTACCTGCGCTTTTGCCGCAGCAACTTTACCCGACAACACATTCAGTTTGCCTAGGATATCTTTTAGCTCCTCATCATCTCTGAGATCGGCTTCCGCCATATGACTCTCCAGAGATCGACGGAGTAAATCCGGAATAGATTTGGTCGTCATTAGGAATACTGCCCTGCGCAGCTGGTTACTCTCACTAACCTGTTTATCGGTTAATAAACCAACTTCTGAAGCATTTTTTTGATTTTATTGAGAAAGCCTTAAGAATCTTTGGCTTAGGGTTATCCCTGGAAATGTGCGAGCAGTTCGCCATGCTGTTTCTGCACATTATAGCGGACGACAGCAACTGAAGCGGTGGCAAACAGGCTGTTACTGGGTATGACACACACCTCATCAAGAAAGTAGCTGACAAAGGGCATGTGACTGACCAGCAGCATACGTTCCACAGGCTGACTTCTGCTCTGCGTGGCGGTAAACAGGGTGTCTACATAGTCGTGTGCGAGCTTAGGATTGCCTTCCGGAATAATGTCTTCACACAACTCCGTTTTATTAGCACTGATGTCCAGACTGACCATGTCAAATGTTTGACGAGCACGACGGTAAGGACTGATCAGAGCCAGATCTATTTGCCGGTCCGGGCAGTAGTTATCAATAAGCCAGTTAGCACTGACTGATGCCTGAGCCCTTCCATAATCGGTAAGTTGCCGGCTTTTGTCATCAACCCGTAATGATTCCGCCTCACCGTGGCGCATGATAAACAATAAAATGTCGGCGTTGGAATTTTGACGTGGCATAGTTTAATGAATATGATGAAAGACTACACTGTAACCATAGCAGACCGGAAAAGACTAGCCTAGTATAAATATGTAAGACTTTAGGTGATACGGACGTGTAATCAATTCAGGAAGCGCAAGCGCCGGAAAGATACCTTTTAAGAAATGCAGTAAAAAACATAAATAAAGAGAGCATTTTGACAACACCACTGAATCTGGAAAAAGCCACTTTCCATACGCTTCCAAATGGCCTGCGGGTCATGATTTATCAGCATGAACTGACACCCTCCACCTATGCTTCCATGTCTGTCCGTGCCGGCCATTTTTATGATCCCGAACAGTGTGAAGGTTTATCTCACCTCCTCGAGCACATGATGTTTCTGGGCAGTCGCCACTTGCCCAAGCCCAACAGTATTAACGATATGGTGGACAGTGCAGGCGGCAGTATTAATGCCTGGACGGGTACTGAGTTTGCTAATTACCATTTTCATTGCAGAAGTGCGGAGCTCAAACGCATTCTTCCCGCTTTTGCAGATATGCTCAGACTTCCTTTGTTAGACAAAGAGACTCTGGATAAAGAAATCAACGCTATCGAGGCGGAATTTCAATTTAAACGTAAAGATGATTTGCGCCGTCTTTATCAAATCCACAAAGAAACCGCGAATCCGGCACATCCCTTCAGTAAATTTTCTGTAGGCAATGCCAATATTTTCCGCTCTTTGCCGGAAGATGAATTGCATAAAGCGTTACACGATTATCATTGTCAGTACTACACTGCCAGCAACATGTGCCTGGCCATTTTTACCAGTGAAGATCCGGAAAATGTGCTGGAACTGACACAGCAGAGCTTCAGCGCATTCCGTCAGGGCGAAGAAGCGCCGAAAGAATGGCCGCCACTGTATAATGAAGAACAACTTGCCGTAGATATTAATATCATTCCGTTGCAAACCGCGCGGCGGATGATTGTCACCTTTGCTCTGCCCGGACTCCATCTGGATTACCGCACCAAGCCGCTTAACTATTTAAGTCATCTCATCGGCGATGAGGGTGAAGGCAGCTTACTGGGCTGTCTGAAGGCCAAAAACTGGGTTACCAATCTGATAGCAGGCAGCGGGATTGAAGGCGATGACTTTAAAGATTTCAATGTCAGCTTTCAGTTAACCGAAGAAGGTCTGAATAACAGAGACAGCATACTGGAAGCCTTATTCGCATTCGTCAGACTCATTAAAAACAGCATTGATGAGAAGTGGCGGTATCAGGAAAAAGCGCATCTCGGCGCTCTGGCTTATCAGTATGAAGAGAATCCCAAGCTGCAAAGTATTGTTTGCGAATACTCCCAGCATCTGTTCACCTTTGACAGCGAAGAAATAAAACTCTTCAGAATCATTATCGACAGCTTTGACAAGCAGAAGCTGGAACACGCGCTGTCCTTTTTTACCCCCCATACAATGCGGGTAAAAATGATTGCTCCGGACCTTCCCACAGATTCGGTTTGCCGGCACTATAACGCCCGCTATCAGATACGCCCTTTGCCTGAGGACTTATTGCACAAGCTGGCAGAGCCGGAAGCTTACGACGGTTTACAGTTACCTCCGCCCAATCCTTATCTGGGTGATGATTATCACCTTACTATTCCGGGCGATGATTATTTACTGCCAAGAGCGTTGGTCAGAGAAGAACATTTCGCATTCTGGTATGCGCAGGACAACCAGTTCCACAGCCCGAAAGGCGATATTTATATCTCTTTCGATGCACCTGCATTTACTGACAACCTGATTGCAGTAGCGGCAAAACGTATCTGGCTCGCAGCGCTGAATGACCATTTGCAGGCGAAATATTACCGCGCAGAAATTGCTGGCCTGCATTACCGGATTTACGGGCATCAGGCTGGTTTTACCCTCCATACCCGGGGGTTTTCAAATCATCAGGTCAAGCTGGCTGGTCAGCTGCTGGAAACTATCCATCAATTTATGCCTGAAGCATCCCAGTTTGAGCGTCTGAAAGCCATGCAAATTCAGACACTTGAAAATGCCCTGATGAATAAGCCTACCAACCGGTTGTTTTCACGGCTCAGCGTAATTGTTCAGCGCAATACACAGGCGCCGGTGGAGCTTTTGAAGGCAGTCCGTGAATGTTCTTTCGAAAATATGACAGACATTTGCCGGCAGGCGCTGGATAAATATTTTGTCGAGAGCTTTATGCATGGCAACTGGCCGGCAGAAGAAGCCTCTACCTTTGCAGAACATTTAAAAGGTGCCTGTCCCGGCGCAGGTTGTCAGCCATTGTCCCGCGCTGTGACCCAATTACCTGTTGGCGAAGCCCTCTATCACGAAGTCATATGTGAACACGATGACGCGGCAGTAGTGCTTTATCTGCAGGCGCCCGGTAACAGCCTGAAAGACACCGCCATGTGTATGGTGCTGGAACAAATGCTCGCCGCCCCGTTTTTCAATGTACTCAGAACAGAAAAGCAACTCGGGTACGTGGTTGGCACCGGCTATGTGCCTCATAACCAGCATCCGGGTATGGCTTTCTACATTCAAAGTCCGTCTCACGAACCGGAAGTTTTGCTTAAAGAGATGACCTCATTTCTGTTTGAGCAACTAAATGAAATCGATTTTTACCGGTTCTACTGGTCAACCATTCAAAAGAATCTGCTAAAACAGATGGAAGAGCGTGATTTATCACTGTCGATGAAGTCACAGAGACTGTGGGTAAGCCTTGGCATTCAGGATCATGGTTTTGACAGAAACAGCAAACTTGCCGACCTGATTTGCAGACTGTCTTTTACCGATATACAGGACTACGCCAACGCGCTGGCCAAACGAAGCCTGTTCGGCGAACTGGTATTGTTTGCACCCGGTAAATTCAAAGGTATCGACGTGCCTCAGGACAGATTGCTCAGCGACCTGTCATCGTTTAAAAAGCAAACACCTTATTTTGACTGATTTTTCACGATAAATAAGGTGTAAACTTTAAAGTGGACAAGAATTAACCTCCTCTGTCCCCTATCCGGAAAAAAACTTGTAGATATTGGCTGATTTCGGCATATTGAACCTTCGGTTTGAATGGATGCTGCCGATAATAAACGTAATTAAAACGATAAAATAATACGGCCAAAGGTGTATTGGTGCGCTCAACCTTAATCTGGATTTTTGTCAGCTGCATTCTGCTGCCGGGGTATCTACTCTGTGCGGAGAGTAAGGCTGTATCAATCACAGACATCTACTTCCAGAATATCTCGCAAAAAGATGGTATTTCAGACCATAGTATTTTGGATATTGTTGAAGACAAAAACGGAAGCTTGTGGATTGCCACACTCACCGGCCTGCACCGTTATACCGGTTATTCAGAAGGTGCTAAACAGTATCACCCTCAGACTTCAAATCCCCGCTCTCTGCCTTCGACATGGATAAACGATCTGTTTATCGACGATAACGGCACGCTTTGGGTAGGCACGGACCAGGGCCTGGCGAAATACAATGCTCAAACTGACGACTTTACAGTCATCGTTTTTGAAGCCAATACGTCAAAATCTAAATACATCAGAAAAATAATAGCAGACGAAAACGGTCGCTTGCTTGTCAGTACCTATGACGAAATTTATCGCCTGCAACCCGATGGTAAGGTATTGATCCCGGCTTTTCGTGGCACAAAGTTACCCGACGATATGCTGGTTATTTATAATGAAGCACACCGTTTATGGATAGGAACAAGAAATCACGGTGCTTTCATCCTGAATAAAAACAGTGATCAGATATTCCCGCTTTCAAAGGTGAATCCTTATGGTTATTCAGTCGCTCAAAACCGTGTGCATGACATTAAGGTTATCGACGGGGAATACTGGCTGGCGACGGGGGACGGAATTACAAGGATTGCCAATAACGGGGAAATCTCTTATTTGGGCAGTTCAGAAGACAACCAGCCAGTTAAATTATCTACCACGTCCACACTGACACAGGTCGGAGACATCGTCTGGATAGGCACATTCAAAGGACTGGCTATCTACGACCTCAGGAAAAGACAATTCATCGCAGCAGGCCAGAAAAGCGCAGAACTTACCGGTTTAACTCAGAAAATTATTTTTTCTATTCAGGCAGACAGCAATGGCAGTGTGTGGGTAGGCACCTATTCCGGTTTGTTCAGATACCAGCCTAAACTCAGTGCTGTCCGCACGTTTGAAAACAGAAAAGAATTTCAGAAAGCTTCCATCTCGTCAACCATCTGGGCCATCGATGAAGATGCGAATGGTGATCTATGGTTTGTCACGCAAAATGAAGGATTGGGGAAGTTTGACCGGGATCTTGGAACAATCGACTACTTTATCGAAAATTTAAAAAGTAACCTTTGGGATTTAATTATTGATGACAATGGCTACTTTTGGATTGCAAGTACTAGCGGCCTGTTAATTTACGAACATCAAAATGGAAAGTTTAATTTAATTACAACACTTTTCAAAAACCAGGTAGTGGAAAGTCTGTATTTTGATGGTAAATACGTCTGGCTAAGTTTAAATAATGGTAAATTAACCTCTATACCCAGTTCAATGATAGGTGAAGCAGAAAGTATCAGTGAATTGGAAGCTCTTTCTACAGAACACCAAATTACACAAAGTGACACTGTCGTTGTTCCAATATTCACGGACAGTGAGCAGAGACTTTGGGTATCTTCACCCGATAAAATACTGGTCTTCGACCCCGTTGCCGGTGAGGTCGTCAGAGTCATTGAAGACCCGTCTAATAGTAGCTTCAGAGCAATGAACGTTTACTACTGGCGAAATTTCTACTGGGTCACCACTTTTTACGACGGTGTTATTAAAATAAATGCCCATAGTCTCGAGATTGAAGACCGCCAGCAAGTTGTGCAGGATGCAGGAGTGACCTTTTCTGCTCAGGGTCGTGACAGCTCCGTGTGGTATACCAACCGGTTGGGTATAACGCGGGTAGATCTTTTCACTCTTGAGTCCAAAGAAAATATTTCAAGAGAGGCCTTGGGATATAATGAATTCAGTGAAAAGGCATCTCTGCTGACTTCTGATGAAGCACTGGTTTTTGCCGGTTCAAAAGGGTTTAATATTCTAACTAAAACGTTTATCGAAAAAGATTTAGTTCAGACTTCTCAAACACGTCCCCCGCATCTTTTTGATCTCAAAATTTTTGGCTCATCTTCAATTAGTGATTTTGATGATGAAACAAAATCGACTGATACCAGCATTTTAGAGAAGTCTGAGTATTCTCTGGATTACGAGCAATCCCGTTTTAGTATCACTTTTGGTTTGATTAATCCGGTCACTCCTGAAGATGTGGTGTATCGCTATCGTATGACAGGGAATGTAGATGACTGGTTCCCGGCTGATACCAGCAGACTGGCACAATTTAATAACGTGCCTTTCGGCAGTTATGTCTTTGAAGTGCAGGCCAAGGAAGGGGATAAAACCTGGTCTGAGAGCACCAGCTTTAGATTATCTGTTGGCCGGCCTTTCTGGTTACACAGTGCAGCACTGGTGTTCTACGCCTTTATAGCACTTTCGGTACTCTTTTACATTCTGCGCCAGTACCAGTTACGCAAGCAGGGTCAGCGGGCTATACAAGAGTCGGAAGAACGTTTGAAACTTACCCTGTGGAGCTCCGGCGATGAACTCTGGGACTGGGACGTTTACCGTGGTCAGGTTTACCGTGCCAACACATGGGGCACACTGGATTTCCCTCAGGACAACATCCGCACATCCAGTGCCTATGATGCCAATATTCATCCTAATGACGTCATGCGTGTTCAGGAAGCTTTGAAAGCCCATCTGGAAGGTAAATCAGAATTTTACGAACTGGCTTACCGCGCAAAAACGTTTTCTAACTCGTGGATTTGGGTACTCGACCGCGGCAAGGTGGTGCAGCGTGATCATAATCAGCAACCCATGCGGATGACAGGTACACTGAAAAACATTCATCATCTGAAAGAAGCTGAAGAACAGTTAAACCTGTTCAAACGGTCTATTGAAAATATCTCCGAAGGGGTATTCATTACCGACACTAATTTCCGCTACATCTCGGTCAATAACGCCTATTGCGGTTATACCGGAGAAAGCCGTGATCAGGCACTGGCTTCGTACATGTACTTTAACCAGTATCCGGATGCCTTTACCGAAGAAATTAAGAAAACATTGCGCACTAAAGGTAACTGGTTTGGCGAGGTCGAATCAGCCCGGGTGAACGGTGAGCGCTACGAAATGGAACTGAATATCGATGCCGTACATGATGACGATGGCCGTATCAGTCATTTTGTGGGTGTATTCTCTGACATCACATCCCGTAAAAGCACAGAAAAAGAATTACTGAAGCTGGCGAATACCGACCCGCTGACAGAACTCCCTAACCGCTCTTTCTTCCAGGCCAGTCATCAAAACCTGGTCCGTAAAGCAGCGTCTCATACCCTGCTCTGTCTGGACATGGACAACTTTAAGAAGATTAATGATTCCCTTGGCCACCAGACCGGCGACGTGCTGATTAAGCAAATCGCCAAGCGCTTACAGCGTATTACCGGCACTACGGCAACCTGTTACCGCCTTGGCGGTGATGAATTCAGTGTTCTGATGGAAGACCAGGCAGACATCCACACTATTACCCATTATGCACAGGACATTCTGGATAACCTGTCACGGCCTTTCATTATAAATAAACAGGAATTTGTACTCGGTGCCAGTATCGGTATCGCTTTTTATCCTGATGACGGTAAAACACCGCAGGAAATGCTGAAAAACGCAGATACCGCCATGTACTTTGCGAAGAACAATGGTGGTAATACGTATAAGTTCTTCAGCGGTGAAATGAACCAGAACGCGGTGCGCCAGTTGCAGATAGAAAACCTCATCCGCCAGGGCATTAAAGACGATCTGTTCACGGTTTATTACCAGCCTAAAGTTGATATTGCCTCGGGTAAGCTGGTGAGTATGGAAGCCCTTGTGCGTTTTGAACACCCGCAAAAAGGCATAGTTAGCCCGGGTCAGTTCATTCCGCTGGCAGAACAAACCGGACAAATAGTCGAAATTGGTGAACAGGTACTGCGTAAGGCCTGTGCAGATACCAAACGCTGGGTTAACGCCGGCTTGTTCTCCGGCCGTGTAGCGGTAAATATTTCTGCCAAGCAGTTTGAGTTGCCAAACCTGGACGACCGGATTGAACAAATCCTGAAGGAAGTAGGGTTATCCCCGCTCCATCTGGAGTGTGAAATTACCGAAGGCACGCTGATGGAGAATCCGGACCAGGGTCTGGAAATGATGAAGCGTCTGCGGGACCGGGGCATTCACCTGGCACTGGATGACTTCGGAACAGGTTATTCTTCATTAGCGTATCTTAAGCGCTTTCCGCTGAATACACTGAAAATCGATAAAGCGTTCATTGACGACATTGCAGAAAGCAGCACAGACCGGCATATGGCTGCCGCTATCATCAATATTGCCCATAATCTGGGGCTAAAAGTGGTCGCTGAAGGTGTGGAACAGGAAAAACAACTGACGATTTTACGTCGCTACGAATGTGAAATGTTACAGGGTTATTTGTACTCAAAACCACTGAATGCTGAGCGATTTGAGAAATTACTTCAGGAAAATCAAAAGCTTTACAACCTCATCGGTCAGAATTCTTACTGATCCCCCCTGCGTCAAAAATAAGGCGTAGTACACATCTTAATTTATTGCAAATCTTTTTTTCTGGCACCATTAAAATTCAGTTTAAAATACAAAACTTTTAACTTACTGAAAAATAAGAGTTTTAAAACTTTCATACTACTAAAGGTTTAGGTTGGCACACATATAGCTATATCTCTGGTGCACCGGCGAGAACGGTGTTGTTTGTTCAAATAAAAAATCAGAGGATATTTATAATGTTAAAAGCAGCCGCTGTAGCACTAGCACTTTCCACAACTGCACCTGTCACTGTAGAAGAAGGCGCCAAGCCTGTTGAGAAACAACAGGAAGCCACTACGCAGTTTCAGAAGATGAAACCTTGTCAGCACTTGAATGCTTGTGATTTAGACTAATTTTGGTCTTAACACAAAAAAAGTCAGAACAGTCTGACTTTTTTTATGCCTGAAATCCGCCACGGAAGGCGATATTGAGCCATTTAAGGCTAAGCGGCAAACACTGGCCCGCGATACCCTGCAATTTCACGCCACAGTAAGTACCGCTTCATATTAAACAGCGGGAAAAGTGCCGGACCCAGTAATAAACCACCTACAGCCCAGCGTTTCGCATTCATTCCGGCTTTCATTGCTGCAACGTAATATCCCGCAGCACAACACCCAAACACCATTAAAGCCAGAAAAACCATCATTGGAAAAATAACCTCTTGATTAACTATGCCAAAAAATTGACTACAAAATAACCAAACCGGTTGCAGTGTACTTATTTTTACCTCGAAAGCCAGTTAAAACACCGCCTAAAACAAAAAAGTCGGGCAAAGCCCGACCTTTTAACATTACAAAAACATCAATAGAACGTTTTATTTTCTTTTGCCATTTCCTGTAAACATTCAGCCGGGGTGAATTTCGGATCAACACTACCCGCCAGTTGTGTCAGCTTGTTGACTACGGTATCCAGTCCTAATGTGTCCATGTAGCGGAACGGACCTCCAAGGAATGGCGGAAAGCCGATACCAAAGATTGCCCCGATATCGCCGTCGCGGGCACTGCGTATCACACCTTCGTCCAGACAACGTGCAGCTTCATTCAGCATCATCAGAACACAGCGTTCCGCGATGGCCCTTTCGCTGAGTTTCTTCGACGGGGTCACACCAAGCACGGCGTAAATGGATTCATCCACTTCCTTACCGGGTTTCTTACCTTCATACAGATAAAAGCCCTTGCCATTCTTTTTCCCTTTCCGGTCATCAGCCAGCACTTTGTCAAATGCCGCAGGCGCTTCGAAGCGGCTGCCAAACTGTTCAACCAGAAACGGAATAATCTTGGTCCCGACATCAATACCGACTTCGTCCAGTAACTTAACCGGCCCCACAGGAAAGCCAAACTTCACCAGTGACTTATCGATATACTCCACCGGCTCACCAGCCAGCAGTAAACAGGCCGCTTCGTTCATATAAGGAGCAAGAATACGGTTCACATAGAACCCTGCCCCGTCCTTCACCACTACCGGGGTTTTCCCCTGCTTACGGGCAAACTCTACGGTGGTTGAAATAGTCTCGTCTGACGTTTTGTCATGAGCGATAACTTCCGCCAGCGGCATTTTGTCTACCGGAGAGAAGTAATGCAGGCCAATAACATTCTCCGGCCGTTGTGCCTTAGCAGCAATGTCGGTGATCGGAATGGAGGATGTATTTGAAGCGAAAATCGTTTCAGCTTTGCAGTTGGCTTCAACATCAGCCACCATCTGTTGCTTCAGAGTGAGATCTTCAAATACCGCTTCAATCACAATATCAGCGTCCTGAAAACCACGGTAATCAAGACTGCCGGTAAGTAAGGAAAGCTGTTTTTGCATCTCACTTTTCAGCATGAAGCGCTTTTTCACTTTCTTGTTAAGAATGTCGTAGCTGTATTTCATCGCATTGGCGATACCTTCCTCACGAACATCTTTGATCCGTGCAGGGACACCGGCTTTGGTTGCCGTTACATAAGCAATACCACCGCCCATCAGGCCACCGCCGAGTACACCGGTTTTATGCACTTTGGCAGGCTTTACGCCTTCCACGCCATGTTCTTTCTTCATCTCTGTAGTGGCAAAGAAAATTTGACGTAACTGGAAAGACTCCGGTGTCATCACCAGCTTACCGAAGGCATCAGCTTCTGCATTAAGCCCTGCTTTCATGCCGTCATTCAGACCGGTTTCAATAACATCAATGATCATCGCCGGTGCCGGATAGTTACCTTTTGTTTTCGCAAAAGTCTGCTCTCTGGCTTTCTTAAACAAAAAATTACGGCCGAAACGATTTTGCTCCAGGGCTTTATTCACCAGGCCTTTTTGCGGGGCATCACGGTGTGGCTTTGCTTTAAGCGCAAATTGTTCAGCCACATCAAGCAATACACTTTGCGGCACCATGTCATCAACAATACCGTATTTCTTCGCCTGCTTAGCACGCACCGGAGCGCCGGTGAGCATCATCTTCATTGCCTGCTGTACACCAATCAGGCGCGGTAACCGCTGGGTTCCGCCACTGCCGGGCAGCAAGCCTAACTGAACTTCTGGCAAGCCCAACTGTGTCTTTGGTGAATCCGTACAAATACGGTAATGGCAAGCCAGCGCCAGCTCCAGACCCCCCCCCAGGGCAGGGCCATGAATAGCGGCAACAAAGGTGGCTTTCATATTCTCAATACGATCAAACACATCCTGACCACCGGCCGCCAGCGCCCTGGCATCAGCCTCGGTTTCACAGGCTGCAAGCATAGTGATGTCAGCCCCCGCAACGAAAGAAGAAGGCTTTCCGCTTGTCAGCACAACACCTTTAATGCTGCTGTCGCTCTCTATTTCATCAAGGACCGCAGAAATCTCGTCTCCGAAAGCCGCTTTCAGCGTATTCATTGACTCGCCCGGGACATCCATCGTCAGAATGGCAACACCATTGTCCTGTCTTGTGAGGGTAAATGCTTTGGCAGATGAATCACTCATAACCACGTCCTGATTTTCCTGTTCGCTCATTATTCTGTCTCCACAATCATGGCTGCGCCTAAGCCACCGGCAGCACATGCTGTCAGCAATCCGCTTCCGCCGCCACGGCGCTGTAACTCATTCAGCATCTGGGTGATCATCCGGGTGCCGGTAGCAGCAAAGGGGTGACCATAGGCGATAGAGCTGCCCATCACGTTAAATTTGTCCATGTCGATTTCACCGGTAGCTTTATCACGACCCAGTTTTTCTTTAGCGAATTTGTCGCTGGCAAACATTTTCACGTTGGCCAGTGTCTGGGCTGCAAATGCCTCGTGCATTTCAATCAGTGTAAGGTCGTTAAGCGACATACCGGCTCTGTCCAGCGCCATTGGCGTGGCATAAGATGGTCCCATCAGCATGTCTTCCCACACATCAATAGCTGCGAAGGCGTAGCTGCGGATGTAACCTAACGGGGTGTAGCCTAATGCTTTGGCTTTGCTTTCCGTCATCATCAGTACTGCAGATGCACCATCGGTCAGCGGCGTTGCGTTAGCGGCCGTAACGGAGCCGTATTTCTTATCAAATACAGGGCGCAGTTTGGCGTAGCCTTCCACCTTTGAGTCAAAACGAACGTTATTATCTTTACCCAGCGCGCCTTTGAACGGCTCTGCATAGGCAGTCATTACCTCGTTGTCCAGCTTACCTTCATTCCAGCTTGCAGCCGCCAGAGAATGAGAACGGTGAGCCAACTCATCCTGAGACTGTCGTGAGATACCATGAGTCTTGGCCATCTGCTCCGCTGTCTGTCCCATGGACAAGCCTGTGGAATATTCTGCAACTGCGGGCGGGACAGGCATTAAATCTTTCAATCCCAGCTTTTTAATAATGGCCCACTTCTGACCGACTGTCTTTGCTTTTTGCAGATCCACCAGTGCACGGGCAAATTTTTTCGACACACCAATTGGCGATACAGATGTTGAATCGGCACCGCCGGCAATACCAACTTCTACGGTACCGGCCATCATGCTCTCTGCAATGTTAACCGTGCTTTGAAAGCTGGTAGCGCATGCACGGGACACACTGTAAGCGTCAGTATGCACATTCATGCCAGTACCCAGAACGATCTCGCGGGCAATGTTGGGCGCTTCCGGCATTTGCACAACTTGTCCGTACACCACCTGGTCCACCAGCTCCGGTGATACGCCATTACGGATGAGCAGTTCATTGACCACCATCTTGCCCAGATCAACGGCGGGCACACCGTGGAAATACGTCGCCATTTTCGCGAAAGGCGTACGTAATCCTGCGACTATCGCGATTCTGTCACCGTTACGGGTTGTGACTGATTGTTTAACTGTCATGTTGCACCTGCATTAAATGACCCTAAGTGGTCAGACCTGTAAAGAGTTAGATTTTTACAAACAATGAACAAAATAGCAAATTTCCCCTGCAGGCAGTTCATCCTGAAAAATTGCCTGCTTATCCAAGAGCCTGAAACTAATGTAGTTTAAGAACATCACAAAGCCCATTAACGGCTATACAATAAATTTACGCCGGTGGCTTGAAGCGCAGGATTCGGGCCTTATTATGTATAGGTACTCATCCGGCTATGTAAAAGATTGCATTGCGTTGTCTGCCCTGACGGTTCATTTGCAAGGTTGCACAGAACACAGGTACGACTGAGTGATCAGTTAGCCGGTCAACGTAAATGTGCGCTGGTTTCAAAAAATAAAAGTGGATTAAATCACTATGTCTGCAGAGCAGTTTCAACAACTTCATACTTATTTAGACTCCCAGATTATTGGTCAGAGTGAACTGACGAAAAGCCTGTTGATTGCGCTTTTAGCCGATGGACATATGCTGGTTGAAGGCCCGCCGGGGCTGGCAAAAACCCGGGCGATTAATGCACTTGCTCATGGTATTGACGGCGACTTCCACCGTGTTCAGTTTACCCCTGATCTGTTACCGGCAGATTTAACCGGGACAGACATTTATCGTCCTGAGACCGGTGAGTTTGTATTTCAGCAGGGCCCCCTTTTCCATAACCTGGTACTGGCTGACGAAATTAACCGGGCGCCTGCCAAAGTGCAGTCTGCGCTGTTAGAAGCCATGGCTGAACGTCAAATTACAGTGGGGAATAAAACTTATGCTTTACCGCCTCTGTTCCTTGTCATGGCTACGCAAAACCCCCTTGAGCAGGAAGGGACCTACCCGTTGCCGGAAGCTCAACTTGACCGCTTCCTGATGCACGTGAGTATTGATTACCCGGGCGCTGACACTGAGCTGTCGATTCTGCGCCTTACCCGCGATGAAGAGCTGAAAAAAGCCACCGTTGCACCACCTTCTCTGAGTCAGCAGGATATATTCACTGCCAGAAATGCTGCTTTGTCTTTACATATGGCACCGGAACTGGAGCAATACCTGGTTCAGATCGTTATGGCAACCCGGACGCCTGAAGCGTTTGATGCAAAAATGGCGAACTGGATAGAATTTGGTGTAAGCCCGAGGGCCACCATTGCCCTTGACCGCTGTGCCCGTGCCCACGCCTGGCTGGCCGGACGTGATTTCGTCGGGCCGGATGACATTCAGGCTGTGGCACATAATGTGTTACGTCACCGGATTATTTTGTCCTACGAAGCCGAAGCGGAAGGCATTACCGTGGATCAGGTACTGGACAACATTATAAACCTGGTGGCAGTACCTTAAGCTGATGAACGCTGTACATGATACGCTGGCGGCACTGAAAAGCGACGGGGTAAATCTGTCGCTGAGTGAGTTGATCCGTTACCAGCAACTAACCAAACTGCTAAATCTGAAACCGGCTACACCGCCCAGGGCGCTGATGTCCGGTGGTTACCTGAGCCGGCACAAAGGCAGAGGCATGGAGTTTGATGAAGCCAGGCATTACCAGCCGGGCGACGATATCCGTGCAATCGACTGGCGGGTCACCGCCCGCACCGGCAAAACCCACACGAAAATATACCGTGAAGAGCGGGAACGGCCGGTATTTATTTTATGCGATTTAACCGCCGGCATGCAGTTTGGTAGTCAGTTGCTGCTGAAATCTGTTCAGGCTGCCCATATCGCCGCCCTGCTGAGCTGGTCTGCCGCCGCACGGGGCGATAAAGTCGGTGCATTTATTTTTAACGACACCATGCACCGGGAGTGTAAGCCGCTTTCCCGTCAGCGTGCTGTGTTATCTCTGTGTCACGAATTGATCCGCGTGCAGCAAGGGGTCGCTCAAAAAGACGCGCAGACGTCACAGGCATTTTCAGATGCCTGCCTCAGGTTACGCCGGTTAGCCAGGCCGGGCAGTCTGGTTTACTTAATTTCCGATTTTGAAAACCTGCAGCAAGGCGCAGAACAGCCCCTCAGTCATCTCGCCAGACATTGCGACGTACATGCTATCCGCGTGGGCGATCCTATGGATACCCATCTGCCCGACGTAGCGGTATCTCAACAGGTCAGCGTGACCAATGGCGCAGATGAACAAAGCTGGCTGCTGGGCGATAAGTCCCTGAGTAAAAAATACAGTCAGTGGCGGGGTGAAGTAAAAACGGGTATTGAAAGCTTCTTCCAGTCGAAAATGATTAAATTCAGCCAGGTTTCCGCCGGTTTACCGCTGGAGCAACAGCTTGAAATGCTGGGGGGGCAGCCACGATGACACCTCCTGCCGGACAAAATCCGTTAGATCAGTTAAAAGCCATTCACACACCGGCTGACGTCAGCGCGTGGCCGCTTGCCTGGGGTTGGTGGGCGCTGATTGCTGTTGTACTTATTATTCTTATCAGTGCCGTCATCGTCTGGCGGAAACATCACAGGTTTACCGGTGCGAAACGGGAAGCCCTCACCTTACTTGCCAGCACAGATACGCAAGTGAGTACAGCCCCGGCAAATATCAATGCCATCCTGAAGCGGGTCAGCCGTCACTATGATGAAAAGGCAATGGCTTCATCCAGGTCGGGAGAACAATGGCAGCACTACTTAACGACAGCCCTGCCCGAAAAAGAACGCGCATCATTTACCGCAGGATTTTCACCGGCGAACAGTAACATGTACCGTCCGCAAGGCGTCACACCGGAACAGGCAGAAGCGATGAAATCCGCTGCCCTGTTATGGGTGCGAAAAGCGCGTATTTATACCTTTTCTTTACGCAGTTCTGTAAAGGAGTCAGCCCGCAATGTTTGAATTTGCATGGTGGTGGGCATGGTTCGCCCTTCCGTTACCTTTATTATTTATGTTGCTTCCGGCACAGCCACGTTCTCAGGGCGCGGCACTGAAAGTGCCCGCATTAATTCCGGGTAGCGAAAGCGCTGTGAATAAACCCGGCCGCTCCCGGTGGCTGACGCTCATTGCTGTCTTAAGCTGGACCTTACTGGTCTGCGCCGCTGCCCGCCCCCAATGGCTGGGCGAACCGGTGAGTATCCCCAATGAAGGCCGGGAATTAATGCTCGCGGTGGACTTGTCCGGCAGTATGAAAATTGATGATATGGAAGTTAACGGCCGTCAGGTTAACCGCCTGGTCATGATAAAATCTGTCCTCCACGATTTTATTGAACGCCGTGTCGGCGACCGTCTCGGTTTAATTCTGTTTGCAGACACCGCTTACCTTCAGGCACCGCTTACCTACGACCGTCAGACCGTTGCTACCCTGCTGGATGAATCTGTCATTGGTCTGGTCGGGGAGCAAACGGCTATCGGCGATGCGATAGGTCTTGCGGTAAAACGTTTTAAAAAACGTGAAGACTCCAACAAAGTGGTGATTCTGCTGACCGACGGTCAGAATACGGCAGGAAATATCACTCCGGAGCAGGCTAAAGAACTGGCAATTGAGAGCGGCGCGACGGTTTATACAATCGGCGTCGGGGCAGATAAAATGCTCATCCGCAGCTTTTTTGGCAGCCGTCAGGTCAACCCTTCTCAGGAGCTGGACGAAGATATGCTCACCGATCTTGCGGAATCTACCGGTGGTCAGTATTTCCGTGCCCGCAATGCACAGGAACTGAACAGTATTTATGAGACGCTGGACAAACTTGAGCCCATCGAAGGGGAAGCAAGAAAACTCCGTCCCCGCACTGCCCTGTTCTTTTATCCGTTATCGCTGGCCTTACTGTTAACAGTGTTACCGGCGCTGCTTTATTGCTTCAAAAATATCTGGTACCGGGTAAGCGGCCGTACACGCGCAGGAGGACAAGCATGAATTTTCCTGTTCACGATTTTCATTTTCTCCGCCCGGAATGGTTTGCCGCCCTGCTCCCCCTGTGTCTGCTGATCTTGCTTATCAGGCAATATCGCCGCAGTCAGTCAGGCTGGCAAAGTGTTATCCCATCTCATCTTTATCAGCATCTGATTGCCGGCAAAGCCGTTGCAGGAAAACAGGCTCCGCTCAGTCTTCTTGCTTTGTGCTGGTTTGTCTGTGTGGTTGCCCTTGCAGGGCCGGTTTGGGAGCGTTTGCCCCAGCCTGTATTTCAGGTACAGGAAGGCCATGTTGTGGTCATTGATATGTCGCTGTCGATGCGTGCAACCGATGTATCGCCGGACAGATTAACCCGTGCAAAATATAAAGCCATTGATCTGATAAACAGCATTGATGAAGGCGAAACGGGACTGGTCGCCTACGCCGGTGATGCATTCACTATCAGTCCGCTGACTGCGGATGCCGGCAACCTGGTTGCCCTGTTACCCGGTTTAAGCCCCGAGATTATGCCTGTCGCGGGCAGTGATCCTTACCGGGGCATTCAGGAAGCGGCAGACTTGCTGCAAAACGCCGGCTATCAGCAAGGGAATATTTACTGGCTGACCGACGGTATTACCCTGCCACAGGCTCAGGATCTGCGCTCTCTTATCAGTGAGTTGCCTTATACAGTCAATATTTTAGGTATCGGCACGGAAGAAGGTGCGCCAATCCGCCAGCTTGACGGGCAGTTATTAAAAGATCAGCGCGGTCAGATTGTTATCCCTAAACTACGGGGTCAGCAACTGCAAAATCTCGCCAGTGCGTCGGGCGGTGCATACAGCAAGCTGTCTGCTGGCGACAGTGATATTAAACGTATTACAGGCCGGAATTTACTGCACAACAACGCAGAAGAAACCGGAGAACAAACGTCTCAGGATGGCGATCAGTGGGCAGAGCCGGGCCCCTGGCTGTTGTTGTTGATTTTACCCTTTGCCGCTTACGCTTTCCGTCGCGGAGTAGTACTCACCCTATTACTGGTTCCTTTGCTTGTTGCCACGCCACAACCGGCCTTTGCACAGGCCGGCGGGCCGGTCACAGACGGGGAACCGGAAGCAGAAACGCCGGTAACTTCCTGGTATGAAACGCCGTTTCTGAATGCCGACCAGCAGGGAGCGAAGGAATACGACGCTGGCAACTTTGATACCGCTGCAGATACCTTCAAATCTGCGGAATGGCAAGGTGCAGCAGCTTATGAGTCCGGTAATTATGAGCAGGCACTGGATGCATTTTCCCGCTCAGACAGTACAGATGCCGTGTACAACCAGGGCAATGCGCTGGCGCAACTGGGGAAGCTGGATGACGCCATTGCCCGTTACGATGAAGTATTAAAGCGGGATCCGGAGCATGCTGATGCGAAAGCCAATAAAGCCCTGCTTGAGCAAATGAAACAGGAGCAGGAAAAGCAACAGCAGGAACAGCAAAACCAGCAACAAAATCAGGACCAGCAGGATCAGAACGGGGATAACCAGCAGCCTCAGGACGGCCAGCAGAGTCAAAATGATGAGAATAACGGCAGCGACGAACAGCAACAGAACGAGCAGTCACAGTCTTCCGGTGACCAGCAACAGCAAGGCGGTGAAGGAGAGGAGCAGCAGAGCGAAAATCGCAATGAAGAGTCTCAGTCGCCCGGCCAGGAACAACAGAATGAACAAGCTGACGGACAGGAAGAAGAAAACGAAGATAGCGAGTCTCAATCTCCTGCACAGGCAGAAGAAGGTGATCAACAGCAACAAAATCAGTCAGCGCAGGCTCAGACCGGCGAACTGACAGACGAAGAAAAAGAAAAAATGCAACGTTTGGATAATTTGATGAAGAAAATCCCTGATGATCCTGCATTCCTGCTTAAACGCAAAATGCAACTTGAAGCACAACAACGACGTCGTCAGGGACCGCCATCAAACCGGAGCGAGTGGTAATGAAACAATCTCTCTTTTCAATCTTTCTCTTTCTGTGCCTGGCACATCCGGCACTGGCTGACGTCACCCGGGTTGAAGCTACTATTGATAAAAACCCGGTGATGGTGGACGAAGCGATACAATTAACTGTCACCGCTCAGGGTGATCCTGCCAGGGAAGCGTTCGACAGCTCCCCCTTACTGAAAGACTTTGTGGTTGGCCGCACATCGGTGAGCACACAAACACGTATTATCAACTTTGATAAAGAAGAAACCGTTACCTGGACGACTACTCTGTTTCCCCGTGGTGAAGGTAACTTTACGATCCCTGCGCTGACTGTAGAAGGAAAACAAACAAAACCTTTGACGGTAAACGTGATTCCGGTACAAGCCGGTCAGGATGAACCCGCCAGAGATTATTATTTAACGACGGATGTGGACACCAGTGAGGTCTATCTTCACCAGCAGTTACTTTACACTGCCAAATTATATCTGGCGTCCAATATTGAACGTGGAAGCCTGCAGGCACCAGAACTTCAGGATGCGCAAATTCAGCAGTTAGGTGACGACAAGCAATATTCTGATATTGTGAACGGTAAGCGGTATCAGGTTATTGAGCGTACGTTCGCAATTGTGCCGCAAAGCTCAGGCGAATTTACCATTAAGGGACCAGTATTCGCCGGTGAAGTTCTGGCTCAGGATCCGAATACCCGCTTTGGTTTCTTCAACCGCACGAAGCAAATCAACCGCCTCGGTCCGGATATTACTATTCACGTCAAGCCCGTGCCTGCTGATATTGATTACCACTGGTTACCCGGCGAATATGTGTCACTGAACGAAGAGTGGCCGCAACAATCGTCTTTTACTGTAGGTGAACCGGTTACCCGCACTATCACCCTGACAGCAATGGGTGTAGTGGAAGAGCAGTTACCTGAACTACCTCAGATGTATCCGCCCGGATTCAAGCTCTACCCTGACCAGGCCAGTACGGCTACCGTAAACAAAAACAATACGCTCATCGCCCAGCGGGTCGAGACGCTTGCGATGATCCCCACTCAGGCCGGCGACTTCATTCTACCTGAGGTAACTGTGCCCTGGTTTAATGTGCTGACCGGTAAAACGGAAACCGCCCGGTTACCGGCGAAGAAAATTACCGTAGCGCCGGCTTCAGCAACGGCAACGCAGGTTCAGCCTGCACCGCTTACTCAGGCGCAATCTGATAATACAGCCCTGCCCGCCCCCGCTGCACAGCCGGAGATACCGCAAGGTGCTCAAGGAACGGTGCCGCAAGCTGCACCGGCAGAAAGTAACGATACCCTGCTGTGGATTGTCTCTGCATTATGGATAGTGACGCTTGCCGGCTGGATTATTACTGTCATTTACTTCAGACGCCGTCCGGTGATGCAAGCTGAAAAGCCATCAGATGGGCGCGGTTCTGCAGGCAATGACGAAAAGCAGGCGTTTAATTCGCTGCAAAACGTCATTCAGTCCGGTGCACCGGGAGAAGTACAAAAAGCGCTCAGACAGTGGGCATTTCTGGCTGGCAAACAACATAGTCCCGCCGTGCCGGCAAACATTTATCTCAGAAAATCCGGTCTTCAACCGCAAATTGATGCCATGTTATCGAGTCAATATAGCGATAAGCCACAACAATGGGATAGAAAGGCACTGTTACAGAGTATTCAGGCCATCAGGCAACAGAACACGAAGCAGAGCAATTCAGCGCTGCCACCTCTGTATCCGGAAGGCCAGTCATCCTGATCTCTGCGTCTTCCGTACAAGCACAATATTTACCGGGAGACTCAGTTTGAAAACACTTTCATCATTTAAATTTACGCCGCTGGCGCTGCTTGTTGCAGCGTTGACGGCCTGTTCACCGGCACCGGAAACTGCTGCACCAGCGCAACCGGAGCCACCAGCCGGCACCCTAGCCAATCAAAGCGAATCTGAGCGTTTGAACGCGTTTTTTGAACGGTCGTTTGAAGAAGATTTGAAGCGCTCACCGGAATTTCAAAGCCGGCTCGGGAAAAAATGGAATTACGGCGAATGGAATGATCTGAGCGAAGAGCATAAAGAGCAGACCATCGCCATTAAGAAAAATCGTCTTGAAGAACTGGACAGCTTTAACCCTGAAATGCTCACTGAGCAGGAAAAGCTCAGTTTACGCCTTTACCGTATGGGCATAGAACGTGACCTCGCTAACGATGAATTCAGACACCATACTTATGTTGTTCATCAGTTCCGTGCGGCGCACACCAGCGTACCAAGTTTTTTGATCAATATTCATCGCGTCAGTGATGTATCTGACGCTAAAGCCTACATTTCCCGTCTGGATAAGGTAGATGAATATTTCGATCAGGTTATAGAGCAAATGACACTGCGGGAAAAAGCCGGCGTGTATCCTCCGAAATGGGCCTACGACCAGATGATTGCCGCCGCGAAAAATGTCATTACCGGCGCGCCTTTTGATACTTCAGAGACCCCTTCAACCATTTGGGAAGATTTTCAGAACAAGGTAAACGCGCTGCCCGTTGATGATGTTGAAAAACAGACCCTGCTGGGCGAAGGCAAAGCTGCTCTGGTCACCTCGGTTAAACCGGCTTACGAAGCGATAATGGCCGCTTTCGCTCACCAGAAAACCCTTTCACCGGAAGGTGACGGCGTGTGGCGCCTGCCCGACGGTGACAAATGGTATGCAAACCGCCTCGCCTGGTTCACAACGACAGATCTTAACGCTGAAGAAGTACATCAGATCGGGCTGGATAATGTAGAACGTATCCACAAGGCCATGGAAACCATCAAAGACAAGGTCGGTTTCGACGGGTCGTTACAGGAATTTTTCGAATTCATGCGCACCGATCCTCAGTTTTATTACCCGGACACGGATGAGGGCCGTGAAGAATACTTGCAGGCGGCCACGCAGGCAGTTGACGAAATGCGAAAAGCGCTGCCGGATTATTTCGGCTTAATTCCGAAAGCAGACATGATAGTAAAACGTGTTGAACTCTTCCGCGAACAATCTGCCGGTAAGGCGTTTTATCAAAGTCCTTCTCAGGATGGCAGCCGGCCCGGTACCTATTACGCCAACCTTTACATCATGGACGCCATGCCCACCTATCAGCTGGAAGCACTGGCCTACCATGAAGGGATCCCGGGCCACCACATGCAGCGGGCTATTGCACAGGAGCTTGATGGTATTCCTGAATTTCAAAAGTACCTGAGTGCTACAGCCTATACCGAGGGCTGGGGCCTTTATACGGAAGAGCTGGCGAAAGATATGGGCTTTTATGAAGATCCCTATTCAGATTTCGGCCGCCTTGCTATGGAACTATGGCGCGCATGCCGTCTGGTGGTAGACACGGGCATGCATGCTAAACAGTGGTCACGGGAAGAAGCGATTCAGTACTTACTGGAAAACACCCCCAACCCTGAACCTGACGTGGTTAAAGCAATTGAGAGATACATCGCCATGCCGGGCCAGGCCACAGCGTATATGATTGGCAAACTGAAAATTATGGAACTGCGTAGTAAGGCGCAACAGGCGCTGGGGGATAAATTCACCTATGCAGGCTTCCACGATGAAGTGTTAAAAGACGGACCGGTGCCCTTGTCAGTACTGGAAGAAAAGATTAACCGCTGGATTGAACAGCAACAATCTTTGTAAAAAGCCAACACGTTAAACAGGCAACCATTTAAGGTTGCCTGCTTCTCTCTATCCTGCCAGGCTAAAAATATTCTCTCATACTGAAAGTTTTCTGACATGCGACAGGTCTTAACTGTCATGAAAGAAAAACAACAACGTTACGAAGCACTGGTTCACGCATTTCATGGCGATATTTATCGCTATGCGCACTGGCTCACCCGCGACCCGGCGGTAGCTGAAGATATTGTTCAGGAAACCTTCCTGCGGGCATGGCGCTCACTGGACAGTTTGAAGGATGAGAAGTCAGCTAAGTCCTGGCTTATCACCATTGTCAGGCGGGAGAATGCCAGACGATTTGAACGCAAACAGCTTGAGACGGTGGACATTGATGATGTGCCGGTGGCTGACGAAGCATTTCATGCCGGAAACGGGGATGACACAGAAGAACTCCGGATACTCATTGCCAGATTACCTGCAGACTACCGGGAGCCATTGATCCTGCAGCTCATCTTCGGCTATTCCGGTGAGGAAATCGCAGAGCAACTGTCGCTGAATAAAAATACCGTGATGACGCGCTTATTCCGCGCCCGTAATCAACTCAGAGACATGCTGGAGAGTGATTCAGCACAACAGAGAGGTCGCCATAATGGATGATTTAGAATTCCGCCGTCGTATTTATGCCGATCCCAATACGACAGACAAAGACATGCTGGCCGCCATTAAAGGCGACAGCGACAAAGCCGCTTTGAAATCGTCACTTCAGCAACTTGACGGTAAATTGTTGCAGGCAGCCAAAGTGCCTGTACCCGACGATCTGGCGCATAAGCTCATCTGGCAACAGGCTACCGGTGAATTCAACCGTCATAAGCGCCGCAGCCGGTGGTTTATTGCCATGGCCGCTTCCGTGGCATTTATGGCCGGTGTTACCGGCACCATGGTATTCAATCAGGCGCCTGCAGATATCGGCACAGAAGCTCTGGCACACATGCGCTACGCTGAAATTGAAACACCCCATTCCGGCATTGAGGTTGGCATGCAGCAGGTCAATGCGAAACTGGCCGGTTTCGGCGGTACATTTTTACAGTCTATCGGTGATGTGGCTGTGGCCAACTACTGCCATCTTAACCGCCAGCAAACCTTGCATCTGATTTTAAACACAGAGCAGGGGAAAATGTCGGTGTTTGTTATGCCCCATAATGACAGCAATCCGGTGCCGCCTGCCTTCGCCGATGAAAAGTATCACGGCGAAAGCTGGTCCCTGCAAAACGCCAGCATTATGGTGGTAGGCGATAAAGGTGCTGATCTGAATCCGCTGGTGAAAAAAGTAAAAAGCAGCATCAGCTTTTCTGCATAATCTGCCAGCTTGTGTGAATTTCACGCAAACCGGTCAGGTGCAAAGTTAAATGCCCGATTGAAAAGACAGATAAACCAGACTGCCATAGAGACTGTATCTACTTCCTGTTAGCATAAAAGAAAAAACAGGAAGGAATAATATGGAAACAGGTACGCTGATTTCTCTGGGCATTTATTTTGCGGCCATGCTCGGCATCGGACTTTTCTCTTACCGCCAGACTAATAGTGACGTGGAAGGTTACATGCTGGGCGGAAGACAATTGGGCCCGGCGGTAACCGCACTGTCTGCCGGTGCGTCTGATATGAGCGGATGGATGCTGATGGGCCTGCCTGGCGCCATGTATGTTTCCGGGATCTCCGCAGGCTGGATTGCACTTGGTCTCACCATTGGTGCTTTCGCAAACTATATACTTGTTGCCCCGCGCCTGCGCTTATACACAGAAATTGCTAACAACGCTGTTACCCTCCCCGACTATTTCGAAAACCGTTTCGCAGACAATTCCCGGTTGCTCCGTGTTATTGCCTCGGTGGTGATTGTCATATTCTTTACTCTTTATACGTCATCCGGCGTGGTTGCAGGGGGTAAACTGTTCGAATCATCCTTTGGTTTGAGCTATGAAACCGGACTGTATGTCACTACCGGTGTGGTTGTGGCTTATACCCTGTTCGGCGGCTTTATGGCAGTAAGTATCACTGACTTCGTCCAGGGCTGTATTATGTTTGTGTCTCTGGTGATGGTACCGGTAGTCGTCGTGATGCAGTTAGGCGGTCCGGGCGAAGCGGTAGATGCAGTTAAATCCATCGACCCGGCGTTATTTGACGCCTTTACCGACGCCAAAAGTGGTGAAGCACTTTCACTGATAGGTATTCTGTCATTGATGGCATGGGGTGTTGGTTACTTCGGACAGCCTCACATCATTGTGCGTTTCATGGCTATCCGTTCAGTCAAAGATGTGCCCACTGCCCGTAACATTGGTATGAGCTGGATGATCGTTTCCATCATCGGTGCGTTAATGACAGGCCTGTTCGGACTGGCTTACGTGACGCAAAACGGTAATAGCATCGATCCGGAAACCATATTCATCTATTTATCTCAGTTACTGTTCCATCCACTTGTGGGTGGTTTCCTGCTGGCAGCTATTCTTGCCGCCATCATGAGTACCATCTCATCACAGTTACTGGTGACATCCAGTTCCCTCACCAGCGATTTTTACAAAGCGTTCCTGAGACGTGATGCGTCAGATAAAGAGCTGGTACTTGCCGGGCGGATTTCCGTTGTTATTGTCGCATTAGTGGCTATTTACCTGGCCTACGACCGTGACAGCACGATTCTCTCGCTGGTCAGTAATGCCTGGGCAGGTTTCGGTGCGGCATTCGGCCCGCTGGTGCTGTTCAGCCTGTTTAAGCGTGATATGACCCGCCGTGCAGCACTGGGCGGAATGATTGTGGGAGCCGTAACTGTATTGCTCTGGATTTACCTGCCTTTCACCATTGACGGACAAAGTTTAAGCAGTTGGATGTATGAAATCGTACCGGGCTTTATTTTATCCAGCTTAACTATCATTGTGCTCAGTAAAAGCGGTTCCCCCCGGGAAGGTGTTACTGAGGTTTTCGACAGCTTTAGTGAAAAGCTTCAGGCCTCAAAGCACGTCTAGCTTAAGCACGAATTACACCGTTAATACGTAACCAGAAAGCCGCTTTTTATAAGCGGCTTTTTGTTATGACAAATTCGTTTCAAGGTAATAAAACGGCTATTTCGTATAGCAAATCGGAATTACTACTTTGTGATCTAAATATGTTAGGGTTCTATATATATAATCGTTTAGCATATAACCTTAACTATCGGACTCGAAAATGACACTTGATATACCGTCTATTACCCATTTGAAACAACTCGAAGCCGAGAGCATCCACATTTTCCGCGAAGTTGCTGCGGAATTTGATAATCCGGTCATGTTATATTCTGTCGGAAAGGATTCCTCAGTGCTGTTACACCTTGCCCGCAAAGCCTTCGCGCCTGGCAAAATCCCCTTCCCTTTGTTACACGTTGATACCACGTGGAAATTCCACGAAATGATAGAGTTCCGTGACCAGCAAGCGGAAAAACATGGCTTTGATCTGTTAGTGCATATCAACCAGGAAGGTGTTGATGCCGGTGTTGGTCCGTTCAGCCACGGTAGTGCAAAGCACACAGACATCATGAAAACCGCTTCTTTGAAGCAGGCACTGAACAAGTATAAATTCGATGCTGCATTCGGTGGTGCCCGCCGTGACGAAGAAAAATCACGTGCGAAAGAGCGTGTATACTCATTCCGTGACAGCAACCACCGCTGGGATCCGAAAAACCAGCGTCCCGAGCTGTGGAACATCTACAACTCATCCGTAAACAAAGGCGAAAGCATCCGTGTATTCCCGATGTCTAACTGGACTGAGCTGGATATCTGGCAATACATCTACCTGGAAAACATCGATATTCCTTCTCTGTACCTGGCGAAACCTCGTCCTGTAGTAGAGCGTGATGGCGTATTAATTATGGTTGATGACGATCGTATGCCGCTGGAAGAAGGTGAAACACCGGAAATGCGTTCAGTACGTTTCCGTACCTTAGGCTGTTATCCGCTGACCGGTGCCGTTGAGTCTACTGCAGCGACCCTGCCTGAAGTTATTCAGGAAATGCTGCTGACCAAGACCTCCGAACGTCAGGGCCGTGTTATCGACCACGACAGCTCCGGTTCTATGGAGAAGAAGAAAATGGAAGGATACTTCTGATGTCGACGGATATCGTATGGCACAAGTACGAGGTCAATAAAAAGACCCGTGCCGAAAGCCTTGGTCAGACGCCTCGTGTGCTGTGGCTGACAGGCTTCAGCGGTTCCGGTAAATCCACCATTTCGAACCTGCTGGAACAAAAATTCCAGGAACAGGGCAAACACACTTATCTGCTGGATGGCGATAATGTACGCCACGGTCTATGTGGCGATTTGGGCTTCAGTGATGAAGACCGCGTTGAAAACATCCGCCGTGTCAGTGAAGTGGCTAAATTGTTTGTCGATTCCGGTGTGATTGTACTCACCGCATTTATCTCGCCATTTCAGGCTGACCGCGACTATTGCCGCAATCTGCTTGAAGAAGGTGAGTTTGTGGAAGTGTTTATCGATACCCCGCTGGACGTGTGTGAATCACGGGATCCAAAAGGGCTTTACAAAAAAGCCCGTGCAGGTGAAATCAAACATTTCACCGGTATCTCTTCCACTTATGAAGCACCGGTGAACCCGGAGATCCACCTGACGTATAAAGACGAGCCGGCAGAACAAACTGCGGAACGTTTGTACGCCATGCTTGAAGAAAAAGGACTTGTGTAATGGCATTACCTGATCCATTAGCAGAAAAAATTCTCGCCATCAGCAAACAAGCTGGTGACAAAATCATGGAAATCTACGAAAAAGATTTCGCTATTTATGAAAAAGAAGATACCAGCCCGCTGACAGAAGCGGACCTTGCTGCACACAACGTTATCGTTGCTGGCTTAGAAGCGGTATCTGACCTCCCTATCCTGTCAGAAGAATCTGCGGATATTCCCTGGGATGAGCGTCGCGGCTGGGATAAATACTGGCTTGTTGATCCGCTGGATGGCACTAAAGAATTCATCAAGAAAAACGGTGAATTTACGGTAAACATCGCCCTTATCGAAAACGGTAAGCCTGTAATGGGTGTGGTTTACGCACCGGCCCTGAAACGTTCTTACATCGGTATTGACGGACAAGGCGCGTGGATTGAAAACGAAGGCGGTTTTGCACCGATTTCCGCGAAAAAACACGCAGACGGTGAAGTCTGGAAAGTGGTAGGCAGTCGTTCTCACCAGAGCCCTGAAATCCAGAAACTGCTGGAAGATCTCGGCGGTGAAGCGGAACTGGTAGCCATGGGCAGTTCATTGAAACTGTGCCTGGTCGCTTCAGGTGAAGCCCACCTGTATCCGCGTTTAGGCCCCACATCTGAATGGGACACCGGCGCGGCCCACGCAGTTGCCACAGCAGCAGGTGCGAAAGTGACTGTACTGGACGGCGCAAACCCGCTGGCCGGAGATGCCCCTGACCTGACATATAACCAGAAAGAATCTGTGTTGAACCCCTATTTCTTAGTGAGCGCATAAGCAATGAATGTAGATAACGAATTATTGAAAGAAGACGTACTGGGCTACCTTGAACAGCACGAACAGAAAGACCTGCTGCGCTTTCTCACCTGCGGTAGCGTAGACGACGGTAAAAGTACCCTGATTGGCCGCCTGCTGCATGACTCAAAAATGATTTATGAAGATCAGCTGGCTGCGATCACCAAAGACAGCAAGAAGAGCGGCACCACCGGTGACAAAGTTGACCTGGCGCTGCTGGTTGACGGTCTGCAGTCTGAGCGTGAGCAAGGTATTACTATCGACGTAGCGTACCGCTATTTCTCTACCGATAAGCGTAAGTTCATCATCGCGGATACCCCTGGACACGAACAGTACACCCGTAACATGGTTACCGGTGCGTCTACCTGTGACCTGGCCATCCTGATGGTCGACGCCCGCGCCGGAGTGAAAACTCAGACCCGCCGTCACTCGTTCCTTGCCAGCCTTTTGGGCATTAAGCACGTTATCGTTGCAGTGAACAAAATGGATCTGATGGGCTTCAGTGAAAAAGTATTTGAAGACATCAAAGCGGACTTCCTGAAGTTTTCAGAAAATCTGAACATCCCTGATATTCAGTTCATCCCGCTGTCAGCCCTTGAAGGTGACAACGTAGTAAACCGCAGCGAACAATCGCCCTGGTATACTGGCAAGCCACTAATGGAAATGCTGGAAACCATTGAAATCGGTAACGATGACAACAAAGACGACTTCCGCTTCCCGGTTCAGTATGTAAACCGTCCAAACCTGGATTTCCGTGGTTTCGCCGGTACCGTGGTATCCGGTCAGGTTGCGCCTGGTGATGAAATCACTGCCCTGCCTTCCATGAAGACTTCAAAAGTTAAATCTATCGTAACGTTTGAAGGCGATCAGGAGCGTGCTTATGTACCACAGGCCGTTACGTTAACACTGGAAGATGAAATCGATATCTCCCGTGGTGACATGATTGTTAAGTCTGACAATTTGCCGCTGCTGTCCAGCCAGTTTAAATCTCACCTGGTATGGATGTCTGAAGAACCGATGATGCCGCATAAACAGTATCTGTTTAAATTTGCGACCAAATCGACTTCAGGTTCTGTATCAGAAGTAGAGTATCAGATTGATGTTAACACCATGGAACAAAAGCCGGGTGCGCATCTTAATCTGAACGAAATTGGCGTAGTTGACCTGAAATTCACTCAGCCTGTTGCCTGTGACAGCTACGAGCGCAACCGTGCGACCGGTGCTTTCATTGTAATTGACCGCCTGACTAACGGTACCGTTGGTGCAGGTATGATCATCGACCAGTTGGCCGAAGACAAGCAACACAAAACGCCTGAGTTCTCTGCTTTTGAGCTGGAATTCAACGAATTGGTTCGCAAGCACTTCCCACACTGGAACGCGCTCGACATCAGTAAACTGTAACGAGCCGGAACGGTTTATATGGATGTCAACCAATTGATGGTGCTGGGGGTTTTCTTCAGCACCATTTTTGCACTAGTTGCGTCGAATATGCGTCCTTCCACCATTTTCGCGGTGGCGATGCTTATTTTACTTGTATCCCAACAAATCACCTTCGATGAGATCCTTAATAACTTAACCAATAAAGGCCTGATCACACTGGTCCTTTTACTGCTAGTCAGCAGTGCTATTGATAAAACAGCATTGATTAAGCAAATTGGACGTAAGCTCATCACGCCCAGTTTTACTGTTTCCTACTGGCGGTTGTTCGGTCTGTCGTTTTTCTCGTCAGCCCTGCTTAACAACACCGCGATTGTGGCCAGCTTAATCGGGCCAGTAAAACAAAACCAGTATCACCCGGCATCGCGCCTGCTAATTCCGTTGTCTTACTCGGCCATTTTAGGTGGCACAGTCACGCTGATTGGTACGTCAACGAACCTGATCGTAGACTCATTTTTGCAGGAACACGGCCATCCGGGTTTCGCATTCTGGGATTTTACGCTCTATGGTCTGGCTGCCGGATTAAGCTGTGGCTTCCTGATGTTTGTGTTGTCGACCTTATTGCCGGACATTGCCAATAAGAAAACCGACTACCGCGCTTACATTGTGGAAGCAGAAGTGGAGCCGGGCTCTGAGTTGATTGGCAAAACCGTCGAGGAAAACCATCTGCGGAACCTGCCTGAGCTTTTTCTGGTGGAAATTGTGCGGGACGGACAACTTATCAGCCCTGTGTCACCGGAACTTATTATCCATCAGGGTGATAAGCTGATTTTTTCCGGCAATGTACAGAAGCTGGACAGCTTAAGCCACATTAAAGGCTTAACCATGTTCGCTGAAGCTGACGGCATACTGCGGGAAAACCTCACGGAAGTGATCATCTCTAACCGTGCGCAGATTATCGGACAAACGATTAAAGCACTGGGTTTCAGGGCCTTGTTTGATGCCGCCGTTGTGGCTATTCGCCGTGATGGTGAGCAGCTTTCCGGTAAACTGGGAGAAATTAAGCTGCAAGCCGGTGATTTCCTGTTACTGGCAACTGGTCCGGATTTCCAGACCAGACAGAACCTGTCGAAGAATTTCTTCATACTGTCTGAGCAGAAAATCTCCAGACCACTGACCAACTGGCAGGAATGGATCACTATGGGTGGTTTCTTACTGGTGGTGGCCTTGTCAGCAACGGATACGTTAAACCTTGGCATCGGATTGCTGTTCTTTGCTGCCATACTGGTAGGTGCGAAAGTCACCAGTAACGGAGAAATCAAACGTAATCTGCCACTGAATCTGATTGTAGTTATTGTCGGTGCACTCAGTCTGGCCAGTGCGTTGGAAAATGCCGGTGTTATCAGTTTAAGTACTGATTTTCTGATGCCGTATCTTTCTGACACAAACTGGTTTGTCGCCCTGTGTACAGTTTATCTGGCTACCCTGGTGTTAACAGAGTTTGTGACCAACAATGCTGCGGCAGCCCTGATGTTCCCCTTCGCCTATGGCGTTGCCGGACTTATCGGTGCACCGTTGATGCCATTCGCCCTGGCTGTTGCATTTGCTGCCAGTGCGAGCTTTATTTCGCCATACGGTTACCAGACTAACCTGCTGGTATTTAATGCGGCGAATTATCGTTTCTCACATTTCATCAAAATCGGACTACCCATTTCCATTACATACAGCACCATTGTGCTGGTGTTATTGAACATGACGTATTTCTGATAACGGTTGAATAGCAAAAAGCCCCGTTCACCATGGTGAACGGGGCTTTTTATTGCCGGTAACAATTTACCTGATTATCTGAACAACACTTTTTCTTTGTTGAACCAGTAAACACAAAAACCGATAAGCGCCGCTGCAATGAGTGCGGTGGAACCGAAAATGGCTATCAGCTGCACATAATCCATTGTGCCTTTAATAAGCTCTTTTATCGCCAGCGCCACATTCGTCAGCGGAACCCATGCCCAGCCACCTTTCAACTCGACACCGGGTAACATTGCCATGATCACCGGCACGATGGTAAACATCACCAGCGGTGTCATATAGCCCTGCGCTTCTTTGAAGCTTCTGGCATAAATAGACAAACTTAAAAGAATGGATGAGAAAATTGCCACCACCGGAATGAGCATGAAGAAAATCAGTAAAAAATCTGTGCCGCTGATGGCCCCCATAAATTCAGCCACCAGTTGTATGGCCATGCCCTGACTCAGCACAATGCCCCATACAGCCATACTTGCTACCGTGACCATGGCTGAGGTCACCCCGGCAAGGGCAATGGCAAAGAATTTTCCCATCACCAGATGATGGCGGGGTACAGGCGATATGAGCAGTGTTTCCAGGGTACCTCTTTCTTTTTCCCCGGCGCCTAAATCTGTTGCCGGTATCATGGCGCCTTGCAGGCACAACATAAAAATAATATAGGGAATAAAACCACCAATCTTCTCACCCCAGTTTTCCCGCTGGTCAGCCACATCTACTTTTTCAATGACCATGGGCTCAATGAGCGCTGTCTGCTGACTTTCGGTGAGACCCAGTTGCGCAAAAGCAGCCTGCTGATTGCGTTCTGAAATTTCGTTTACGATAGCCTGCAGGCGTGAGAGGACTAAATTGAGACCCGCATCATTTAAGTAAACCTTAAGGGTAATCTGTCCGCCTGAGAGAATATCGTCATTATAGTTTTCCGGGATCACAAGCACGAAATCAGCCTGTTCATTCTTAACCCAGCTTTCTATGTTTTCGTTTTCCGGTAACGCTACCAGATTAAAGTCTTTTGACTCCGCAATTTTTGATACCAGTTCGGGCGCGTATTCTGCACCACTGATGGCATAGTCAAGCACTTCAGACTGAGCATCTGATATAGCCTTTGAAGAAACAAATGTTACCACCCCGAAAATAGCAGGAAACACCAGCAGAGGCAGGGCAATCATGAAAAACAGTGTTTTTCTGTCCCGTACTAACTCTTTAATTTCTTTTAAAAATACCAACCACATATTACGCCTCCGTCCCTAAAGCCGATAAAAATGCACTGCTCATTGAACCCGGCGACAGCGCTCTGAAAGTGGCAATATCATCGTTAAATACCGTACGTCCATGATTGACGATGGTCACCCGGTCGCACAGTTCCGAAACTTCCTCTAAGTGATGGGTGGAGAAAATCACCGGGATCCCCTGCTCTTTCAAACCGCGGATAAAGTTCAGTACTGTCTGCGCGGCCATGATATCCAGTCCCGTGGTGGGTTCATCCAGAATGACCACTTCGGGACTATGGATAACCGCCCGGGCAATTGCCGTTTTTTGTTTCATACCGGTAGAAAAATTCTCACACCGTCGATCCAGGAAACTGTGCAAATCCAGCAAATCGGCCAGCGACTGAATTCTTTCTTCAATACGGGCTTTCGACATATTGTGAAGCTGGCCGAAATAGGCAATATTCTCTCTGCCGGTAAGACGACCATACAGGCCGGTCGAACCGGATAAAAAACCGATTTTCTGGCGGGCCAGCACCGGCTTTTTAAGTACATCAACACCATTGATGGTGATGCTTCCTGTATCGGGCTTCAGCGCTGTCGATAGCATACGTAATGTGGTGGTTTTGCCGGCACCGTTAGGCCCGAGTAGCCCGAGTACTTCACCGGAAGCACAATTTAGCGAAACATCCTGCACAGAATGGAAAAATTTCCCTTTCAGCCGGGGATCCTTTTTCTCCTGTTCACTCAATTTTTTCGGGTTTTCGATGGTGAATTTTTTCGCCAACTGACTGATTTCAATCATCGCGTTTCCTTTGTTGATATTATTAATTCCGTTATCCGTTTACCGGAAGAGAAGTAAACCTAGTCTACTTTGAATCAACTTTATTACACTCTTCAAGCAAAAAAATGCGACAGAATATTTCTGTACAGGGTCAGTATACAAAGGCAGCATTTTTCTCTAAGGTAACAAAGAATGTTCCGTGTGCCAGCATTGTTAATTAAGGAAAAAATGGCATCTGTACGCAAATAAAGGAGTAATTATGCAGGAAATATCCAATCCCTTTCAGGCCATCAGCGAGACTTTCTTTCGCCCGAACGGCGTTTTCAGAAAGCTGGCTACCACTGACAACTGGTCATGGGTTCCGTTTTTTATCTTAATGAGTATGAGCCTTGTTCCGGTTTATCTGTATTTCCAGACCATTGATTTCGACTGGTACAGAAACTTTATTGCAGACATGCAACTGGGTGACGTGAGTCCGGCAGAAAAAGAGGCATTTACAGAACGGATGACTCAGGGATTCGTGATGTGGAGCACGATTGTCAGCGTATTTCTTGGCGTCATAATCCTGAATGCCATCTATGCCGGATACCTCACATTTATGGCCCGGAATGATGAAAAATCAGTACAGGGTTTTACTGACTGGTACGGAATGACATGGTGGACCGCACTTCCCTCTCTGCTTACCAGTTTTGCGGCACTGCTGGTACTGGTGATGGCCAGCACTCACGAAATAGACCCGGCCAGTCTCAGCCCGCTTACCTTTACATGGATATTTGGACTGACACCGGACTCAGCGTTTTACAATATCGGTCAGTTCCGGCTCGATATGCTATGGTCAATTTATCTCACCGCGGTGGCAATTGGTCAGTGGACCAGTTTCAGCAACAAAAAAGCCCGGGTGGTTGCAGCGGCCCCTGTCACCATCATTTACGGTATCTGGCTGTTTTTCGTATTGCTGTAACCTTGTACTGGCAGGTTGAAAGCACTGCAGGAACGCTTTACCCCGCTGGACAGTACTAAATCAGTGGCATCTGCAGTTGCTTTTTAGAGGATACAGCCCGAAAATAATCCGTACTAGCGTAGAACTGCCGGTCCTGCACCGGGTACCAGCCGGGCACGCCCAGTAACGGTAAAGGATGAAGCATGCCTTTACTCTGAAAGACATCACAAGAAGCGATTTTCTGCTCCATTGCGCAATCCGTCTCCCTGCATTGTTGTTCGAATGACATAGAAGCAAATCCCGGGGGCACTGTGACCGCCATCCATTTACCCGTCAGGCCGGTAAACGGGTTCAATAACATTTCGAGATTGGCATGGCCGAATATCACCGGAAACAATAACTGACCCCATTTGTCTCTGTGTTCAACCAGAACCTGTTGCCAGTTATGCATCGCCAGTGCATTGAGTAAAGGTTCAGCCTGAGCCTTCATATCGTCCGGTACAGCAATCACAACACCACATTCATCAAAATGGGTAATACGATTTCTTGCCGGTGTACGGGGGCTTACGCCGAAACGACTTATATCCTGCATATGCAGATTATTCAGACATCGCTTCGTTAGTGGAAACTGCAACCAGATCAATGCATTGAATAGGTCATGCCAGCTGTTTTCCCTGGTGGGCACGACATTATCTTCAAAGATGATCTGTTCATAATAACGTTGTTCAGAAAGCGCAAAAGAAGACTGCCCTTTAAATTCAGGACCCGGCCAGTTCACAGGGTGATGCCGGCGGACAACGTCATTTAAAACAGCCGCTGACGGAAATTCTGTTTCACCGTCAAGGCCGGTGCGGGTTAACAGCTCACGGACAGAAAAAGCAAGATTGGAACGATTTATGGCAGATGACCAACTCTCTGCGGTGGAATTCATAAGCGATGTATTGGTTCGGTGTGATTGATTCTCTATACTGGGAGGTTATTGTAGAGCAAACAGAGACTAACAATGAAAAAAATTCTTTTGCCATTTATGGTACCGGCGCTGGTCGGTCTTTCTGCAGCAGGACTTTCTGCCTGCAGCAGCGATCAACCCGCACCGGCAGATACTGCCCAGGCTGGCAGCACAGCCAATTTTGACAGCGTATACGCAGGGATCACTGCTGAAGACATCAGCGGACCGTTGCAAACACTGGCTTCTGATGAGTTTGAAGGCCGCCTTCCCACCACACCGGGTGAACAGAAAACACTGGACTTTCTTGTTTCAGAATTCAAAGCCGCCGGGTTAGCACCGGGTAACGGTGACAGCTACCTGCAACCTGTGGATCTAATGGAAATCACTGCCGATCCCGACATGACGATGACCATTGGTGATAACACCTTCCGTTATAAAGAAGACATGGTTGCCGGTTCTAAACGGGAACAATCAGTTATCGATCTGAAAGACTCCGAACTCGTCTTCGTCGGCTATGGTGTTAATGCACCGGAATATGACTGGAATGACTATGAAGGTCTGGATGTAGAAGGCAAAACTGTGGTGATTCTGGTGAATGACCCGGGTTTCGAAAATCCTCAGTCCGGTAAGTTCCAGGGCACAACCATGACCTACTACGGCCGCTGGAGTTACAAATACGAAGAAGCCAGCCGTCAGGGTGCTGCCGGTGCGATTATTGTGCATGAAACAGCACCAGCTTCTTACGGCTGGTCAGTGGTTGCCAACAGCTGGAGTGGCCCTCAATACGGCCTGGTATCTCAGGATGGCGGCGCCAGCCGGGTTGCTGTAGAAGGCTGGCTCACACTGGATGCGGCAAAGAAAGTCTTTGCCGACGCAGGCCTGGATTTCGATGCTGAGAAAAAGGCAGCATTGCAGGGGCCCTATCACAAAGACATGGGCTTAACCGCCTCTGTGACAGTGAAGAACACCTTTCAAAAATCTGTCAGCCATAACGTGATTGCCACCCTTCCGGGTGCAAAAAAGCCTGATGAACACGTCATTTACACTGCTCACTGGGATCACCTGGGTAAAGATGAAAGCCTGAAAGGTGATCAGATTTACAATGGTGCCCATGACAATGCCACCGGTTCAGCAGCCGCCATTGTGATGGCAAAAGCATTCGGTGAACTGACGCCCCGCCCTGCCCGCTCAGTAACGTTTCTGATCGTGACGGCTGAAGAGCAAGGACTGCTGGGTTCAAAATACTATGCTGATCATCCTGTTATCCCGCTGGAGAAAACCGTTGCAAACATCAACATGGACGCCATGAACGTGTTGGGTAAAACGAAAAATGTCAGTGTTGTCGGTATGGGTAAATCAGAAATGGAAACCTATCTGGAAAAAGCAGCAACCCGTCAGGGCCGTTATCTGACACAGGAAGACCGTCCGGAAGCCGGCTCTTACTACCGTTCTGATCACTTCAGCTTCGCCAAGAAAGGCGTACCGGCTCTGTACGCAGAAGGCGGAGACGAACCCTGGGATGCTGAAACGGCTTCCTACCGCAAACGCATGAATGTCATCGTAACCGGTTGTTATCACCAGGTTTGTGATGAATTCCGCAAGGAGTGGGATTTATCAGGCATCGCCCAGGATACGCAAATGCTGTTTGAAGTGGGTACAGATGTGGCCAATGCTGACAGCTGGCCGAAATGGAATGCAGCCAGCGAATTCCAGCGCTAAGCACTTACGCAAACAGGCTGCCTCCGGGCAGCCTGTTGCTTTTTTAGTCATCCGTTTTGCAACATCTCTTTCAATATTCCGCGAAAACCGCCACTACCCGCCCTGAATGACGGATAATTTGAGTTTCCGGCAAGTTATTCCTTGCTTTTTTCTCTCATACTGGCACATTCAACAGACGCGGAGTTTGCACCCTTCAAAAACAATAAAGTCTCACCCGCGGCCGCGTTAAGCGACCCGACAGAATAAACAATCCTTTTTTTCAACAAGTGACAAGAGAGAACCCGTTTTATGTGTGGTATTTTCGGTATCCTTGATATCAAAACCGATGTGTCTGAACTCAGAACCCAAGCGCTGGATTATACAAAGTTGCTGCGTCACCGCGGCCCTGACTGGTCGGGTATCTGGAATAATGACAATACCATCCTGTGCCATGAACGGTTGGCCATCGTCGATGTAGACACTGGTGCACAGCCGCTCATCAGCCAGGATAATAATAAGATCCTGGCCGTTAACGGTGAGATCTATAACCACAAGCAACTCGCCAAAGATCTGGCAACGCCTTATGATTTCAAAACCCGCTCGGACTGCGAAGTCATTCTTCCTTTGTACGAGCAGAAAGGCATTGAGTTTATCGATGAGCTTGAGGGCATGTTTGCTTTTATCCTGTACGACGAGTCTCAGGATGCGTACCTGATTGCCCGTGACCACATCGGCATTATCCCGCTGTATACCGGTTACGACGAACATGGCAACTTCTATGTTGCGTCAGAAATGAAGGCGCTGGCGCCTATCTGTAAAACCATCAGTGAATTCCCTCCGGGTCATTACCTGTGGAGCAAAACCGGCGAGCTGACTAAGTACTACAAGCGCGACTGGATGAGCTACGATGCAGTAAAAGATAACGAAACGAATCTGGACGACCTGAAAGTGGCTTTTGAAAAAGCCGTTAAGTCGCACATGATGTCTGACGTACCTTACGCGGTGCTGCTGTCCGGTGGTCTGGATTCATCGCTGGTTTCTGCCGTTGCAGCCCAGTATGTTGCCAAGCGTGTTGAAGACGAAGACAAGTCTGACGCCTGGTGGCCACGTCTGCACAGCTTCGCCGTGGGCCTTGAAGGTGCACCGGACTTAAAAGCAGCTAAACAGGTTGCTGATATGATTGGTACTGTTCACCACGAAATCCACTTCACGATTCAGGAAGGTCTGGATGCGATTCGTGACGTTATCTATCATCTGGAAACCTACGATACCACCACCATCCGTGCGGCAACGCCAATGTACCTGATGACCCGTAAGATCAAAGCCATGGGTATCAAAATGGTATTGTCCGGTGAAGGCTCTGACGAAATTTTTGGTGGTTATCTGTACTTCCATAAAGCGCCGAACGCAAAAGAACTGCACGAAGAAACAGTACGTAAACTGGATCGTCTGCACATGTTCGATTGTGCCCGAGCCAACAAAGCTACCAGCGCCTGGGGTGTTGAAGCCCGTGTACCGTTCCTGGACAAAAATTTCATGGACGTAGCAATGCGCCTGAACCCGCAGGACAAAATGTGTGTGGATGGCCGCATGGAGAAATGGATCCTGCGTAAAGCTTTCGACGATGGCAAAACGCTGCCACCAGAAGTACTGTGGCGTCAGAAAGAACAGTTCGGTGACGGTGTAGGTTATTCCTGGATCGACTCTATCCGTGACTTCGTGGAAACAGAAGTGTCTGATCAGCAACTGGCGACAGCAGAATTCCGCTTCCCGGTGAACACACCTGATACCAAAGAAGGTTATTACTACCGCACTATCTTTGAAGGCTACTTCCCGCAGGAAAGTGCTGCACGCTGTGTACCTGGCGGCAAGTCTATCGCCTGTAGTACCGTTGAGGCGCTGGAATGGGATGCAAGCTTCAAGAACAACGCTGATCCATCAGGTCGTTCTATGAAAGACGTACACTCAGGCAACAGCCACTGATTCATGAGTTAAAAATACAAAAGCCCGGTGAATCCGGGCTTTTTTGTATCAGCTAGTACAAGCTCTGCGAATAAAGCCGGCGCGTTGACCACCTGCTTCATCAGATTTCAGGGATTCTCTTCCATAGCATCGATGGTGGCATCAATACTGGCAGGCTTATACCACAGGGCATCGTTTTGCACAGGTGTCAGAGGAGGTAAAAGCGGATTATCCAGCTCTATCGTGGTGCGCTTCTCGAGCTCCAGTGCATTCAGCGTATCTTCATAAGTAGACAAAAACAAAGCGTCGAAAGAACCATCTTCAATTGCCATCTGCAGACCCGTCTCGATAAGCCGTGCCAGTGTGGTATTGCCTTTATTTACGAAAAAATACAACGCCGTGGGATAGTAAATCGCCGTATTGTTTTCCAGTACGATGTCTGAAGACAAATTCCCCTTCTCAAGCTCATTCAGCGCTTCCATCACTGAACGGGGGAAGAAGTCAGCCTTGTTCGTTTCCAGTACTTCCGCTGCATCACCATAAGCCGGCACGGTGAACACGTTAAACCCGTTCGCCTGCAAAATTTTGGTATCCGGCCACTCTTCACCGGAAATAGGAACCAGTTTAAGCAAGGCAGATTTGCTCAGCGCTTGTGGAAAGCGGCTGCGGTTCATTTCATTGATTAGAAATACACGCCAGCCTATCAGTCCTTTCGCCAGCGGGATGCGCACCGGCAACAGATCTTTTTCACGCTGGGCGTCTGTCATACTCCAGACGACGTTCACTTCGCGGTTTTCCCGCAGCTGACGTAGCGCTTTCCCTTGCAGCATGATCCGGTCTGACGGCAGTAAACTGTATTTTACACCTGTCTTTTCCAGCGCCAGGGTAAGCAAAGCCAGCGGATATTCAGTGCGCAAATCACGCTCATCTATAGGCCGCGGATAGGTTATCGACCATAGTGCGGCATGCACACTCGCACTTAAGAGCAGAAGAACCGGAAACAACCATTTTCCCATCGTTAAAATCCTTAGTGTCGTGCCTGAACAGACAGCATAAACCTATTCAATGCCGATATATTTATGTGTTTGTAACGATAAGCGCCAGTTTCGCGCAATACAGGTGGCGATAGCAAGATCCGTCGCACGTTGCTGCTGACTGATGGGCTGGAGACAAATATGTGCCGGTAGCTTTCCGTCCAGCCGTGCCAGCAGACTATCCAGCTCATCAATATGCTTTTGCATAGCCACAGGATGCTTAATTTCATCCGCCCGCTCCAGCGCCTGAGTCAGCACCGGCATGCCGCCTTTCATGTCGACTTTAGGCGATACCGTAACCCAGGTATCTTCATGACACAGTACCTCAAAGGTACCACTGGTTTCTATTTGCGTGGTGTAACCCCGCGCATGCAGCAGTGAGGTGAGCGGACGCAAATCATACATGCACGGCTCGCCGCCGGTGATCACGATATGTTTCGCCTGATATCCGTTTTCTTTAAACAGGGTCAGTAACGCTTCATCTTCAATACTGAACCATGCTTCACTTTCCTCGGTTTTCGACAGGACTTCATCTGACGTTGTCAAAAACGCCTCATCCAGCGTCCATGTATGTTTGGTATCACACCAGGGACAACCCACCGGACACCCTTGTAAACGCACAAACACTGACGGAACGCCGGTTTTTACGCCTTCGCCCTGAATCGTTTCGAACATTTCATTAATTTTAAGACGGGTGTGATGCAATGTGGTGTACCTGTTGTTGATTCGGCTTGGGATTTTACCAAGAATCACATAAAATTCTGGCATCTTTTCGCGAAAAAAACGAACTTATGTCTGAAAAAGTCATTGTTATCTATTCCGGCGGTATGGATTCTTTCACCGTACTGCACAAAGCCATTGCTGACGGGAAAAAACCTTATGCCCTGTCTTTTAACTACGGTCAGCGGCATAAAAAAGAACTCGATTATGCTGCAGCCGTGTGTACTGAGCTGAATGTGCCTCACAAAGTGGTGGATATTTCTGCTATTAATTCACTGGTTGGCGGCTCGGCACTGACTGACGACATTGATGTGCCGGAAGGACATTATGAAGAGCCGTCAATGAAAACCACCGTGGTGCCGAACAGAAATATGATCCTGTTGTCACTGGCTGTGGGTTATGCGGTCAGCGAAAATGCCACCAAAGTGTATTACGGTGCTCACTCCGGTGACCATGCCATTTACCCGGACTGCCGTCCTGAATTCGTTGAGAAAATGAATGACGTGTGTGCCATTGCGAATTATGAAGCGGTTGAAATTGTCACCCCTTATCTCAAAGTGAGCAAAACAGCCATACTCACCGATGGTCTGAAGATGGGACTGGATTACGGTAAAACGTGGACCTGCTATAACGGCAGAGAGCATGCCTGCGGTGGTTGCGGTGCTTGTCAGGAGCGGCTGGAAGCGTTTCGTGATAACGGTGCTGCGGACCCTCTCACCTACGAGTAAAGTTGTCCTTAAAATGAAAGTAGAAGGCCCCGCAATATTGCGGGGCCTTCTCAATTCAATCTGACCGGCATGATGCCTGTTACTTCTGACTTTCAGAGATAAAGTAAGTCAGTTCTTTGATACAGTGGCGGAGTACCGGATTCAGGCGGGTATTTTTACCGTTCATCACAAACAGCTCGTGGTCAAAGTTAAACAGACTGCCTTTGGCAATAGGCACCAGTCCTAAACTTGCGCCCTGCTCTTTAGCAATATAGTCCGGCAGCAAACCAATGTATTCACCGGTCATAATGGCAGAGAGCGCCGCCTCGAAAGAATCGGAGAACGTCTGAATAGCCAGACGCTGATCATCTTCAATATAATTGGCAGATGACAGACCGGAAATCCCGATAGCCGGATACTCACCAATTTTAACGTCTTCCGGCAGTGACACATCGCGGAATTTTGCCAGCGGATGTGTTGGTGAACAGTACAGGCGGCCTTTGCAGGAAATGCCAACCGGATGGAACGTTACAGATTCGGGTTTCACCATGTCGTAAGTAGAAATCACCAGGTGACACTCACCGGATAACGCAACGTGCTCTACTTCGTTGTAAAGACGGGTCTGAATATTGACATGGATATCATCAAATTTCTTCATTGTGCTCTTAACAGCCTTACTGACTGCAAGATGCATGGAAAGCGGCAGGCCTGCCATCAATACCAGGGTAATGTGACCGGAGTAATCGTCGTGAAGCGATTTTAAATTAAAAACAAAGTTATCGAATGCATTGAAGATTCGTTTGGTTTCCTGGAAAACTACTTCACCTTCTTTTGTCATCTGAAAACCGCCACGGCCCCGGTGACACAGCACCAGATCCAGACGTTCTTCTAACTTTTTAATCGCAGCACTGATATTAGGGCGTTGCATACGTAAAACCGGCTCAGCGGCAGTAAATCCATTACAACTCGCAACCGCATAAAACACCCGTAACAGCTTAATATCTGATTCTTGTAAACGATTCAACATGGCGCAATCCGTGAAATTATAGGTATAGTTATAAATACTTTAGAATCATAATAGGTAACTGTTTGCCCGATTACAACGGCAAATTGCAAGTTTATTCACCGGAATTAACGATTTAATTAAACTGAAACAAAAAAAGCGCCCCGAAGGACGCTTCTATATATCTGACAAACCCCTTAAGACACGGCGACGACCTGCTTACGTAATGTTTCGATGTCATCACGCACTGACGCGGCTTTTTCAAATTCAAGCTCACGGGCGAACTCAAACATTTTCTTCTCAAGATCAGCAATTTGCGCCATAAGTTCCGTGGCACTGGCAGCCTGCATTTCCTTTTTCTTCTCGGCAACTTTACGCAGTTTCACTTTACCGGAAGCAGGATGGGCACTGTCACCTAAGTCCATAATGTCCGTAATGGGTTTGTTTAACCGTTGAGGCACTACACCGTTGGCCTTATTGTGGGCTTCCTGTTTCTCCCTGCGCCGGTTAGTTTCATCAATAGCCTTTTTCATCGACTTAGTGATCACGTCTGCGTACATGATGGCGCGGCCATTAATGTGACGGGCTGCACGGCCAATGGTCTGGATCAGTGAGCGCTCAGCGCGGAGAAAGCCCTCTTTATCCGCATCAAGAATCGCAACCAGCGACACTTCGGGCATATCCAGGCCTTCCCTGAGCAGGTTAATGCCCACCAGCACATCGAACTTACCCAGACGGAGATCGCGAATAATTTCAATACGTTCAACGGTATCAATATCGGAATGCAAATAACGCACTTTCACGCCATGTTCATTCAGATATTCGCTTAAATCTTCGGCCATGCGCTTGGTCAGCGTAGTAATTAACACCCGCTCGTCTACGACAACCCTTTTCTGAATTTCAGACAGTACATCATCAACCTGCGTCGCCACCGGACGTACTTCAATTTCCGGGTCGAGCAAGCCAGTGGGACGTACCACCTGCTCCACAATTTCGCCGTCAGACTTTTTCAGCTCATATTCACCCGGCGTCGCGGAAACATAAATCGTCTGTGGAGAGATCTGCTCGAACTCCTCAAACTTCAGAGGCCGGTTATCCAGTGCAGATGGTAACCGGAAACCGTATTCCACCAGAGTTTCTTTCCGCGACCGGTCGCCTTTGTACATCGCCCCGATTTGCGACACAGTAACGTGTGATTCATCAATAAACATCAGGCCGTCAGCAGGAAAGTAATCCAGCAGTGTCGGGGGCGGCTCACCCGGCGCTCTGCCAGAGAGATAGCGTGAGTAGTTCTCAATGCCGGAGCAATAGCCCAACTCCAGCATCATTTCGATATCAAACTGGGTGCGCTGGGAAATCCGCTGGTCTTCGAGTAGCTTATTACTCTCCTGTAGCTGCGCCTTGCGATCTTTCAGTTCAACTTTAATCTCTTCAATGGCAGCCAGAATTTTTTCTCTGGGTGTGACATAGTGGGTTTTAGGAAACACCGTGGCACGGATCACCGATTTATCCACCGCACCGGTCAACGGGTCAAACAGGCTGATTTTATCAATCTCACTGTCGAACAATTCTACCCGCACGGCCTGCTTCTCTGAATCCGCAGGGAAGATATCAATCACGTCTCCCCGTACACGGAATGTGCCCCGCTCGAAGGCCAGGTCATTACGCTTATATTGCAGTTCGGCAAGACGGCGCAGAATATCCCGCTGATCCATAGTATCGCCCTGGCGCAAATGCAAGAGCATTTTCATGTAGGACTCAGGATCACCCAAACCATAGATGGCAGACACACTGGCCACGATAACAACATCGCGCCGCTCCATCAGTGCCTTTGTCGCTGACAACCGCATTTGTTCAATGTGGTCGTTGATTGACGCATCTTTCTCAATAAAAGTATCGGTACTGGGAACGTACGCTTCCGGCTGATAATAGTCGTAGTAGGAAACGAAATATTCCACCGCATTGTTCGGAAAGAACTCTTTCATTTCACCATACAGCTGGGCTGCCAGTGTTTTGTTGTGCGCCATGATCAGTGTCGGACGCTGCACCTGCTTAATAATGTTCGCCATGGTGAAGGTCTTACCGGAGCCGGTAACCCCCAGCAATGTCTGACTGGCAAGACCGCTTTCCAGCCCGTCAACCAGAGCTTCTATGGCTTTTGGCTGATCCCCTGCCGGTTGATATTTGGATTCCAGTTCGAAGCCTTTACTCATTGTGCTACTTCTTCTCCCGGTTGCCGGCGATGCTCAGACAGCGCCCGATTAAAATAAACATAAGAGATGGTCGCCATACACAGATTGGCAATGACGACGCCCCAGAACAAGCCTTTCAAACCAAAGAACAAACTTGCCACATAGGATACAGGTACGTAAAAAACGAACAGCCGGATGACACTCAGGATCAACGCTGCCATTGGCTTGTGCATGGCATTCAAAGACGAATTCGTTAAAATCACAATGCCCTGCATCCCGTAGCCCAGCGGAACTATCATCAGGAACAGATGAATGAGCCAGGCCACTTCAGCTTCCTCAGCAAACATTTGGGCTATCCAGCCGGAAAGCAACCACATGAGAGCAAACACCACAAGTTGCCAGCCAATCACAAATTTCACGGTTAACCGGTAAGCTTCTTCAACCCGTTGATACAAACCGGCCCCCACATTTTGCGAAATGATGGGTGGCAGGGTCATGGACAATGCCAGAATAACGATAGACGCAATGGACTCAAGCCGGTTCCCTACTCCCCATGCAGCAACGGCCTCTGCACCATAATTTGCCACTACTGCGGTCATCACACCACCGGCAACAGGTGTGAGCATATTCGCCCCTGCAGCCGGCAGACCGATTTTCAGGATGGGCGCACAGCTTCTGCGCAGTTCCGCAATGGTCAATAAACGGGGGACCATCAGGTTTCGTTTCACTGCCAGCAACCAGATGATATAACTGGCTCCCGCCACCCAGGCGAGGAACGTCGCCAGTGCCGCTCCCTGAATCCCCATCGCCGGTACCGGTCCCCAGCCAAAAATAAAAATGGGATCAAGGGCTGCATTCAATGCGCCGCCAACGGCCATGATGATGCTGGGAGTGCGTGTATCACCACAGGCCCGCAACACACTGTTCCCGACCATGGGAAGCGCCAGAAACACACTTGATAAGTACCACAAAGACATATAGTCATGAATGTAGGGCATCAATGTTTCACTGGCGTTCAGTGCTTTAAATATCGGGTCAATCAAAAAATACCCCGCAACGGCAAGCAAACCCACCATCACGAAGGACAAGGTTATCGAGCTGGTTGCATACTCCCGGGACTCAGAATAACTCCCGCTACCCTGCAACTTACCAATAATGGCTGACGTACCAATCCCGAGGCCGATATTTAAACTGATAACCGTAAAGGTAACCGGAAACGTAAAACTGATGGCTGCCAGAGGTTCAGTGCCCAGTAAACTGACGAAGAACGTATCAACAAGGCCAAAGCTCATCATCATAATCATGCCCATGATCATCGGTACGGTCATTCGCTTTAATATAGTAGCTACATTACCTTGCGTTAAACTGGAAGCGCGCGTGTTATTTTTTGATTCGGTCACGTCGGTCTCTTTACTGATTCGCCATGAAGTGACGATGGGAAATAAAACGGGCTTAGTCTACTTGAGTGACTGCCCGGTTGCACGACTATCCGCCACGGTGAACACCCGTCTTATCCTTTATTCTTTTTTAAGAAATATTTTTATTTTTTTATTTGACAGATTTTGGTTTATCGCCTTGTCAGTCACTAAGCCGTCAAAAGTTCGTCTTTTATAAATGAAAAACACCTATGATTTTCCACAATTTTAAATGACAGTGGGATGACAGCTATTTGACAGCATGTGTCATATAACCGGCGTGGGAAAACCCTTTTAATCCCTGTGCGGATCCGGCGAACTATGTTAATTATCCGTTAACACTAAAAAAGATCGTCAAAATCCTGTTGCCTTATTAACCGCTGTTAGCGAATTAACACACAAGTGTGTTAATGTGTGACCAATGCAGATCATATTATCCACCGGGTACGATCAAACAACATAAACAGTTGAATTTAATAAATAAAACAAACAAACTCACGCCATCACATCAACGAATCAAACTGATTTATTGCTGCAAATTCCAACGATCCCCCCACCTATCAACATAGTTATCCACAGATTTAGTGGATAAGTGCGTAAAAGCCAGTATTCACGTGTATTTTCCGGGATCCCGCCGATTTTTTTGTAAGTGAAGACTAACCTTATGATTGGCTGATGCACGTTACCGTTACATTAATAACTGTACTTTAATACAGTAGTCAAAGCCTTTTTAATACCCTTTAAATTACTCGGCTAACTTTTTAGTTATAAGCTTTATTTGTGTTTATTCGATTTCAGGCATAGTCAAAAATCTGACTTATTTTTCAACAACCTGTCTGTACCTGGTGTAAACAAGTGCATTTTTTAAGCGCTTTGAGCAATTTTTGGCTCGGAAATCTGAAAAAAGCTATTTTTTGAGCGAACTGAATAAAAACCTTAAAACGTTTGTTGACAGTGGCAACATACGTCATTAATATTCGCCTCCGTTGAAAGCCGGTCCCCCTTAGCTCAGTTGGTTAGAGCGACGGACTGTTAATCCGCAGGTCCCCCGTTCGAGTCGGGGAGGGGGAGCCAACTTTCGACAAATCCGGTTCCCCCTTAGCTCAGTTGGTTAGAGCGACGGACTGTTAATCCGCAGGTCCCCCGTTCGAGTCGGGGAGGGGGAGCCACTCTTATTTCCCCTCTTTGTTTTATCGCAGAAATTCATTTCTTTAAATTATTCTCATTTGTATTAAGTTGTTAATCGCGCGACAAAAAGCGATAATACGCAACGTGACAGACACTGCTGTTTTTTAAATTTTCTAATGTCCAATATGCGTTCACTGCTTTTACTATGACAGATTTTTTGTTACTCCTTGTGGGTACAGTACTCGTTAACAATTTCGTGCTGGTTAAGTTTCTGGGTTTATGCCCCTTTATGGGCGTGTCCGGCAAACTTGAAACGGCCATTGGCATGGCCATGGCGACATCCTTTGTTTTAACACTGGCATCTGTCACCAGTTATCTGGTCGAAACCTGGCTGCTTGTGCCCCTGGGCATCGGTTATCTGCGAACACTGGCATTCATCCTGGTTATTGCCGTCGTGGTTCAGTTCACTGAAATGGTCGTGCATAAGACCAGTCCGACCTTATACCGGCTACTCGGAATATTTCTGCCTCTTATCACTACCAACTGCGCGGTATTGGGTGTTGCCCTGCTAAACCTGACAGAGCAACATAATCTCATTGAGAGCCTGATTTACGGCTTCGGTGCTTCTGTTGGTTTTTCTCTTGTGCTTATTTTATTCGCTGCAATGCGTGAACGTCTGGCCGCAGCAGATGTTCCGGTGGCTTTTAAAGGCGCTTCTATTGCCATGGTTACCGCCGGCCTTATGTCGCTGGCATTTATGGGTTTCAGCGGTCTGGTGAAATTATAATGACGATATCAGTAGCACTTATCGCCATCGGCGTGCTTGCCGTCGCATTCGGCCTGCTTTTAGGCTATGCCAGCATCCGTTTTAAAGTTGAAGCCGACCCTCTGGTTGAGCAAATCGATGAAATCTTACCGCAAACTCAATGTGGTCAGTGTGGTTATCCGGGTTGCCGCCCCTATGCAGAAGCAATTGCAAACGGTGATGACATTAATAAATGTCCGCCCGGCGGCGAGTCCACGATTAAGAAACTTGCCGATCTGACCGGTAAAGAGGCCAAACCCCTCGATTCAGCCCACGGTGAAGAAGACGTGAAAAAAGTCGCCTTCATCCGCGAAGATGAATGTATCGGCTGTACCAAATGTATTCAGGCATGTCCGGTAGATGCCATTCTGGGCGCTGCAAAACATATGCACACGGTGCTGACTCAGGAATGTACGGGTTGTGATCTCTGCGTGGACCCCTGCCCTGTTGACTGTATCGACATGGTGCCCGTTGAAACCACAACGGCGTCATGGAAATGGGATTTTGATAAAACGCCCAAAGGCGATATTCCAATTAAGATGGTGTCGTAATCGTGATGTTTCCTGTTTATGAAGAGGTTCTGGCCCGGCTGGATAAGGGTCAGCTCAGCAGCTTTCCCGGCGGCGTACATCCCGAAGGTCATAAAGGGCTTTCGAATCAGACTCAAATAGTGGATTTGCCACTGGCAAAGGAATACGTTGTGCCGGTACGCCAGCATATTGGTACAGAAGGCACGTTACTGGTGCGCCCCGGCGATAAGGTTCTCAAAGGTCAGCCACTGACCCAGTCCAGCCAGCCTTTTTCTGTGCCTGTCCATGCGCCCACCTCCGGTACCATAGACAGCATAGCGCAGCATGTTACCGCTCATCCCAGTGGTTTGGATGAACTTTGTGTGACGCTGAAAGCCGATGGCCGTGATACCTGGTATCCTCTTTCTCCCTGCCCGGACTATGCAAAAGAAGAAAAGGTGTCACTGACTGAAAGGTTATGTGACGCAGGAATTTCAGGTATGGGAGGCGCCGGCTTTCCCAGCCACATTAAGGTGAATACCAACAAGCCAGTTGAGTTTCTGATCATCAACGGCGTGGAATGCGAGCCTTACATCACGTCAGACGACAGACTGATGCGTGAGCACGCTGACGGCATCATGACCGGTATTGAAATTCTTGTACACCTGCTATCCCCCAAATGCGTGGTAATCGCCATTGAAGACAACAAACCTGAAGCCATAAGGGTCTTGTCAAAACAGGTTGAAACCCTGCCCCACATCCGTGTAGCAACAGTAGAGACAAAGTACCCTGCCGGCGGCGAAAAACAACTTATTCAGGTCGTGACCGGCCGTGAAGTGCCCCGCAAAGGATTGCCTCTTGATGTGGGTGTGACCATGTTCAATGTGGGTACCTGCTTTGCAGTTGCGCAAGCCATTATTGAAGGTAAACCCCTAATCGAAAGGATCGTCACAGTCACAGGTCAGGCAGTTAAACGCCCCGGAAACTATCGTGTTCGCCTGGGGACTCCGGTGAATCACGTGTTGTCTCAGGCGGGTTACCTCGGTGAAAAGCAGACAACGCCACAGGTCATCATGGGCGGCCCGATGATGGGCTTTACCTTAAATGACGCCGCGGTACCGGTGGTAAAAACCACCAACTGTCTGTTAGTACCGGCGACAGGTGAACTCACCAACGGTGACGACGAACGCGCCTGCATCCGTTGCAGTGCCTGTGCTGATGCCTGTCCGGCAACATTGCTTCCGCAGCAGCTGTACTGGCACAGTAAAGCGAAAGAATACGATAAGGCACAGGAATATAATCTGTTTGATTGTATCGAATGCGGTGCCTGCGCTTATGTATGCCCCAGTGAAATACCGCTGGTTCATTATTACCGTAAAGCCAAAGCTGACATTCGCCTGGAGCTTGACGAAAAAGCTAAAGCAGACAAAGCCAAAGAACGTTTCGAAGCCCGCAAAGCCCGCCTTGAACGGGAAAAAGAAGAGCGGGAAGCGAAGCATCGTAAAGCCAAAGAAGCAAGGCTGGCAGCTGCCGCACAACCGGCAACTGACGCTCCAGCCTCTCAAAGCAGCGATGCAGCCCCCAAAGATAAAGTAGCGGCCGCTCTGGCACGTGCCAAAGCCCGCAAAGTGGCAGCACAAAAAGCAGAATCACAACCGGAAACGGCACCCGCTTCACAGGACGAAACTCCTGCTGCAAATGATAAGAAGGCCGCAGTGGCAGCAGCCATCGCCCGGGCGAAAGCTAAGAAAGCAGCTCAAAATGCAACGCCTCCTGCTGATACCACTGACGCTGCTCCTGCACCGGAAGGCGAAACTGACAACAAGAAAGCCGCAGTTGCAGCAGCCATAGCCAGAGCGAAAGCCAAAAAGGCGGCCAGAGAAGCGCAACAGTCTGCAGACGACAACAGCGAAAAACCGCCGGTACAAACAGAACCGGCTCAGCCAGAACCGGCACAAAAAGAACCTGAAGCAACCCAATCCTCCCCGGCAGCACCGTCTGCTGAAGAAGCCAGAAAAGCGCGTATTGCAGCCGCTGTTGCCAAAGCAAAAGCGAAAAAGGCGGCAAAAGACAATGATGGCGCACCGGAACAGGATGCAAAAACCGGAACAGGGGCTCAGGAAACGACTGATAAACCCGACGCTGACAAGCAAACAGATGCACAGGCTGATTCAGACACAACACAAAAAAAAGCAGACCCCGCGGATGAAAAGAAAGCCCGTATTGCTGCTGCGGTTGCAAAAGCAAAAGCGAAAAAAGCCGCCAGAGACAACGGGAATAATGACTAAATGAAACTAAATCTTGCCAGTTCCCCTCACTTACGCACAAAGCGTGATACCAGTCAGGTAATGCGCCTGGTGCTGTACGCCATGTTGCCGGGCATTGCTTGTCAGGTTCTATTCTTTGGCTGGGGCCTCGTCATTCAGGCGTTCCTTGCTGTTGCTACAGCACTGGCAACGGAAGCCGCGATTTTGTCTCTGCGCAATAAACAGGTTAAGCGCAATCTGTCTGATTACAGTGCCGTACTCACAGCCTGCCTGCTGGCAGTCAGCATTCCTCCTACTCTGCCCTGGTGGATGACAGTCACCGGCACTTTTTTCGCCATAGCAATCGTGAAACAGCTCTACGGCGGTTTGGGCTACAACCTGTTTAATCCGGCGATGGTGGCTTATGTCGTGCTGCTGGTGTCTTTTCCTGCGGCAATGACTCAGTGGCTGCCACCGGAAGGCGTAAGAGCGGCAGCATTATCCTTTACAGATACATTGAGCCTGATTTTTACCGGTTATACGCAAACCGGACTGGATGTCACTCAAATCAGGGATGTGGCTGACGGCATGACATCCGCGACGCCCCTGGATCAGGTGAAAACTGGCCTGACCCGTTCTTCAACCTATTCTGAGTTACTGGCATCGCCAATTTACGATGGCGGCCTTTTTGCCAGCGGTGCCGCTGGCTGGTCCTGGGTAAGCGCAGCCTGGGCTCTGGGCGGGCTGGCGCTGTGGCGTCTGAAGGTTATCAGCTGGCACATTCCGGGCAGCATGATCGCCAGCGTTGCCCTGTGCGCCTTATTTCTTCATCTGCTCAATCAGGATATCTACGCGTCACCGGTCTTTCACCTTATCAACGGCAGCGTGTTATTCGGTGCGTTTTTCATTGCCACTGACCCTGTATCTGCCTCCACCACAGCAAGAGGACGGATAGTGTTTGGCGCGCTCATCGGATTCTGGATTGTGATTATCCGTACGTTTGGCGGTTATCCTGATGCGGTCGCCTTTGCGGTCATTATCATGAACATGGCTGTGCCGCTAATCGATTATTACACCCGTCCGCGCACCTACGGCCATCCGCGGGGTAAAGCATAATGAACAGTATTATGAAAAATGGCGTGATGCTGGGGGCTTTTGCCATTGTGACCACAGGTTTAATTGCCACTACTTTTTTCAGCACTGAGTCGCGCATTGCAGAGCAGGAACAGCAAAAATTGATGTCTCTGCTGAACGAAGTGGTCCCCCAATCGCTTTACGATAATGAATTGTATTCAGATTGCACGGCCGTCACTGATCCGCTGCTTGGTAAGCCGGGCACTTTACGCCACGTTTACCGTGCACGGTTAAACGGAGAGCCCGCCGCCCTTGCTATTGAAGCTGTGGCACCGGACGGTTACAGTGGGGATATTGCCATTGTTATCGGTGTCACTGATAACATGACGGTAACCGGCGTGCGGACTGTGAGACACCAGGAAACTCCCGGACTGGGTGACAAAATCGAATTGTCAGTCAGTGACTGGATAACATCCTTCAGCGGTGAGTCCTTTGATGATTCGGCGCTGAACAAATGGCAGGTAAAAAAAGACGGTGGCAAGTTTGACCAGTTTACCGGCGCAACGATTACTCCCCGTGCCGTTACAGGTGCAGTAAAACGGGCCCTGTTGTATGTGGAAGCAAACCGTGAGTCTTTATTTGCCCTGCCAGTTAATTGCATGGCTAAGCAACCCGGAGGTTCAGAATGAGTGAGTGGAAAAATCTGACCATCGAAGGTTTATGGAAAAATAATCCTGCACTGGTTCAGCTTCTGGGTTTATGCCCCCTTCTTGCGGTCACCGCAACAGTTATTAACGGGCTTGGCCTGGGGCTGGCAACCACACTGGTGCTGATTGGTTCAAATATTACCGTGAGCCTGGTACGTAATATTGTCAGGAACGAAATCCGGATCCCGGTGTTCGTGATGGTTATTGCAGGTTTTGTAACTGTTGTTCAGCTACTGATGAACGCCTTTACCTACGAACTTTATTTAACACTGGGCATTTTTATTCCGTTAATTGTGACAAATTGCGCCATCATTGGCCGGGCTGAAGCCTTTGCTTCTAAGAATCCGGTCCTGCCGGCAGCCCTTGACGGCCTGATGATGGGTGCAGGGTTTACTGCTGTGCTGATGTTACTTGGCGCCATGCGCGAAGCCTTAGGTTCCGGTACCCTGCTGAGCGGAGCTGATCGTCTTTTTGGCAGCATAGCGACCAACTGGACCATTACTTTATTTGATACAGACCAGCCTTTCCTGCTCGCTATTTTGCCGCCGGGCGCATTCATTGGCATGGGTCTGCTCATTGCTCTTAAAAATGTTATCGACGCGCGGATGGCTGCCAAAAAGGTTCCGGAAGCCAAAACCGTCACCCGAATCAGGGTAACTGCTGAAAGTTAAGTGTTGCTATGAATAATACTAAAAGAAAGGAAATTCTGACCCGGCTGAGAGATGCTAATCCTCATCCCACTACTGAATTGAACTTCACTACACCCTTTGAATTGCTGGTCGCAGTTACCTTATCAGCACAGGCCACCGATGTGGGTGTGAATAAGGCGACGGCCAAACTGTTTCCTGTGGCCAATACGCCGCAGGCTATCGCAGATTTGGGCGTAGATGGCTTAAAGGAATACATCAAGACTATTGGTCTTTACAATGCCAAAGCCGAAAACGTGCACAAACTCAGTAAGATCATTGTTGAAAAGCACAATGGCGAGGTACCGGAAAGCCGGGAGGCGCTGGAAGCTTTGCCGGGCGTTGGCCGTAAAACGGCGAATGTAGTACTGAATACAGCATTCGGCTGGCCCACGATTGCTGTAGACACTCACATATTCCGGGTATCAAACCGCACTAAATTTGCCATGGGCAAGAACGTAGACAGAGTGGAAGAAAAGCTGTTAAAAGTCGTGCCTGCTGAATTTAAGGTCGACGTTCACCACTGGCTTATCCTGCACGGCCGCTACACCTGCATCGCCCGCAAACCACGTTGTGGTTCCTGTATTATTGAAGACTTGTGTGAGTTTAAGGAAAAAACAGAAGTCTGATTGATCAGCGGCAACCGGACAGGGTGACAGACTCAGCCGTGATGGTCATAGGAGCCGCTTTAAGCAGTGTGTTGATACCCAGAATATTGTTTCCTCCGGGCATCACGGCAACTTCTACCGGACCCAGTTCGCAAGCCTGTCCGATACGGATTGAACTGAGCTGATACTGCGACACAGTGAGAATTTTACCGTTCGCCAGTCTGGCTGCCGATTTCCCCGTTTGTTTCAGCTTCCGGCCTTTGGTTAACGCCTCAAAAGTTGCTTTATTTAAGGTCAGCAAGCCGGAGCCGGTGTCGAGAAGAAATGTAGCTGTGACTGCCGATTCAAGCGTCGCTTCAAGGTACAGGGTACCGCCTGCACTCTGATCGTGTTGCACCGCCTGTTCACTGGCAACTACGGCAGTTGTAAACAGCATTCCTGCTACCCATAAAATGATGCACTTCATAACTGTTCCGGCCCTGCTGACGATACCTGTACAGTTACAGCAACTTAAACGCCATTCCGGTAAGTAACTGATTTATCACTAACCCGTTCCTCTCAGCGCCCACCCAACAAACCAAAAAAGTGCATGGCCACCCAAATTGCACCACCAATAAGCACAAAAAGATAAAAATGCAGCGAAATCGTCCATGTTTGATAGCCAAACATAGCTCAAGCTTCGGAGCTGATAGATTTAAACTATCTCCAGATAGTATTGTTTCATTTTTATTCAGCCATACAATGGAATAAAGCACCATTTTGATGCAAACAAAAGGACACTGTTATGAAAAGAACCCTCTCTCTGCTGAGCTTATGTGCTTTACCGGCCCTGTTTACCGGAGCGGCTGCCGGCGAAACACGAAATAATGAAATGATTGATATCCAGGTTGTGGATTATGCCGGTAAACCACCGTTTAAACGCAAAATAGTCAGCCTGCCGGTACATGACGTGGCTCAACTTGAATTAGCAGGTGGCGAACCTGAAGAGTATGTGGAAGTGAAAGAGGTCATCATGCGGGGCAAACCGCCGTACCGTCGCATCACAACAACGATGCCTGTATACGATGTCGCTCAGTTTGAACTGCTGGAAACGGAACAGCAAAGCGGAAAACAGGGCAGTCGTCCCCCGTTTAAGCGCTTCTGAACATAATGTCAGGGCGGCTCAGAATTGACTGAGCCGCCCTGTTCTCTCTCCCCGCTGACCATTTTTTCAGTTCCTACCGCCTTTACAGATCTACGTCACACGAATGTCTTCTTTCCCCGCCAGAATAGAGGTTTTGGTTCCGGCAAAAACATCCTGTATGCTTTTCTTTTGCTGTCGTTACCAGTGTCGTTCACCAATAAAGGATCTGTTTGTGTTAAAAAACACTTTGCTCTCTTTCACCTTTTCTACGCTGTGTTTGAGTACCTGTGCCGCTGCATTCGATATCATTGCTCACAGAGGTGCATCAGGTTATCTTCCCGAGCATACGCTGGAAGCCGCAACACTGGCGTTTGCCCAGCAACCGGATTACATCGAACAGGACGTGGTCGCCACTAAAGATGGTGAACTGGTTGTACTTCATGATATTCATCTGGATACGGTGACCAATGTGGCCGCGAAGTTTCCTGGCCGCGCCCGTGACGATGGCCGTTGGTATGCGCTGGATTTCACGTTAGCGGAATTGCGCACGCTTCAAGTAAAAGAGCGGGCAGATACCGCTGGAAAACAAGTGTTTGCCAATCGCTATCATGGCAGTAAAGCGCTGTTTACCATTGCTACGTTAGATGAACATATAGAACTCATCAGTGAATTAAACCGCGAATTTAACAGCAACATTGGCTTTTATACTGAAATCAAGTCGCCAGCCTGGCATAAAAAAGAAGGCACAGATATCAGCCAACTTCTGCTTGATACACTGGCGCGCTATGACCTCAATGGCGGGAATGCCAATATTTATGTGCAGTGTTTTGATTTTGCTGAAGTTAAGCGTCTGCGCGACGAGCTGGGGTTTAAAGGCAAGATAGTTTTGTTGCTGGCTGACAACAGCTGGGGTGAGTCTCCCACTGATTACCAGGCACTTCTGACTGAACAGGGCATGCATGATATTGCAAAATATGCTGATGGCGTTGGTCCCTGGTTACCACAGTTACTGGACATGAAGGCTCTTCAGCAAGGTAAGGTTGTCCCTGCTTCCTGGCTGGCAACGGCGAAAAAAGAAGGGCTGATTATTCACCCTTATACATTCAGAATTGATGCACTGCCAACAGGTATGACAGCAGAGAAGATCCTCGGACTGCTAACCGGACCGTTGGCGGTTGATGGTGTTTTTACCGATCAGGTCCCGCCGGTAAAAAGCTTTTTACAACACAGCGGAAAATAACCAGACGTCTACCCCCTGGATAACCGCACCACAACGCGGCGGTTGAGCGCACGGGCGTCACTGTTGTCATTTGGCGAGATGTGACGCTTCTCGCCGTGGCCAGTGACTTCGATACGGGAGGCATCCACACCCATGGCTGTAAAATACTCTTTCACCTGATTAGCACGGCGGACAGATAACTGCTCGTTGCTCCAGCGTCCGCCATAGCTGTCGGTATAACCGTCCAGTAACACCAATTCCAGTCCGCTGTCTTCTTTCAGATATTCTCCGATCATACTGAGACGCTTCTCTGAGTATTTCGTTAAGTCTACGCTGTTTTTCTCGTACGACAGCACGGTGTAGGCAATATCATCAAAACTGTAGGGCAACAGTTGTGACACGCACTTTACGAAGTTGCGGTATACCGGTGTGAAGTTGCTGGCATTCAGGGCAACAGCCACTTTGTCGTATTCGTTGTACCAGTCCTGATAGTAAATAGTCGGCCAGTAGCCCTTTTCCAATTCACTGAGCATTGTCCAGGCAGCCTGTTCCGGCAGATCACCGTTATATTGGGTTCGCAGGGTCATATCAGCGATATTTTTAGGTGCTGCGCCCGGCATCCATGAAGGAGGGACGGAATAAACGGCGGCAACGCCAAATTTCTTCGGCAGCAGTTGCATGTCCAGCTCGAATTCCATATTCAGTTGCTTCGACGCTACGCTGGAGAACGCTGCATCGCCGTAACCGGGCACTGCGTGAGATAAAGTGCACTGCAAACGGCTTTCATCTTTCAACTGCCAGTCAGAGGATTCTACAGTCGCAGAATACTGGCGCATTGCGCCGTAACCCGGTGCACTTATCAGCAAAAAACACAATAAAGCCTGTCGAAACATAATATGCCCTGAAACTAAGAAAAAAGAGGTGGCTCTTTCTTTATCGCCGCCCTGCGAAAAAAGTTTAGCACAATGGTCAGTATAATCCCCTTCCCTCACAGGTAACAAAGGTAGATACATACGGCGTATCTTGCGATAATCCACTTTTCCTTTGCCCATGCACTTGTTTATTCAGAGGCTTCTTCGTTCTATGTCTGAAAACGCGAATTTGTTAAAGCACCGTTTCCGTGGTTATTTTCCTGTCATTATTGATGTGGAAACTGCCGGTTTTAATGCTACAACTGATGCACTGCTTGAAATCGCTGCTGTCACTTTGCGTATGGATGAACAAGGTGATTTGCACCCCGACAAAACCGTGCATCATCATGTCAATCCCTTCGAAGGCGCGAACCTGGAGCCGGCTGCACTGGAGTTTAATGGCATTGATCCTCATTGTCCGCTAAGGGGCGCACTGGATGAAGCCGACGTCATGAAAGACGTATGTAAGCAAATCCGCAAACTGCAGAAAGATGCAGATTGTCAGCGCTCAGTGATTGTGGCCCATAATGCCACCTTTGATCAGAGCTTTGTGAATGCCGCGATTGCCCGCAGTAACATTAAGCGCACTCCGTTTCACCCGTTTGTGTCTTTCGATACAACGACACTGGCAGGGTTAGCCGTTGGTCAGACAGTGCTGGTTAAGGCATGCCGAGAAGCCGGGATTGCGTTTGACCAGAGTGAAGCACACAGTGCCCTTTACGATGCAGAGCGGACAGCAGAACTGTTTTGCTACATTGTGAACCGCTACAAACACTTAGGTGGCTGGCCAGTCGCGCCTGCGGAATGACCGGTCACAGGGACAGTTATCCTTTTTCTATTTGACGCCGCCTCTTTCTTGTTAACAAATTGTAACGTACACTGAGAATAACTGAATCGTTTAAGTCGTGTACGTTATGAAACATCCCGTTGTCCTCTGGACCCTGACCGTCGCCTTCGCCGGTTTTCTTTTCGGATTTGATACCGCTGTTATTTCCGGCGCTGATCAGCCTATTCAGGCTTTATGGCAAACCTCAGATCTGACTCACGGATTGCTGGTCATGTCTTCTGCCCTGTGGGGTACCGTTGCCGGTGCCCTTACCGCCAATATTCCCTGCGATAAATTTGGACGCAAACCAGTACTTGTTGGCATTGGCATTTTGTATGTGGTGTCAGCCATAGGCTCAGCACTGGCAACCGATCCTGTGTTTTTCAGCATTATGCGCTTGATTGGCGGGTTTGGGGTCGGTGTGTCGTCCATTGCGGTGCCCGCCTACATTGCCGAGATTGCGCCGGCGCAGAAACGGGGCCGTATGGTAGCCACCTACCAGTTCCAGATTGTGTTTGGTATTCTCATCGCCTTTCTTTCTAATTTCATACTCTCCGCATGGTTCAGCCTCGACTGGCGATGGATGCTGGGCATAGAAGCCATCCCGGCGATGATTTATCTGTTATTAGTACTCAATGTACCGGAAAGCCCGCGCTGGCTCCTGCTGCACCGGAATGATGAAAAACAGAGCCGGGATATTTTACTCCGTGCCGGTGAAACTGATCCTGATGCTGTGCTGGCTGCGGTAAAGCGGGATGTTCAGAATCATCGCAATCCGTCACTGTTCAATGCTGCCTACCGTTTACCGGTGTTGCTGGCTTTTCTGGTGGCGATGTTTAATCAGTTGTCAGGCATTAATTTCGTTATCTACTTTGCACCCAGAATATTCTCACTGGCCGGCCTGGATGCTTCTTCGGCTCTGTTATCCAGCGCCGGTATTGGTCTTGTTAATCTAATATTTACGCTCGCCGGACTGGCACTGATTGATAAAGTGGGCAGACGACAATTGCTGTTTGCCGGCTCACTGGGCTATCTGGTGTCTCTGAGCCTGCTCACCTGCGCGTTCTGGTTGCAATGGCAGGGAATACTCGTGGTGGGTCTGATATTTTTATTCATTGCTTCTCATGCCATGGGCCAGGGTGCTGTGATATGGGTGTTTATTTCAGAGATCTTTCCTAACAGTGTGCGCGCAAAAGGTCAGGCCCTGGGCAGCAGTACTCACTGGGTGTTCGCAGCGCTGATTGCCCTGCTGATGCCCTGGTTGCTGAGCCAGTTTTCAGCATCCGCTCTGTTTGCGTTCTTTACCGTTATGATGGCCTGCCAGCTTATCTGTGTGATTACCTTTTTCCCCGAGACAAGAGGAGAAACGCTGGAAGATTTGGGAGATACGCTTTCCCGCTCACAGCGTTAAGTCATAACACCACAGCAGAAATAAAAAAACGCCGCAGGAGCAGTGCTCCGTGCGGCGTTTTCCGGTATTTCAGGCTTTGCTTACAGCTTGTCTGCTTCTTCAGACAGGTATTTAGCCACACCGGCAGGAGATGCATCCATACCCGCTTTACCTTCAGTCCAGCCCGCAGGACAAACTTCACCATGCTCTTCGTTGAACGTCAGCGCATCAACCATACGCAGCATCTCATCGATGTTACGGCCCAGAGGCAGATCGTTAACGACCTGGTGACGTACGTTACCTTCAGCATCAATCAGGAATGAACCACGGAAAGCAACACCCGCTTCAGGATGCTCCACGTCGTAGGCCTGACAAATTTCGTGCTTAACGTCAGCAACCAGAGTGTACTTAACCGGACCAATACCGCCCTGATTTACCGGTGTGTTTCTCCACGCATTGTGTGAGAACTGAGAATCGATAGAAACACCAATCACTTCCACGCCGCGCTTCTGGAATTCTTCATACCGCTTATCAAATGCGATCAGCTCAGAAGGACATACGAAAGTGAAGTCCAGAGGGTAAAAGAACACAACGGCTTTCTTACCTTTGATAGCTTCACTTAACGTGAAAGAATCTACAATTTCACCACTTCCTAAAACAGCTGCTGCAGTAAAGTCAGGGGCCGGACGGCCTACCAGTACGCTCATTGTTCGCTCCATTAATCTTTTAAATATTATTTGTTTGCCCGCAGGCATAACCAATATAGGTGCAGTTATCTGAAAGCCAAGGTTTTTCAGGCTCAAATCAAAAATAAATCCCTTTGTTTTCTTAATGTAGACTAAAGATTAATCGAAAGATTGTTGCAGAAGTATTGCTAATTATACAAATAACAACTATTATCATTCACGTTAAAGTTAATAAGGTTTGTTGTATGTTCGTTTGTATGTGTTATGGCGTGACGGATAAAGACATCATGAATGCAGTGGAACAGGACGGTGTGGGTAACATCCGTGAGCTGCGTCAGCATTTAGAACTGGGGAACCAGTGCGGCAAATGCATTCAGATGGCCCAGCAAATTATCGATTCGACCATTGTCGATGAATCTCTTTTCAAAGAAGTGTGCTGATCTTTACTGTCACACTTCTCTGACGTTTATTCTTCCCTTTCTTCTCTTAAAAGTCGTAACGCGACTGCAGATAATAAAAACCACCATTGATGCCGGACGGCGCTGTAGGCGGATACAACGCGCCGACGACCTCACTGTAAGGATTCCGGTCCGGATACGTATTAAACAGATTAGATGCACCTAACGCGAAAGTCAGATTCTCTGAATAATGCCAGCTCAGTTCTGTATCCAGCGTAATCATACTGCCGCTGTTAATGTCCATGTCTGCTGCCGCATCTACGTGGTCTTCATAAAAACCGCCATAATATTTCAGGCGCCACAACAGTGACCAGGCCTGCCAATGCTGTTTTAACGTGCTGGTTACCCGGACGGCTGGCAGGTTATCTTCCAGCATTCTGACCCGCTGTGGGGTAAGACTGGGTACCAGCACCACTTCACCGTCACGGTTTCGTTGCGGGAATGCCGATAACCGCTTCACTTTGGTGTCAGTCCAGTTCATCGAGGTAGTAAGCGCATGGGTGATACCGGCGACATCAAAACGGTAATTCACTACTACATCTATACCCTGTGTTTCGGTATCGAAATCATTGGCAAAGAACTTTATCGCATTAAAATTATCCGCTTCCCGGTTGCCCTGACTCAACAGCAGGTCGATATCACTGTCAGTGAGAGGGATGGCAGATGTTGTGCTAATTCTGTCCTGCAGGCGGATATTGAAATAGTCCATCGTGAGGTAAAAATCTTCATCCCAAAAAGCAACCAAGCCCACACTGCCGTTCACAGACTCTTCCGGCGTCAGTGGTTCTGCTCCCAGTTGCACGGAAATAGGATGGGTAGGCGGCAAGGTTGCCTGATCTTCCAGACCGGAAGAGGCGTAGGCAGTGGTAATATTAATGACGTTGCTCTGCCCTACCGTAGGCGCTTTAAAACCGGTACTCAGCGAGCTGCGAAAAGAAATTACATCATTGAGGACGTACCGCAAGTTAATCTTGCCGTCCAGCGTTGAGCCGAAATCTGAAAAATGCTCTCCACGCAACGCCGTTGCTACCTGCAAATCTTCAGTCAGATGTAACTCCAGATCTGCATACATGGCCCAGTTATGACGACTCCAGTGGCCCGCAGACATAGGCTGATAGCCGGGAAAGCCATTGGAACCCACACTGAAGCCGGCGGAATCGGTGCGGGAAGCGTCGTTGGCAAAGGGCCCTTCCACCCATGATGCTTCATCGCCGGCGATTTGCCCGTAGGTTTCCCGACGCCATTCGAAGCCGACAGCCACACTGGCCGGTTTGGATGTCCAGCCATCATAGAAGCGGGAAAAATCAAGATTTACCGTCCGTTCAACCTGGCTTACTGCACCGGGGGAAAAGGATAAAGGAGACGCATCGCCCAGAGACGGGTTAACCGTGTTTTCCAGACGAAAACGTACATTGGAGTATCCGACACTACCACTGAGATCAAATAGCCAGTGCTTGTTCAGTGAGCCCCGTATCCCCGCGAATAAAGAGCCGTCTTTGATCACGCCCCCGAAGCGGGGAGTAAAACCACCGGGAAACCATTCATTAAATGCAAAACAGTTTGCCCCTGTAGGCGTAGAGTTATCTGCAATCAGCTGATAAGCAGGATTGTCCAGCACATTTGCGCCAGTAATGAAAATATCCGGGCAGGATATCCCCTGTCCAATGCCGTCTTTATCAGCAACTAACAGTTTATTCTCTGGCGACTCCGGATCACTGAACACACCCAGCCGGGTATGCGGATGACGGTAATAAAAGCCGCCATCTACAGCACGCCGTGCCGCAGTGCCGAAAAAATACAATTCAGTGTGATCATCCAAAGGCATGCCGGCATTAAAAGCCAGTTTCATGTCACTGCCCACATCAAGCGCGCCCCAGATTTGCGAGGGGTCAGTAACATAGGGATTGCCGGCTTCGGTCAGTGCCAGTGCATCCGAGCGCTGCACAGACCGGCTGGTCGCATTCTGCTGCTGATATTCTGCTGTAATGTTAAAAAAACCGTCACCCAGTGCCAGACCGGTATTCGCCTGTAACTGCACGCTTTCTCCGTCACCTTCGTAATACTGCCCGGTTTTGCCGGCGATATACCCGCCCTCACGGCGGTTATCCAGTACAAAGTTGATAACACCGGCAATCGCATCAGAGCCATATTGCGCAGCAGCGCCGTCGCGCAGTACTTCTACCTGACGCATGGCGCCCGCCGGCAGCACTGAAATATCCGGTCCCTGAGCGCCGTCTGACAGCCCGCCGCCTAAAAATGTGATCACTGCAGAACGGTGTCTGCGTTTGCCATTCAACAATACCAGCGTGTGATCAGCTGCCATTCCCCGCAGGTTTGCCGGGCGAACCAGACTGGCGGCATCGTTAATGGGCTGGTCGTTAACATTCAGCGACGGCACCACGCCGGCCAGCATGGTTAATACATCTGTGCTGCCCTGCGCCTGCAGTGCATCTCCGGCAATAATGTCTAAAGGTACCGGTGACTCCACAACTGAACGGGGCGCACTGCGGGTGCCCACAATAGCAATCCGTTCAATAGAAAAACCAATATCGTCGTTGACTCTGGGGCGTGGCGGACGCGGTGGTGGTGTTTTCAGCTCGTTAACCGCTTTCACCGTTAACATACCTGTTGCGTCAATCTGTACTGCAAGCGCAGTGCCGCGAAGCAGCTGCAATAACCCTTCCTGCAAAGTAAACGAGCCGGTAAGACCATTGGCGCGGACTTTCTCTGCCAGTTCGTAGGGGAAAAGTAATGTGGTATTTGCCTGTTTGGCAAATTCAGTGAGAGCAGCGTCAGCACTTTGAGGGGGAATATCAAAATCGATTTTTTGCTGCGCAAACACAGGCGCGGTATAACTGGCTGCGCAAAAGCTTGCAGTAGTCAACACGCGGATTAGCGATAAGCGAAGAAGTGTTTTGCGCATGAAAATCTGACAGTCGACTATATCTGTGTTGTAAAAAGAAAACCGGCCCCCCTTTATCGGGATGGTCCGTTTTCAGCCCGTTTTATTGTTATTTTTGTGAGTAAACAGGACGTTTAGCAACACAACTACTTTTCTTTTATTCGTTAATAATAGTAAAACCATAACCCTGTACAATAATAGCCGCGAAAACATCACACCGCTCAGTTAAATATTTTCCCGCTTTGCCGGATCACTTCTTTTATACGCAACGCTACAGAATTCTGTGCTTTTACACAATATGGAAACAGCAGGAAAAGTGGGAATAAAGAGTATAAAGCGGAAATATAGGGTTAAACGGCGGACCCGGTATTATTTCTCCGGAATATTCATATGACAGTCAAAGCGTTAACTACAACACTGCCCGTCTTAGCGGGCAGTATAAAATATGTTATCCCTGTTGTTGAGACAACTGAATGGTCATCGCGTCAACACGTTTATGTTCAATGTGGAAGCTGTTCTTCAACGCCGACAACAAGCCACTGATGTCGCCCACTTTGAAATATCCGGCAACCCGCTTCTGCTTCAGCGCTTCACCTTCAATGGTAAAATCAACAGCGGTGTAGCGTTCAATTTCACGTAAAGCATCTTCCAGCGCCTCGCCTTTAAACACGATCATACCCTGTTGCCAGGCCAGGTCCTGCTCCATTGCATCGGTATCAAGATTTTTAAGGTCGCTGAGTTCGCCGTCGACATTCGCTTTTTCGCCGGCAGTAAGCAGTTTCAGATTGCCAAATGCATTGCCTTTCTGAATCATTTCTGCAATTTCTTCCCGGCTCACAGAATTTTGTTTGTCCTGCACCAGGACTTTACCTTCCGTCACCACCAGCTCAAACGCTTCGTTGTTTGTGTACTGCATATTAAAAGCGGTGCCAATAGCGGTTACCGTATTTATGCCGGCTGTTACGGTAAATGGTCTGGAAGCGTCATGGGCTACAGTGAAATGTGCTTCGCCCTTAATTAAATCAATAAGGCGGCGCTCGCCGTCAAAGTTAATCTGAATGGCCGAGTTAGTGTTCATGTGCACTACGGAACCATCATTTAAGGTCAGTGTTTTCTGTTCGCCAATCGCCGTTCCGATGCGTTGCGCCAGATGATAGCCGGTGTCATTCTGACCCAGCCAGTAAGAATCAACCATCATGGCAGCTGCCGCTGCCATAAGCAGAAAACCGGCTGCCACGCTCCAGCGTGCCTGGCGAAGTACTTTTCTGGCTTTGCCCGTTTCCCCTTTAATCTGCGGACGCAGGGGGAACATGCCTTTTAATTCATTCAGTACACTTAAATCATCCCACACACGCGCCACGTCAAATAAAATACGGCGGTGACTCTGACTGGCATTCAGCCAGTCCCTGAGCGTGTCTGTTTCTTCGCTGGTTAAGCCACGATCTATACGACTTACCCAAAGGCAAGCTTCCTCGTGTATGTCATCCTTACTGGTGAATTTGCTCACATTACTCATGGCTTAACTACTTGTTTGTCCTGATCTTGTCTGCCCTGTTGTACCTTTACCACCGGCACCGGCACCGGCACTGGCTGCCAGAAAAAGTGAACATTGCAACAGCCCTTTGGCTACATGTTTTTCAACGGTACTTTCACTCAGGCCCGTCAGATCTGCAATATCCCGCTGGCTCATGCCATAGACTTTCTTTAATAAAAACACCCGCTTCACTTCAGGCGACAAGGTCTCTGTTGCTCTGCAAAAATGAATAAAGCGCTCTTTACTTTCGACATGCTTCTCAAGGCTGTAACCCACTAAATCGTGAGGAAGCATATCCATATCATCTACCGGCTGATTTAACTGACTCGCCGCACTGTTCACGTGATTAAGCGCGAGATTTCTGGCCGTTTTCAGCATGTAGGTCCGCTCATAGCGGATTTCCTGTTTTAATTCAGCCTCATAACTTTTAATGAAGGCTTCCTGCACGATGTCTTCAATATCATCCGAACTGACAATAGCACTCACCGCCCGCATCATCTTTGTGCGGTATTTTATAAAAGTGGCGGCGATAGTCGATTTGTTGGACATAATCTCTTTACAGGCAATGTAGCTAAACCGTTACAAGTCGCTCTATGATGCCAGTTTTTTGCACATGAAGTCATGCATTATTTTTTATACTTAAGTAGGGTACAAAGGGGGCAGATGCCCCCTTTTTATAACCCTTTGCTACGCTTAGAAGGTATAAATACCGCGAACGTAGTAGAAGCCACCGTTGATACCCAGCGGAGAGGTAACCGGATAAGCTGCACCGGCAATCTCGTTGTCATACTGCGTATTGCGGTCCGGATATTCATCCAGTGCATTCTTCGCACCGACAACCAGTTGCAGGTTTTCGCTTACGCTGTAACCCACTTCAACGTCCAGAGACAGCTCAGAACCGATGTTATCGATTGGTAAGCCTGAATCCAGGTGATCTTCAAAGATGCTGCCGTAGTAGTTCACACGACCCAGTACGCGCCAGTCACCATTGGTGTGGTTAGCTGTGAAGCTCCAGCGGGTTGCCGGCAGGTTGTCTTCAAGCATACGTACACGCTCTGGTGTGATGTTCTCAGACGCCTGGTCTACAGTAGTCGATGTCCAGTTGTATGCCAGAGAGTACTTAGTCTCGCCGCCGAACATGTCCTGGCTGTAGTTAGCAACAACGTCAAGACCTTCAGTGGTGGTATCGAAGTCGTTGGTGAAGAACTTAACCGCAGAGAAGCTTGATGCGTCAGAAACGCCTTGCGCCAGCAGCGCAGCAATGTCTTCTTCTGTCAGTGCGATAGCAGACGTTGTACTGATACGGTCAGTCACTTCAATGTTGTAGTAGTCAGCCGTCAGGAACAGACCGTTATCAAATTCAGCAACCACACCGAAGCTCATAGATACAGACTCTTCAGGCGTCAGCGGCGTACCGCCTTTCTGAACAGAGATAGGATCTGTAGGAGGCAATGTAGCCTGATCTTCCAGCTGGCCGCTTGCACCAAATGCTGTGGTTACGTTACGTACTGTACTCTGACCAATCGTTGGCGCTTTAAAGCCTGTTGAGTACGCACCACGGAATGCAATGCTGTCAGTCAGCTGATAACGGGCAGACAGTTTACCTTTCGTGGTGTTACCGAAGTCAGAGAAGTCTTCGTAACGCACCGCTGCTGCAACCAGGAAGTCGTCAGTCAGATATAATTCTGCATCCAGGTAGAATGCGATGTTGTTACGTGACGCTTCACCCTGACTCTTATTAGACAAACCGGGGAAACCGTTTGAACCGATACCGAAGCCCTGAGAAGCCAGCGGGCCGATAGTGTAAGAAGCAATGTCACCGGCTTTCGCTTCGTAGCTTTCATGACGGTACTGGAAACCACCTGCCAGGTACAGCGGCTCATTCAGACCCACTTCGATAGGCTTAGTCAGGTCAATATCCAGAGTCTGTTCAGACTGTACATAGGTACCCGGCTTAAATGAAGTTGGTGTTTCCGGACCCATAGACGGGTTAATGGTATTTGAAATCGCAAAATCAATTTCATTCTGACCCAGGTTCAAGCTGACGTCATAACCGATTTCGTTTGCCAGTTCACCGCGGGTACCGAATACCAGTGACATATCCTGAACAGTACCGCCGAAGCGCGGTGTGAAACCGCCCGGGAACATTTCGTTGAACGCAAAACAATCAGGATTGTTTGCTACTTCTTCAATGTAACGCGGGTTCTGCAATACGTTGTCACCGACCAGAATGTCTGTCGGGCAGTTACCGGACATATCGCCGGTCAGATCACCAACCAGCAGTAACTGGTTGCCGTCAGCATCTGTACCACCGTCGTTAACACCACCACGGTTATGCGGATTACGGTAGTAGAAACCCCCTTCTACTTCACGCTCTGCGTAGTTACCGAACATATAGGCTTCGGCATTGTCGCTCAGTTCCAGACCTAAGTTTGCGAAAACTTTGATGTCGTCTTTGATTTCAGGGCTACCCCAGATTTGAGCAGGGTCAGCAACAAAGGTGTTACCGGCAGCAATCAGTGCAGCCGCATCGTCACGCTGTACACTGCGTGACGTTGGATCAGATGTACGGTATTCAGCAGACAGGTTAATAAAACCCTTCTCGCTCAATGGTAAACCGATATTACCGGAAACCTGCATCATGTCACCGTCACCTTCATAGTATGAACCGTAACGGGCTTCAAACATGCCGCCTTCATCAGCGTCTTTGAGTACGAAGTTAACAACACCGGCAATCGCATCAGAACCGTACTGTGCTGCAGCACCGTCACGCAGAACTTCTACCTGTTTCAGAGCAGATGAAGGAATAACAGAAATGTCAGGACCCTGTGCACCGTCAGACAAACCACCACCCAGGAAGGTGATAACTGCAGAGCGGTGACGACGCTTGCCGTTTACCAGAACAAGGGTGTGGTCTGAAGCCATACCACGCAGGTTGGCCGGACGAACCAGTGTTGACGCATCGTTGATTGGCTGATCATTTACGTTGAAAGAAGGTACGACGGTTTGCATCATCGATACCATGTCAGTTGCGCCCTGGTTCTGGAACTCATCACTGGAGATGATATCTACCGGAACAGGAGAGTCGCCGACTGAACGGGGAGCGGCACGGGTACCAACAACAGCGATTTTTTCATAATCCTTCGCTTCAGCTTCTTCACTTTCCTGCGCATAAGCATTTACAGAGGCCAGCATACTTACAGCAGCAGAAGCTGCCAGTGCAGTACGCACATTTTTTGTCAGTTTTGACATTGACGTTTTCATAGTGGTTTCCTGGATTTTGCGATTTTTCCCCCGGCTGAATCAGCACTGAAAATGACGTATCAATTTAGCCGGAATTTTTATATTTTTAATAATACACACACTAACTTTTACCGCGTTAGTTGGGGAACTTATAGACCGCAAACCCATAGAAAACAAACCTTTTTAGCCAAATTAAAAATATTTTTTAAAGTGATGGAGGATTTTGATTTCTGACCTGTCTATTACAATATTGGCGGGGTTTAAGCGCAGTGAAAACCAGCCCGATCCGGCTAATTTATATATAATTTTTTGGTTATCTCCCTTTCGACCGTATTGTGTTTTTCTGACACAAAAAACCCGGCAAATGCCGGGTATTTTTTTAACTTTTTTCAGACTCTGAAAACCGGATTATTCTTCTTCAGTTTTATACTTTGCAGCAGTGTCTTTGATCAAAGGTTGTAATTCATTTTGCTGGAACATTTCGATAATGATGTCACAACCGCCAACCAGTTCGCCATCCACCCATAGCTGAGGGAAAGTTGGCCAGTTAGCGTATTTAGGTAATTCCGCACGGATATCCGGATTTTGCAGAATATCCACATATGCAAATGGTTCACCACACGACATCAGCGCCTGTACGGCTTGTGCAGAAAAACCACAACTAGGCAGTTTAGGAGAACCCTTCATGTATAAAAGAATTGGGTTTTCGCCAATTTGCTGCTTAATTCTGTCTACGGTTGATTCGGTACTGTTTTCCATCCGATCCTCTCTGGTAGTGGTAGATACTTTCAGTGCATTATGGGTATCTTAGCGCCGGATTCAAGGGCTGAGAGGGGTTTTTCTGTCATAGCATGACTATCTTTTCATTAATGTGATCTGAAATGGCCTGTTAACCTTACCAGTGAATATCACTATTTTTGGCAAATCAGATGATGATTTTTTTTGCATTGCACCATTAAAAATGCATAAATCTGTCATTGAGTTATCAAAATCTACCCTTATATCTGTATACAGCTTTGACCGTTGTCGTTTTCCCGCGCCCATGTTGTGAACAAAGTGGGAATATCGACGTTAATACATTGAAAAGAATGGAGAATTCAAATGGCGTTTGAACTACCACCACTGCCGTACGAAAAAAATGCACTTGAACCGCACATTTCAGCAGAGACGCTGGAATACCACTACGGTAAGCACCACGCCACCTACGTAACTAAACTGAACGGTTTAGTGGAAGGCACTGACCTGGAAAGTAAAGATTTAGAAGAAATCATCAAAACTTCAGAAGGCGGTGTTTTCAACAACGCAGCTCAAATCTGGAACCACACGTTCTACTGGCACTGCCTGAGCCCAAATGGTGGCGGCGAAGCCACTGGTTCCGTTGCTGAAGCGATTAAAGCAAAATGGGGCTCATTTGAAGACTTCCAGGCTGCATTCGACGATAAAGCAGTAAATAACTTCGGTTCAAGCTGGACCTGGTTAGTGAAAACTGCTGATGGCTCTCTGGACATCGTAAACACCAGCAACGCAGGTACGCCAATTACTGAAGAAGGTGTAACACCTCTTCTGACAGTTGACCTGTGGGAACACGCTTACTACATCGACTACCGCAATGCCCGTCCTAAGTATCTGGAAAACTTCTGGAAACTGGTTAACTGGGAATTCGCGAACGAAAACTTCGCGAAGTAATTGCTGAGCGAAAGCTGAATCCATAGAAAAAACCCGCAATCGCTTGCGGGTTTTTTGTTACACAAATTTAACGTCAACTGACTGGCATTAAAGACAAAATCTGTTCGAAAAGGTTCATTCTTTTATTAGACTAATTATTGAGCGTTTATTACCAAATATCCTGAAAATTTCCTTTTAAAGTTGCCAAAGAGGACTAAGCTGTAAAGACGGGAATCCGTTTTTTGGGGAAATCTATGGGTATTTTCGAGCATTACCAGCAACGTTACGAAGAGCGCCAACAAGAAGAATTCACCATCCAGGAATTTCTGGATATCTGTAAAAGCGACCCGACAGCCTATGCGAACTCCGCAGAAAGGTTGTTACAGGCAATAGGCGAGCCTGAAATGGTCGACACCTCTAATGACCCGGCACTCAGCCGCATATTTTCGAACAGGGTCATTGCACGCTATCCGGCCTTCCATGAATTTTACGGTATGGAAGAAGCGATAGAGCAAATTGTCTCTTATCTGAAGCATGCTGCTCAGGGCCTGGAAGAAAAGAAACAAATCTTATATCTGCTTGGTCCCGTCGGGGGCGGTAAATCCTCTCTTGCAGAACGGCTCAAAGAGCTGATGCAAAAAGTACCGATTTACATGCTCAAAGGCTCACCGACCAACGACCATCCGTTTTCACTGTTCGACCTTGCCGAAGATGGCAATATTCTGGAAAAAGAATACGGCATTCCAAAACGCTATCTCAAAACCATTATGTCACCCTGGGCCCGTAAGCGGTTGCATGAATTCGGTGGCGATATTTCTAAATTCAAAGTAGTACGGGTTTATCCGTCTGTTCTCGACCAGGTGGGTATTGCTAAAACAGAACCCGGTGACGAAAACAATCAGGACATCTCATCACTGGTGGGCAAAGTGGATATCCGCCGTCTGGAACAATTCGCACAGAACGACCCGGATGCTTACAGCTATTCCGGTTCACTGTGTAAAGCCAATCAGGGCCTGATGGAATTTGTGGAGATGTTTAAAGCGCCAATTAAGGTGCTGCACCCGCTACTGACGGCCACACAAGAAGGCAACTATAACCCGACTGAAGGGTTTTCTGCCCTGCCCTTTGACGGCCTGATCCTGGCTCACTCCAACGAATCCGAGTGGCAAACTTTCCGGAATAACAAGAACAACGAGGCATTTCTCGACCGCGTATACATTGTAAAAGTGCCCTACTGTTTACGGGTATCAGAAGAGATGCGGATATATCGCAAGCTGCTCGACAGCAGTGAGCTAAGCGGTGCGTCCTGTGCTCCGGACACGCTGGAGTGCCTGGCGCAGTTCACAGTATTGTCCCGTCTTAAAGAGCCTGAAAACTCCAGTGTCTACTCTAAAATGCGGGTTTACGATGGTGAAAGCCTGAAAGACACCGATCCGAAAGCCAAGTCTTATCAGGAATACCGTGATTACGCCGGCGTTGATGAAGGTATGGAAGGGCTCTCTACCCGTTTTGCCTTTAAGATTTTGTCACGGGTGTTCAACTTCGACCATCAGGAAGTGGCGGCAAACCCGGTACACCTGTTCTATGTGCTTGAGCGGCAAATTGAGCGAGAGCAGTTCCCTCAGGATACGGCGGACAGATACCGCGAATATCTGAAGGGCTATCTTATTCCCCGCTATGTGGAATTCATTGGCAAAGAGATTCAGACAGCCTATCTGGAGTCGTATTCAGAGTACGGCCAGAACCTGTTTGACCGTTATGTCACTTATGCTGACTTCTGGATTCAGGATCAGGAATACCGCGATCCGGAAACCGGTCAACTGTTTGACCGCAGCTCACTGAATGCCGAACTGGAAAAAACAGAAAAGCCGGCGGGTATCAGTAATCCTAAGGATTTCCGCAACGAAATCGTCAACTTTGTGCTGCGGGCCCGTGCTAATAACGGGGGTAAAAATCCTGCCTGGACGAGCTATGAAAAACTACGCACTGTGATTGAGAAGAAAATGTTCTCCAACACAGAGGACTTATTGCCAGTGATTTCTTTCAACACTAAAGGCTCCACTGAAGATAAGAAAAAGCATGATGACTTTGTCAACCGTATGGTGGAGAAAGGCTATACCTCCAAACAAGTCAGATTGCTGTGCGAATGGTATCTGCGGGTACGCAAAGCGTCCTGATTTGTCGCTTCAGGCAAACCAGACTCACGCATTGTTGTAGCAACCAAATAGTAGGTATCTATGGCGCATTTTATCGACCGAAGATTAAACAGTAAGGGAAAGAGCACGGTTAACCGTCAACGCTTTTTACGCCGCTACAAGCAGCAAATAAAGCGGGCGGTATCTGATGCGGTCGGGCAGCGTTCAGTCACCGATTTAGAGACCGGCGAGCAGATCAGTATTCCCGCACGTGACATCAAAGAGCCGGTATTTCATACCGGACAGGGCGGCCAGCGCACCATCGTTCACCCCGGCAACGATCAGTTCACGGCCGGGGACAAAATTGAGCGCCCTCCCGGCGGGGGCGGCGGGCAAGGACAGGGCGAAGGTGATGCCAGCGACAGTGGCGAAGGCCAGGACGAATTTGTATTCTCAATCTCCAAAGATGAATACCTCGATTTGTTATTTGACGATCTCGCCCTTCCCAATCTCAAAAAGAATCAGTTTGATAAGGTGGTGCAGTACGAAACCTACCGCGCCGGCTATCAGACTGATGGTGTCCCCAGTAACCTCGATATTGTCCGTTCGCTGAAAGGTTCAGTTGCAAGACGTATAGCGCTGACCGGCAGTGACCGTAAAAAACTCCGCGAGAAAGAAGCACAACTTGAGGCCCTGAAAGCTGACAAGCATGACAATGCGCTGGCCATCATGGAGCTTGAAAAAGAAATATCAGCGTTGCAACAAAAAATAGCCAGAGTGCCATTTATTGATACGTTTGATTTACGCTTCAAAAACTTTGACCGGCGCCCGGTGCCCACCAGCAAGGCGGTAATGTTTTGCCTGATGGATGTGTCCGGCTCAATGGATCAGGCTACCAAGGATATGGCAAAACGGTTTTACATTTTGCTGTATCTGTTTCTTACCCGCACTTATGAAAATGTAGAAGTGGTGTACATCCGTCATCACACCCAGGCCAAAGAAGTCGACGAACAGGAGTTTTTCTACTCACAGGAAACCGGCGGCACCATTGTATCCAGCGCGCTGAAGCTTATGGATGAAATCATCAAAGAGCGGTATACCGGTAGCGACTGGAATATCTATGCTGCACAAGCATCGGATGGTGATAACTGGGCCGATGATTCTCCGCAATGCAAACAAATACTCATGAAGGAGTTGCTACCGGCAACCCGCTATTTCGCTTATATAGAAATAACAGAACGGCAACATCAGAGCCTGTGGCGGGAGTACCAGCAGGTCGAGAACAGTTGCGATAACTTTGTCTGTAAACACATTCAGAGTGTCAGCGATATTTTCCCTGTATTCCGCGAACTCTTTAAAAAGTCGGAACAGGAAGCAGCCCCGGGAGGATAGTATGGCAAAAACGACGAAGCGGGCTAAGACCCCTTTGAGTGACGGTCCGGACTGGACTTTCGATATGCTTGAGCAGTACGAAAGCCATATCGATCGTATCGCCAAAAATTTTAAACTGGATACTTACCCGAATCAAATTGAAGTTATTACTGCTGAGCAAATGATGGATGCCTATGCCAGCATTGGTATGCCTATTAATTATGCACACTGGTCTTTTGGCAAAAAATTCATTCAAACCGAGCAAAATTATCGTCGCGGCCAGATGGGACTGGCCTACGAAATTGTTATCAATTCCGACCCGTGCATTGCGTATTTGATGGAAGAAAATACCATCACCATGCAGGCACTGGTCATGGCCCATGCCTGTTACGGTCATAATTCCTTTTTTAAAGGCAACTATCTGTTTCAGACGTGGACGGATGCCAGCTCTATTATCGATTATCTGGTGTTTGCCAAAAACTACATTGCCAAATGCGAGCAGCGCTATGGCACCGATGAAGTAGAGAGTATTCTGGACTCCTGTCACGCCCTGATGAATTACGGTGTAGACAGGTACAAACGCCCGCAAAAAATATCCATGCAGGAAGAACAGGCCAGGCAGGAGCAGCGGGAGAAATATCTGCAATCTCAGGTAAATGAGTTGTGGCGTACCCTGCCCGACGCCCACGCCAGTGAAAAACCGAAACAACAACGTTTTCCGTCAGAACCTCAGGAAAATCTGCTTTATTTTATTGAGAAAAATGCCCCCCTGCTTGAACCCTGGCAGCGGGAACTGGTGAGAATTGTGCGTAAAGTCTCCCAGTATTTTTATCCTCAAAAACAAACTCAGGTAATGAACGAAGGCTGGGCTTGCTTCTGGCACTATCATATTCTGAATCAGATGTACGATGAAGGACTGGTCACTGACCGCTTTATGATGGAATTTTTGCACAGCCACAGCGGCGTGGTGATGCAGCCTGAATATAACAGTCCTTACTATTCCGGTATTAACCCTTATGCCCTGGGTTTCAATATGTTCATGGACATCAAACGTGTGTGCCAGAACCCCACGGCTGAGGATAAATACTATTTACCGGATGTTGCCGGAAAAGACTGGCTTGAAACTGTGCATTTTGCCATGCATAACTTCAAAGATGAGAGCTTCATCAGCCAGTTTTTATCTCCCAAGCTCATACGGGACTTTAAGCTGTTCGCCATTGAAGATGATGCACGTGATAATTTTGTCAGTGTCAGCGCCATTCATGATGAACAGGGGTATTTAAAGATCCGTGAGAAATTGTCCGCCCAGTACAACCTGAGTAACCTGGAACCCAATATTCAGGTATACAACGTAGATGTGCGGGGCGACCGCTCCCTGACGCTGCGGTACATTCCGCAACGGGGTATTCCGCTGGCAGAATCGAAAGAGGAAGTCATGCGGCATTTATTCCGCCTGTGGAAATTTGATGTATTTTTAGAACAGGACGGACCGGAAGGCGCTGAGGTGATTGCCAGCTGCACCCGCCCCGCTAACGCCGCCTGATATGCGCCTGCAGCAGGCTGATGAAAGTCTGCCTGCTGCGCTTAATCTGCAGATACCCGGCGAACCTTACTCTCTGACGAATGGATATTTCCCGCCCCCCTGCAATAAGTCAAAGGCGGGCTTCTCATTTTCTTTACCGGATGATTTGAACATCATCACAATACCGGCAGGCTCAAACTGAAACTCCGTTGGCGAAAACGCTGTCAGCGGAAAGGCATTCTGGCCTGTGGCTTGCGCCATTAATATCCCGTCTTTGACCGTCAGCGTGATTTTAAGAGGAATAGCATCCGAGCTGTATGTGCCTTCATAGCCGGACAGTTGCGATTCACTTAACGTCACAGATTCTTTTGAAAAATCCGGTAATTCATAGGGCAGTCCGAAGTAAATACTCAGCACCGCCACACTGATTTCATTCAGGGTGTAATTCACGCCGTTTGCTGTTAATGCAAACCCTACGTTACCCATCTCAAAATAGCCGGACTGAGAAGCAAAGCCGTCAATGCTGCCATTGTGGCCCCACAAGGTTCTTTCGTAGAAAGGAAACGGAAACAACCCGTGGCCCAACCCTTTCTGCACCCTCTTCATCATAGCCAGTGATGACGATGATACTAATTTGCCTTCAAACAATGCCGTCAGGAACGTCGCTACGTCTGTGGGCGTGGAAATAACTGCACCGGCACCATGGGGCACACTCATGTTTGTTTCGGTAGCCGGCTGCCAGCCACCGTCATAATAATACGAATTAGCCTGATCCTGCTCAACGTCAATGGCGCCACCGGAGGCCGTCCGCTTTAATCCCGCCTTTTTGACAATACGGCTTTGCAGCTGGCTGGCATAACTTTCGCTCCCGAGCTCTTCTATGATGTATCCCAGCAAAACATAACCAGTATTGGAATAACGGGTGTCTGTACCCGGCGGGAAATCAGTGTCCAGCGCTTCAAACACAGACAACATCTCAGCTTTACTTCGGGGAGATGTCATGTATGAGCGGTATGCCGGTAAATTTGTAAAATTGTGCAGGCCGCTGCGATGACTCAGCAACATGCCGATAGTGATAACACCGGCATTTTTAATATCAGGGAAGAACGTGGAGAGGGGTGTATCAAGGCTCAGTTTTTCTTCTTCAATTAATTGAAAAATCATCACTGCGGTAAACACTTTGGTGATCGAGCCCACGCGATACTGCGTATCCGCTCCGGCTTTACGGCCAGAGGCGATATCAGCAAAGCCAATGGAGCGTTGATAAACGGGCTCACCGCCATCAACAATCGCCACACTCAGCATCGCCTTGTCTTCTTTTTCCAGTAACGCGAAGTATTTGTCCAGTTTTGCACTGTCAAAATCCTGTGCACAAACGCCCCACGCAGCGAAAGCCAGCAGTAAAACAAAAACCTTTTTCATATGCACTCCCTTGCCAGAAAATACAGCGATGATCAGAGTCAGAATGACACAAATTTCACCGCCAGGTGCAATCTACACTGAGGGATTTACAGACTTATTTCAACCTGTATGGCTATTTTAAATGCAACAAATTGTCATCAACGGGGATAGTGGCAAAAAAGCACAGGGACGCTAGGATGCGCCCTGTGTATTAATTGTCGGACGATGGCAAAACAGCAGACAAACAGCGCCCAGGAATGCCGCACCGGCAGCAAAGGCAAAGGTTTCATAAGCATGAACACCCTGGGCCCACAACTGACCGGCCACATAGTTGCCCAGCGCTCCGCCCATACCGAAAGCAATACTGACGTACAGGGCCTGACCGCGACTCTGGAAACGGGACGGGAAAAAGTGAGTGATGAAGTGCATAGCAGTAACATGCGCCAGGCCAAAGCTGAGCGCATGAATAAGCTGACTGATCACCACAACCACGCCGTGCTCTGCCCACGCCGCCAGTGCGTACCATCTGCCTGCTGTTAACACCATACACCACAATAACAATTGCCACACACCCACTCTGGCAATCAGTCTGCGGGCGATGAGGAAAATACCGATTTCAGCCACAACGCCAATGGCGATGAGCATACCGGTTTGCTGACCGCTGTAATCGAGATCACGCATGTACAGAGCGAAGAACCCGTAATAAGCGCCAAAACTTACCTGCAATAGAGCGGCGGAGGCCAGAAATAACAAAAAGGTTCTGTTGCGGGCGATTTGCCACAGCGTACCGGTTTCTTCATCCTTAGACGGCACTTTGTCCGGCTGACGAATAAACAGAGAAGCCAGAAACAACCCGGTCAGCACAAATAAACTGGCATACACCGGCGCCTCTGAGGAAAAGATATCCAGCGCTTTTCCTGTGGACACAGTAAGTACTATAAAACCGATACTGCCCCACAGACGAACCTGGCCATAACTTATCCGGGTGGGTTTTACTGACTGAATGGTGATCACCTCAAGTTGAGGCAACACCGCCGTCCAGAACATCATCATTAACCCGAAAGCCAGCGTGAGTCCCCAGAAACTGCTAAACCAGAATACAGATGTAAAACACACCACAGACAACAGGCAACCCAGGCGGACAACATTTACCGCTTTACCGGTTTTGTCCGCCACACTGGCCCACAGAGACGGACCGACAATACGGGATAAGGTAATCACTGCCCACAATTCACCGATGTCTGACGAGGTAAACCCGCGGCCATCAAGAAAAATGCCTAAATAAGGCGTGAGTACACCAAGCTGACCAAAATACAACCAGTAGGTAACCGCAAGCAGAATGATATTGGTGCGCGAATGAGCATTCATAACACGCACCACAGATTAGAATTGTTCAAAGAGAGGCGCTTATTTCGCAGAGTTGCCCGGAATGACAGGGGTGCCGGACGTGATACCGGCATTCTGTGCGCGGTGGCGCAGCACGTGATCCATTAACACAATCGCCAGCATTGCTTCAGCAATGGGCACAGCACGGATACCTACGCACGGGTCATGACGACCTTTCGTCACGATATCGATTTCGTTGCCGTCCACATCAATGGTTTTACCGGGCACTGAAATACTGGACGTTGGCTTAAGCGCCATGTGCACAACCAGATCCTGGCCACTGGAAATGCCACCCAGCACACCACCGGCGTGGTTGCTGCTGAAGCCATCCGGTGTCAGTGTATCGCGGTGCTCACTGCCCTTTTGTTCTATCACACCGAAACCATCGCCAATCTCAACGCCTTTCACCGCGTTAATGCCCATCATGGCACTGGCAATGTCAGCATCGAGACGGTCGAAAACCGGCTCGCCTAACCCTACAGGCATTCCCGTCGCCACTACCGAGACTTTCGCACCGATAGAGTCGCCTGATTTTTTCAGGTCACGCATGTACTGGTCTAATTCGTCCAGCTTACTTTCGTCAGGACAGAAAAACGGATTAGTGTTTGTCACGCTGTGATCAACGGTCTCCACTTTTACCGGTCCAAGCTGGGAAAGATAGCCATGAATTTCGATGTCGCAGCTCTCTTTCAGGAATTTCTTGGCAATACCGCCTGCCGCAACACGAATAGCTGTTTCACGGGCAGAAGAGCGGCCACCACCACGGTAGTCCCGCGTGCCGTATTTTTGATGATAGGTGTAATCTGCATGACCGGGACGGAAACGGTCTTTGATATTGGAATAGTCACCACTGCGCTGATCGGTATTCTGGATCAACAGGCCAATGCTGGTACCGGTGGTTTTACCTTCAAACACACCCGATAAAATTTGTACCTCATCACCTTCCCGGCGGGCGGTGGTGTAACGGGAAGTGCCGGGTTTTCTGCGATCTAAATCAACCTGCAGATCGGCTTCTGAGATTTCCAGTCCCGGAGGACAGCCATCAACCACGCCACCTATTGCAATCCCGTGGCTTTCACCGAATGTGGTGACAGTGAATAATTTTCCAAAGCTATTACCAGACATCTGTATTAACTTTCCTTCCCGTTAAGATATGAAACCAAAGACGCACGGGAGACGGCAAAAATACCGTGTCCGCCGTGTTGAAGTGCTACCCATTCCACGTTTAATCCGGCAAAACGTTCAGCCATATGCACCTGACTGTTGCCGACTTCCACCAGCATCCAGCCATTTTCTTTTAAATACACCGGTGCCTGCTTCAGCATCTGCTCAACCAGATCCAGACCATCTTCTCCTGCCGCCAGGGCTAATTCAGGCTCATGCTGATATTCGTCCGGCAAATCATTCATGTCTTCTTCATCGACATAAGGCGGGTTCGACACGATTAAGTCGTACCGCTGCCCTTCCAGACTGGTAAATAAGTCTGAATGAATGGGGAAAACACGGTCGCCCAACTGATGTTCCTGAATATTGAAATCTGCCACTTCCAGGGCGTCGTGGGAAATATCCACGGCATCCACCTGGGCTTCAGGAAATGTATGGGCCAGCGCAATAGCAATACAACCCCCACCTGTGCACATGTCCAGAATACTGGCCGGCTCAGATGACAGATAAGCGGAAAAGCGATCTTTGATCAATTCGGCAAACGGTGAACGGGGGATCAACACTCTTTCGTCAACGTAAAAAGGCATGTCGCAGAACCATGCCTCACGGGTAATATACGGCAATGGCATGCGTGTTTGTACCCGCTTTAAGACTAAATCTGCGACTTTCTCTTTTTCTGAAGTGGTAAGACGGGCTGAAAATAAGCCGTCACCGGTTTGCGATGTAATATCCTGAGGCAGATGCAGTGCATACATTACAAGGCAAACAGCTTCATCCCAGCTGTTATCAGTGCCATGCCCGTAGTACAGGTGTGCATCGTTAAAACGGCTCACAGACCATCTCACCATGTCCAGCATGGTGTGCAGTTCACGGATGGCTTCGTCTAAATAAATCTTATCGGTCATGGAGTGTGGTACATCGCCAGAAATAAAGCTGGTATCATACCGAAACTCGCAATGACACCCAACACAAATTGCGCGATAACAGACGTGCAGATGAACACAGGTTAAAACAGACAGGAGAAAATGGTTGGCTGATCAGTGGAAACCGGAAGACGACAACAATGACATGTCATTATTCCGGGAAGCGGTAAGTGGAATAAAGCCGCTGTCACAGGACAAAATTGTGCATAAACGCCTTCATGTACCGGCGAAGCGACTACATTCCGCCACCCGCCCGGACAGCCGTCAGCAAAAGCTGCTGGATGCCAGTTTTGCCTTTTCAGATGTCTATCAGGCCAGCCTGCCCCATCAGGGCCCCATGCGGTATTGCCGCGAAAATGAACCGACACACAGTTTGAAGCGATTACGGCGGGGAGATTTCTATCCTGAGCTTGTACTGGATTTACACGGTCTGAACCGCGAAAACGTAAAGCTGGAATTATCCGCACTCATTTACACCGCGCGCAAAGAGCTTATTGACTGTGTTGCCATTGTGCATGGCATCGGTTCCGGCGTACTAAAAAACGCCTTGCCTCACTACCTGGTTCAACACCCCCATGTCAAAGCGTTTCACCAGGCTCCCCTGGAGTATGGCGGGCAAGGCGCGTTACTGGTGCTTATCGAAACCCTTGATCCGGGCCTCAGTAAACAATAACAAACTATTTATCCGGTCCCGCGCTGTTGTGCATAAACAGCCATGTGTAATAACACATCATCAAAACAATGATGAAAATTCCAAGAAGTGAACCCCATACTACAGGGTCTTTAAGCATGGTCAGCCACATCAGATTACTCCCTAACATTGATAACTTTTTACAGTGCTAGTGTGCATGGCTGCGGCAGGTAAATCTGTGATCTGAATCAATGGGAATAGTCGATGCAGAAGAGGCCCTTGATGCAGATCAAGCAGATCAAAAAGGGGCTTTTAAGGAAAATAGAAATTAATTCACAAAACGCTATTGCAAATCATTATCATTTACAGTATATTGTTCCTGCCTGTTCGACGTTGGGTGATTAACGGTCTTGGCTTAGCGTCGATTGTAGGCAGGTGTGTGGTGCGCCTGCCTACTTCTTTTCTCTTCCGGTTACCTTCGTATTAAAAACACTGCCGCGTCCGGTACTTTCACATCAAGAATGCCAGCCCCTTACGAAGTCACATCATCATTATGTGAACAGTTTCCAAAACCAGCTTTTCTGCAACTCTTCTTCGCAGGTTTTTAACTGGGTAGCATAACGCAGTGAGCGTGCTTTAACCGTACCTGCCACCTTTTTCAACCAGGGCTTACTGTTGTAGGATCGGCGTTTATAACCGCCCCACCCTTCATGGTAATTGAGGTACTGGGCATAGCCGTCCCACTTTGATACACCATTAATTTTATATGACTTGGAAATAAACCAGCCCATGAAATCCATGGCATCATCAAAATCATCCCGGTCCGCCCAGCTGTTGCCGGTTTCGTTGACATAGTCAGACCAGGTAACCGTTTTCGCCTGAGAATATCCGTAAGCGGAACTGACCCGCCCCCATGGAATAAGACCAAAAAATACATAATCTTTTGGTGGCAGTGCATCATGCCGGAATGAGCTTTCCTGATACATGATTGCCATGGGAACATGGATTGGCACGCCCCATTTATCGCGGGCATCAGCGGCAGCATCATACCAGTCTTCTTTTTCGTAAAAGATTTCGCAAATGTTACTGGTGTCCTGAGGAGGCGACGTGGCACAACCGGTGATACCACTTAAAAGCAGTACAATTCCGGCACCTGCAAAAAATCGTTGTGAATTGTTGAACTTTCTCACTGCCCGCTGTCTTAATAAGTGTTCTGGTAATATATGTGTGTGTTTCCCTGGAACATTCTTATGCCTGGCCCCCTTGCCAGGCATTTTTTTATCCCCGGCAAGGTCAATTCAGGCTTCAGCTGTCCCGTGTAGCCATCGGCTCTGCGAAATAACCGGCAATAAAATCTGCAAAAGGTACTTCATCCGTCGCCTCAACAGCGTGCTGCGCAGCCAGTGAATCAGCGGCCATTTTTTCAAATGCTTTCAAATCATAGTGCAGATATTCATAGCCTTTAAAGGCTTCCGCGTACTGCTTAGCCAGATTAAGCCCCAGTACGCCGTTATCCATATCATTTTCAAGCAACGTTGCCAGAATTTTACCGGATGGCGTTTCATCAGCATTAAGTACTTTTTGCCACTCAGCTTTCACAGCATCGCTGTATGCCGATGTTCCGTTGGCGTTATCAAGTACTTTTGCCGTTTGCTCAAATACAGCAAACAGCCCTTCACACCATTCGCGGAATGCAACACTGCCGTTTTTGTTTTCCAGCATCAGGTCGGGATTACGTCCTTCCAGGACCACTTTATCCATATTCTCCCTGCAAACGGTGAGCTCCTCTGCCGTCATTTCAGGGCTGTCTGTCAGCAGGCAAGAAAGCATGAAGACATCGAGGAAATCCATCTGGCATTTGTCAATGCCCACAGGGGAGAAAGGATTCACATCCAGTACCCGCACTTCCACATAGTTAACGCCACGCCGCACAAGGGCATCGGTAGGTTTTTCCATGGAGCGCGTGGGCTGCTTGGGACGAATAGGCGAATACAGTTCATTTTCTATCTGCAGAATATTCTTAGATAACTGCTGAAAATGCCCACCCTCTCCGGCGGCAAACTGGCCAAACCGTGAAGAAGGCGTGTACATGGCACTACGAAGCTTTTCCACATAGGTATCGATGTGGTTATAGCAAATTTGTAAAGCTGACTGCTCTGAGTTGGTGTAACCCAGATCGCTCATACGCAAAGAAGTCGCATAAGGCAGATAAACCGTGCCTTTACCCACTTTTTCAAAATTCAGTGTCGTCGGCTTCCCTTTCAGGAAAGACTGACACAGCGCCGGCGATGCCCCGTACAGATACGGTAATAACCAGCAAAAACGGCGGTAATTTCGGATCAGTGAGAAATAATCAGCAGAAACCTGATCCTGAGAATATTCTACACCGTTCAGTTCTGCCCACGCCTGCCAGAAAGTATCCGGCAATGAAAAGTTAAAATGCACACCGGAAATCGCCTGCATCATACTGCCATAGCGATTTTTAAGTCCCATACGGTACACGCGCTTCATTTGTGCAACGTTAGATTCACCGTAGTAAGCCAGCTGAATTTTATTTTCATCATCAATGAAACACGGCATGCTCATGGGCCACAACATTTCGCCGTTCATATTTTCGCTGGCGAATTTGTGGATATCCCTTAACTGGGTTTCTGTTACCTGACTGTCTGCTACCGGCGGTGTAATAAATTCCAGCAAGGCTTCAGAAAAGTCGGTAGTGATACACTCGTGGGTCAGTGCCGAACCCAGAGCCTGAGGATGGGCTGTTTCCGCCAGCCGGCCATTGGACTGTATACGGAGGCCTTCACGTTCGACGCCATGTTTAATGTCTTTTAATGCACTTGAAAACGCAGTCGCGTTCATCGCCGCAAGGCGACGGGAGAAAGTTGGCTCTGATGAGGTCAATGTATTCATCCATAGAGGAGGGTCAGCACCACGATGTGGGGCGTAACCCTCAAATTTCAATAAAAATTAATTCAGTGACAGCGGGACAACGGGCAAATCCAGTGTAGCAAGCTGTGGCGCCAGTGCCTCAGCATCTCCTACTACAATAATTTGCATCTCATCCAAATTCAATTCCCGCTGTGCCACAGCATTCAACCTGTCTGTTGTCATATTCCTGATAAGGCTGGTCTGGGTTTCACGGTAATCATCTGCCAAATCGTAGGCCAGCAGTTGACGCAGAAATGCTACCTTGCTGTTCGGCGTTTCGTATTCCAGCGCATCGCTGAGCGTAAAGGCGTTCTGCATGAAGCGGAGTTCTTCTTCCGTCATGCCCTGCTCTCTGTACAACTTAATTTCTTTCATCATTTCTATGATGGAGTCAGCGGTATTCGCCGCCGTCACATTTGCATGGGCTTCAAACCAGCCTAAGGTTTTACCGCCAATGAAAGACGTTGACGCACCGTAGGTATACCCCTTATCTTCCCGCAAATTAAGGTTAATACGGCTGTTAAATGCTCCGCCCAAAGGGAAATTCATCAGTCGGGCCAGAAAGTAATCGCCGGTTGCATCAAAGGTCAGCGCCCGTTTCACCAGATATACCACCGATTGTACGGCCTGAGGATTATCTACAACGAAGATCTGCGTTTTATCATACTCAGGAAAATCGCTGAACACAGGAATGGTGTAGTCCGCAGGCTGCCACGCTGACAGAAATGATAAAGCGGAAGCCATCTGGATCTGCGTTAAATCACTGACTGCCACAATGGTGGCATGGGACGGCGTGTAGTACTTGCTGTAGAAGTCTTTAATGTCAGCCAGTTCGATATTAGCCAGCGTTTCAAGGGTACCGGAGGCCGGCAGGCTTACCCGGTTTTCTTCTCCGTACAGCACTTTTTCTTTTACACGGTTTGCCAGGTAATCCGGATTACGCATACTTTGCTGCAGACTCTGCGCCATGCGGGCTTTCAGCCGGTTGAAATCCTCTTCATTGAACGCAGGATGAAACAGCTTTTCCTGCACCAGTGCCATGGTTTCATCCAGATACTTTGTCAGCGACGATACTGACACCTGGGTGTAACGGCCGGACGCACTAAAGCTCACCGAGCTGCCCAGTTTCGCCAGTTCATTTGACAACGCTTCGTTGGAATAATTTTCCGTTGATTCGTTCATCATCGCAGCCGTGAGATAAGCCAGACCGGCCTTATCCTGCGGGTCGAGCAGCATACCGCCTTCCAGATTCAGCGTCAGTGTCACCGTTGGCGTTTCTGCGCTGGTTACACCAAGCATATCGATACCCGGCGCAAGTTTGGTTTTCCAGAACTCGGGCACATGCACCGTCGGCGCAGGACCCGCTTCCGGTACCACTGTCCGGTCAAACGTATCTTTAATTTCCGCCGTCACCACGTCACCGGCAGACTCATCAGGACTGGGGATATCACGGGGCGGAAGCGTGAAGTTTTGCGGGGCAGCCGCCATTTCCGCATGCCCTTTAGGTACCACAGACACCGTCACAGCATGCTTGCCTTTAATGTACTGACGGTAAACCCGCATAACATCTTCTGCTGTCACATTACGGTAACGGTCAAGATCAGCCTGCACCAGGTCAGGTTGGCCGTAGAAGGTTTCCCCGCCGGACAGGGCACTGACTTTACCCGATACACTTTGAAGACCGAAAATGGTTGATGCTTCAATCCCGCCTTTGGTGCGCTGAAGATCATCTTCATTAACGCCGCGGGTTTCAAACTCTGTGAGTGTCTCATCAACCAGCGTGTTCAGCGTAGCAAGCTTTTCTACCTTCTGCGGGTTCGCCAGTGCCAGTAACTGAAACTCGCAGGCCAGTTCACGACAGGGGTGAGAAACACCCGCCTGAACCGCGACGCCTTCTTTCACCAGGTTTTTATAGAACAGCGATGTTTTACCGCCGCCGAGAATGTCAGCGAGTACATCAAGGGGCGCTTCATCAGGGTGTCTGGCGTAAACCGTTGGAAACGTAATCTGCAGTAAAGGCAGATGCACTTTGTCTTCTACCGTCACGTACCGGTCTTCCGTCAGGGTTACCGGCTGAGGTTCAGGATCTGCCACCTCAGGACCACGGGGCACCGGGCCAAAATATTTTTCCACCCACACTCTGGTCTGCGCAACATCTATGTCGCCACCAATGGTCAACACGGCATTGTTGGGGCCATACCAGCGCTTAAAGAAGGCTTTCAGATCGTTTACATCAACACGGTCGAGATCTTCCACATAACCGATGGTAGACCAGGAATAGGGATGGCCTGCCGGATACAGAGCCTCGCCATTTTTCTCAGAACGCAATCCGTAGGGTTGATTATCAACCCGCTGCGCCCGCTCATTTTTCACGGTATCGCGCTGGTTCTCAAACTTCGTCTGATTTACCGCCGGCAGCAAAAAGCCCATGCGGTCGGCTTCAAGCCACAGTACTTTTTCAAGCTGATTAGCCGGTACACTTTCAAAGTAGTTGGTCCGGTCTGTATTGGTGGTCCCGTTAAGAGTACCGCCGGCTTCAGTGATGATCCTGAAGTGTTCTTCATCAGCAACATGCTCTGAGCCCTGGAACATCATATGTTCGAAGAAATGGGCAAAGCCGGACTTACCGGCATCTTCCCGCGCACTGCCTACGTGATACGTCACATCCACGTGTACCAGTGGATCGGAATGGTCCTCATGCAAAATAACGGTAAGACCGTTATCCAGCGTATATTTTTCGTAAGGGATATGGACTTGCTGCTCCTGCACCGCAACGGTTGTCTGCTCAGCAGGCTTCTGAGACTGACATCCGCTTAATGACACTGCAACGCTCGCACACACTAAAACTTTTGTGGCCAGAGATAACGCCATCAGGCTTCCTTTTTCATTGTAAGTTCGTCACTGTTAAGACAATCCGTCTTAAACAGGTCTGCCCCGTCATGCCGGAACAGAATACAGATTGTTACTGAGACTACCAGAATTTGGCTCAGAAAGCCCAGGTCTCCTTAACCCCTTTGTATCAATTTATTTATTAATGAAATACACTGGTGTAAACACCTGGAGAGACTGTATGGATTCTGCCGAAAAGATAATCAATCTCGAATTTGGCCTTTCTCAGTTAAGTGGGAATAAAACGCTGTTTCTGCGACTTTTGCAAAAGTTTGCCGACGAATACCAGCACGCCTCAGATAAACTTCAAACTTTACTCGATAACTGTGACTGGCAGGAAGCCAGAGTGTATATTCATACCATCAAAGGGGTGTCGAGTAATCTGGGGATTAACCAGCTTCACCTGACCTGTAAAGAAGCAGAGAACGAGCTGAAAGCGCAGGAATCGGTGCCGGCTTCCCTCCCTGCCCTCAAGCAAACAGTGGTTGTTACCCTGGACGCTATCGCAACATTGCAGGCTAACCCGGCCTTGCTTGACGACCTGCAAGCCGCAGAAGCCGCTATGAATGCGCCGGCAGCCGGTCATCAGGACAGCGAGCCAGCTGTAGCCACCGCCGGTACCACTGTATCTCCGGCTTCTGATCCGCAAACCGGTCAGGCGCCTGCAGCCTTTATTCAGGCGCTGGAACAAAGTGAATTTATTGCACAGGATCAGCTGGACAGCTGGCTGGCCGCCACCACGCAGGATCCGGCATTACAACAAACCCTGCGCGATGCCATTGACGAACTTGATTACGATACCGCACTGAACCTGATCCGTGGATAGCCCCGCAACCTCTGTCGGGATGTGTTTTGAACATCCCGACTTCTATGTCATTCATAAACCTGTCGGCATGCCTATGCACGATGATGCGCTGGGCGTGATACATGCTGTCCGGGCACTCACCGGTGAACAGCAGCTTTACTTATGTCACCGTCTCGATACTGTGACTTCGGGCTGTATGTTGATCGCCCGTAATGCTTCTGCAGCCGCACAGTTAAGCGGACTGTTTGCCGGTCGTGACATACAGAAATATTATCTGGCCATCCTGTCGGGAAAACCGGCGAAGAAACAGGGCACAATAGCCGGTGATATGAAAAACCGGCGCCGTGGACAGCATGTGCTGATGAAAACCCGTGACAACCCTGCTGTCACCCAGTTCTTCAGTTATCACCGGGCTGAAACCGGACGCATTGCGCTGGTTAAACCGCTTACCGGGAAAACCCATCAGATACGTGTTGCCATGAAAAGTCTGGGGTCGCCCATTCTGGGTGACACGTTATATGGCGGCAAAGAGGCTGACCGTGTCTATCTGCACGCGTGGCAATTACACTTTTGTTATAACGGTGAGGATTTCAGCATCACCTGTACGCCTGAGAAAGGCTCACACTTTGTCTCTGAGGCATTTTCCGGCTGGCTTGCGGAACAATCGGACAACCGGTCACTGCCCTGGCCATCTTTCACCCTGCCGGAAATAAAGAGCCGGTAATGTCTGTCAGGCTCTGTGTTATTGGCAACGGCGCTGTAGGTTCACTCTTTGCTGCAAAGGCATTGGAAGCCTGTTTTGATGTCACCCGTGCAGTGAGACAGCCCCGTTCTGTTACACAACAGGCCACTGTAAAGACGGTGACATTGCAAAATGACAGCACAGTTTCCTTGCCTGACGCCATCATTACTCAGGACAGCCCGGTGGATATCCTGTTCGATCTGATTGTTATTCCTGTGAAGGTTTATCAACTGAAAGAAGCTTTGATACAGTGGTCTCACCTTTTCACGAATAATACGCCGGCCTTGCTGCTGCAAAACGGTATGGGGGGAGATGAGATCTTTCGTTCTGTTTTGCCTTCTGTGAGACTTTATCAGGCAACCACCAGCCACGGCGCTCTGCGTCAGCAGAACGCTGTACGCCATACCGGTTTTGGTGAAACGCTGGCAGGTCCGGCAACAGGACAAAACAGGAATGACAGGGCGGATGAAAAAGTGTTTCGTATCCTTGAGCAGGCATTTCCGCCGGTAACACGCTGCGACAAAATTGCCCTGGCTCTCTGGCAGAAGTTGTCTGTCAATCTGGTGATTAATCCGCTCACGGCACTGCATAACATCCGCAACGGGCAACTTCTGGAGCCGGCATATGACGCAGTGATTTCATCGTTATGTCGCGAAACCAGCCTGGTCATGCAGGCTTGCGGTTACAAGGAAAGTGCAGACGTTCTGAAAAACCGTGTATTACGGGTTGCCGGGGCCACAGCGGCTAACTACTCCAGTATGCATCAGGACGCTGCTCACGGCCGTCCGCTGGAAACCGGCGCGATTACCGGATACCTGTTACAGAAAGCTGCAGCGCATCACATTCCGGTTCCCGCTCATCAGTCTTTGTTTGATGCACTGACAGACCGCTTTCCGGCTTAATCGATTTCGTGGGCTACCTGCCCGTGAGCCAGCATGGCAAATAACCCAGTCCCGCCGGCAATATTCCCCAGCAGCGTAGCAAAAATCAGCGAACAGAGTTGGTACAGTGTGACTTCCCCCTGCATCGCAAGCAGGAACAATTCCGTAGACCCGGCAATCACGTGGGTGAAATTCCCCATAGCAATGAGATAAGTAAACATAACGATGACGAAGAAAGCCGCACTCTGCACCGACGGTTTCATCCAGACAATACCGGCAATAATGAAACCTGAAATGACCCCGTAGGAAAAGGCCTGCCCGAATTCCAGCTCCACATAATGTCTTGAAATAGCGTTCATCCCCTCAATGTATTCCGCCGGCACGGTATGTAACTGATACATTAACGTCGCGGCCAGTAATGTACCCGCCATGTTGGCGGCAAACACGATAGCCCACAACCTTGCGGTGCAGCCAAGCATGGCGAGAGAGCGGTGGTTAAGCAGCGGTAAAATGACAGTGAGAGTATTTTCAGTAAACAGTTGCAGACGGCCCATGATCACAAGAACAAAACCGACGGTATACCCGAAGTTCTCCAGCGCAAACTGGTAGTCTGAACCTTCAAACACCGTATGCAGAATGCCCTCTGCAAGTACTGAGGTTGATATGCCAATGCCGGCAGCCACACCGGACCACCACAGCGACATACCCGGCCGCTCAAGCTCTTCAAGCCCCTCACGGTGAATTACCGCATAGAGAGAAACTGAACTCAGACTCTGGTGATCACGCACATCCTGTTCTTCTTCCTTAGTAAGCGGCGAGTCAACATGACGCTCGTCTTCGTGTTTCTCTTTCCCTGTCATATCCGGTTCCTGCAAAAGTGTTCTTAAATACGCCTTGTTACGAGTGATACGACAGGCCGGAGTAAAGCGATTGAATCAAAGACATAAAAAAACGGTATGGGCTTTCGCGCATACCGCTTTTTAGCAAACAGCAAAGAGGTTATTCCTGTACTTCCGGCTTCATATGCGGGAACAGGATAACGTCTTTGATTGTCGGGCTGTCAGTGAACAACATCGCCAGACGGTCGATACCGATCCCCTGACCCGCTGTTGGCGGCAAACCATATTCCAGTGCACGGATGTAATCTTCATCGAAGTGCATGGCTTCATCATCGCCGGCATCTTTTTCTTCAACCTGCTTACGGAAACGGGCTTCCTGATCTTCAGGATCGTTAAGCTCGCTGAAACCGTTCGCCAGTTCACGGCCGCCTACGAAGAACTCGAAGCGATCAGTGATAAACGGGTTATCGTCGTTACGACGGGCCAGCGGAGACACTTCCCACGGATACTCAGTGATGAAGGTAGGCTGGATGAGTTTCTCTTCTGCTGTCGCTTCAAAGATTTCACACAGGTACTTACCTGCACCCCAGATCCCATCAACTTCAGGCTCTTTAATGTGCAGCTGTTTCGCCATGGCTTTCATTTCATCAAGGTGCGCTTCCGGGTCGCGGATAGCCGCCTCGTTGGCTTCTGGCCAATATTTCAGGATAGCCTCGCCCATGCTCAGACGATCGAAAGGCTTACCGAAATCATAGCGGGTTTCAGACGTCACTTCGCCTTCGCTGTCACGGGTAGTATTAACCAGTTCTGTCATGCCAAGAATGTCCTGAGCCAGCTTGCGCAGCATGTCTTCAGTCAGATTCATCAGGTCATTGTAATCAGAGTACGCCATGTAGAATTCCAGCATGGTGAACTCAGGATTGTGACGGGTCGACAAACCTTCATTACGGAAGTTACGGTTGATTTCGAATACCCGCTCGAAGCCACCCACAACCAGACGCTTCAGGTACAGTTCCGGTGCGATACGCAGGTACATGTCAATGTCCAGCGCATTGTGGTGAGTCACGAAAGGCTTGGCCGTTGCACCGCCGGGAATGACCTGCAGCATTGGCGTTTCCACTTCCATAAAATCACGCTCGGTCAGGTACTGACGGATGCCGTTAATCAGGGCACTACGGATTTTGAAGTTGCGGCGTGTATGTTCACTGGTGATCAGATCCACATAACGCTGACGGTATTTGGTTTCCTGATCGCTCAGACCATGGAATTTCTCTGGCAGCGGACGCAGTGATTTGGTCAGAAGTTGCCAGTTTTCCATGTTCACGTACAGGTCACCTTTACCTGACTTGTGCAGGTCGCCGGCTACACCGATGATGTCACCGATATCCAGACTACCGAATTTCGCTTTAATTTCTTTTTGTGTTTCTTTGTCGGCGTAAGCCTGAATACGACCGGTCATATCCTGCAGCAGCAGAAACGGACCGCGTTTCGCCATAATACGGCCGGCAACGGAAACCTTATTGCCCTGTTCCGCCAGCGCTTCTTTTTCCACTTCACCGAACTGCGCCTGCAGTTCCTCAGCGTAGTTTTCGCGGCGGAAGTCATTAGGGAAACCATTTGCACGGCAGTTTTCCCGAATCGCGCTCAATTTAGCCCGGCGCTCGGCAATGAGTTTATTTTCGTCGAGTTGTTGGTCGGTCATAACCTGTTCACTTTTAAGTGTAATTTACAGGCCAGATTTCAAACTGGCTTGCAGGAATTTATCTAAATCACCGTCGAGGACGGCTTGCGTATTACGGGTTTCTACACCTGTACGTAAATCTTTAATGCGGGAATCGTCCAGCACATAAGAGCGGATCTGACTGCCCCAGCCGATATCAGACTTGTTATCTTCCAACGCCTGCTTTTCAGCATTCTGCTTCTGCAGCTCAAACTCATAAAGTTTGGCTTTCAGTTGCTTCATTGCCTGATCTTTATTCTTGTGCTGTGAGCGGTCATTCTGACACTGCACTACGATGCCCGTGGGTTCGTGGGTAATACGAACCGCCGAGTCCGTTCTGTTAACGTGCTGACCACCGGCACCGGAGGCGCGGTAAGTATCAATACGTAAATCAGACGGATCGATATCGATTTCGATATTGTCATCAATTTCAGGATAGACGAACGCAGAAGAGAACGACGTGTGACGGCGGTTCCCGGAGTCAAACGGTGACTTACGTACCAGGCGGTGTACGCCGGTTTCCGTTCTCAGCCAGCCGAACGCATACTCGCCTTCAAAGCGGATTGTGGCACTTTTAATACCCGCCACTTCACCTTCTGACAGTTCGATAATTTCTGTTTTGAAGCCGTGTGCTTCACCCCAGCGCAAATACATACGCAGAAGCATATTGGCCCAGTCCTGAGCTTCCGTACCACCGGAGCCCGCCTGCAAATCGATATACGCATCGCAGGCATCATTGGGACCTGCGAACATACGGCGGAATTCGAGGACTTCCAACACTTCAACAAGGGAATCCAGTTCAGATTTCGCTTCTTCGAAGGTTTCTTCATCTTCCGCTTCGATGGCCAGTTCCAGAAGGCCTTCAACGTCTTCAGCACCCTGTTCGAGCTTCTGAATGGTTTCAACCACCTGCTCCAGGGCTACTTTTTCTTTCCCTAAGGCTTGCGCGCGCTCAGGCTCATTCCAGACGTCCGGGCTTTCAAGCTCACGGTTTACTTCTTCTAAACGTTCAGACTTCGTATCGAAGTCAAAGATACCCCCTAAGTGCTTCAGAGCGCACCCGGATATCTGCTATGGCATTTTTGACAGGATTTACTTCAAACATGATTTCGCCAGGAGATAAATTAAAAAACAGGACGGCGGATAGTACCGAATCTGGCGGGATTTTGATAGTGGGCGCGCCGGGAATCAGGTGAATTTCACCAGATTTTTAGTGGTTATGACCGGTTACGGCGAAGGGATGTGTCCGGCAAATACCATGAAGCCTTTACCGGACGGTATAATAACAAGCAAATCTGGTGATTTTACAAAAACATGCCGCCGGAAAGTTCCACACGCTGACCGGTCATCCATGCGCAATCATCACTGAGTATTTTGGCGATTGCCGGGCCGATGTCTGAAGCTTCTCCTACTCTGCCTTTCGCTGTCACGCTGCTGACAAACTGATTCACTTCCGCGTTATCTCTTACCGTTCCGCCGGCAAAATCTGTGGCAATGGCACCCGGCGCGATGGTGTTTACGCTTATCCCCCGGCTGCCCAGCTCTTTTGCCAGGTACCGCGTCAGTACTTCCACACCACCTTTCATCATTGCATATGCACTTGAGCCGGGCAAGCTGAACCGGGCCAGACCCGATGAGATATTCAGAATATGCCCGTTATCTTCAATATCACTGAGCAATGCCTGCGTCAGAAAGTACGGCGCTTTCAGATGCAAATCTGACAGGGCATCGAATTCTTCCATACTGGTTTCGCTGAATGCTTTATGCAGTCCTGTGCCGGCGTTATTTACCAGATACTTCAGCTTGCCGCCCCCGAAGTGCTGCTGCAGGCAAGTACGCACGGTACTGATAAATACAGAATAATCACTGAATTTCGTTGCATCAAACTGCAGCGCCACGGCCGTTACGCCCCGCTTTTCTGCTTCTGCAACCACATCCTTTGCAGCGTTTTCGTCATGAACAAACGTGAAAATGCTGTTCACCCCTTTATCTGCCAGAGCCAGTACGGTGCTGCGACCAAGGCCACGGCTGCCACCGGTGATCAGTGCGGTATCACTCATCGTTTTTTCCTTACTGTGTGCGCCTGATTTAAGGCGGAAATTAATGACAGGTGCAGAGTATCGTTCCGGACTACATTGATAAACAGGGCAAATAAAGACACACTGTTCACATTAAATGAACAATGAGAAGTATGATGGATACTGTAGAATGTATGCGCCGTTTTCTTGCCGTGGCTGAAACCGGTGGTTTTTCTCAGGCAGCCTGCCAGATGGATTTGCCTAAATCCGCGGTGTCATCCTCAGTGACAAAACTGGAAACACGTTTGCAAACCCGCCTGTTTCACCGCAGTACCCGCCAGGTCACGCTGACAGAATCCGGCAGACAATACCTTCCTGAGTGTCAGCGTATTCTGGCCGATCTCGATGCAGTAGAGAGCCAGTTACAGGACGATGCCGGCCAGCTGACCGGAGACATTGTGGTAGATATGCCGGGCCGCTTGTATGCCTCCGTCGTCGCACCGAAACTGACTGAATGGTTCCGCCTGCACCCGAAAACCCGCATCCGCCTGCTCGGCGCGGACTATCGCATCGATCCGGTCAAGGAAAGCGTGGATTGTGTGATCAGGGCGGGTACGCTTAAAGACAGCGATCTCATCGCCCGCCCGCTGGGTAATTTTGTAATGGTGAATTGTGTCAGCCCGGCTTACCTGAAAGCGTATGGACATCCTGCTTCACCGGCTGATCTGAGCAATCACTTTGTAGTAGGCTATTCGCCGGACATGCGTCCTGCGGCGGATTCTTTTGATTATTTCCACAACGGGCATAATTATCAGGTAGCGATGACAAGCCGGGTATCGGTGGCCACTACAGACGCCTACCTGACCTCCTGCCTGGCGGGACTGGGAATCATTCAGGTGCCTCATCACGGAGTTAAGCATTACCTCGCCAGTGGCGAGCTTGTAACAATTCTGGATAATTTTACCTGCCCGCCCATGCCACTTTCCGTGGTTTACACATCAAGACGCCATATGCCTAAACGAATTAGTGCATTTATCAACTGGCTTACAGAGCAGTTTGCCTGATGCGGCGTACAAATTTTACTCGAAAAAAAACCGGCAGACGCAAAAAGCGACTGCCGGTTTCTCTGAGATCAGCGTAGCCTGATAGACTTACATTTTTTCCAGTGTTTCAATACCCAGCAGGCTCAGACCCTGTTCCAGTGTATTGGCCACCAGCGCGGCGAGTTCAAGACGGCTGTCACGCACCGCTTCATCAATACCGTCTTTCAGGATCGGGCAGGCTTCGTAGAAGCTCATGAATGCGCTAGCCACATCGTACAGGTAAGTACACAGCACGTGAGGTGTTGCTTCACGGGATACCAGTCCAATCACTTCTTCAAATTGCAGTAACAGCACAGCCAGTGCATGTTCCTGCTTTTCGGTAAAGGTCATTGCCCCTTTCAGATCTGCCATCGCAATACCGGATTTACGGAAAATACTTTTCACGCGGGTAAAGGCATATTGCAGATAAGGCGCAGTATTACCTTCAAAGCTCAGCATGGTGTCCCAGTTAAATACGTAATCTGTGGTACGGTTTTTACTTAAGTCAGCGTACTTAACAGCACCAATACCCACTTTACGGGCCACTTCAGCCAGCTCAGCTTCTGACAGGTCATTGTCCCGCTCGCTGATGAGTTTGCCGGCGCGCTCTACCGCTTCGTCAAGTAACTCAACCAGTTTCACCGTGCCACCGGTACGGGTTTTAAATGGCTTGCCGTCACTGCCAAGCATCATACCGAAAGGACAATGCTCGTAAGTCTGTTCTGCTTTCATGAAACCGGCCTTACGGCCCACAATTTCAGTTTGCCTAAAGTGCAGCGCCTGGCGGGCGTCGGTAAGAATAAGGGTACGATCAGCGTTCAGTTTGCCGCTGCGGTAGCGCATAGCTGCAAGGTCGGTAGTGGAATACAAGTAGCCGCCACCGGATTTTTGCACAATGTACACCGCCGGATTCCCTTCTTTGTCCGCCAGTTCAGGAATAAACACAACCTGCGCGCCCTGATCTTCTACCGCAATGCCTTTTTCTTTCAGGTCACGGATTACATTCGCCAGATCATCATTATAGGCAGACTCCCCCATAATATCGTCGCGGGTCAGACTGACGTTCAGTTTGTCGTATACTTCTTCACTGTGCTGAACGGATACATCGATGAACTGTTTCCACAGCGTAAGGCACTGCTCATCGCCACCTTGTAATTTCACCACGTATTCACGGGCACGGTCTGCAAAGCCCTCTTCTTCGTCGAAGCGTACTTTCGCTTCACGGTAAAAGTCTTCCAGATCAGACAGTGCGGTTTCCGCAACCTCACTTTCCAGCTTGTCTGACAAGTGTGCCAGCAACATGCCGAACTGTGTCCCCCAGTCGCCCATGTGATTCTGACGAATCACTTTATGACCAAGGAATTCCAGCACTTTTACAACAGCGTCACCAATGATCGTGGTACGCAGATGGCCCACGTGCATTTCTTTCGCAAGGTTCGGGGAAGAGTAATCCACCACAATGGTCTGCTGGCTGTCTTTTGCCACGCCCATGCGAGGATCGTGCAGTGCCAGTTCACACTGATTCGCCAGCCACGAATCGCTGAGATGCACATTAATAAAACCGGGGCCTGCCACTTCCAGCTTACTGGCAATGTCATCCAGGTTAACCAGTTCAACAATTTGCTCCGCGATATCACGGGGCTTTTGTCTTAATTGTTTCGCCAGTGCCATCGCACCGTTGAACTGATATTCACCAAATTCAGGCCGCGAACTGCGTGCCACAGGCACCGGCGCATTTTCAGCACCTAATTTTTCCAGTGCTTCGCTAAAACGGCTGACTAATAAAGCATGTATGTTCATCGTTTCTTCGTCTTCTGTCTGTTCTTAATGTTCGCGGGTTTCTTTGAATTCGATATCAGGGTAACGCTCTTTAGCCAGTTGCAGATTCACCATAGTAGGTGCAATGTAGGCCAGGTTGTCGCCACCATCCAGCGCCAGATTCTGTTCAGCTTTACGGCGGAATTCGTCCAGCTTCTTCGCATCCTTACTGTACACCCAGCGGGCTGTACTCACACTGACGTGTTCGTAGATTGCATCTACGTTGTATTCAGATTTTAAACGTGCCACTACCACGTCAAACTGCAGTACGCCTACTGCGCCTACGATAAGATCATTGTTAATCAGCGGACGGAAAACCTGCACGGCACCTTCTTCAGATAACTGGATGAGTCCTTTAAGCAGTTGTTTTTGCTTCAGAGGATCTTTCAGGCGGATACGCTTAAACAGTTCCGGCGCAAAGTTAGGAATACCGGTAAAGCGGAAATTATTGCCGGACGTGAACGTATCACCGATGCGGATAGTCCCGTGATTGTGCAAACCGATAATGTCACCGGCGTAGGCTTCTTCCAGAAGTTCCCGGTCACCGGCCAGGAAAGTCAGCGCGTCAGAAATACGAACGTCTTTGTTAATACGTGAATGACGCATTTTCATGCCCTTCTCGTATTTCCCTGAAACGATGCGGCAGAACGCAATACGGTCGCGGTGTTTAGGATCCATATTTGCCTGTATCTTAAACACGAAACCACTGAACTCAGGCGCATCAGCACTGATTTCACCGTCTTCTGTCAGGCGTCCCTGCGGCGCAGGTGCCCACTCAACCAGACCATCCAGCATATGGTCAACACCAAAGTTACCCAGTGCAGTACCAAAAAATACCGGTGTCAGTTCGCCTTCGAGGAACAGTTCCTGATCAAACTCGTTAGACGCCCCCTGAACCAGCTCCAGTTCGTCTTTCAATGTTTCCAGCAAACCGCTGCCGATAGCGGTTTCAAGTTCCGGGTTACCCAGCCCTTTGATAATGCGTACATCCTGAATCATGTGACCCAAACCGGATTTGTACAAAATCACTTCATCACGGTGTAAGTGGTAAACACCTTTAAATTCTTTACCACAGCCGATTGGCCAGGTCACCGGCGCGCACAGGATTTTCAACTCGTTTTCAACTTCATCAAGCAACTCCAGCGGGTCGCGGATATCGCGGTCGAGCTTGTTCATGAAGGTAATAATAGGCGTATCGCGCAGGCGGGTAACTTCCATCAGCTTACGGGTACGATCCTCAACACCTTTTGCCGCATCGATAACCATCAGGCAGGAGTCAACGGCAGTCAGTGTGCGGTAGGTATCTTCAGAGAAGTCTTCGTGTCCCGGCGTATCCAGCAGGTTCACGAGATTTTCACGGTAAGGGAACTGCATGACCGAGGTCGTGACCGAGATCCCCCGCTCTTTTTCCATTTCCATCCAGTCAGATTTGGCATGCTGACCGGACTTTTTCCCTTTCACGGTTCCGGCTTTCTGCAAAGCTTGTCCGAACAAAAGGACCTTTTCAGTAATGGTAGTTTTACCCGCATCGGGGTGACTGATAATCGCAAACGTACGGCGTTTGCTGATTTCGCTGGTTAGGTTACTCATGGATATTCTGATCTGTCACTGTGTGAGGGTAGACGCGGGTTCAGAGCTTGCGGGCGGCGCCACCTTGAATTTCAAAAATTGGCGCGCATGATACCAGAATTGAGAAAAATTGCCGCCCTTTTCTCTGCGGTGCAAATCCACCGGCGCATTTGCACCGGCAGGCAGAAAGTTTGTACGCCGGAGGTCTTACTTTTTCTTCTCCGGTGTGGATTTATCGTATTCCACCAGCTCTTCTAATGCAGCCCCGGGATCCTCTTCCCCGGCGACGGAGTCGAATTCTTCTTCGCCATGACGAAAGTCTTCTTCCGCCAGCGTGATTTCCCGTTCATGTTCACGGGCTTTTTTATTGCTGTCAGCCATCATATTTACCTGCTAATTGAACAAAACACACTCTTGTTAATTATACGTGAAGAGAGGAATTTGGATGAGATTTCAGACTATTTTTCTGACCGGGAGATGGTTTGCTCCATCGGATACAACCGGAGGGATATAAGTGCTGACGCCCTAAACCAGTAACATACGCATTATCCGTGCGTCTTCTTTACCGCCATCACAGGGGTAGTAATTTTTACGCACTTCAATGTCTTCAAAACCGGCTTTTTCGTACAGTGAAATGGCTTTGTGGTTTCCGGCTCTTACCTCGAGCCACAGTGACTCAGCCTGTTGTTGCCGGCACCATGCAATCACACCGTCTAATAACTGTTTTCCGGCACCCTGCCCCCGGTCAGAAACAGCAACTGCAATGTCCATTAACGTGGCTTCGCCGGCAACCAGTAATATCACGGCGTAACCGGTGAGATTAAGCTCACTGTTAAGTAATGCCAAACCTGCATAGGGCGGTGTAAGACAGTCCGCAAAGGTAGATAAGGACCAGGGATTATAAGTGGCCTGCTGATGAATAGCATGGGCGTCATTGATCAGGGCGTCAGAAAGTGGCTGGAGTGTGAACGACGGCATCACTTACTGACCGGTACAAATGATCTGCCACAGACGGCGCTTTTCCGCAGCGTCTGATGGCGCAGTTTTATAAGGTAATGAAAGAATATTATTTTTCAGGGACAACTCTGAACCATATTGCCAGCGAACAGACTTTGCATCGTGAAACAGAGACAACGCCTGCAAGATGTCTTGTCCGGCAGTTCCGAAGCTGCGGGGATCAATGGTTTCAACCACCGGTGATGCCGGTTTTGCTTCATTGTCCTGCACTTTTTCCGGGGCAGATGGTTTTTTATCCGGTTTATTTCCCAGCATGGAACGAAGCTGCGCAATGCGGGCCTGACCATTTACGGCGGGTTGACCAGAAGACTGAGATGGAACGGCTGCGCCGGAAGGCGTTTGTTCAGCAGTGTGACTGTTCCCGGCAGCAGATGTTGCCTGAGACTGTGATACAGCCTGAGATTGCCATACACAGATACCCATTTCCTGAAGAACAGCAATTTGATATGGATTTAAACCGGACGTCATGAAAATGGATTTACTTTTGAGTGGAAGAAAGTAGGAACACTATAACTTACTCAGAGGAAAAGTGGCAGGGGTGGAGGGACTCGAACCCCCAACCATCGGTTTTGGAGACCGCTGTTCTACCAATTCGAACTACACCCCTAGCGCGCTGTGCATTATACGTATGCGTTAACAAAGGTAAAGCCTTTTTATGGCAAAAAAACAGCAAAACCAGTGCCTTTGCCTGGCATTCGCACAATACGCACAAAAAGCGCACAGCATGGCTGTTACTCCGGTTCACTCACCTTCTGCCGGTTAGTGGTTTCCAGTGCTGCCTGCCAGAGTGCAGCAGTGACATTTACCACCCGGCGTTGCTGTTCACAGGCAAAGATGACCTTCTCTTCAGCGGCCCCACTTAAAGCGGCGTAGTGTTTATACAAGCGCATAGCGGCTTCGTCATTTAACTGATTAATCGCAGCACAGGATGCCACATCAAAATAACGATTGCCGCTGGCAGCATATTCCCAGTCAACGATAACGGGTTTAGCGCCACCGGCTCCGGTTCTCACAATGTGCGGCAAAGACAGATCGTTGTGACAAAGCACCGCCTGTTCAGCAGGCGGCTGCTGTGCATCACCGGAATCAATCACGTTTCTCAATGATTCAGCCAGGGGATGACTGCTCTCAAGATCTGCACTTTCAAAATAGCGCATCAGTCTGGGCTCAAGACACAGAGGTGGCGCATCAATGGCTGTGCAGTGAATGGTGTGTAACGCAACGGCGAGCAGAATGATACTGTCTTCACTGTTTGCGTTGTTCGCCGGTTCCGCATCCGAGGTCACCCAGCGTTCTGCCCATAGCGTGCAGTCAGTACTCAGCCACACAGGTTCAGGCGCAATGCCCTGACGGAAAAGATTGTGCTGAAGCGTAAACTGAGCGTGTTTGTTTACGCCGGTAAAACTCTCACCGGCAGACCACTTAACAGCGAACTCACGCTCACCGTCAGTGATATTAAACAGGCGGTTCACATCCCCGCCCTGCCGTGATTCGCAGGAGGCATTACCGCTAAGCTTTAACGGCTCTGCTAACGCTTTAACGATAAGCGCGGGCGTCATGTTCCTGCATCTTCCATTGTTTCAGCCATTGTGCATAACCAAATACGGCAAATCCGACATATCCCAGAAACAGACACGCCGACAACATCAGGCCGCTTTGTGCGTAAAGATAAGCTGAAGCCAGATTGATTACTATCCAGTACAACCAGTTCTGTAAAACCTTATGGGCCACCATCACAGTAGTCACCACACTGACCACCTGAATGCTTGCATCAAGCAGCAGATGTTCGCTGTTGAACTGCCCCTGTGCCCAGAGGGATAAGCCCCAGGCAATCAGGAGTAGTCCCGGCACCAGCATGGCATGGGTATACCATGGCCAGGAATGCACCCGATTGTCGCCGGCAGCCTGACGGTTCCACTGATAGTACCCGTATCCGGCCATCACCATGTAATACAGATTCAGGATGGCCTGAAACGGCAGTGTAACCTGCCAGAAGAGCCAGGTATAAATAGCCGTACTGATAAATGCACACAGCCAGCACCAGCGGTTTTGCCTGGCAGCCAGCCAGACATAGGCCAGTGCCAGCACCACAGCAACCCACTCGGCCAGTGATGTCGCGGCTATCTGTTCAAAGAAATGCGGGATGAAATCAGTCATCCTGATCCTTACGGGCCTGCATCACATCGAAGTTCAGAAACTTTGCTACAAAAATGGCCTGCCCGACTTCTTCATGGGTGCGCTGCATTTCTTTTCCCAGTACAGCCATAACATCGGCATACTCGCCGGTGACCTGTGTACTGGTAGAACAGGTCGTCACATCAAGGGTGTCGTAACTGTTCAGTCTGTCAATGAACGACTTTATGGGTGGAATGTATTCATTCACCAGAGGATACAGAGATAACTCAACCATGACCTGCATAGAGATTCCTTAAAATTGAAAACGGGCTGTGACGCCGAACTGTCTGCCGTCACCTAACTGATAATAAGGTTCAGCAAACTCATAGTAATCACGGGGATCGTTACTGAATCCACCGAAACCGCGGGTGTACCAGGTTTTATCAAACACGTTCTTCACCCACAGTGTGGTGCGCAACATGCCTTTTACCCAGGTGATATCTGTGTTGTACAACGTTGTGGCAGGTGCTGTTTCATCATGGCCATCAGAGAAGCGGTATTCGTCTTTAAAGTCCATATCAGCGCGCCATACCAGAGAATCAGTCAGCCACAACTCACTGAACAGGTTCGCTGTATATTCAGGTGCCTGAGCCTGACGCTGCTTACTGACATATTCACCGTCGGCAGTCTCGTAACCTTCAAAGGTGGCACTGAGGTAACCCGCGCTGGCCTGCACTGTCCAGGATGACGTTGCCTGCCAGGAAAGCTCCAGTTCTGCCCCTTTATTTGTGCCCACATCGGCATTCGCTGTAATGTCGATAAAGGCGGCAGAACCATCTTCACGTTCCTGAACATCAAAATCGCTGATTTGGGTATCTTCCCTTTCCATAAAGAACAGTGCTGCGCGGGCTGTCAACTCAGGAACAAACAGTTTGCCTTTGTAGCCTGCTTCATAGTTCCGGTTGTATTCCGCATCAAAGAAACGGCGCTCCCGGCTGACCTGTTCATCATAGTTAATGCCGGCACCTTTGTAACCTCTGGATACGCTGGCATACAGGTAGTCCCCTCCCATATCCCAGGTCAGTGCCAGTTTGCCGCCGGTCATGGTCGTGTCATCGTCGTACACCACCTGCGCATTATCAGCATAATCATAGGCGTAATTTTCAACACGCAGCGCGGACGTCAGCAATAAAGACGGAGTCAGCTGAGTATCAAGCTGACCGTAAACCGCTGTTGTCTGCGGTTCGAAAGTACTGATAAAGTCACCGTCAGCATAGGTATACTGACGCAGTAAATCCTGTTCACTCTGATTGATGCGGCCGCCGATAACCCAAGTCGTGGTGTCATTGAAGATTTTTTTATCTTCTGCAGAAGTAAAACGCACCTCGGCAGATTGTTGGGAAACATCCCGGTAATACGCATCAAAGGATGTATAGCCCCAGGGGTGAAAACCGGTGTAGGTCCAGTCTTCGTCGTAGCCGTAAGCGATATCATGACCGGCCATAGTCGCAATGATTTCCAGCAAGCCACCGGCGGTCTCATGATTGATATGTACACTGACCGCTTTGGTTTCCTGCTCATCAAACCCGGGTTCATCCGACAACGTATGGCGGTTGTTATCCAGTGAGAAAGCATCGTAACCGTTATTGATATCGTACCAGCGGAAATCCATCGCAACGGATGTTTTGTCAGTCACATCCCACAGTGTTCCCAGCCTTACTGCGTTCTCATGAATACCGTTGGTATCGTCAGCACCCAAAAAGTCATTTTCAATAAAACCGTCACTGCTGTTGTGCACAAACGCTGCACGCCAGGCCAGAGAATCAGACGCTTGTCCGCCATGGGCACCCTCAGCGCGGAAGAAAGATTTATTTCCCACAGACAATTCAAAATGACTGTTACTCTCTTCAGAAGGGGCATTGCTGACAATCTTAACCGCACCGGCCAGAGCACCGGTTCCGAATACTGTCGCCTGTGGTCCGCGGTAAACTTCTACCTGCTGTGTATCAAAAAGCACACCGGCTGCAGCAAGACCGGAGAAATCAAAATCGTCGACCAGGAAACTGACTGAAGGATTAATCGGTTCAGCAAACTGGCTGCGCTCACCAATACCCCGAATCTGAATAAAACGTCCGCGGGATGCTCCGGCCGCAAAATTCACATTCGGCGCAATACTTAATACATTGTCGATATAGGTAGCCTGACGGCTGTCCAGGCGGTTGCCTGATAACACAGAAGCGCTGGCACTGAGTTGATCGAGAGTCGCTGTGCGGAAATCACCGCTGACGGTAATACGTTCGATGTCTGCTGTGTCATCAGCAAAAGCAGGCAGTGCAAGTAGTGCGAGAAGAATTGCGTTTTTTTTCATTAGGATCTCTTTAATCATCAAAAAGATCCGGCTTTACGGCAGGTATTGAGGTTTTCAGATTGCTTTTATCACCATCCCTACGCCGGTATTATCCGGATCAGGTTTAAGGGTTCCCATGGAATGGATCTCAGCCGTAAAGACGGCACCCCTTGGCCTAATGCTTATTGCGGAGTCCGCAAATTAAGCGAGGGCAGTCTAACAACTTCAGTGACTTAGTCAAGTTGCCGGCTGCCCGGAAAAAGCAATAAAAAAGCCCGCGATGTGACGTGGCGGGCAATGAAGGTCAGGCGACCTTCTGATTCTGGCGTCTTGTGCGCCATCCCATAAACCCTATTCCCAGAAGAATCAATGACATGGCGGTTGGCTCACTGACTTCTGTAATAGAGGCATTCCGGAAGCGAACCTTCATATCTCCACAACCACTGGCTGCATCACAATCGTTAATGAATACGATGTCGGTAATAAGTCCTGACATGTAATCATCCAGAGTAATAGAGAAGGTCTCCCAGGCTGGTTCGCTGGTATAAGTAAAGTCATCCAGACCGAAATTCTGTGTGCCACCCAGAGCGAACGTGCGACTGGCATCGTTATTCTGTTCACCGGCAGAGAAGTCTGCCAGCCAGATCCCGCCAATTTCAGAATAAGGATTTGCATTAGTATTGTTGTTGCCCGGTGTCATACGAAATTCAAATGACAACAAAATATCTGAAGCAGAATTGTCTAAGTCCAGGCTCTGGATCCCGAAAGCATCATCCAGGTTTAGTGTGAACCAGCTGTTTTCGCGCAGGTTCAGTACACTGCCATTGTTTGTCCAGGTTCCGTAGTTAGACGTGCCGCTTTGTTGATGTGCAGCCAAAGTCTGGGCAGCGAAGTCGATATCGTAGCTGCTGATAATGTTGGCGTTAGCCGTAAATGCCGCACAGAATCCGGTTAGCAGGGCTGCAGTTTTGATGCTAAATTTCATTTATGTTCCTTGAGCAGTGTGTGCCTGAAAATAGTTAAACAACTTCACTGCAACCCGGCTGTCTTATGGCGGTATAAGACCCGTGGCTTTCCGTCCCTGCCTCACGACAGGTTTGGCGAATCTACTCTGTGAAAGTGACGTTTCCACCAATGAGTCGACGGTTGTTATGATAGGGAGAGCCCCGCAAGTAAAACAGGACACTTCTGAACGAAATACGGTACAAATTTGTACCAACACAAAATTCACCCTTTTTCTGTCAAGGCACAGGTAATTCTTATATCCTTGACTGAAGGGATCCGGTATTGGGAGCAAACGTGCAGTATCACGGTTTTTTCTGGTCGGCAGTCATCCGCGCTTTATTGAGTCTGAGAAGGGATAACGGACTTGATAACGAATATGACACAACGATGCTCGAAAGCGTCACACAAATAGAAAATGAGAAAATGGACGATGACGGACTGGCGTCTATTCTTCACTCTCTTTGTCCTGCCAGGGAATATGAGACAATTGGCCGCTCCCTGATTGGCTATTTTGATTTCAACAAAATGAGTAATCTGGTGGTGTATCTCACGGCCAGTAAGCATATTGATGACGCACTCCATGTACTGGGGAAACACTACCACCATATTCTGGGCAACAGTGCAGCATTGACCGTAAAAACTGACGGAAATGAAACCTGTCTCCGGTTTCAGCCATCATCACATCCTGTTCTTACCGAATTCCGCTGTTATTTCCTCCTCGCTTTGTGCCGTCACCTGGCCGGCAGAAAATTCGACTTCACCACGGTCACCTTACCGCCATCAGGCGAACAACCGGTCAGCTTATTAAGGCCGGTCAGCAGCGGTGATATCAGACATGAGGGAGTTGTTGTAAGCCTTGTTTTCGATAATAAGTGGTGTACACAGGCATCATTTTACTATTCTCAGTCGATTAAAAAAATGCTGGCGGGAAACCTCGACACCAGCAATGATTTGCCGTTAAAGCAGCAGGTTAAAGAAGCATTTCTCAAAGCCCCGAGCCCGGCAAGGATCCGTTCGGAATGGGTAGCAACGCAACTCGGTCAGACGGAGTCCGCGTTTCGTCGCCAGCTAAGGCAAGAGTCCATTTCCTTCAGCGCATTACTCAAAGAGTACATTCATGACCAGTCATGTCACCGGTTACTCAGTGGCGAAAAAACGGAAGACACCGCCGCCCACCTTGGCTTCTCTGACCGCCGTTCCTTTGAGCGCAGTTTTAAAGAACATGCAGGGATCAGTGCAGGACAGCTACGCCAGCTTGGCAACCGCCTGCGTTTTCAAAAAGGTAACGGTAATCTCATTAATTTGGTGGAGAACCTGCCTCCCCTGCCCAATTCAATTCAGACTCTGCTGAATATGGACTGCGAAACAATGACGCTGGCGGATGTGGTCTCACTGATTGAAAAAGATCCGATTTTTCAGGCCCACGTTATGAGCAAGGCCAGCAGAGCGGTTTATGGCTCTGTACCCAAAAATCTTGAACAGGCAATCGGCCGGAATCTCGGGCTCGGCAATATCCGCAATCTTGCCGTAATTTTCGCAGCGCAGCAGTTGCTAACCTCTCAATGCCGGTTTGATAAAGTTAACCTGCTCACCGATGCGATGCTGCTGAGCCTGACTATCTTTCAGCGCCTGTTCGGTTTTAACCGCTTAAACGAGGACCAAACTGAGCAGGTCAAACAGCTTTTACTGTTTGGCACGTTATCCCTGTTTCTAATTTTTCACGACGAATGTCTGTTTTCCGACGGCGCAGTCACTCACTGGGACAAAAGTGCTTCATTTGACGTTTTCCTTAACCGTATCAATGATGAATACGGCGTTTGCCTGTATGGTGCCACATCGTTAATGTTACTGAGATGGGGTTTTAACAGTGCAGTGAATCAGCAATTGTGGAAACTGTGCAGCAACGACGAAAATGGAAATTCTGACAGCCTGACGGGTCAGATCACATTGTGTCATACCATTGCATTTAATCTGCTGAATGCACAGGAAACACCTGAATACAGTCAGGATACGCTGACTAAGGTGCAAAGTGAGATGCTGGAAGAGATCGTGACGAGCTGGCGGGTTTCAGCGGCCTGAGATCAATGATCAGTGCCGCTTACCCGCATCAGAACTTGTTAGCAGGCGGCTTTAACCGTTTATTCTGCATTCAGATTCAGGCTGCGGATTTCAGCCTCTGTTTGTGCTTTCAGTATCTCCATCGTCTTACCATGGGGCGTCGGAGTACGGGAATCCGGATCGAGAGTTACAAAAACAATATCATCAGCGAGACATATGGTTTTCTTGGTCGCTTTGTTTCTCACCAGACATGTTACTGTAATCGACGTACGTCCAACCGATTTAGTTTCCAGACCAAACTCAACGATATCGCCCTGTAACGCAGGGGATTCAAACGTAATTTCACCAATGTGCTTAGTGACCAGACAATTTGTTTCCAGCTGACAAATAGCGAAAATTGCCGCTTCCTCATCAATCCATTCCATCGCCCGGCCACCAAATAAAGCATTGGCGTAATTAAGATCATTGGGCATGACAAGCCGGCGGGATAAAAAGCGCATTCGAATTCCTCGTAAACAATAGATAAAATAGCGGCTGGATTATACGTGAAACGATATCAAATGGCTCAGACAACTGTGACTGACTGGCTTACAGCACCCTTGTTTTGTAATACCAGCGATTATCACCGGCAAAGACTAGTGATCCATGGCGATAAGCATCACCATGCCACCACAGTTGAAGATATACTCTCATCACTGCCTGAAGATATTTCTGTTTGCATTGCCGGCGAACTTAACGCCAGGCTTGCTGATATAGCAAAGACCAGGATAGCGAAGACCACGCCACTCAATTTGTACCGGCAGTGTTTAGGCAGTGAGTATGACATTGTCATCATCGACTTCTCTGAGCAGTTCAGGCCATCTGTGCTGACGGCTCTGGCCGGTACAGTAAAAGTATCCGGAACACTAATACTTCTGACACCGCCATCAGATAGCTGGCACACTCATCCGTCGGTTACCCGCCCATACTTTTTAAGCTACGGACAAACGCTGAATAAGAGTGTGTATATCGATAAGATTCTGCGACCTTTAACAGACACTCCGGAGACGGGCATGATCAGCCGGGACAGCGTGTACTTGCCCTCCCCTCAGGCTGTGGCAGTTTCCCGCATATCCGAGTCTGACAGACTAACCGCTACCCAGCAGAAGGTGTTTAATAAGATCACGCAGGATGACTGCAGCACTTACAAGTGTGTTTGTATTGAGGCAGCCAGAGGCAGAGGAAAGTCTTTTTTATCCGGGAAAATTATCGCCCACTTTCTGAAACTGGGGTTAAATGTAGCTGTTACAGCGTATTCGCAAGCCTCTGTCTCAGGATTACTCACGTCCTCGGAATGCGAAAGCGGAAACAGAGCGCAGTGGATGGCTACGGACAACCCGCTGTTGTCTGAAGATACTATAGACGTTCTCGTCATAGACGAAGCAGCAGCGCTGCCACTGCCGCTGCTACAGCGTTTATTATCAACACCTGCGTTTGTTATTTTAAGCTCTACCACAGACGGTTACGAAGGCAGTGGACAAGGATTCAGAACCAAGTTTCTCCAGCCTCATAAAATTCCGGTGAGAATGCTGTCAGAGCCTGTACGCTGGCGCGGTGGCGACCAACTGGAAGCTCTGGTATCGAACCTGACATTCAGACAACCACTGTGCCGTGAAGAACCGGGCGACCCGCGGGAATCTGTTTCACCGGAGCACCGTGTCCTGACGGCAAAAGACATGGAACCGTCAACACTCCGCCAGGTACTGGAAATGCTTACGGCTGCCCATTACCAGAGTAGTCCCGATGACATGTTAAGACTGACAGACTCTCCTCAAAACAACTTTCACCTGCTAATTGTGAAGGGCAAGATTATTGCTGCCGCAGTAGTAGAGCATGAAGGCGGCATTGCGCCGGAAGCCCTCACTGAGCATATTGCAGAAGGAAAACGTCGTGTAAAAGGCCATCTGACGGCGCAGAGTCTGGCTTTGATGAGCACTGATGCAAATTTTGCATCCATGACAATCAGGCGGATTAATCGCATTGCGGTAAATCATGACTGGCAGTCAAAAGGTCTCGGGTCAAAATTACTCACGCAAATTGTTTTCACCTGCCAGACTGAAGGTGCTGATTTGATCACCTCATCTTTTGGCGCTGATGACAAGTTACTGAGATTCTGGACAACTAATGGTTATACCATTGTAAAACGGGGCAATAAACCGGACAAAGCATCAGGATTGCCTAGTGCACTGGTCGTCAATCCGGTCTCTCAAAGGGCAGTAGAAGCCATTGACCAGCTGTTGGCACTGGAAGTAAACGGTGAGCTCCCCCCGCTGCTGATAAAGCGCCATTTATTAAGGGTTCGCCAGTTCGTTGAAGGCAGCCGGAGTATCGATCATCTTTATTCCTCGCTGAATTATTTAACCCAACTGGCTGATAAAGCCCATTCCTACTCTGATGTTGAATTAGCTGCAATACTTCGCAGGTTATCTGCAGGGGACTCTTTAAAACAGTTAGCGAACCGCACGGGCTTGCAAGGTAAGAAAGAAATGATTAATGAGCTCAGACACCGGTGTGAACAACTTCTGTCTTCAGGGCATGACGGAGGTCCGTTATAAATCAGCTTGTGAGCCGGATATAAAAGATAAAATCAGAAGTACTGAAAACAAAAAACCCTGCTGTCGCAGGGTTTTTTAATTCTAATTAAGCATTAAATCTTAATACCGCGGTTTTTTGCCTTATCTTTGATATAAGGTTCCCACGCCATCGCATTTCTGCGTAAAGACTTATCTTTCTTAGCAATCTGAATGTGATCGTAAGCTGCTTTGTAGTTACCGATATAGAAGTTCGCTTCCATTAATGAGAAGTGAATCTTAGCGGGATCTTCAGCACCACGTTCCAGAGCATTGTTAAGAGCTTTGATAGCACCTTTATAATCTTCAGCTACGAGTAACAAAGTACCCTGCTTTCGATAATATTCAGGATCGCTATCTGCTTCTGCAGCTTTGCCGTAATAACTGGCTGCATCTTTATAGTCCTTCGCCTGGTGATAAGAGTTAGCGATGTTTGCATACATCTCCGCATCTTTCTTCAGCAGGCCGCTCTTAACATACTTAGACAGCAGTTCAGCAGACTTATGTGGATCACCCGCGTTTGCATACAGGGAAGCAAGCTGTTTAATTTGGCTGTCTTTCTCAAGATAACCCGCCGTGTAAGCGATATCCAGAGTTTGTACAGCTTTATCAAAACGTTCAACCATCATATAGAAGCTGCCCAGTTGAACCCAGTAAGTCGGATTCTCAGGGAACATGTTAACAAGCACTTCAGCAACACTTACTGTTTCAGGATACTTTTTGTCTTCAAAGAAAGCAGAAAGTTTCAACAGATAAGGGTTCTTGTCTGGCTTGCCAGCTTCAGAATTCAGTTTGATAGCTTTGTCAGCAGTTGCTGCAACCTGGCTAAACTTCTTCTGCTCATACAATGCTTGTGCTTTACGTGTGTAAACCTGAGCATCTTCTTTACAGGTAAAGTCCATCCACTTGTCATAGTACTTAACAGCTTCATCGAACTTTTGTTCCTGCATGCTTAAGTCACCAAGTAACTTCAGCGTGCCTGCGTGCTCCAGGTCATTCAGTACTTTAGTTTGTACTGCTGACTGAAGGTAACCGAATGCTTCTGCACCCTTACCTTCCTGAGACGCAATCAGGTTACCCAGGAAGCGGTTTACGTATGCCTTATCGAAGTCGTCACTTGGATCCACTTCTTTAAGGATATCGATAGCTTCCTGAACACGGTCTTCATTGTAGGCTTCAAAAGCAGCCTGAACTTTCTTACCGGTACGCTCGCCGACAAGAGTAGTTTTACCCTTGACATGGCCAGGACACAGCACAGGGCCAGAAGGTTTAGCCGCTGCAGGTTTAGCCGCTGGTGCGGATTCCTGCGCTGCGGCCATTGGCGCTGCAATCGCAGCACCAATACCCATGACCAAAGCAACGGCGGACATTTTAAATGTACGTAGTTTCATGATCATTGCTCCAGTTTAAAGTCCAGTTGAACGAACATGCCTTCTTGCTTAACCGCTTTACCGTCAACAATTTTTGGCTTGTACTTCCACTTGCTCAGCGCGCGACGCGCTTCACGGTCGAATATACGCTTGGGATCTGCATCGATAACACTGATGTCATCAACACCACCCTGTTCATTAATAGTGAACTGCAGTTTTACCCAACCTTCACGACCATCACGGGCAGCATCAGGTGGGTACTTAGGATCGATACGTACGATTGGTGTAGCATCACCATCGCGTTGCATCGCACCAACACCGCCAATATCTACACCAACACCACCGGTATCAACTGACGGAATTGCCAGACTGAAACCATCTGTGTTTGGTTCAGCAGCTTCCGGTTCAACAGGTTGAACTTTAGGTGGCTGCTGAGGTGGCGGCGGAGGCGGAGGTGGCTTACGCGTACGCGTTTGCGTCTCATCGTCCGGCTCCTGCATCACGATATCAATAACTGGTGCTTCCGGTACCTCGTCTGCAGGTCTGGCAGAGTTCTCAATGAGCTTTGCCATAACAACAAACAGACCAAAGGCAACTAACGCACCTAATAATATAGAAACGATTATCCTTACCATCTTAACCCCTTGCCGCTACCGATATACGGTCAATGCCTGCGGCTTTAACCTGGTCCATAACCTTGACTACGATACCATGCTTGGCTTTGACATCAGCCTGGATAAATACATAATCCGTTGGCTGCTCTGTAAGTAATCGCTCTAAATTAGCCCTTACGGTGTCCACAGCGACTTCACGTTTATCTAGCCATACAGTTCCATCTTCTGTTACAGCGATGAAAATGTTGGCATTCTTGTGAAGAAACGCTTGGCTCGCCTCAGGCTTGTTAACTTCAATGCCTGCTTCTTTAACGAAAACAGTAGTAACGATGAAGAAGATAAGCATGATGAACACGATGTCGAGCATCGGCGTCATATCAATTGCTGCATCTTCCTCTTCGGTTCTGACTTTTCGAGCCATAATCGTTCTCTCTAGTGATGTGGCAGGCTATCAACTAAGCCTTCTTTTGCCATCTTCGCTTTAGCTTCGAGACGAGAACTAATGAATAGTCCGGACAATGCCGCAACCATACCCGCCATTGTCGGGATTGTTGCCATTGAGATACCAGATGCCATCAAACGTGCATTACTGGTTCCCTGCGTTGCCATAGTCTCAAATACTGTAATCATACCGGTAACTGTACCCAGCAGACCGATTAGTGGACACATTGCCACTAACGTGCGAATGATTAGCATCCTGGCGTCCAGATCATCTGACGCCTGAGAAATCCATGCGTCACGGATTCTATGCGCATACCAAGAGGTAGTATCACTACGAGCATCCCATTTGGCGATGATGTCTTTCTTCACCTTTGGAAACACTGAAGTCATATACCAGTAGCGCTCAATCATAAGTACCCACATGAGAAAGAGCGCGAGGGCGACGAAATAAAGTACGTCACCACCGGTAGCGATAAAATCCCTGACAGATTCCCATAATCCAATCAGGTAAATCATATTACGCCTTCTCCGACTCTGAGTGAGCAGCGATGATACCCGCTGTTTGCTCGTCCAGGATGTGAACGATAGACTTGCTGCGTGAAGCTACAATGCTGTGAGTAAGGATCAGAGGCAGAGCCGCGATAATACCCTGAGCAGTAGTTACAAGTGCCATCGAGATACTACCTGCCATCATACGAGGGTCACCAGTACCGAACAATGTAATCGTCTGGAACGTCGCGATCATACCAAGTACTGTACCTAACAGACCCAGCAGAGGAGCGATCGCAGCGAAAATCTTGATTACGTTGATACCGCTTTCGATAGTCGGTAATTCTTTCAGAATTGCTTCGTCCAGTTTCAGTTCAAGGCTTTCTGCATCAACAGTTTTGTTTTCTTTGTAAACTGTCAGGATACGACCCAGAGGGTTGCTGGTAGAAGGATTGCCAGGGTTTTTCTGTTGCGATTTAATTTTCGCACCAACTGCACCCAGCTGAATCATCTTGAATACGCCGATTAACAGACCGATAACCAACATACCTGTGATTACATAACCTACAACACCACCTGCATGGTAGCGCTCAGACATTGTCGCTTTTTGCTTCAACAGACCAAGGATTGCACCTTGAGAAGGGTCGGCGTTGAAAGCTACAAGGCCAGAAGTAGCGTTAACCAGGTCTTTTGCAGACGCAACCAGGTAACCGTCAGGTTGACGACCCAGAGGCTGAACAACTTCATTTTCTGAATCGTAAGTCAGGTAGCCTTGTTCACCGATCAGGTTGAATGCACCTACACGTACAACTTCCTGCTCAGAAGAACCACCTTCAAGGCTAACAACTTCAGTGTTGAAACGAACAACTTCGCCAGACTGAGTCATTTCAGTTTGCAGAGCAAACCACAGGTCTTCCAGTTCACTGATGTTTGGCAGACCTTTAGATTCTTCTGACATTTCTGCCAGGAAATCATCACGGCCAGGATACTGTGCACTTACGATAGACGTAGAGATACGTCCGAATGCTTCAGAAGAAGCCTGACGAACAACACCGAACATTTCGCCCAGTGTACCAGTTGCCTGGTCCAGCTCAGCAGCTTTGTCGTTCAACGTAGTTTCGTTGTCAGAGAATTGTTGTGCTAAACGGTCACCACGATTCTGCTCTGCAGTCAGGTCAGATTGGGCTTTTTTCAGCAATGCTTGCTTGTCAGCACGTGCAGATTGGAACTCTGCTTCACGCTGTTGGTTAATGCGAGATTCAGAGACACGGTTTTGCTTAACCTGCTCCAGTAGATCCTGCAGGCTCACTGCTTCTTGTGCCTGCGCACCGGAAGCTACCACTGCTAATGTTGCAGCGGCTACAAGAGATTTGAATACTGGTTTCATTAACGCTTACTCCGCTGCTTTGATTGGTAACTTGATCAGATCAGGTGGAATAGTTCCCTGAGCCATTTTTACTGCATTAACAGTAGAGGCCAGGTATTCGTCACCTAATTTTTCCCATGCACGGGCATCGTTGTTCCATACCCAGGCGTGAGACTGGTCAAGAGACAGAGCCAGCAGTGCAGTACGACCCAAGTTGAAGAAATCAACAGTCTGTTCTGCGCCATCAGCTTCGATAGTCCCCTGGTAAGAAGACATCTTCGTACCGTACTCAACTTCTACCAGATAGGCTTCGATTACCTGACGGAACTGCTCAGAAACCGTTACGTTAGAGTTAGCCATTACATCACGAAGACGTTGAACACGCTCACGACGCTCTTCCAGGTGGATAGGCGTATCCAGCTCGATGAATTTTTCAAGGCTATCGATCATGCGGAACATAAGAGGAACGATGCCCTGCTTAGTTGCTTCGATGCTGTCGATTTGACGTTGCAAAGAATCGATACCACGTTGCTGGTCAGCAACCAGGCTAGCGATGTAGTCATTATAGATCTTCAGGTTTTCTGTTTGATCTACAACTTGACGGTATTCAACAAGTAGTTCTTGAGACTGTTCGAACAGCGTGTTGATTTTTTCTTGAGATTTCGCTGCAGCAGCCTGAATCTTCGCGTCTTCTTTTTGAAGATCGGATAGCTCCACTGCAGAGACAGCTGCACTACCAGTTAGTGCGAAAGCACCGATCACAGTAGAAGCAATAAGAGTTCTCTTGCTCATCTTGGACATAGTTCCCAACCAAATTTCTTATTTGAATCCTCGCGCGATACATAAAAATATGTTCGAGCCAGGGGCGTAAAAACTTTATCAATGTTTTTAAGGAAGGTAGTGATTGTCGTAAAACGCCAACACTACGAACTCTAATACTCACACGGATTAATAGAATGAGTCAAGTAACACAGTCTTAACACCGCATTTTAAAATGACTGAACGATTACTGAATAACCAATTTTGCAATGGTCTTACCAGAATAACTTGTGAAAACCGGCATATTTTGCCCTCCTTTATAGATAAAAAGGCGTAAAATTGCGATAAATGTTGTCGGATATCGTTTTTTCCTTAATGCAGCATCCCCGATCAAAATACCCGTGTTTAAAGCGTTTCAGGATTTGACGTTAATAAAACGTTACTCAGTTATTGTAACTTTGCTCTGTTTTCTTACTTTTCTGGAGAAAGAGGCCGTTTAGAGCAGTTTTTTTGTTTTAACTCCGGCATTTTTTCTTGAGTGTTACAAATAAGCTACAAGCAAACTTCGGTTATTCATGGCCAATTATCAACCACTCACCGCACGTAAATAGCAGTTTTACCAATTCGGATTCCCGTGGAAAAATGTTACCCTTCTTAATGCATTTACCCGCATTCCCTGAAAGTGCGCTTCACCAAAAGAGAACCCGATGAATATAGCTGTACTTCTTTCCAGTTTCCGCCAATTACTTGATAAGCAACAATTTGATGAAGCAAGGCGTATGGTAGACGAGGAGCACTCTCTGACAGAACGTGAAAGGATTTCCTTTTATTTTGAACTGGCAAAAGTACAACCTTGCTCCGTTTTCTCTATACGATTCTATGAACAACAATCAGAGCGTGAAAGTGACAATCCTCTGTGGAGTGAAAAACTGGCTGAAACCTATGCTTCCAATAACGAGTTTTTTAAGGCCGTTGAAGTCCTGGAAACTTTCAATCAACGCCATCCCGATAACCACAATATTCTGTTTAATATTGCCTGGTATGCAGAAGGCTGCGGGGATTACGGGAAAGCCATTCGCTTCTACAAACTGTGTCTCGAAAAACATATTGAACAACCGGAAGAAGTGCATCTTAAGCTCGCGGTTATCTACACAGATCATTATCTTGATAAACTAACGGCGCTTAAACATTACCGTGAGGCACTGTCTTTGTCCCCCGGTTACAAAGCGGGGTTGTTTGACTACGGTGGATTTTTACAGAAAACCGGAGACTATACTGCGGCAAAACGCACGTTTGAGTCCTTGCTTTCATCTCAGGAATATAAAAAGCGTGCCCTTGCCAGATTAGTTGAATTTCTGGGCGATCATCAGTCTGCGGATATTGCCCGGCTTGCCAATCAGGTATCTTCCCATTTTGTGTTTCCGGGCGCATTTAAGGATAACGATGATGTTGATCTTGTTTATGCGGTTGCCCGCTGGTTTGACAGCAGAAATGATTTCAACACAGCATCCCGGTTAATAGTACAGGCCAACAATGCCGACCTGGCTCAGTCAAATTTGAATATTCAGTCGATAAAAGAATGTCACCGGCAACGGTTGTCCGGCATACAAGGCTGGCACAAAACCTGTTACAAGATCCCGCAAAACCCTGTCTCAGAACCAGATGATGTATCGCCTGTGTTTATTTGCGGCCCTTTCAGGAGTGGCTCAACACTCCTCGAAAAACAACTGTCAACTCACCCTCTTCTCTGTTCAGGTGGAGAGATTGATCATTTCTTCAAATTCGCGCCTCTGTTATGCGGAGGATTTCCACCTGCTGCTGAAATAACATCAGAATCTATTGACCGGATCAGGCAAACCTACCTTAAGCGGCTCGATGCTTTACGGACAACCGGTGATGTTATGGTGCTTGATAAACGACCGGACAATATTGAAAAAATCGGATTTATTAAAGCCCTCTTTCCCCGCGCGAGGTTTATTTGTACCGGGCGCAATCATAAGGACATTGCAACATCCCTATTGTTTAACCGTTTTGGTCCGGCAATGTCTTATTCATTGACGACAGAAACTGCGCTGGACTACCTCGAGCGTCAACAAATATTACTGTCTTACTGGCAAACACACTATGAAGAGGACATATTAACTGTGTCTTACGAAGACCTGGTCGCAAATCAGGCGGACACCGTTGATACCGTGCTCAGATGGCTTGGTCTTGACCCCGCTGCCCGCAACAGCGGGTCAGATGATAACGGGATTATTACCACAGCTTCTATGGAACAGGTCCGTCAGCCCCTTCATAACCGGTCCGTCGGACGCTGGAAACATTACAGCGAACTATTCGGCAACTAACCGTAAACCGGCTCTATATCAAAAATCACGGTTAACCGTGAAGCCCCCTGCTCTGCTTCCTCCACCTTAAACGGATTAGTGCCGTGCCAGAAATACGCCGGAAACAACATCAGATTGCCCGGCACCGGCGGGTACGAGGCATCAGGCGCAACATCCGGCACAATGTCTGAGACACCGAATTTGATCCAGCCCGCTTTTTGTTCCATAGCATGGCTGTCTAATAATGACGATGGCACATCGACATACAGACAGCCTGAAAGCCAGCCTACCGGGTGGACATGGTTGGTATGAAAGCCCTCACCCCGTAATCTTACTGACCAGCTTCCCGAACAACAAAAGCCGGAGCCTTTTCGTTTTAAAAACGGATGATTGGGATCATTTGGCAAGGTTTTGAGATACTGGTCAACAGCCCTTTCAAGAACCTGCCTGAGGTTGAGGACGAGAGGATCAGTTAACGAGAACAAATTGCCGGTTGTTTGTGACCCGCCATTAACACTCTGATCCAGAGGGTCTTGTTGATTGCTGTGTAACTGTTTGAGAAACCCGGTGAGTTGATGCCAGGCATCCTCTGATTGCACAAGCTGTTCGAAATCGTCTTTAACCTGTATGCACTTCACGAATTCATGCTGATTAACCAGCCAGTTGCGGTGTTGTGTTTTATCTTGCTGCCAGCAAACACTGAGATACCCCAATACTTCCTGATCAAATGGCGCGATATTGGCTGCCTTCATCAAAAACGACTCTGCAGCGGGAAAATCCCCTCTTCGCATGAGATAAAAAGACTTATCAATAAAGAGTCGCTTGTCAGGGCCGCTGCCATTGATACAAATGTCCAGTAATTGTTCAGCCTCAGCATATTTTTCCAGCCGGCAAGCAACCACAGATTTCAAATATGTCAGCCGGAGTTGCGAGGGATAGCGCTGGCTCAGAGAGGCCAGATATTTACCGGCTTCACTGAATGATTTAATGGTAATGAGTATTTCTGCTTTAAGAAAAGCCAGCGGTAGTAACTGCACACTACTCTGATTAAGACGTGCGATATGCTCATCCAGTACCTCAAAAATATTCCCGACAGGATTTATGGTGCGTAATGTCTCTGCCAGCATCTTGTGCAAGGCAATACTTTGAGGATGACATTTCAATCCCTGATGCAGAACGTCTTTTGCTTTAGCGCTCTGTTGTTGATGGAGGTAACCGTGTGCGAGCTCCAGAAAGTAATGCTCTGAAGTCCCTGATTTTGCTTGTAACGCTTCGAAAGAGGGGGACGGGTGATTAGCCAGGCGATGATAGAAAGCACTGGTAATCAAAAACTGTTCATCATGTTGAAATTTAACTGTAGCAGTTCTCAGATGCTTCAAAAGGTGCTCAGCCATGCCGGCTTCATGAAGCAACTGGCAATACAGTAATGCCAGGTTCAGAGACATGACCGCGAGATTATACTGCTGATACTGATTGATAGCTGTGTGTGTTTTTTTTAGCTTTTTCAGAACAAAAAGAAAGTTATAGATCTCATTACATTTAATGAGCGCCGGGACCCCGATTGTAAGGTAGCTTTTCTCTGCGTCAGCATACCTGTGGGTGTATAAACATATTCTGGCGCGAAACAATGTTGTATCAGTTGATGGCCCGAATGCCCGCTCGAGTTCATTTATAGCATGAAGTGCTTTGTCGTAGTGCTGCTGCTGCATCAGCAGCTGAATTTCCTTCAGACCGCGATTGAGTGTTTCCACGTAACTACCTGCTTATATTTATTATTTTATTTTCCGGATTCTTCAACCTCTCTATTTTTGTAACAGTGGGACACACAAATCAAGTACTTTAAGCAAGTCAATTGCGACCAATAACACTTTTTTAACGATATAAAAACAAAAAAGCCCCGACTAGGTCGGGGCTTTTACAAAGATAAACTTTATCTTAGTAGCGAACAGTTACGCTAGCGTGCAGGAAACGACCCAGTGTGTCGTAGAAACCAGCAACTGCGTTACCGTTAGAAGACAAGCTACCACCAACCAGAGGCGGCTCTTTATCCAGAACGTTGTTCACACCAATCAGTACGCCAACGTGGTCATTCACATCAAAAGTACCTTTCAGGTCAAGGTAGCTTTGTGCAGAAATGCCATCTGCAAGCAGTGTATCGGTAGTACCGCTGTAGTTAACTTCACCGTAGTAACGCCATTTAGCCTGTAAAGACCAGAAGTCACCAGTGGTGTAGCTAACTGTCAGAGTGTGACGCCACTCAGGCTGAGCAAAACAGTCAGTGCTGATCTCGCCAGAACAGTCATACGCTTCAGTTACGCCAGGAATTGTATCGTATTCCTTGGTCAGGAAGTATGTACCGATTAAGCGGGTAGTGATTGTGCCTTCACCCACTTCCAGCTCATAGTTCGCATCTAAGTCGATACCTTCCCAGGTACGGCCGGCAAGGTTAATGTTAGTTGCAGAAACATAGCCTTCAGTACCTAACCACAGAGAGCCTGAACCTGAACGCACTACGTTATCACAGAAAGTAGCGCTGCCAGTCAGAGCACACTGACGAACTGTCAGCTCAGAACCAACTGTACCGATAACGTCTTCCATTTCGATTAACCAGTAATCAACAGAGAAGTTCAGGTTTTCGATTGGGTTAGCAACCACACCTAAGCCGTAAGTATCAGCAACTTCAGGGTCAAGGTTAGGGTTACCGCCAGTGTAATCGTTATACTGGCTCGCAGGGCTTGCAACAACGTTACCGTACTGCGCAGCTGTAACACCAGTCAGAGCACACTGTGCTTCGCTGTATTCAGGCGTTGCACCGGCACATGGATCAACACCAGACCACAGACCCAGCTCCTGAGGAGTAAACAGGTTTGCAACGTTAGGTGCACGAACCGCACGGTTATAGTTAGCACGGATCATCCAGTCATCGTTGACCTGGAATTCACCGGCGATTTTGTACGTATCAGTACCGCCTGAAGTGCTGTAGTCAGAGTAACGGTAACCCAGGTCTAAAGTCAGTGACTCAAGAACAGGTACGCTTAATTCTGTGAACAGCTCTTTAACGCTGTAAGAACCGTAGATGCTAGGCGTAGGACCGCCCTGACCAGCCAGTGCGCCGGTTGCGAATACGGTGTCAGAAGTACGTGAGAACTCTTCTTTACGGTACTCAGCACCGAATACAGCCGCGATTGGCGCATCAGCAGTAGGCAGTGTGTAGTCGAACTCACCGCTAACGTAACCGTTCACGATAGTTTCAGCAGTTTCACCGTTCAGGATTGCAGTACCGGTTAAGGTGCTTGCAGCTTCTGAAGTGATGCCCTGATAAGTGAATACTTCGTAAGGGATACAATCGCCATCACAGTCCGGAGACAGTGCTGCAGCGATGTTTTCCAGGTAGAAGTCATTGATGTAGGCAGCAGAAGAACCGGTAGTACCGTACTGTGCAGAAACATCATATTCCCACATGTCGTTGATTGCACCACGAGTACCCACAACCATTCTTAAAGAGTTGTGCTCGAGGTTAGAAGAACGTGGACCACCTTCAGTGTTACGCTTACCGATGTAAGTCGCAAACTGATCACCACTGGTTAAGCCCAGCTCAGATGTCAGGAAAGCGCGCTGTGAATCGTTAATTAACTCACTGTCGTAGTCGATAAGGTAAGTTTCTGCGAAGAAAGTACCGGATTCAGCGATCTGCGCACGCGTTACGTCGCGCATGAACATGGTTTCCATGTACGGATTAAAGTGCTCATTAACTTCATAGTTAACGAAAGCACCAATGCTGTAACGCTCATCCGGACGCATGAAGTGGTTGATAGGCGCGTAGTTATAAGCATTGCCAACAGAATCAATGAAGTCACTGTTAGTGTCCAGCGTGTAATAGCCTGAGTTATCCCAGTCAAACGCACCGTCAGCTACGCCACCAATGTAGAAGTTAGGTACTTCAGCGTTACCTGAACCACCACAAGAAGTACCATCTGCACTCAGAGCACATGAAGAGTAATCACGGGCTTCCTGACGTAATTCATTATCACGACGGTAAGTTGCGTAAGCAACTGCGTGGCCTTTACCACCATCGAAACTACCACCGATTGCCAGATCGTAGTTAAAAGACGTACCGTCAATACCAGAGCTTCCTGTAGGGTATTCGAAGCCGCGTTCGTCCATCAGACCCTGGATGTATTCATTAGAGTTATCGTGCTGGTAACCTTGTGCACCGGCAGTGAATTCGAAACCTTCGAAATCAGTATCCATTACAAAGTTAACAACACCCGCTACCGCGTCAGCACCGTAAGTGGTTGATGCACCACCGGTCAGTACTTCAACACGCTTAACCAGACCAGCAGGGATTTGGTTAATGTCAGCAGACTGAGAATAAACACCGCCCGGCTGCAGACGACGACCGTTTACCAATACCAGAGTACGGCTTGGACCAAGACCACGAAGGTCAACAGATGCAGTACCTGAGGCGCCGTTAGCCTGGAAAGCTGTTTGACCAGCTTCGATTTGAGGCAGGCTGTTCAGAAGGTCTTCAACACGGGTAAAACCAGACAGTTTAATTTCAACGTCTGATGTAATTTGCACCGGGCTGGAAGATTCGATGTCTGTACGACGAATACGAGAACCAGTTACCTGGATTTTCTCAACTTTTTCACCATCTGCCGCGGCTTCCTCTTGCGCGAATGCGCCATTGCTGGTCATTGAGGCAGCAGTTACTGCACCGAAGGCACAAGCAAGCTTTACTGACTTCGCCAGTCTTGTATTTTCAAACATGTATTGTCTCCCTGGACCACTAAAGTAATTAGTGTGTGTGTTATTAAATCGTTTTTTCACGACTTATTATTAAAAGGTATAACACCTCAGCGATGATAATAACCACATACTTATCAGACGGTCAACTTACTTTGCGGGGGTCAGTTCCAAAAGTTCAAATTTTTTTTGAATTTTTACATTATTAGGAAATCAATCATCTTTAAGGACAATAAAGCCGCACTTAATGAGATAAAAACACTAAAAAATACAACTACGTAAAACACTCATCCTTATAAAAGCAAAATTTGGAAATATTCTTCATTACAGCGCTAAACATAAGTCACGATCAAGTAACATTTTGATAACTTAATACGACATATTTGATCATACCGTAAATTTATCTATACAAAAAATGAAGCAAGTGCGCAGGTAATACGAATCAATGCTATTCGCTTAAATAAAAGCCACAGTACTTACGGATATTTTCCGGCAATGGAGGGAGTGAAGCCTTAGGTAATAAGAAAGATGCCATGTTAAAAAAATCAGTAAAAATGCGATTCGACTCTGTAGTCCGCTTGAGATAATGGTGTCCGGACGAACCTCCGGTTCCTATTTTGCTGCCAATCATACGCTGAACCATCATTGCATGGCGGTATCGCCATATAGTCAGCTTCTCATCAATTTCCGTTAATGCGGTAATCACCTGAAACGGAAGATTAAATATAGGCTCCTGAGAATATTGCTTGATGAACAAGGCTGCCAGCATACCGTCATGGCTGAGTCTGAATGTCCCCTTCTCTCTTAGCGCATTATATTTTTGATTATCGAACAGCGCGGCGAAATTATCTCTTGTTGTTTGCCAGTCATGTAATTCCTGACGCCGTGATGCTTCATCGGGTGCTGTCGATTCGATAGTGGCTTTGTCTTGAAGTAACAGCGCTTCTGCAGTTTCCTGATAATGCTGCCAGAAGGTGAATTCATCTTTTTTGAGAAGCGGTAGCCTGCTTAGCCAGCGGTCAATCAGTTCAAACAGACTGTCCTTTGACTCCAGCGCTTCAAGCAACGCACGATCCTGATCTGTCAGACGGTTATAAAAGCTCTGTTTATCGAAGTCGATTCTGAACTCTCTCTTTAATCCAAGAGATATTTCCAATCGTTTGAACTGAATACTCTGAAAACCCGAAGCAGGCACGAGGTAATCACGGAAAGACATGAAATCCTGTGGCGTCATGGTCTCCATTACTGAGATCTGATCATTCATCAGTTGCTGAATTTGAATTATACGGTGCAGGCGATGAACCACTTCGATAAGTTGTTCGTCTTTTACCTTGTCCTGAGAGAAGGTATCGATGACCGCATTCAATTCATGCAGTACCTGTTTAAACCACAGTTCATAGACCTGATGCACAATGATGAATAACATTTCATCGTGGGCCGCAGCACCATACTTTTCACTTTGCAGGCTTTGTGCGCCTAAAATTTTATCCAGTTGCAGATAATCGCCGTAATAAACCGGCATGGTATTCCTTTTCATATTCCTGCCTTATTGGTAAGGAGAGTTCGACTGTCGTGAATATCAAACTGATTGCCGCACCACTAAACATGCTGATGTGGCGGATAATTCTCGACATTTAGACGAAACAAACTATAAACAGTAGAGGGAACTGTGCGCCAGACTCAGGGCATTTTTGTGCTGGCAGAACAGGTTTACACCCTGTTAAGGTAAGCATGGCAACATGGGTAAGTTTAGTAATTACCGGTAAAAAGGAAAAATTATGAAGTTAGATGATGATATCCATAACTATTATGAGCACCTTGTTTTGCAGCGGCTTAGCGAACTGGAGCTTGATAAAACTAAATCATCAGACTATCTGGCAGATATTTGCTGCCTTGCGCTGAATCAGGTACCGCCACGGTATATCCGCTTCGAAGTTGATATGGCGTTTTATCTTCCTCAGAGTGAAAGACAACAAATGGAAATGAATGTGGAACACGCCGTGGACAAGGCAATAAAATATCTGGACCAGGCAAAATCGAAACGAACAGATGAATGAGGAGATTGGGTGGCGGGCCCCAGCCACATCCCGGCACATGAGTCGTCTGCTGCGGCTGCTCCCTTCCGGGCCTGACCGGGTTCACAGAGTATCATTGCGAGAGGACCAGGGCCCACCATTGAACTTTGCGTGCTCCTGAAAACGGATACTATGCCGTGACGGCTGTCCTCAGGAGCGGCGCATTATGACGATTTGAAGACGAAGTTTCAAGCCTTGTGATTAAATCGTTCTTCAGCGATAACATTTGCCACAATATTGGTGGCTTTTTCATCAGAATCAGCACGTTGATAGATTTCTTTCAGCGTCAGGCCAATCTGCTCAATATGCTCACGCATAGCTTCACTGGATGACTCCATGCGCTGGTGATAAATATCAATCACACCACCGGCATTAATCACATAGTCAGGTGCATAAACAATACCCTTCTGGCGCAGAACTTCCCCCATAGATTCTCTGGCAAGCTGATTGTTCGCAGCACCGGCAATCACCTTGGCCTTTATTTCAGGCACCGTTTCATCATTAATGGATGCGCCAAGCGCACAGGGTGCAATCACATCCACGTCCAGTCCGTATAGTTCTTCCGGCTTCACCGCCGTCGCACCTAATTCAGAGACTGCACGTTCTATGCCTTCCGGAAAAATATCGGTGACGAACAATTCAGCGCCGTGGGCATGAAGATGTTGCGCCAGACGGTAACCCACGTGACCAACACCCTGAATGGCCACCCGCACCCCTTTCAGATCTGTTTTCAGCGCGTGTTCGACTGTTGCTTTCAAGCCGGTGAAGACACCATAGGCTGTTGAAGGAGCAGGATTGCCGTCAGGCTGCTCATTATTGTAATGATACTTAGCACTTACACCGGTGATGTATTCCGACTGTGTTGCCATGGTTTTCAAATCAGTCACTGCAATGCCGGAATCTTCAGCAGTGAAATACTTGCCGCCCAGAGAATCTACAAATCTTCCCATAGCCAGCATCATTTCTTCAGACTTGTGCTTACGGGGATCGCCGATCATCACTGACTTCCCGCCCCCTAGCTTCAGATTGGCCATGGCAGACTTGTAGGTCATACCTTTTGAAAGCCTGAGAACATCTGTCAGCGCTTCATGACTGTTGATATACGGCCACATTCTGCAACCGCCTAATGCCGGACCGAGATTCGTATTATGCACTGCAATAATCGCTTTTAAGCCCGAAGCTTCATCGTGGAAAAATGCCACATGTTCGTGACTGTCAAACTCTGGATGTTCAAAAACTGACATGGATTTTCTTCTTCTGATCGTGACTGATAACCCGGCTATCTTATCCGAACATCACGAGGACAGATTTTGCATTAATTTCAAGCTATGTTTACAAGAGGAAATATGGTTATTCACAAGAACTATAGACTAGGATATATATCCTAGTATTATGTGAGTGTTATAATAATTATCATACACCTGACGAGATGCCTGATTAATGAAATTAGATAAATTTGACCGCGAAATTCTTCGCGTGCTTCAACAGGATGCCACTGTCTCCATGGCCGACTTGAGTCAAAAGGTCGGATTGTCACATACGCCGTGCTGGCGCCGTGTTAAACGCATGGAATCAGAAGGAATTATTCTTCGCAAAGTGACGCTGCTGAACAGCAAAAAGCTGAATCTCGGCGTATCGGTTTTCATTTTCGTGACATTGAAAAACCACGACGGAGATTCACTCACCGATTTCGAAGCGGCGGTACAGTCTATTGACGAAATCGTAGAATGTCATACCACCAGCGGAGAGAAGGATTATCTTCTTAAAGTGGTTGTTGAAAGCATTGAAGAGTATGAATATCTTTTGAAAACCAAGCTGACTCATCTGCCACTGGTCGATCACTTAAGCTCCACTTTTGCATTGAAGCAGGTGAAAAACACCACAGAGTTACCAATAAAAAGTCAGTAAGCGGTTATCAGAAACGAAAAAGCCCGTTTATACATGGCAGTATCAACGGGCTTTTTGTTTCTTATGTCATGGTTATTCAGGACAGTCCGGCTGATTTTCCGGTCTCGCTTTTTCAAACGCATCCAGCGCCAGACAGTTATCAACAATTTTGGAAATGAGCGGAAACGGTGTCATGTCCAGTTTAAACCGCTTAGCAATGTATACCTGTGGCACCAGACAAACGTCAGCCATGGTGACATTAAAATCAAAGCAGTACTTTCCGGCTTGTGTTTGCAAACGACGTTCAATCGCCTGAAACCCTTTTTCTGACCACTTGCGCACCCATGCGGCAATGTCTTCATCTTCCGCATTGAAATCATCCCGCAATGCATTCAGCACCCGTAAGTTTCCTAACGGCTGCATCTCCATAGCAATATCATGGGCCAGTCCGCGAACCCGTGCTCTTTCAAGCGCGTGCTCGGGGATCAGACGGCAAGTATCAGGGTACTTTTCATCCAGATATTCGATGATGCTGAGAGACTGATTGAGTACGAAATCTTCGTCGTCATCCACCAGTGCAGGTACCAGTTGCGCCGGATTCAGACGCTTAAACACCTCATGAGTTTGTTCACCGCCTTCTTTCACCAGGTGAACCGGTACATATTCGTAATCCAACCCCTTCAGGTTCATTGCAATGCGCACCCGGTAGGTTGCCGAAGAACGCCAGTAACCATAAAGTTTCAGACTCATGTTTCGCCCTTTTTTGCTTGCCACTTCTTGTTAGCTGAGTGGTTTAATCTGTTGTTCGATCGCGCCGAAGATACTGTGTCCCTGCTCATCCAGCATCTCTATGCGGATCCTGTCGCCAAACTGCATAAAGGGAGTGGATGGCTTGCCATCACGGATGGTTTCAATCATCCTGATTTCGGCAATACAGGAATAACCCACACCACCTTCTTTTACAGCGCTGCCATGGTCCGTACCCTGTTTATTCGATACGGTACCTGAGCCAATAATAGCTCCAGCTCCCAGATTACGCGATTTCGCGGCATGCGCAACCAGTTGCGCGAAGTTAAATGTCATGTCGGTGCCCGCATGTGGCATGCCGAATAACTCTCCGTTATAGGTTGAGCGTAGTGGCAGGCAAACCTGTGCCTGGTTCCATGCACTACCCAGTTCGTCAGGTGTTACCGCCACCGGTGAAAAACTGCTGGCAGGCTTAGACTGAAAGAATCCGAATCCCTTAGCCAGTTCACCGGGAATGAGCCCCCTGAGTGACACATCATTCACCAGCATAATCAACCTGATGCGTTCAGCCGCGACAGTTTCACAACATGCCATTGGCACATCGTCGGTGACAACCGCCACCTCCCCTTCAAAATCAATACCCCAGTCATCACTGGGTAAAATAACGTCATCCCGGGGGCCAGTGAAGTCATCAGACCCACCCTGATACATCAGCGGATCTGTCCAGAAGCTCTCCGGCATCTCTGCACCGCGGGCTTTACGCACCAGTTCCACATGATTCACATAGGCACTGCCGTCAGCCCACTGATAAGCACGTGGCAGAGGCGACTCACAGCGCTCTTCTTTGAAGGCCTCACTTTCAATTAATCCATCATTTAATTGTTCATATCGTGACTGCAATGCGCCGGCAACCTGCGCCCAGTTGTCCAGAGCGTGTTGCAATGTCAGTGCAATATCCGGTACCGCAGCAGTACGGGTCAAATCCCGTGAAACCAGCATCAGTTGCCCGTCACGGCTGCCATTTTTATAGGTCGCAAATTTCATTGTTCATTCTCCTTCACCGGTGTCTTCCAGCTATTCACATACTCCGGATTTTCTGTCGCCAGCGCGGCATCCCCCATCTCAAGCGCATCACGGGTATCCAGCATCACGGCGACTTCATCAGTAAATGTTTTCTTATGTGCACGACCGGCTGCAAAGGCTTTTGGATGGGGGCCGTGAGTGAACCCCGCCGGATGAAAAGTCACCATGCCTTTTTCAATGTTGTCACGGCTGAAAAAGTCACCTTCGTGGTAGAACAGTACTTCATCATAATCGTCGTTATTGTGATAAAACGGCACCTTCAAAGCGCCGGGGTCACTTTCTATTGGCCGTGGTACAAACGTACAGACAACAAAACGCGGGGCCACAAAGGTGGTATGCGCTGACGGTGGTAAGTGATAACGGTGACTCATTAAAGGTCTGATGTCCCGCCAGTTCAGCTTAACCACACACACTTCACCATGCCAGCCAATGGCATCGAGAGGATTAAAGGGATAAGTGATCACCGATACCTTGTTGCCCCGTTTCACCTCTACCTGCCAGTTATTCTCGTCTTGCTGGCCGATAAACCTGTCATTGATTTGCGGTATTTCCAGCACGGCGGGGTCGAAAATAGCCTGACCTCCCAGCATGCCTTTATCCGGCAACTCATACGCTTCGTTAGTCGCTTCAATCATTAACATGGTCATGGGCTTTGCCGGCTCCAGCCGCCATAGCGTGGAGCGGGGAATAAGCACGTAATCACCGGCGGTTACCGGCAGATGTCCGTAATCACAGAACAGTTCACCTTCACCTTCATGAATGAACAATAAGTCGTCACCGTCAGCATTACGGGCCAGGCGCGGCATGGCAGTATGGCAATGCCATAAGCGGTATTTACAGTGAGCATTGCCGAGGATCAGAGGAGCGGAAAAAGGTCCGTGCTCTGCATCACGGGGCAACTTATTCAGGTCGAAGGCGCGGGGTCGTAAATCCCCCTCCCAGTCAATCCAACCGGTCGGCGCATGTTTATGATGTAAATGACTCGCAGGGCCAAAAAAGCCACTGCGACCAATTTCACGTTCATAAATGCCCTCTTCCGGAAAATCGGCGTGGGCCTGCTTCGAGTGCGTCCCCTGCGCAGCCGGAAACCGGATCCAGTTACGCATTTTCTTTCTCGTCCAGCGCCTGGCCATCTAAAACGCCACGGCGGATCTGGTCGAGTTCTATGGACTCGAATAACGCTTTGAAATTCCCCTCACCGAAACCTTCGTTACCTTTGCGCTGGATAATTTCAAAAAATACAGGGCCAATGACTGTATCGGTAAAGATTTGCAGCAAAATGCCATCTTTCATTGGTGCACCATCGATTAAAATGCGCAATTCTTTGAGCATTTTCAAATCTTCACCATGCCCCTGCACACGGGCATCCACGCCCTCATAGTAGGTATCAGGCGTATCCATAAAGCGCATTCCTCTGGCATTCAGATCTCTGACTGTCTGATAGATGTCGTCAGTGGCTAATGCGATATGCTGAATACCTTCGCCGTTATATTCACGGATAAACTCTTCAATCTGTGATTTATCGTCAGACGATTCATTAATAGGAATACGAATTTTACCGCAGGGAGACGTCATCGCTTTGCTCACCAGGCCGGTGAGTTTGCCTTCTATATCAAAGTAACGGATCTCGCGGAAGTTGCCGATGTTCTCGTAGAAATTGGCCCACAACGCCATGTTACCCCGGCGGACATTGTGAGTGAGATGATCGACAAAACTCAGGCCGGCTCCGGCTTTTTCCATTCTTGCCTGCCAGTCGTCATAAAAGGTGAAATCTACGTCGTAAATGCTGTCATCACCGTAGCGGTCAACAAAGTAAAGCGTGCTCTCGCCTATACCATAAACGGCAGGAATATTCAGTTCCATGGGTCCCAGATTGCCCACGAATTGCTTCGCGCCGTTTGCCAGTGCGTGCTTCATTGCAATTCCTGCATCTTTAACACGGAACGCCATGCCGCAAACACTGGGGCCACGCAATTTGGCAAACTCTTCTGCCTGTGATGCCGGTTCAGCATTAACAATGAAATTGATATCCCCCTGACGATACAACCACACACGCTTGGAACGGTGGCTGGCTATCTCAGCAAAACCCAGAGATGAAAAAAGGTCTTTAAGGGCCGCAATACCTTTCTCATCAGCAGCGGTATATTCAACGAATTCGAAACCGTCTGAGCCCAGCGGGTTATAAGAGTAATCGACTTGTGACATGATGTTTCCTCACACTTGTAAAAGTTATGTGATCAATAAACACCAAATTTAACAATCAGAAAAGACAGGGCCTGCGGATAACATTGAAGGTCTGACGGAGGAAAGCTGTAAATAAAACTGAACAACAGGCGGACACAATTAAAATACCCGCCTGTGAAGCCCCCTTCCCCGAGATTTTTGTAAAGCGGGCAGTACAGAGCGTATCTATAACTTTACAGTGCCTTTATTTATGCCATATTCACGCAACTTGTTGGCAATGGCTGTATGGCTCAGGCCTAATTTTTTCGCCAGCTGACGGGTACTCGGGTAGGACGGATACAAACGTTTCAGCAGATCCCGCTCGAACTTCTTCACCTCTTCATCCAGCGTGCCGTCAAAGTTTTCATCGATGTACGTGACACTGGGTGCACAGGAAGGCAACTGGATATCTTCTTTAGAGATTTCATTGCCATCAAGCAACGACAGCGCTCGGAATAAGGCGTTCTGTAACTGCCTGACATTTCCGGGCCAGGGGTACTGCTGCAGGAAATCCACACAGGACTTGCTCAGCTTGGCCGGACGGCGTCCCAGTTTACTGCTGTGTTGCAAAATGAATGCTTCGGCCAGTGGCAATATGTCCGGTCTGCGTTCTTTTAATGACGGCATGACCAGGCTCAGTACATTCAGGCGATAGTATAAATCCTTTCGGAACACGCCCTCTTCCACCATCTGCCCGAGATCCCGACCGGTAGTGCAAATGAAACGTACGTTTACCGCTACGGGTTTATCATCACCAACGCGTCTGAATTCGTTGTGCTCCAGTACGCGAAGCAATTTAGCCTGCAATTGCGGAGACATATCAGCGATTTCATCCAGCAAAATTGTACCGCCTGCCGCCAGCTCTAGTAAGCCTGCTTTACCCTCCGGTTGATTATATGCACCGGCTGCATAACCGAATAACTCAGATTCTGCGACACTGTCAGGTAACGAAGCGCAATTAAGTACGAGGAACTCACCTTTGTTTCTCCGGCTTGCCTGGTGACAGGCTTTGGCAATCATTTCCTTTCCCGTACCGGTTTCGCCGAAGATCAGCACCGGCGCATCAAGATCGGCAATTTGCTTGGCATCGTTGACAACCTTTGCTATAGCCGGCGACCGGATGATGAAGTGGTCGAAAGAATCTGTTTCAGTTTGATGGAAAGCCGTAAATTGCTGACCCAGACGCATTTCTGATTTCAGAATCACCACCGCACCGGCAAAGATGGCACTGTTCTGACCATCCGGCACTATTACCGGCAAAATATCCGCCAGATAATCCTGCTGGATAAACTTGACCTTCACTGAAGTGGCCGCATTGTCCTTGCTCTCCATCCAGCGGTTAAAGTTAAAACCCTTAACCAGCTCACTGATTTCTGTGGACTCAATATCGGAAAACGGCAATTCAAGACCACTAATCACTGCTTCATTGCACATAAGTACACGGCAGCGGTTATCGATGGAAAATACCGGGTCAGGTAAAGTACGCAAAATGGCCGAAAGCTGATTCCGCTCCCGCTCGCCGGGCATATACGGCGTGGTTTTTACGTCATCAATACCATTGATCCTCCGGATTTTTGGCATGAGATGCTGAAAATCTTCGAATTCAAGATTAGGGAAATTGAGGAAAATTTTGCCCGCTTCATCAATTTCGATGCCCCGTAAATCGATTTCATGAGCCACCAGGATATCCAGGATATCCTGAGTGATCCCAAGACGGTCCTGACAACTGATTTCTAAGCGCATAGTATTCTGTCATTTTTGTTGTAAATATATATTTACAGGATATCACAAAATACTAACATTGGAACGCTTAAATTTGTTTAACTCACCCGTCTGGGCGCAGGTTCAAACAGGGGATCATAGAGGCCAAGCCGCATGGCCTGACGCACTAAATGCATGATATCGCTTTCTGCCAGGGTAAAAAGATCATCGAAATCGGACAGCTCATAATACAGCGGCTGCATAATATCGATGCGGTAAGGTGTACGCAGGGCATCCAGCGCATTCATAGGCACTTTCACAGGGGTATCGCTTTCCAGCGCATAGAGGGTTTCACCCGGCGATGACAAAATACCGCCACCATAAATACGCTGCCCTCCGGGGGTTTTAACCAGACCAAATTCAACGGTAAACCAGTACAGGCGGGCCAGATAGATACGTTCTTCTTTCGACGCATCAAGACCCAGCTTCCCGTAGGTATGGGTAAAATGCGCAAACGAAGGATTGGTTAACAGCGGGCAATGCCCGAAGACCTCATGAAAGATATCCGGTTCCTGCAGGTAATCGAATTCTTCCCGGCTTCTGATAAATGTTGCCACCGGAAATTGCTTATTTGCCAGCAGCGAGAAAAAGGATGAGAAGTTTATTAGTGCCGGTACCGGCGCGGTTTTCCAGCCTGTTGTTGCTTGCAGGATCCGGTCAATCTCACCTAATTGTGGTATGCGGTGCGCTGGCAGATTCAGTAGTGCCAGCCCGTCCATATACTGTTTACAGGCTCTGCCCTGTAATAACGAATCCTGTCGTTGATAAAGCTCAGACCAAATCGTGTTCTCTTCTCCGGACCAGGAGATCACACCGTTTTCGTCCGGTTGTCTGGACTGATAAGCAGATGACTTCGCCATAAAATACCTTAATTGCTGTTACTCATTTTAGTCTAAGGAATTTATGACACTGTGGAAGTCTCAGGCTGATTCAGCCAGAGACCTCCCATGTAACATTAATTTTACAAACTAAGGTAAGCCATTGAATTATTTTAAGTAAATAAAAAGGCCGGTGACACTGATGTGTCACCGGCCCTCATTTGAGTTCTTTGACTACCGGTCTGCTTCACCTGTCATTTTATTCAGAGTTGGCTGATTTCACGGTTTAACTGAAACTCTCTGGAGGTTACATATTTTTCCATCTTGCGCAGACGCAATTCTGATTCCTTGAACCTCGAGGCGATATCATGCACTGCCTGCTTTGGTGGCTCACCGGCTTGCCAGACTTTTGTCTTTACCGACACCTTGCCGGATGACTCATGCTGCTGTGCACCGGTATTGCTGTTCGTCCAGCCTTTACCCTGATGCCCTTTAAACTGGCTTAGCGGATCATCCTGCTGAGCAGTAACATTTGCAGGTTTCGGTTCCAGAATAAACCAACAGGCGATGTAGCCGATGAACACGAAGGTACCGGCAAGCAGGAAAAAAGCAGACACAACCAGAATTCTGACAAGCCATCTTTCCAACCCGAAATAGTCTGCTATACCACTGCATACCCCTGCAATCCGGGCATTTTCGGTGTCACGATAGAATTGACGGTTCATGCTCTGTCTCTCCACTGAGGCGCTTCACTATCAAGAATGGCTTCCAATGTTTTGATGCGGTCAGACATTTTTTCAGCCTTCTCCGCGAGTTCATTGATTGTTGCGAACTCTTCTGCGCTTAAGCCCTGACTGACTTGCTTTTTACTGCGATAGTGCAGAATAAGCCAGATGGGTGCGACAAATGTCAAAAACAAAAATAAGGGTACCAATAACAGTGCCAGTATTCCCTCGTCCATAACCATAACCTCCGATTTCTAGTGAGAACTGCCCACAAAGCCGATTGTCCGGCTTCCTGTGAGCAAGGAAACCGGCACCGGGCGCGCATTATTCTGCGCTTTTATTTTCTTTTATTTTAGCTTTTAATGCCGCTAATTCTTCGTCGATTTTATCGCCGGCTTCCAGCTCGGCAAATTCATCGTTCAGCGTTTTCTTACCTAAGTCGTACGCATCTACCTGGGACTCCAGGTCGTCGATTTTGCGCTCATATTGCTCAAACCGGCCCATAGCAGCATCTACTTTACTGCTATCCAGCGTACGTTTCACTTCTAAACGTGAACTTGCCGTTTTCTGGCGCATGATAATCGCTTTCTGACGGGCTTTTGCATCGGCCAGCTTATCCTGTAACTGTCCAACCTCGTCCTGCAATTTCGAAATCTGCTCTTCAACAACCGCCAGCTCTTTACCCAGAGCAACGGCAGCTTCTGCAGCTTTCTTACGTTCCTGTAACGCCGCACGTGCCAGATCTTCTCTGTCCTTACTTAAAGCCAGTTCCGCTTTGGCCTGCCAGTCCTGTACATCGGCTTCGTATTTACTGATTTGTGCAGTAATTTCCTTTTTACTGGCGATGGTTTTCGCAGATGCTGAACGCACCTCAACCAGTGTGTCTTCCATTTCCTGAATAATCAGACGAACCATTTTTTCCGGATCTTCAGCTTTATCCAGCAATGCATTAATATTTGAGTTCACTATGTCGGTGAAACGCGAGAAGATACCCATATTCATTACCTCCAGCTCGTATGGAATCATGCAAAAGTGCATGGATTTTAATGCTCGTAGTTAATACGCATCTCTGTCATAAGCTATTCAATATGCTTGCCAACTAGCTAATACTTTTTAATTCACTGAATTTATTCATTTTTTCTGAATTAAATTAATGTTCGATTCTGCGAAGTTTTTCATCTACACTAATTATTGGTCTAAATGACTAACAATTGAGGGACTAAATGAGTAGATTTCGCCAACAGGATAACTTGCTGGGTCAGGCCAACAGCTTTCTGGAAACACTGGAACAAATTTCCCAAATCGCACCACTTAACAAGCCGGTGCTTGTTATCGGAGAACGGGGGACGGGTAAAGAGCTTATTGCCGCCCGTCTGCATTTTCTGTCTCAGCGCTGGGATCAAAATTACATCAAGCTGAATTGTGCCGCACTGAATGAAAATCTGCTCGAAAGTGAACTCTTCGGTTATGAAGCGGGGGCATTTACCGGTGCAGCCAAGCGCCGTGAGGGCCGCTTTGAAGTCGCCAACAACGGCACCCTGTTTCTGGATGAGTTAGCGAACACCTCAGGTCTGATTCAGGAAAAATTACTCCGGGTCATTGAGTACGGCGAATTTGAACGTGTGGGTGGTACTAAAACACTCAAAACAGATGTTCGCCTGATAGCAGCAACCAACGAAGATTTACCTGCGCTGGCGGAAAGCGGTGAATTCCGCGCCGATTTACTCGACAGACTCGCATTTGACGTTATTACCATCCCACCGCTGAGAGAACGGAAAGAAGATATTCTGTTACTGGCTGAAAACTTTGCCATTAATATGGCAAGGGAGCTGGATATGGAATTATTCAGTGGTTTCACAGAGAAAGCCCGCCGCACCTTACTCGATTATCACTGGCCGGGTAACATCCGTGAGCTCAAAAACGTGGTGGAAAGGGCCGTTTACCGCTGCAATAACCCTCACCTGCCTGTTCACGAAATCATTCTTGACCCGTTTGAATCCCCCTTCAGACCAAAAGGTCGCATTAAGACTCAGGACAGAATTACCGCTCCCCCGCTGGCATCTGAAATCAACGGCATTCAACCTGATCTACCCCCGCCTCCCAACGACGCAGTATTTACGCCGGTACCCGAAGCTGCGCAAGCTCCGGTTTATCCGCTGGATCTGAAAGAGCGCTCCCAGCAATTTGAAATTGATATGATCAGGCAAGCACTTGAAGACAGTCAGTTTAATCAGAAAAAGACTGCAGAAAAGTTGAGTCTGACTTATCATCAGCTCAGAGGCTATTTAAAGAAATACAATTTACTGGATTCTTCAGAGGAATCTGTGGAGGCATAACGGTGCGACAGGGTTTTCGGTGGGCAACTATACTGGTCGCGCTGACAGGGCTTCAGGCCTGCGATAAATCAGAGCAGGTTGCTTTTTACCAGTCAGGTATCATCTACTGTTCTGAAAGTAATCCGGTGAATTTTAACCCGCAAACCGATACATCAAGCACCACCGCCGATGCCACCGCCCACCAGGTTTACGACCGGCTGATGGATTTCGATCCTGAAACCGGTCAGATTGTGCCAAACCTGGCCAGCAGCTGGCTGGTATCGGATGACGGACTTACCTATACATTTCAGTTAAATAAAGATGTGGAATTTCACACCACGCCTTACTTTACCCCGACCCGGAGCTTTAACGCCGACGACGTCATTTTCAGCATTAACCGCTGGCGGCTGGAAGCCAATCCTTATCACCGCGTGTCCGGTGGACGTTACCCTTATTTTGAAAGTCTCGGCATCGCTGCCAATATCGAAGATGTGAAGCGCATCAACGGCTACCGGATTGAGATCACCTTAAAACAGCGTGACAGCTCTTTTCTGGCAAACCTTGCGACAGACTTTTCCGTTATTTTATCAGCCGAATATGCTGACTTTCTGTTGAGCCGGGGCACGCCGGAGAGAATTGACTATTACCCTGTTGGTACAGGCCCGTTTAAATTCGAAAGCTACCGCAAAGACCACTACATCCGTTTCCTGCGCAACGAATATTACTGGGGTGAACAGTCGCTGCCGGAAGGCCAGTCAAACACGGAACACCTGATTTACGACATCACGCCGAAAAGCTCAATCAGGCTTGCCAAACTGATCACCGGAGAGTGTGATGCCATTGCCTTCCCTGCCCAGACAGAATTGGAGGTAATCCGTAACCGTGAAGAGCTTGAATTGTCGGAAAAACCCGGTCTGAACATCGGTTTCTGGGCGTTCAATACCAACCGGCCTCCATTCGACAATCCGGACGTGCGTAAAGCGCTGGCACTGGCTATCGACAAAAATACCCTCCTTGAAGCTGTGTACTTTGACAGTGCCACACGGGCAAAAACCCTGCTTCCTACAGCAAGCTGGGCTTTCCAGAGTGATGCCGAAGATACCGCTTACAATCCGGTACTGGCGAAAAAATTACTTACTGAAGCCGGTATTGAACCGGGCTTTACCATGACAATTTGGGCAATGCCTGTGGAGCGCGCTTACAACCCGAATGCCACCAAAATGGCAGAGCTGATCCAGCGATATTTGTCTGCGGTGGATATTCAGGTAAACATTGTCACTTATGACTGGACCACGTTTCGCCGCCATCTGCGGGAAGGCTTACACGACAGCGTGTTGATTGGCTGGTCCGCAGACAATGGTGATCCGGACAACTTTTACCGGCCTTTGCTCAGTTGCGGCGCGATCCCGTCCGGCACCAATCGCGCAATGTGGTGTAACGAACGATACGATTCACTGATTAATGAAGCCCTGCAAACGCAAAATATGGAGCGGCGCAAAGCAATCTATGAAGAAGTTAACCGCTTGCTGTATGATGAATTACCCATCGTGCCTATTGCTCACGCATACCGGTATCAGGCTTACCGTAAAAATCTGAAGGGCATGAGTATTAATCCGTACGGTGGTGTACGTTTTGCCGGAGTGACGAAATCCCTGTGATACAAATTCTGATCCGCTATGCGACCCTGTTTATAACCACTATGCTCGTGCTGGCGGCATTGTCCTTCGCCCTTGCTTATTTGTTTCCCGGCGACGTACTGGTTAATCTGACCGGGATTACTCCGCAAAATGAGGCGCAGCGAGCTGCGCTCATCCGCCAGTTTCAGCTCGACAAGCCTTATCTGTTTCAATTTATCTATTATGTGCAGCAACTGCTTCAGGGGAACTGGGGGTACAGTTTTATATCCGGTCTGCCGTTAAGGCAGGAAATTGGTATCGCCATGCCCGCCACAATAGAGCTCAGTGCCTATGCGCTTTTTATCGCAATTTTTGTGGGTGTGCCTCTTGGCTGTTATGCGGGGTTACGCAGTTACACCAAACGGGATTACCTGATTAATTCGGCCAGTATGGTCAGTTACTCATTTCCGGTATTCTGGATAGCGCTGGTTTTCATTTTATTTTTCAGTCTGAATCTTGGTGTGGTGCCGCTATCAGGACGTGTGAGCCTGCTATTTGATGTGCCTCCGCAAACCGGCTTTATCCTCATCGACATCATCATTGCTGACAGTGTGGACAGCGGCCTGGCACTCAGCGATGCGCTCATCCATCTGCTCCTGCCTACGGTATCTATCGCGCTGGTTTCCACCGCCTCCATGGTCCGGCTGACAAGGCGTTCAGTGATCGACGTGCTGAAAAGCCCGTACATTGCAGCGGCCGAATCCCGCGGACTTTCCAAGCGGCAAATCTTTTTCCGCCATATACTGAGAAACGCTTTACTCCCCATTTTGCCACTGATGGCGATCCAGATTACGACGCTCATCACCAATGCCATGATTGTTGAAACCTTGTTTTCCTGGCCGGGTATTGGCAACTGGCTGATTCAGGCCATTTACCAGCGCGATTACCCGGCACTGCGAGTTGGTATGCTGGCTGTAGCTACTGTGGTGATCAGTTTTACTATTTTGATTGATTTGTTTAACCGCTTTATCGATCCAAGCAGGGAAAAGTACGAACGTGGCACGGTTTAGTTTATATCAGGAAGAATCCCAGCCCTCTCCCTGGCAGCGCACCTGGGAAGAGTTCCGCAGCAGTCATGTGGCCTTTGCCGGCTTCATTGTGCTCGGACTGTTTTTCTTTGTATCTCTGTTTGTGCCGCTGGTAGCGCCTTACGACCCGTTACAGCAAAACATCGATGCCCTGCTGGTGCCGCCGAGCTGGGAAGCGAACGGTACCATCTCTCACCTGTTCGGCACTGATGCACTGGGCAGAGATGTGTTTTCCCGGATCATGTACGGCTGCCGTGTTACCTTCGGGTCCAGCCTGATGCTCGTGCTTATCGCTATGCTGGCAGGTGTAACAATCGGTACCATTGCCGGCATGACCAGCGGTGTTCGCTCCAGCGTGATAAATCATACACTGGATGCGCTGATGGCCATCCCTACTCTGCTGATAGCCATTATTATCGTGGCCATTCTGGGTACTGGTCTCGTCAACAGTATGTGGGCAATTACGCTGGCACTTATCCCTCAATTTATCCATCACACCCGCTCTTATGTGCGCAGTGAAATGAAAAAAGAATACATTCTGGCGTCCAGGCTGGATGGCGCCCGGCCTTTGCAGTTATTTTTTCACTCGGTGCTGCCGAATATGATTGAAATGCTGGTGGTACAGGGTTCACTGGCGTTATCCATTGCGGTCATCGACATTTCCGCACTGGGTTTTCTGAATCTCGGTGCACAGCCGCCCCTTCCCGAGCTGGGCGTAATTCTGGCAGACGGACTGGATGTGGCTTATATCGCGCCCTGGAATGTGGGCCTTCCCGGCCTGACGATATTTTTGATGGTACTGGCGGTGAACATTGTCGGTGACGGACTGCGCTCTGCACTTCGACGGAGGCTGACACACTAATGCCCATGCTCGATATAAAGAATATGACGCTTGAGATAGACAACGGGAATACCCGTGTTAAAGCGTTAGATAAAGTGAACCTGACCGTTAACAGCGGAGAAATCCGCGCGCTGGTTGGCGAATCCGGTTCAGGCAAGAGTTTGATGGTTCAGGCAATTTCCGGTTCACTTCCCCAGCAGTGGCGTATCACCGCTGACAGAATGAGCTGGAACGGCAAAAATATGCTGTCCATGTCAGCAAAAGAGCGGCGTGAACTGATGCGCCGGGATATCGGCGTGGTATTTCAGGATCCGGTATCAGCCATGGATCCCTCCACCACATTAGGTGAGCAGTTGGAGGAAGCCATCCCGGATGAACTGGTAAACGGTAAATGGTTCTGGCAACGTAAGCAGGACCGCCGGAAAACCGCTATCAGTACTGTGCACAAAGTCGGGATTAAAAATCATAAGCACTATCTGAATGCGTATCCCCACCAGGTGCCTACCGACATTGGTCAGAAGTTCATGATTGCTATGGCGCTGATTTCACAGCCCAGACTGTTAATTGCTGACGATCCCACCCGTGGCATGGAAACGACCACCAAGACCAAAGTACTGAAATTACTTACACGTCTGAATCAAACAAAGTCTTTATCCATATTGTTTGTCAGCCACGATTTGCTTGCCATCGCCAGTATGTCTCACACCATGACAGTGCTGTACTGCGGACAAACTGTTGAATCCGGCAAGATGAAGCATATCCGTAAACGGCCGCTGCACCCCTACACCAAAGCACTGCTGGACAGTGCGCCGAGTTTCAGGAATGACTTACCGCCTAAGTCAGTGCTGCCGGCACTGGACGGCACCATTCCTTCATTGCAACACGTTCCTATTGGCTGCCGGCTGGGCCCGCGCTGCCCCCGCGCCCAGCGCGCTTGTGTCAGTACGCCCGGCGTGCGTCGTATTCATGACCACACTTACAGTTGTCACTTCCCTCTGCACATGGAGAAGTTATGAGTGAGATCATGCATGTCAGCGGGCTGACATTCCGCCACAGTGATAAGAAACGCTGGCTGAAAAAGCCGGAAGTGTTTGCCTTAGGTCCTATAGAACTGAGTGTGAAGCGCGGCGAGACCATTGCCATCATAGGTGAAAACCGCGCCGGAAAATCCCTGCTGGCCAAGCTGCTGGTGGGTGCAGTGCCTGCCGATGAAGGCGAGATATTCCTCAGCAACGTGATGTATAACGCGGCCAAAAAGAAATCGACTAAGAGCTATAACGCCAGCAACGATATCCGCATGATTTTCCAGCACAGCAGCGAGGCCATGAACCCCGGCATTCCTGTAGGGCGTATTCTTGATGAGCCGTTATCGCTGAACACTGAACTGGATGAAACAGAACGCAAGAAAGTCATCGAAGATATTCTGGTTAAAGTGGGACTGCTGCGTGATCACTACTACTTTTACCGCCACATGTTGTCTGACGGTCAGCAGCAGCGTGTAGCCATCGCCAGAGCCATGGTATTACAGCCAAAGATTCTGGTCGCAGACGAACCCTTTGCCGCACTGGACCCTTCAGTGCGCTCGCAGACGGTAAACCTGATCCTGAACCTGCAAAAAGAGCTGGGGTTGTCGTTTATTTTTATCTCCCACAACTTAGGCATTGTGAGACACATTGCCGACCGGATCATCGTGATGGAAAACGGACAGATTGTTGAAACCGGCAAAACGGAAACAATCTTCCGCTGGCCGCAACATGATATGACTAAAAAGCTGATCCTTGCTTATCAGTCACTGGTGCCCCAGCAAACGTTGACCTGAGTGGTCAACGTTGCCCGGAAAAACAGTTAACCCACCAGCGCCAGCAGAATACCCGCTGCGACGGCAGAACCCAGTACACCTGCCACATTAGGCCCCATGGCATGCATTAACAGGAAGTTATGCGGGTTACTCTGCAAACCCACTTTATTGACCACTCTCGCCGCCATGGGTACAGCGCTCACCCCGGCAGCGCCGATAAGCGGGTTAATTCCGCCACCGCTCATTTTATTCATGAGTTTTGCCATCAATACGCCGGCGGCAGTGCCGATAGCGAAAGCAATCGCACCTAAACCGAGGATCCCTAACGTTTCCACCGTTAAAAATTTATCGGCAGATAATTTAGACCCCACAGCCAGGCCGAGGAAAATGGTCACAATATTGATAAGTTCATTCTGCGCCGTTTTTGACAGCCGGTCTACCACACCGCATTCCCGCATGAGGTTACCGAAACAAAACATACCCACCAGTGGTGTTGCAGAAGGCAGGAATAAAATGGTCAGAATGAGTACCGCCAGAGGAAATATGATTTTCTCTTTTTGCGACACATGGCGTAACTGCGCCATTTCAATTTTCCGCTCATCTTCACTGGTCAGCGCTTTCATAATAGGAGGCTGGATAATAGGAACCAGTGCCATGTAAGAATAAGCGGCGACAGCAATTGCACCCAGCAAATCAGGAGCAAGACGGGAAGCCAGAAAGATTGCCGTGGGTCCGTCAGCACCACCTATGATGGCAATAGCACTGGCATCTTTTAACGTGAAGTCGAAACCGGGAATGAAATTAAGGGCAATAGCACCGAACAATGTGGCAAAAATACCAAATTGAGCCGCCGCGCCCAGCAACAACATTCTGGGGTTTGCGATCAATGCGCCAAAATCCGTCATTGCTCCCACGCCCATGAAAATTAATAACGGAAACACGCCGGAATGAATACCAACTTCATAAATGTAATATAACAGTCCACCCGGTTCACTGAAGCCAGCCAGCGGAATATTGGTTAACAGCGCGCCGAAACCGATGGGCAACAGCAATAACGGCTCGAATTTTTTCACGATGGCCAGATATAAAAGCAGTAAACCCACTGCCATCATCACCAGTTGCCCGCCCTGAAAATGCGCCAGCGCAGTGCTGTCCCATAAAATTGATAATTTTTCCATCAGTTTAACTCTATCAGCGCCTGACCACTGGCAACACTGTCACCCTCTTTCACCAGAATACGGCCAGCTGTTCCGTCAAAAGCGGAACGGATTTCGGTTTCCATTTTCATCGCTTCAAGAATAATAACCACATCCCCGTTGGACACAGTATCACCTTCAGATACTAAAATTTTGAACACATTGCCGGATAACGGCGCATTGATTGCCTGTCCGTCAGCCGGTGCGGCTGCGCTGCTTTGAGCCAGTGCTCGCTCTGTTGCGGCCGGTGTAACACTGGTCAGCGTGCCGGATTCAGCCACTTCCACGTGATACACTTTGCCGTCTACTTTTACATCGTAGCTAGAGGGCTGACCCGCGGCTTTTGGAGCAGCAGCAACAGGCGCTGTAGTCACTTCCGGCTCCTTGCCGGGCGCAGGTTCAAAGGCATCCGGGTTGCCGCGGTTTTGCAGGAATTTCAGACCGATTTGGGGGAACAAGGCGTAAGTGAGTACGTCGTCAACTTGCTCTTCCGCCAACAGGAAGCCTTGTTCTTTGGCCAATGATGCCAGGTCGTCAGTCAGGCTTTCCATTTCCGGCTTGATCAAATCAGCCGGACGGCAGGTAACCGGCTCACCACCATCAAGCACACGGGCCTGCAATTCAGCATTCACCGGCGCAGCAGTTGCGCCATATTCGCCTTTCAGTACACCCGCCGTTTCTTTGGAAATACTTTTATAACGTTCGCCGGTGAGTACGTTCAAAACAGCCTGAGTCCCCACGATTTGTGAGGTAGGTGTGACCAGGGGAATGAAGCCAAGATCTTCACGTACACGGGGAATTTCTTTCAATACTTCATCAAACTTATCTTCGGCGCCCTGCTCTTTCAGCTGGCTTTCCATATTGGTTAACATGCCGCCCGGCACTTGCGCCAGTAGAATACGGGCATCCACTCCTTTCAGGCTGCCTTCAAACCTGGCGTATTTCTTTCTCACGTCGCGGAAGTAAGCGGCAATTTCTTCTAATCCCTCAAGCGACAAGCCAGTGTCTCTTTCTGTGCCTTCGAGGGCCGACACTATAGTCTCAGTGGCGCTGTGACCGTAGGTCATACTCATTGACGATATAGCGGTATCCAGCATATCAATGCCGGCATCGATGGCCTTTTGATAGGTTGCAGTACTCAGGCCGGTTGTAGCGTGACACTGCATGGCAATGGGCACCTGCACCGTTTCTTTCAGGCGGGTAACCAGCGTTTCGCACTCGTAAGGTTTAAGCAAACCAGCCATGTCCTTAATGCAGATAGAATGCACGCCCATGTCTTCGAGCTGCTTCGCCATATCCACCCAGCCGTCGATGGTGTGCATAGGGCTGATGGTATAGGACATGGTACCCTGCGCGTGAGCGCCACAATCAATAGCAGCCTTAACTGCCGTTTGCAGATTGCGAACATCGTTCATCGCATCAAATATGCGAAAAACATCCACGCCATTTTCATGGGCACGTTCAACAAACCGGGTAACCACATCATCAGCATAGTGGCGGTATCCTAATAAGTTCTGCCCACGAAGCAACATTTGTTGCCGGGTTTTCGGCATGGCTTTTTTCAGCGCCCGGATACGCTCCCACGGATCCTCACCCAGATAACGGATACAGGCATCAAACGTTGCCCCTCCCCAGGATTCAACAGACCAGAAACCTGCATTATCGAGCTCGCCTGCAATGGGTAACATGTCTTCCAGGCGCATGCGGGTAGCCAGTAAAGACTGGTGGGCATCACGCAATACAAGTTCTGTCAGTGCCAGTGGCTTAGACATAAAAAATCCTCTTTAATGCTATTTTTGATTGTTTCTGTGCTGATGAATGGCTGCTGTGATGGCAGCTATGGTTTGCCCGCTCACGGCTGACTGGACAGGTGCAGTTTGCGTTCTCACCGGAACAGCGACGTCTTCATTGCCGGGATAACGCCGGCAGTACCAGGCAATGGCTTTAACACCGGCGATGAGCAGTGCCAGAAAAGCGAACACAAATACCATGCCGGTTAACATTAATGTGGCAGCTTCACCAAGCAAACTAACTAACGAATCCGATGCCATGTCAGAACCTGTTTATATTGTGATGTGAGTATTAAGAATAAGTAACATGTTAAACAGGCAGAAACAATGCGACTTCGGCCTTATATTCACCAACAAAAGCAACATTTTGCGATGAAAATCAGACAGAACACCGGACGAACCTGCACATGTGCTATGCATTCAGTGTGGGCGATATTTGCACAATCGCAAATTGAATGAAGGCGTTGATTCAGAATTAATGAAGATATGTGCCTGAACAAGGGAGCCAGGCACATAGCGGGAGTGTTTGAGAAACTAATCAGATATTTTCTTATTGATCTTACTGATTAACTGGCCAAGTTCTGCCCGGCGACCTTCATCGGCAACAGGACGGTCTTCTCTGGCCGGCGCCTGCAAAGCCATTTCGGCGAAATGCTTTGCCTGCGTGTAGTTACCTTCGTCATATAAATATTCTGCATAAAAGTAATTTGGATCGATGCCTTCAGGATTGACCACAAGCGCCCTTTTCAAAAGTTGCTCTGCTTTTTTATCACTGCCGAAGCCTATGGGCCATCCGGGTACCTTATGATACAGCACTCCCAGACTTGTCAGTGCAGAACCTTGCAGCGCATTCTCATCCAGCCTGAGCGCTTCCTCCAGGTTTTTGCGGGCTGCCTTTGCGAAGGAAAGTGCCCCCAGCCCACCTTCAGCTCCAGCTGTACTCGACTGTACAATGCCAAGCCAGATATGACTGTCTGCCTTTTCCGGAGACTGCTTTACCAGCCACTCTGCTTTTGTGATCAACTTCTTAAATGCCTTATCTTTGTCTTCCTTCGTCTTGTAATTAATTTCAGCCCATTCATGCTGAATGTCTGACAAACTGATTGCTTCACTGGCAAGCACAGTATTCATAAAACTGGCAGCCACTATTGAAACTATATATTTAGTTATCTTCATAGCCATTTTTCCTCTTTCGCTGAACTTACAAACTGACGGATTGTTGTTAACTTTTTTGCTAACGCGAAATCTACCAACTCAGGCAGCGCTCCGTTAAGACGCACAAACCATTTTTCGGGTGAACCAATAAACCATCGACGTCTGGATTTAGAAAGCTGAAGCATCAGGGCGTCAGCAACAACCTCCGGCGCATCAGTTTCATTGCCAAGAGCCTGATTCATTGCGACAACATTTTTGTTGTTAATTGCAGTATTCGTTGCTCTGGGTGCAAGATAATGGAAAGAGACGGAGGTATCGCGATATTCGCGGCTAAGTGATTCTGTCCAACCTCTTAATCCGAATTTTGAAGCGCAATAAATGCTGTGATATGGAAAGCCTACAGAACCAAACGTCGACCCTATATTAACAACCCTCGCTTCCTCACTTCTTCGCAGAACCGGCAAAAGTCTTTGTGTTAACGCCACAGGTGCCAGCAGGTTAACAGTCATCACATCTTCAACAGCCTGTGCGGGTACACCGTGGAAATCTCCAACACAAGACACGCCCGCATTGTTAATAAGCAGGGTTAATCCCATCTCCTGGCATACGTTAGCGATCTTCTCTCTGTCATCAGGCCTGGTAATATCAACACATAGAATCCGGTGCTGACCGGGCAAGGCCTCTGCCAGCTCAGACAGCTTTTGTGCATTACGGCCGGTAAGGATAAGACGCGCGCCCGAATCAGCCAGCCTTTTAGCTATCGCCTGACCAATTCCGCCGGATGCGCCTGTGAGTAAACAAACTTGCTTTTGCCATTGAACAGACATTATGCAACCTCTTGAATGGCGGTATCATGAGATAGTGTGCGAAAGATATTTGCATAGAGTTGAAAGAACATTTTGGCGCTGTGAACAATGATATTCTGCTCTTCGACATCCTCAATTTTGTTCATCAAGTTTTTGAAGAATACGATATGCTCCTGATCCAGCGAACCATGAGAACGCAAGTAACTGAAAGCATTGCGGGGCAGATCTAACTCCTCTTGAATTGATGCCGCAGCGTTGTCAGCTAAAGCGATACTGGTACCTTCCAGCACAAACACCATTCCAAAAAAACAAAGAGGTGATTTTCTGCGGATACTGTCCCATGCATAGGAAACCATGAGTTCAGTAGCTGCGGCAGGCTGGCTGTAGCGCACTTTTTCCTTATCGGCACCACAGGCGGCAATATCATTCAGAATCCATTCCTGATGCCCCAATTCCTCCTCAATATATTCCGCAACAGCTTCCCGCAACCACTCTTTGTCGTCAGGTAAAGCAGCGCCTGTTGCCATCAGGAGCGGCACAGTATGTTTCACGTGATGATATGCCTGACTCAAAAAGGCAATATAGTCGCTCAGGCACACCTCGCCGGCAAAGCAACGCCGGATAACCGGAGAACTGACCAGATATGCGCGTTCTTTTTGGGTTTCATTTTCAAGACGTTGATACAGATTCATGCTTCAATTTCCTCAGAGATAAGGCCGCTCCCGGCATACATTGTGTCGATGACTGACTGATATTTTGACGCCAGAACATCCCGTTTAAGCTTCCGGTTTGCCGTGAAAAGGGTTTTGTCTGTGGCCAGTTCCGGCACGGATTGCCATACTTTTACCCTGGCGTATTCGGGCAAGTGCTGATTTACCGCTGCGATTGCCTGGCCAGTTATTTTGCTGTCCGCACCGGATTCATATGGCAGCAAAAGCGCACCGCAATATGGTCTGGCTTCCCCCGTCAGCACAACAAGTCTGAATAAACCCGTTGCCATGAGTTCTCCCTCAATCCACTCGGGCGAAATATTTCTGCCGAAAGAATTAATAAACACATTCTTTTTGCGGCCGGCGATCTGGAAAAATCCATCTGTTTGCTCAGCGAGATCTCCGGTGTAAACGGCTGTGGGATAAAAAGACTCCGGCATGTTTACGTATCCCAGAAAAAGCGTTCCGGTGATCACAATCTCGCCATCTTCAATGACCAGCCTGTTATGGCCAAGTGCTGTGCCAGCACTGTAAATATTGTCTTTAGCTGATGTATTAAGCGTATTAACCGATACACACTCAGACAGTCCATATCCCTGATAAACAGGCAATCTGCAATCTCTGGCTTTCTTAATCAGTGCCGCCGGTACAGTCGCTCCGCCCACAGCAATAAATAATAATGAAGCAGGAGGTTGCCAGCCCTGAGAACACGCTGAGACCAGTAGCTGCAAGAGCTCAGGTACAAGAATGAGTGTGGAAGGCTTCGCCTCTGAAATACTTTGAATCATGCGATCCGGTGATGTAAGCGAAACGCCCTCAAAGCCCAGTGATTCAGCACGACGAAGCACAACACAGCCTCCTGCCATTAGAGGCGCATAGATACCTGCGATGTTTTCCAGCAAAGTAGACAAAGGCAGCAAACACAAATGCCTGGGCGAAGCGATACCGGTCGCATTGACAAGACTTTCAGCCACCACTTTTTGCGACTGGTGACTAAGGCATACGCCTTTTGGATTTCCGGTTGAACCAGAGGTAAAAGTAATCTTACCGGTACCGTCAGGTACCAGAGGCGTCTTACTTCCGGCAATTTGATAAAGATATAGTCGCTGAAACGGGCACTCTTTCAAACTGAACGTTTGATTCGTCACAGGACTAGCAGAAAAATAGTATTCAATACCGGCTTCCGCGAATAAATGAGCCCGTTGTTGCCGGGAGAAATAGGGAGGTACAGGCACCAGCACCTTTCCGGGAGCCTGACAGGCAAGATCAAGAATGATCCATTCGGGACTGTTGCTGACCTCAATGGCAAAATGAGCACCAGGCTGACATTCAAACCAGAATGACAACCGGTCAACTTCAGCAGCCAGTTCTCCGTAAGTCATTACGCCCTCTTCCCACTCCAGAGCGGGATGTTCAGCCCGGGATAACCAGTTAGCTAAAATCACAGGCCCTCCTCTATTTCAGTGGAAAGCTGAGCACATTGAGAAGCAAGCCCCGAAAATAAAGTCCGGATCCGGCTATTTCTGAAAAGCTGACTAACGATGTGAGATAAGCTAACTGCTACCACCTGTGGCGAGGTATCGTAATAATTCCCCCATTTTATCTGGTCATCATCAGACAATGCGTCCCGCCTGGCTGAGGCCAGAATTGTCAATTGAATATGACTTTTAGCCATCAGGGTTCGCAAAGAAGAAGTGGCAGTAAAAACCAGGACTTCATAGTCGCGCCTGAAAAGTGCAAGTGCTGTGATAAGTAATAAGGGCAAAGTAAGATATGAAGACGGACTGAACAGGTTGCCGATTTCCGCAATCCGGTGGCGGGGTGTCACCAGGCCGTTGCGCACCAGGCACACTTGCAAACTATCTTTCAAATAAGTTTCTACAAAAAAGGGGGACTGTCCTGTTCTGATCCCTGCTACGGCCAACGGGGTTGTATTTCCGACCCCGACCAGCAATGGCATGAATTCTGTTATCTCAGCACCAAATGCTGCCCGGAAACCTCCTGCCACTTGCTGTTCGAGCACCGGACGGTTAATAGCCCCCTGAGTAGCCGCAAACACCGAAAGCGTCGATGCCGGCTTATACCGTTTATTTGCAGGCAGTTCCGTTGCGGAAACATCTGCAGCAGTTTCTGTACTTAACATAAAAGACACTCTTTTGTTTGTTAAGTACAGTGTGAAGGGGAAAACTTAAGGCAATCTTAATATAGATAAAAATACCCGGTTAACGTCAAATAATTCAGAATTCATATTCCAGCGCCATCCGTAACGTATGGTCTTTATTATCACCATTGAATCCGGTGATAAATGCAACTTCCCACTTTAATTGTCTGCTGGCCGGGAAACGTTTTATCCCCATGAAACCCGGCCCTGCGCCCACATAATCTTCTGCGGCATAGAACTCAATAGCCGGCTGAATTTCCGGTATCCATCGGTACCGGTATTTCATCTTAAATTCGCCTTCGAATTCACTGGCTATATTATCGCCCCATTCATACACCAGAAATACGTTGGTAGTCAGGCTGAACCGGCCAAATTCCTTTTCAGTCAGCACACCGGATTTTGCAGACCAGTCATTCGAAGCATGTTCCTTCTCGATTTCAAACAGCATTCCCCAGTCAGCCCAGTATTGACCCTGTTCTGTCAGCATCCAGCGAAATTCCAGCTCATATGAACTTGCACCGAAGTCCCCCTGCTCATCCCGGGAACCGACAATATATGCCTCAAGAATTGTGCGCTCCGATAAAGCATGCCCGAAGGAATAGCGCTGCTGCAGCAGGTTGCCATCGTCGTTCTGTCTGGACATGAGACGCCACTCCACTTCCCGCTCAAAAGGCAGTACATAAGGATGATAAACTCTGTCCACGATGAAATTATCAGCCAGTGCGGAGCCGGAAATCAGCAGACTGAAAAGAAGAAAAATATAATACCGCATTACACACTTCTCCCCGTTGCTTTACGTCTTTGTCGTCCACGCAACGAAAGTTTCAATATTAAAGGCACAATGACCGCAAAAGAGTAGACAGCCAGATAAACAGGGCCAGGCGTTGCCTCGTAGCCCACCAGCACGTTGAAGAAATGGCCATACTCACTGTCATCTGCCAGCCATGATGACGTGTCCCACACTCTTGGCTGCTCGTTCAGTAAATTAATTTGCTCAGCCATCACCGTTATGTTCGCCACCTGGCCGCCAATGAAAACAGCCAGCATGCTGATTTTGATGAAGTAAGAATGCGTGGATTCAAGCACAAAGAATAGCAATACGCTGACACTGCAACTGATCCCCAGCCCGATAATCGTTCCTATCATCAGACTCATATCAGCTTGCTGAGATGGCCAGTAGGCAACACTATAAATAATAAAATGAATGGCATTTACCATTGTGATACTGCTTAACACTGCCCATGCAGAAAATAATGAAACCGGCTCAGCGACTGAGTAACGACAAAAGGCAATAAATGCGACAATGAGAGCAATACTCTTTGCCCATTCCAGCCCGTTACCGTCGGCCAGTTCAGATAAGGCTGACAAATTGATATACAGAAATATTGCCATCACAAGGCCTGTAATTGTGCCGGTAAGGATCACTTTTACTGTTGTCTGTCGCTGTACCAGTAAAAAGCTGATCAGCAGGAAGATAGGCAAAGTATCGCGAATAAACAGAATGACAGTATTAATTAGCATCTGACTTTCCTTCTGCGCTGACTACAACAGACCCTACTGCGGTATTCGGGTGATACTCACCAAAATATTGATATTCGCCGGGCGGCAGAGGCCCGACAAAGATAGTGCCTTTACTGTTACCGAAAATAACTTTTTCTCTGTTTAAATCGAAGCTGTCGATCTCTTCCGGCGTGGTGTCATGATTAATGAATGTCAACTTTACTTTCTGATTAGCGGGGATCACGATGGTCTGCGGCACAAACAAATTGTCTCTGATTTCTATTACAGCCTCAGGCAGCTTTGCAAAGGTAAAGCATGGGATAAGCAGGAAGCTCAGTCCTGCCGGATATCTCATTTTTCTCACAGAGATACCTCATTCAAAGGCAACTGAACACGAACTTTCAGCCCTCCAAGGCTTGAGGTCCCAAGTTCAATCGTCCCCTGGTGCAACGTTAAAATCTGCCGGACGATAGCTAATCCCAGGCCGCTCCCGTTCGTCTGGCGGGCCTCCTGCTTTTGATCCCGGTAAAAACGTTCAAGGACCTTTTCTCTTTCTTCTTCAGCGATCCCCGGACCTGAATCTTCAACGAGCAGCTCTGCGCTATTTCCCTGCTGACGAACAGTAATTTGAATCACCGCATGCACAGGAGAGTATGAAATCGCATTTGCTACAAGATTTGACAGCAGGGTGTAAAGTGTAAATTCAGTAGAATGTAACCGGTTACTTTCTCCTTCAAGGCTAATATCCTGTTCTTTTAACTCTACTTTTGAGTACAAGTCAGTAATGACTTTCTGTGCGACTTCGAATGCGTCAACTCTGCCCAGTTGCAAGTGGAACAGTTCGGGACTTGTCCGGCTTAGCAGTAAAATCTGATTGACCACATGAATCATTCTGTCAGTATCTTCCCGGATTGCAGCGAGCTTTGAAGATTGCTGGGGCATATCCTGAGCCACATTATGCAAGTTTATTTTCATCACGCTCAGTGGCGTACGTAACTCATGGGCAGCATTTGAAGCAAATTGCTGTTCCCGCTCAAACGCTTCCTGCAGCCGCGAAAACATGCTGTTTAGCGTTTTCATAACAGGTTGCATTTCCTCGGGAACTTGCGGTAACAGAATCGTCGAGAGATCCTTTCCTTTCCTGCGGGACAATTTTTCCGATAACACTTTTAGCGGACGCAGCCCTCTGCTGACCGATAAAAATATAATCAGAGCAAGGATCGGCACCGCATAAATAAAGGGCATGATAACCGAAACAACTAATGACTCCGACAGGTCGACCCGACGCTGAATAGGTTGAGCCACCAGTACCACATAGTCTCCCGGGAGTGTTTGCCTTAATACCCGCCAGCGTTTAGCAGCAAAATTTCTGTCACTGTAACCGTCTTCTCCTGAGGCTAGCGCAGTTAACGGTGCATTCTCTGAGCGCGCAATAAGCTTCTGATTTTGCCAGATTTGATAGACCAGGCCCGGGTCATTATTTGTGTCTGTGATTAATCCATTAGTGACAGCCACTGTACCCAGCACGCTTTGCAACTCTTCATCCATAAAAGAGCCTGACACGCGGGTCGCAGCCCGGTATCCATGTATAGCAGCGCTGAATATAGTCAGTATGAGGAAGCTGACCAGAACTGCCGTCAAAAAGCGACGAATCGATCTCACTGGCCGGAAGCCTTCACGGGAATACAGTAGCCCACACCGCGAACAGTTTTAATAAAGCTTTCCGGTAACTTTTTCCGCAAATGATGTATGTGCACTTCAATCGTGTTGCTGGCTACTTCTTCTCCCCACTCATAGAGCCGGGATTCAAGTTTTTGTTTAGGCTGTATACGGCCACCATTCTCCATCAGCACCTTAAGCAGCATTAACTCACGGCGGGGCAAAGCAACAGATTGCCCGGTGACACTTAGTTCCAGGGTTTGCGTGTTAAGCTGTACTTCGCCAATAGAGACCACAGCACTGGTTGCCGTTCCCAAACGTCTTTCGACAACCCGCAAACGGGCGAACAACTCGTCCATTTCAAATGGCTTTGGCAGATAATCATCGGCTCCCGCGTCGAGTCCGAGAATTTTGTCAGATACTTTATCCCTGGCGGTAAGAATGATGACAGGCATATGCGGCAATTTATGACGAAGTGATTTGAGTACTTCTAATCCGTCCATATCGGGCAAGCCGAGATCCAGAATGGTTATGTCGTTCTGACCGGTCAGTGCAGTGTTAATCCCGTCTTTCCCTTTGTATACACAATCAACAACGTGATTCGCGTCCCGCAGGGATTGTGCAAGGGCATCTGAAAGGGGTCTGTCATCTTCAACAAGTAGAATTCGCATAACACTGAATCTGATAGAATTGTTGGCAGATTATAGCACCATAAGCTTAAAGAAAACTTAAGGCTGAATTTAAAGGGGGAAAAACGAAAAAAGCCCACCTGATGGTGGGCTTTCCGGTATGGCGCGTGTGGAAGGATTCGAACCTCCGACCGCCTGGTTCGTAGCCAGGTACTCTATCCAGCTGAGCTACACACGCTTTAACTGTACTCTTACGTTTTACCGTAAAAGGTGGTGCTTTTATAAGATGGCGCGTGTGGAAGGATTCGAACCTCCGACCGCCTGGTTCGTAGCCAGGTACTCTATCCAGCTGAGCTACACACGCGCATTAAAACTTATTGTTGGCCACCACGTCCAACCTTGAACAATGGCGGAGAGGGAGGGATTCGAACCCTCGATACCAGTAATAGGTATGGTTCCTTAGCAGGGAACTGGTTTCAGCCACTCACCCACCTCTCCGTAACAGTGGTGCGCATTTTACTGATACTCGTGAGGGAGTCAAACCCTTTTTTCAATAAAATGAATCGTATGCTGCCATTTTAAACAAATCGGATAAAAAGCCCGCTTTATCATACCTCAGAGTCAAAAAAGGCCGGTTCAACCGGCCTTTTTCTATCGGGATTATTCGGTAACACTGTTACCCGGCTGCCCGCCTTTCTCAGCCTGTATACGCATGTAAATCTCTTCACGATGCACTGATACTTCTTTCGGCGCATTCACACCAATTCGTACCTGATTTCCTTTAACGCCTAACACGGTAACCGTTACATCATCACCGACCATCAGGGTTTCACCTACACGACGAGTCAAAATAAGCATTCGCTTGCTCCTGGTCCTTTACAAATGAAAACATCCTTTAACCTTATGTCACTCGCCGGCACGACCCGACGGTAACGTCAGTGATTCCGTGTTTTTGTGTCACTCCAAAAACTCACTGATTATCTTACAATCTGGATTATAGCTTATCTGACAAATATGCGTTAACCGAAGCCAATGCACTTGCCAAATTTTCTGGCTGACTACCACCGGCTTGCGCCATGTCTGGTCTGCCACCACCTTTTCCGCCAACCTGTGAGGCAATAAAGTTTACTAATTCGCCTGCTTTCACTTTGCCGGTAAGCTGTTTGGTTACACCAACTATCAAACTGACTTTCGCACCATCAGCCATACCTAGTACTACGATCCCTTCGCCGATTCGGTTTTTAAGATCGTCCATCATTCCACGTAACGCTTTCGACTCAACGCCTTCCAGTTCAGAAATTAACACTTTCACACCATTAATTTCGATAGCCTGACCCAGCATATCAGCGCCTTGTTGAGAAGCCAGTTTTTGCTTCGCCGCTGATAATGCTTTCTCAAGCTCTTTCGTTTGCGTTTGCAGTACACCGATACGGTCAACCAGTCCTGATACGTCAGTTTTCAGCAATCCGGCTGCGGTCTGTAATTGAATTTGTTGTTGTTGAACAAACTCAACTGCAGTTGCGCCAGTTATCGCCTCTATGCGACGAACGCCTGATGCGATACCACTTTCTGACGCAATCTTAAATAAACCAATATCACCTGTACGTTTGACGTGAGTACCACCGCAAAGTTCAACAGAGAACGGACCCATTGTGACAACGCGTACTTTCTCGTCGTACTTCTCACCGAACAATGCCATCGCACCAGAGGCTTTGGCTTCATCCAGTTCCATTAATTCAGTTTGCAGCGCATGGTTAGCGCGAATTTCTTCATTTACCCGGTTTTCAATTGTCAGTAACTGCTCTGCCGTCACGCCCTCAAAATGGGAGAAGTCAAAACGCAGGCGTTGTGCTTCTACCAGAGAGCCTTTCTGAGTGACATGATCACCTAAGATTTCTCTCAGCGCAGCATGCAGCAAGTGAGTCGCACTGTGATTTTGCTTCACTGCTTCACGATTGCTGTTGTCGATAGCCGCAGCCGCTTTTTCGCCTTTACGTATTTCACCGGCAACCTTACCTTTATGCGCGAATGCATTACCCATTTTCTGGGTATCAGTAACAATAAATTCACCGTTAGCCACTTTAAGCACACCACAGTCGCCGGCCTGACCACCGGACTCGGCATAAAAGGGCGTCTGGTCTAATACCACAACACCTTCCTGTCCGTCGGTGAGCGACTCGCAAAATTGATTGTCATGAATAAGTTCGACAACGTTTGCCTCGCCTTCCACATCGGTATAACCGGTGAATGCTGTTTCATGTTCAACTTTCAGCAGGTCATTATAATTGGCACCGAAGTTACTGGCTTTCTGAGCACGGGCACGCTGAGCTTCCATGGCCTTTTCAAAACCGGCTTCGTCAATTTTTACATCGTGTTCGCGGGCAACATCGTTGGTTAAATCAACCGGGAATCCGTAAGTGTCATACAGTTTGAACACCACTTCACCGGGAATCGTATCGCCTTCCAGTGAAGATAACGTGTCATTGAGCATGTTCATGCCCCGTTCAAGAGTCTTACTGAATTGCTCTTCTTCAACCCGCAATACTTTCTCAATGACAGGTTGCTGATCAGCCAGTTCAGGGTAGAACTCACCCATTTCTTTCACCAGAGCCGCTACCAGTTTGTAGAAGAAAATGTCTTTCGCGCCAAGTTGATAGCCGTGACGTACTGCACGACGAATGATACGGCGCAGTACATAGCCGCGACCTTCGTTGCCAGGCATTACGCCGTCACATACCAGGAAGCCGCATGAACGGATGTGGTCAGCCACAACACGCAAAGACTTGTCTTCCAGGTCTTTAGCCCCGGTAATGTCAGCAGTCGCTTTTATCAGGTTCTGGAACAGGTCAATTTCATAGTTGCTGTGCACATTCTGAAGAATGGCAGAAATACGCTCCAGGCCCATACCGGTATCGATAGAAGGCTTAGGCAGCGGTTCCATGGTACCGTCTGCTTGCTTATTGAACTGCATGAAAACCAGGTTCCAGATTTCAATAAACCGGTCACCGTCTTCTTCAGGCGTTCCCGGAGGACCACCCCAAATGTGCTCACCGTGATCATAGAAAATTTCAGAACAGGGACCGCAGGGGCCGGTATCACCCATCGACCAGAAGTTATCTGACGTGTTGATCCGGATGATTTTTTCTGCCGGCACGCCAATGTGGTTCTCCCACAAATCGAAGGCTTCATCGTCCTCTGAATAAACGGTTACCAGCAGTTTCTCTTTTGGTAATCCAAGCTCAACAGTCAGGAAATTCCAGGCAAAGGAGATGGCGTCTTTTTTGAAGTAATCGCCAAAACTGAAGTTACCCAGCATTTCGAAAAAGGTGTGATGACGGGCAGTATAGCCAACGTTCTCCAGGTCATTGTGCTTACCACCGGCACGCACACAACGTTGTGAAGACACTGCACGGGAGTAGCTGCGCTTTTCTGCGCCAAGGAAAACGTCTTTGAACTGGTTCATCCCCGCGTTGGTGAACAGGAGCGTAGGATCATCTGCAGGTACCAATGAGGAACTCGCCACTGCCTGGTGGCCGTGACTTTTAAAGTAATCGATAAACTTTTGGCGTATGTCAGCAGTTGATAATGTCATTGAAATCCTAACTTCCTACTCTTGTTAACGGTGAACATCGGGAGCACAAATTTACTCTGATAAAATGGCTCGTCAGATGCGGGGATTGTGGTGCACAAGTCACAAAATCGGGCATACGGCCCGCAGGGCGCAAACATATCATGGAACACGCGCCGTTGTTAAGGCATTCGCGGTTAATTTAGTCACCATTTACGGCGTATTGGATGTGTTCCTGAGTAAAGCCCCGGTAATTGAGAAACTGCATTTGCTTTTGTCTGGCTTTGAAGTCCCGCTCCTGCCCTTCGCCAAATTTCTTCTCTTTTACCTTCAGGGCTAATTCAAACCAGTCAATATCGGCTTCGCTCATCGCAGATGCGATGGTAGCGTCATCGAGTTTATGCTGCGCCAGCTCACGCTTTATTCTGGCCGGCCCCTGACCTTTCGATGCACAGGCGCGGACACGCATTTCGGCGTATCTGGCATTACTTTGAATATCAGCGTCGGTGAATTCCTGCAAAATAGCCGACGACAAACCGGCGTCGAGACCTTTCTGTGTCAGTTTTGTCAGTACCTCCACATGGCTGTGCTCTCGTCGTGCCAGCATGCGTGTAATCGCGTCGATAATGATTTTGCGGTCAGGGTCTGTCATGTTGAAGAATGTTTAATTTAGCTCTAATGTAAATGTACCGGCATTCATGGAAGAGTTCGTCGCACTACAATGCAGTGACTAACCACGATACAGCAGTGAATTAAAAACGTGTTTACTGCGAAAATAAAAATGAAATATACCACATCCTTTATCTCATCGATTAAAGACATTGATTCATCACAGTGGCAGGCACTTGCACGGGATGCAGGTCCGTTTCTGCAATATCCGTTTCTTGCTGCGATGGAAGCATGTCACTGCGTGGGTCCTGAAACAGGCTGGCAACCTCATCACTTGAGTGTCTGCGACGGTGATAAACTGGTGGCGGTGATGCCGGGTTACCTGAAAGAAGACAGTTACGGGGAATATGTTTTTGACCACGGCTGGGCACATGCCTACGATCAGCACGGGCTGAATTATTATCCCAAGTGGATAAGTGCAGTGCCTTTTACACCGGTCACCGGCAACAGACTTCTGATATCCCCTGAGTATGAAGAAAGGGACATTCTCCAAGTAGCGGTGCCTGCTCTGAAGGCATTATCAGAACAAGGATGCTCTTCTTCCCATATTCTTTTTTCTCCATACCACAACAGCAAAAGCTGGTATGAACAGGGCTTCGCCCGCCGTTATTCCGTGCAGTTCCAGTGGTACAACTATGGCTATCAGACGTTCAGCGATTTTACCGCTGCACTGACATCAAGAAAGCGTAAAGCCCTGCGTAAGTCACGGGAGAAACTTGAACAGGCCGGTGTTTCGCTGACAAGAATTACCGGTGATGCCCTCACCTCAGAACACATTGAATTTTTCATCCGCTGCTATCAGCAAACTTATTTAAAACGCTCCGGCCATACGGGATATCTGACTCCGGCTTTTTTCCGCCAGATCTTCAGCACCATGGCATCAAATGTTGTGCTGGTCGTCGCAGCACAAGAACAGGAACCTGTAGCCAGTGCACTGTTTTTCTATGACGATAACGGGCTTTACGGACGCTACTGGGGTGCGATGAAAGAGGTCGACGGCCTGCATTTCGAAACTTGTTACAATCAGGGCATTGCTTTTGCTGTTGAGCGTGGCATACCTTTATTCAACCCCGGCACACAGGGCGAACACAAAATTTTACGGGGCTTTGAGCCCACCTGGTGTGTATCTCTTCACAAATTGTATGATGCAGATTTCCAGCATGCTGTAGAACAATTTTTACAGCAGGAGACGCCACAGATTGCCCGTTACTTTCAACAGGCAGCCACTGTGTTACCTTTCAATGAAGCGATGCAAACAACACTAAAAACAACAAGTACAGCAGTGGTCACTCCGGACGCTGCAACAACAAAAAAGAGAAACGACAATGAAGTATAAATTACTCGCTGCCACCATTGCAGCGGCCTTAAGTTTAACCGGCTGCAGCAAGCCGGAACAAAACACCACAGCCTCATCATCAGAGTCACAGTCTGCCGTACAAAAAGGCAGTGCAGAACTGGGCAGCTTCGGCATCGACCTGACAGCAATGGACAAAGCCGTAAAACCCGGCGACGACTTCTTTTCCAACGCCAGCGGCACCTGGTATAAAAATTATGAACTTCCGGCAGATAAAACCCGCTTCGGTGCATTTAATGCCCTGCGTGACCGCAGCGAAGAACAGGTTAAAGCCATCATCGACGACCTGATGACCAGGCAAGATCTGAATGCTGAAGAACAGATGGTAAAAGATTTCTACACCGCTTATATGGATGTGGAAGGCATAAATGCTAAAGGTATTGAGCCTGTTTCAGATGTATTGTCTAAAATTCAGGCCATTGATAACCGTCAGGCACTGACAGAGGTGTTCGGGAATGCCTGGTTGTACGGCACAGCAACGCCTCTGCTGGGCAGCATGTGGTACAACCGTCTTGATCCCAACGAGTATCAGGTCAGTGTCAGTGTTGGCGGCCTGGGTCTGCCTGACCGGGACTATTACTTAAGTGATCAGGAACGCTTTGTTGATATTCGTGATGCTTACCTGTCTCATATCGAAAAAATGCTATCGTTTGCCGGTGTTCAGGACGCTGCACAGCAGGCACAACAAATTATGGACCTGGAAACCCGTATCGCTCATGCCCAATGGCCGCGGGAAAAACGCCGGGACCGTGATCTGACATTAAACCAGATTGAAAGAGCGTCTCTTTCCGATGCGTATCCGGGTTTCAACTGGGATACCTTTTTCGCACAAAGTGGCTTAAAAGTACCTGAACTGAACATCACTACCCCGCAACCCGTTAAAGATGTCATTACCATCATCAACGAAACGGATCTTGCTGTGTGGAAGGCGTATCTGACTTTCCATACTCTGAGTGAAAATGCCTCTCTGCTGCCGGAGGAGATTTATCAGACATCTTTTGAATTCTATAACAAAAAGCTGAATGGTCAGGAAGAACCGGAAGCCCGCTGGAAACGCGCAGTTGCGCAAATGTCCGGTACACAGTCTCTGGGTTTCGCGCTGGGCAAGATTTATGTCGACCGTTACTTCCCTCAATCTTCGAAAGAGCAAATGTCTGAACTGGTTGAAAACCTGCGCGCAGCGCTGGGCAAGCGCATTGACAACCTGGACTGGATGGGTGAAGAAACGAAGAAAGAGGCGAAAGAAAAACTGGCGGCTTTCCATCCTAAAATCGGCTATCCGGACGAATGGGTAGATTTAAGCGGTCTGGAAATATCTTCAGATAAGCCGGTTCAAAACATTCGTAACCTGCGCAAATTCTTTAACGCTAAAGATGTGGAAGCAGAACTTAAGCCCACTGACCGCGAACGTTGGGGTATGACACCACAAACGGTCAACGCGTATTACAATCCGTCATTTAATGAGATTGTATTCCCTGCCGCCATTCTTCAGCCTCCTTTCTTCGATCCGAATGCAGACCCTGCTGTAAACTATGGGGCTATCGGTGCTGTTATCGGACACGAGATGGGACACGGTTTCGACGATCAGGGCGCCAAGTCAGACGCCAAAGGTATTCAGCGCAACTGGTGGACTGAAGAAGATCTGGCTTCTTTTACTGCCAAAGTTGACCAGTTGGGTGCTCAGTATGATAAGTATGAGCCAATCCCCGGCAACCATGTAAATGGACGTCTGACCATGGGTGAGAACATTGGCGATGTGGGTGGTTTGTCAATGGCCTATGAAGCCTACAAGCTGAGCCTGAATGGCAAAGAAGCCCCTGTCATCGACGGCTTCACCGGCGATCAACGCTTCTTCCTCGCCTGGGCACAGGTATGGCGTGAGAAACGCACTGAGCAAAGCCTGATTAACCAGCTCCGCTCTGATCCGCACTCTCCGGCCCGTTACCGCACACAGGCGCCACGCAATCTGGATATCTGGTATAAAGCTTTCGACGTCCAGCCCGGCGATGCTTTGTATCTTGCACCGGAAGACCGCGTTCAGATCTGGTAACACGCTGACAAACATGCTCCTCCGCACGGGGGAGCAAAATAATCTCCTAATGCCCTCCAACAAACTATTTTCCTTACTCCTTCCTCACACCTGAGAAACCAATATTTATTAAATACTTTGACACCAAATGCCACCGGTAGCATTATTAACTGATTGTAAATATTGTAAACCAATTAACTTCCCGCAGTCGTAACACGACTCTTTCGGGAATACCGGAGCTTTCATGATATTCCGCCTTACCCTGATCCTGTGTTTTCTGATCCCGCTATCAACCCGCGCCTCTACTGAGCAAGACTGGCAAATTGCGACCGGAATTTTGCAGCAAATTCGCTTGCCGGACATTCCGGATAAACAGTTTATTGTGGAAGACTCACCTTCAATCAGAAAGGCCGCCAGACAAACCATTCAGCAAACTATCGACAAAGCTGCGGCTGCCGGTGGTGGAATAGTTCATATTCCGGAGGGTATCTGGCATGTTGACGGGCCTTTGCACCTGAAAAGTAAAATCAATCTGCATCTCGGGAAAAACGCCACACTTCTCTTTTCAGCTACGCCCTCTGAATTTCTCCCGGTTGTGAAAACACGCTGGGAAGGAACGGAAGTATTTACTTACTCACCAATGATTTACGCAGCCAATGTGGAAGATGTGGCTATCACAGGTGAAGGCACAATAGATGGCAATGCAAACTCTGCTTTTATCAACTGGTACGAAAAGCAAAATACTGACATGCATGCGCTGAGAAGAATGGGTTTTGACAGTGTGCCTGTGCAACAAAGGCAATTCGGTGAAGGGCATTTTCTTCGCCCCCCGCTTATTCAGTTTTTCCATGCCAAACGTGTTCTGCTGGAAGACTACACGGCCAAAAACTCCCCCTTCTGGGTTAACCATCTGGTATACACCTCTCACGCAACGGTTCGCAGGGTTAAAGTAGACAGCCACCTTTACAATAATGACGGTCTGGACATTGAATCCAGCCAGTTTGTACTGGCGGAAAACAATCATTTCCGCACCGGTGATGACGGCATTGTAATCAAGTCCGGCCGCGATGCGGATGGCCGTAACATAGGTATACCCAGTACTGATATCGTCGTAAGAAATAATGATCTTGGTGGCGAAGACGGCATTGGTCTGGGGTCGGAAATGTCCGGTGGTATCAAACGGGTATTCTTCGAGAATAATACCCTCCACGAAGGAGATTCGGCTTACCGTTTTAAAAGCAACTTAGATCGTGGTGGACGTGTTGAAATGATACGGATCCGCGGGAGTAAAGTCGCCTCGTTTAAACATCTTTTCTGGTTCCAGCTCAATTACCCGAGCAATCTGCACGGTAATTTTCCGGCAACTTACACTGACATCATTATTGAAGATATGACCATAGAGAATGTGGGTACTGTGCTTGAAATCCATGCTCCGGATGAAGCCCCTGTTCACGATGTGACCTTCCGGAATATCCGTATCAAAAAGGCTGACATCCCGCTGATCCTGGAAAACGCAGAAAATATTCACTTTGAGAATGTGCAGATTGGCAACCAGTTCTGGAACGGTAAATTCTCTGCGTTGAAGGATGCGAAAGCGGTAAAAGACTAATTAACTATTTTGTAATCACGATCACATTTTTATTGACAATATCATTAACAAGTCTGTAACGTAACGCCTGATTTGCCACCGGTAGCAAACCTAACACTGTCCAGTTCACACATGCATTTTCGTTTATAGATATGTGTGAACATGGCTGTCATACCCTACGACACCCATTGTTGATTTCGTGCCGCTGTTAAGCACCCTACAACAATGCAGGACGAACTGAGCAGAGGAACACCATGAATAAAAACCGTTTCCGTAAAAACCCTGTATTCAGCGCGATGATTGTTGCGCTGAGCTGTTCTACTTCTTCCCTGGCATTTGCACAGGAAGTACAAACTGAAGATACCACAGCAGAAGATTATGAAATCATTGAAGTCAGCGGCTTTCGTGGCGCGCTGAACCGCGCACTGTTTGAAAAACGCAGTGCCGTGACTTCAAAAGAAACCATACTCAGTGAAGACATTGGTAAATTTCCGGACCTGAATATTGCAGAGTCATTGCAACGGGTACCGGGTGTGGCAATTTCCCGCGAAGGGGGTGAAGGTCGCCAGATTACGCTGCGCGGCTTAGGTCCCGACTTCACCCGTACCACGTTAAATGGAATGGAAGTCCCGTCCAGTACCGACGGAACCGATTCCGGTGGTGGTGTAAATGGTGGACGTGCTTTTGACTTCAACGTCTTTGCTTCAGAGTTATTTAACCGGGTAGACATTCAAAAAACCTCGTCAGCATCTACGGAAGAAGGCGGTATTGCAGGTACTGTCGACCTGTATTCCGCGAAACCTTTCTCTAATCCGGGCTTTCACGTCGCTGCGTCAGGTCAGGCCGGCTATAACGATGTTACGGAAGAAGTCGATCCGCGTATGGTCTTTATGATCAGCAACACCTTTGCTGACGACACCATCGGCGCACTGTTTTCCGTTGCCAAATCACAGCGTACCGTCCGCCAGGAAGGTTTCGGCACCGTCCGTTGGACCACGCCGGTAAGGGACGGTGGTGGTATTTATACCGACACCGGGAACACAACCATCAACGGCACAATCAATACCGGTCCCTGTGAAGCTGACGGCGAAGCTGTCGACCCGGTAAACTGTTTATGGACACCCCGCCTGCCCCGCTATGATTTCTTCGGTAACAATCAGGACCGTCTGGGCATAACCGGTTCATTGCAATTTGCAGTCGGAGACGCAGGTACAATCACTTTCGATACCCTGCATTCCACGCTGGAGAACCAGCGTACCATGTACAACAACTTTGAAATGTTCCGCAGCACATTCAGCGATATCACACCGGTGTCACTGACAGTGGATGAAAGCGGTAAGCAGGTTGTTGCCGGTACCTTTGACAATATGACATCCCGGGTAGAGAGTCGTCAGCAGTTATCAGAAACCGACTTCAGCCAGTATGTGCTGAGTGGTGAATTCTATTTATCTGATGAACTGAAAATGAATGCTATGGCCGGTACCGCTAAATCAGACGCCCGTTCTGAACAGTACCGCTATAACATGACGAACCTGACACCCCATACGTTCAGTTTTGATTTCAGTGGCAATGCCAATGTTCCGGTGATGGATTACGGTTACGATATCACCGACGCCAGCCTGTACGACTTATCTGATGGCCGGTTACGGGCCACTGACGTTGAACGCAAGAACGACACCGCGAAAGTCGACTTTATCTATACCAATGACAGTGTAGAAATCAAAATGGGTATGGCCTGGAACGACCGGACCGTCTCCTACAGTGAAGAGCAAATTAACGGTTTCCCTGATCAGGACTCGGCGGTCGGATTTGCAGAACTCATCCCTTACGACGATTTTGGTAACGGATTTGACGGAGAACTGAATCGCTTTATTGTGGCTGACTTTGGTGCCATCGAGTCTCAGCTACTGAATAAAACCTGGACTCCCCGCACAGAACAAAGCTGGGAAGTCGGCGAAGAAACGCTGGGTGGTTATCTTGAGTTTAATTCTGAGTACGATATCGCTGACATGAACTTACGCACTAACTTCGGTATGCGTTATGTGAAAACCACGTCCACGGCCTCGGGCTTCATTCAGCTGGACGAAGTCACGGTTGAAAACGACTATGACAATTTCCTGCCGTCGATGAACCTGTCTTTGTCGGTGACTGAAGATGTCATTGCCCGTCTGGGTTTATCACGCACTATGACCCGTCCGAGCCTCAGTTCACTGAACCCGGGTAATCCTTCATTTTCTTACGTAAACGGTACTGTCAGTTCCGGTAACCCTTATCTGGATCCATTCACGTCTAACAACGTCGATTTGGGACTTGAATGGTACTTTGCGGAAGAGTCTTTACTGGCAGCCAACTATTTCTATAAAGATATAGAAACGTTTATTACCTCAGCAACGGAAGAGCGCCTGGTTGATGCGGTATATCTGCCGTTTATTGATTCTGATCCGCAGTACGATCCTGCACTGGCCCTCGACCCGCGTACTGTGCCGTATACACATACCTCACCAGTGAACGGTGAAGGCACTACGGTAAATGGTTTTGAGATTATTTATCAGCAGCCTTTCCGTTTTCTGCCGGCTCCGTTTGACGGTTTAGGCACGGTGATGAACTATACCCGTGTGTCAGCAGGTGAAATTACCGGTCTGTCAAAAAATACCTATAATGCAACCCTCTACTATGAGCGGGAAGATTACGGTATCCGCCTGTCGCTGAACAAACGTGATGACTACATTACGGATTACAGCGGCAGTAACGGTAACGCGGAAGAAGCCACTACCGGCCCGACATACGTTGATTTGTCTGCTTATTACAATTACAACGAGAACCTCACGTTTACCATCGAAGGCATTAACCTCACTGATGAATATGAGCGTTTGTTTACCACCGGTGACGGTTCACAAAACCTTATCCGTGAATACAACCATACAGGTACTCAGATTTTCCTGGGCGCCAGATACACCATGTAATTGCAGCCGTGCCGGATAAATATCCGGCTCGGTCTGACTACGACTCAAACTAAAAAAGGCTTCCCCCCGGGGAAGCCTTTTTCAGTATTACTGAACGTTAATTAATTCAGTTACACGCTGACTAGATGCTGGGTAGCTGAACCGCTACCCTCAGCCTTTCCCAGCTGATTCACCATTTCAACAGCTTTCGCCAGTGCCTCTTTACGTGTTGCACATACTGTCACACCGCTTTGATGCGCATTGATGTTATTCAGTACCGTGTTAACTGCTTCAACAGCACCGCACATCAGTACCTGACGGCCAGCGGCCTTAGCATCAGAAGTAATGGTCTCAACGGCCATGGCAGCGGAAACATCCATGGCAGGTACACGACTGAAATCGAGGATCAGAGCACTTGAACCACGACTGACTTTTTCGCGGACATGGTGCCCTAAGTCTGCGGCAGCACCAAAGCTCAGAGGACCGCCGAAACTGAAAATCTGCACCTTGCCTTTCGTCAGCTTGAGCAGCGCATCTTCTTCCGGATCCTGAAGTGTGTCAGGGATTTTCTTCACTTCATCTAACTGCAGTTGTGCAACCTGCTTAACATAGGCCAGCGCAGCCAGAACAACACCCACACCTACTGCCGTAATCAAATCGACAAATACAGTCAGGCCCAGTACCAGCAGCATCAGCGCGAAGTCCCAGCGAGGTCCGGTATGGGCACGCTTCAGATAACTCCAGTCGATAATATCAAGACCTACCTTCACCAGAATACCAGCCAGAACTGCATGAGGGATCTTAGCCGCAAGAGGACCCAGACCCAGAACAATACCCAGTAGCACAAGCGCGTGTACCATGCCTGATAAACGGTCTTTACCACCGCTGCGGATATTCACCACAGTACGCATGGTTGCACCGGCACCGGCAATACCACCAATCAAACCGGCAACCGTATTACCCACACCCTGCCCGATCAGTTCTTTATTACTGTCGTGACGGGTACGGGTCATGTTATCAGCAACCAGCGAAGTCAATAATGAGTCGATAGCACCCAGAATGGCCAGAATGAAAGCAGCTTCGAACACCAGTAGCGCCTTAGACTGGTCGAATACCGGCATGTGCAACTCAGGCAATCCTGTAGGAATATCACCTAACACCGGGGTTTCCAGAGATAAACTCACCAGTGTGCCGATGATAAGGGCAGCCAGCGCACCGGGTACAATTTTGCCAAGTTTGGCAGGCCATTTATAGGCAATAATGAGCGTGCCTAAACCCAATCCCAGGGTCACAAAATCGATATCAGCGAGAGCGGTAGGCAAATAGATTAATGCGCCCATTGTACCGCCCGGAGGCTCATGGCCCATTAACCGTCCCAGTTGCAGGATGATGATGATCGCACCAATGCCTGACATAAAACCGGAAATAACCGGGTAAGGCACAAGCCGGATATACTGACCAACCCCGGTGAAGCCCATTATGATTTGCAATAAACCGGCAAGCATAACAGCGGTAAATATGAGGCCTAAGTCTCCCGACAGAGATGCAAACAGACCAGCCAGAACCACAACCATCGGACCTGTCGGACCGGAAATTTGCGAAGGCGTACCACCCAGCAAAGCTGCAAAGAAACCAACGGCAATCGCGCCGTATAAACCCGCCATAGGGCCTACGCCCGAGGCGACACCTAACGCCAGCGCGAGAGGTAGAGCAACAATGCCGGCGGTTAACCCGCCGGTAAGATCACCACGTACATTATTAAATAAGCCTTTCATGGGTTATTCCCCCTTGCTGTCTTTTTGACCGAAAGGCTTACCGCCGTAAACCTCTTGTAACAGTCTGAATTCTTCTGCTTTTTCGTCATAGCAACGTACATTGCCTGACTCTATGTCGTACACCCAGCCATGCAATTGCACCTGCTTAGTGGCAATTTTTGCTGCAACGGCAGGATGGGTTCTGATGTGCTGTATTTGCTGTAACACGTTTTCTTTAGTGACTTCATCAAGATGATCGGCTGTCAGCTCTCCGTGCTTTTCTTTCACCACTTCAGTGGCACAACGACAGTGACTCAACCAGTCTTTTACATGCGGCAGGGCGTCTAACTTTTCAGGTGCCAGTGCGCCTTTCATTGCACCGCAGTCTGAATGTCCGCAAATGATGATATGGCTTACACCCAGAGCCGCCACGGCAAACTCAATCGACGCTGTCATACCACCGGTATGATTTGAATGCGGCGGCACAATGTTGCCCGCGTTACGGCAGATAAAGAGGTCACCCGGGCCGGTTTGAGTCACGAGGTTGGGGTCGATTCTCGAATCAGCGCAGGTGATGAACAGGACTTCAGGATTTTGGCCGTTTGCCAGTTTCTGAAAAACTTCTTTGTTTTTCGGAAAGACTTCTTTTTGAAACTTGGCAACGCCGGAAATGACATGATCCATGATAATTACCTCATATTAACATATTGTTATCATTATTTTCTAAAGAAAGTTTTAACTGATAGCTTCATAGAAAAACACCGTATCTCGCGATAGATAAAAACTATCAGTATGAGATAAGTATCAATAATGCAGTCAGATGAACGATAACGCAGTTAGCGGAGGTAAAGCAAAGGGGCCAAATTGCCGCCCCTTTTTAGAAGGCCGGTACGGAAGTACCGGCAGGTTGGGGAAGGTAAGTTGCCTATTGTTGAAACTGAATCGTTTCAACTTTGATATTTTTACTGTCAGCCTGATTAAGGTAGTCTTTCACAAGCTCTTTCACATCAAAGGCTACAGATTTACTCTTGGAGAAATCCAGTACAACTTTTGAATTGCCGGGAATAGAGTTAAGCTTTTTCAGAATGCTTGGTTTGTTGAAGAAAGACACTTCTTCGGCCATAACAATATGATGCGTTTTGCTGCCACCTTCGTCCTCGTTCACCGTTTCAGTGAACTGGTACGAGTTGCGGTAGCTGTGTTTAAGCGTAAAGAAAACACTCACACCCAGACCAACAACAACACCGGTCAGCAAGTCTGTGAACAACATTACGCCAATGGTAATGATAAACGGCAGGAATTGCTCCCAACCCGTTTTGTACATGACTTTGAACATGGCAGGCTTAGCCAGCTTGTAACCCACAGTAATCAGAATGGCTGCCAGAGAAGCCAGCGGGATCTGATTCAGCATAGACGCAGCGGCAAACACAGCAATCAACAGAAACACACCGTGCAGAATGGCTGAAACTTTCGTTTTACCACCAAACGCAATGTTCGCAGAACTGCGTACAATTACCTGAGTAATTGGCAGACCACCAACCAGACCAGACACGATGTTACCAATACCCTGCGCTTTCAGTTCGCGGTTTGTGGGCGTGGTATTTTTCTGCGGGTCCAGTTTGTCAGTCGCTTCAACACAAAGCAGAGTTTCGATGCTGGCAACCGCCGCCATAACAAGCGCGATGGTGAATACATCAATGTTCAGCATCTCTGAAAATGCCGGAAACGCCATTTCTGCCTTGAACGCCTCGAAGCTGTCGATAACCGGTAAACTTACCAGTTGATCAGCCTGCAGAGGCATACCAGCCTGAGCCAGCATGATTGAAGCTACGATACCCAGTAACACAACGACAATCGGTCCCTGAATCAACTGGAAGATTTTATGTGCTTTTGTAAGGTACTTATCCCAAATCACCAGCAGCGCTAGAGACACTGCCGAAATGGCAATAGCAGCCGGAGACATCATAGAAACCGCGTGCTCAATGGCAGAGAACGTATTCTCACCGTTAACCTGATTAAAGGCTTCTTCGCCAAGAAAATCAGAGTGCCAGCCGAACAGGTATGGCAACTGTTTAAGCACGATAAGCAAACCGATACCGGCAAGCATACCTGTGATAACTGACGTCGGGAAAAAGTACGCGACAAATCCGGCACGCATGAAGCCCAGAATTAGCTGGAACACACCCGCCAGAACCACAGCACAAAGGAATAACTCCCAGCTTCCCAGGGTACCGATGGCATCAAAAACGATAACAGCAAGACCCGCCGCCGGACCACTCACACCAAGGCGTGAACCACTGGCCAGACCGACGATAATACCACCGATGATTCCGGCGATTACGCCGGAAAATAACGGTGCGCCGGATGCCAGGGCGATACCCAGGCACAACGGCAGAGCTACAAAGAAAACGACAATACTGGCAGGTAAGTCGCTTTTAATTTCTTTGAACGATAAATCAAGTTTCATAGGCTATCCTTATGCGCCTGCTACCATAGTGCGCTCAGCATAGGCCTGTTCCATTTCCTTGAACGTTTCCGTTTTCGGGTCATAACAATGGATCATGCCGGTTTCAATGTCGTAAACCCAACCGTGAAGCTGAACGGCTTTCGTAGCCAGCTTCGCAGCAACAGCAGGGTGAGTTCGTAGGTGTTGTAACTGCTGTAACACGTTTTCTTTGGTTACTTCGCCAAGCTGATCGGCAGTCAGTTCGCCGTGCTTCTCTTTCACAACTTCAGTGGCACAACGGCAGTGACCCAGCCATTCTTTTACATGTGGCAGGCTGTCCAGTTTCTCTGGTGCCAGTGCACCTTTCATTGCGCCACAGTCGGTGTGACCGCATACAACAATGTGCGTTACGCCCAGAGCAGCAACAGCAAATTCGATAGAGGCAGTCATGCCGCCGGTTTGGTTACTGTGTGGAGGTACAATGTTGCCGGCATTACGGCAGATAAACAGTTCACCCGGGTCCGTCTGGGTAACCAGGTTAGGATCGATACGGGAATCGGCACAAGTGATGAACAACACTTCCGGATTCTGACCGTTAGCTAATTTTTGGAAAGTTTCCTTTTTCTCAGGATAAACATCACGCTGGAACTTAGCTACGCCAGAGATTACGTGGTCCATTTAATACTCCTAAATTAAATTGAATAAAATACTGCTACATTCAGATACTATTAAGATTGACTGATAGCTTTATAGAATTATAGAGTAGATGGAGATAGCCAAAAGCTATCAGGGACAGCGGATTTTAATCGAGTTAGCAGGACTACACCATGTTATTCAACGGCAAAACCCCATCGTTGAACCAGATCAGGTACTTCGTCACCGTCGCAAAACACCTCAATTTTCGCAGGGCGGCAAATATTTTAGGGATCAGTCAACCCACGTTAACCAGCCAGATCAGTGCGCTGGAAAACACATTGGGTCTGATTTTATTCGAACGTTCCCGATCAGGCACGCTGTTATCAGCACAGGGGAAGTCGTTGCTTGAATACGCAGAAGCCGTGCTTCAGTCGACGATGCAGTTCGGTGAGATGGCACGGTCACTTGCCCAGGGCGAATCTACAACCTACCGGCTGGGGATCCCGCCGACGCTGGGCCCTTACCTGCTGCCTCATATTCTGCCGGACATTCACCGCCTTCGCCCCGGCCTGAAATTCTATGTCCGCGAAGCAGCCCCTAAACAGTTACTGCAAGGCCTGCTGACCGGCGAATTCGATATCACTTTGTCTCCCATGTCGAACCGCGACTCGCAAATTCAGGTTCAGCCGCTGTTTATAGAACCTCTGAAATTTGTTTTGCCGGCAGACCATCCGATGTCCGGCAGGCAATTTATTGAACCGGAAGAAATTCGGGGCCAGAAAATTATGGCACTGGAAGACCGGCATCACTTTCACTATCAGGTGCAGGAAATTTGTACTCAACTGGGCGCAAATGTCGACCGCGACTATGAGGGGACGAGTCTGGATACCTTGCGGCAGATGGTTGTTATGGGCATGGGAATGGCTTTTATGCCCGGACTCTATGTTCATTCTGAGTTGCATAACCCTGAAGCCCTTCATGTATGCGAACTCGCTGATATGCCGGTAGTACGTCAGCACATGCTGGCATGGCGGAACACTTCCCCTGCCCGCGCTACTTTCAGAGAACTGGCGAGTCTGATGCGAAGTGTGATCAGCGACCGGCTGGCCACAGCGGTGTCTGTCACTGATATTTCCCCGTCATAAGCAAGGTAAACCATTAGCCGGATATTGTGGCAGCTTCACCGCTGCCTTGCACAATCTATGAATTTAAGTGATACATTTAGCAAAATCAGTGAAATTTAGTCATTCGCGCTATGTTAGACCGTCAACACCTCAAAATTATTGCTGCCATTTATGACTATGGCACGCTCACAGAAGCCGCCGGACATCTGCATCTCACCCAGTCTGCACTGAGTCATAGTATGAAAAAGCTGGAACAGCACAGCGGTGCACCACTATGGGAAAAAGATGGCAGACGACTGCGACTGACGGATGCGGGCAATGCAGTACTTAATCTTGCCCACCGGCTGTTACCCCAGTTTGAGCACACAGAAGAACAGCTGCGTCAGATCGCCTCGGGTAAACAAGGCGTGCTGCGCATCGGTATGGAATGCCATCCCTGCTATCAATGGCTCCTGAAGGTCGTCAAACCGTTTCTGGCGGATTATCCGGGGGTAGATGTAGACGTACGTCAAAAGTTTACGTTCGGAGGCCTGCAGGCACTACACGGCTATGATATTGATCTGCTTTTAACACCTGACCCTCTTCACCTGCCTTCTTTGCAATACGAGCCGGTATTCGGCTATGAGCAGGTGCTGGTAATGAGCCGCGACCACAGACTGGCAGCCAGTGAATGGGTACCGCCAGAAGCGCTGGCAGAAGAAACCTTACTGACCTATCCGGTAGAGCCTTCCAGACTGGACATCTTTTCCCACTTTCTGACGCCTGCGGGCTGTACAGTGAAAAAGCACAAAACCATTGAAACCACTGAAATCATGTTGCAAATGATCAGTGCCGGCCGGGGCATCGGTGCACTGCCTAAATGGCTGATTGAAGAGCAGGACGGCAACTTAAATCTGACAACTGTCAGGCCGGGAAAAAACGGTATCGCCAAGTCACTGCACATGGGGTTCAGAAAGAGTGATGCTGATGCACCGTTTATCAGAGCCTTTATCGGACTCGCCAGAGCGTTAGGTACGCCCTGAGCAGGGGCAGCATGCCAATTAAAAAGAAACTGACAGATACGCTTTAAACGGCTGGCAGTTGCGGCGTTTCACCCGGGCGGCACAGCAATACCTGACAATGATGTTGGGTCAGCGCCGTTCCCATATCTGAAAGCCAGCTGTGATAATCATCTTCGCAGGCACAAAACACGGCTTTTATATCGTGTTTTTTCACCAGAGAAAGCAGCTCAGTGGCGTAACGCAGCTCAACACCCAAAATAAAGGTGCGGTGATGCCAGGGCTCTTCATTCATAAAATAAGCCAGATGAAACGCAGGATTTTGCTGAATTCTGGTCGCCAGCTGGTATGACGGATAGTCAGTTCCTGCCACCACCACCGCTGCGGGTTGCGCTCTGAAACGGCTGAAAATACGTCGGATGTTAATCATTCATCGATAAAGCTTAACCGGTAGCACTTTACCCTCCGGCTTTGCTGGTTTAAGGTTATACAGTAGAAATATAATAAATTAATTCTTTTGCAGAACCAAAGCAGTTTGCCACTGACAACGGGTTCATGCTTTGCATTTTCAGGCTCAGGACCGGCGCACATGCGCCTTTATAACTTAATCAGAGCCCTCACTATGAACAAAAAAATTTACTGTCTGACAGCCATTCTCAGCTTAATGGCGGCCGATGCGATAAGCTGTCAGTTCCATGAGCCGACGGAAAATAACATTCCTCAGTTTCCGCCGTTGAAGCCTGCGTTGCATCCGGTCATGTTGCAGCATTTCAGTCCGCCGGCACAGGCCCCTATCCAGGTTTCGCTGTCAGTATCTAATGATGCCTTTAACCGCGCCAACCTGTTACTGAGCTATGAAGTCCATCCTGATTATCATAATGTAAAAGCTGACATTATTGCCGGCAAAGGCGTAAGGATAATGGGAAGAGACAGTCTTTATCTCACCCGCCTGAAAGAAGACAAGCAAATTCAGTATCGCAGTGGCAGCGGCGACGATAAACGGGTAAGAGTGCGCATTTCTGCAGTGCGAAACGGTGTGCCTGTTATTGTAGAAAAAAGAATTGATTTGACGACATAAAAAAAACGGTGCCGGGGCACCGTTTTTCAATGATTTTTGAACAGACCCGGCGTTCAGTTTTTTACCCACTGCAATAACAAATTATTCGCCGGCATTTCATGAATTTTCTCCAGCGTGAGTGCCGGCGCCCATGCCTGCAATTCCTGTATATCCCGGTAACCGCCATAGCCACTGGCTATCAGATGCTGATGAAACTCTCTGTTACTCTCGCTGCTGAATGCACCGTTGTCGGTAAATGGGCCATACTGGCAAAATACTGCACCTTGCGGCAGTGATTCAGACAGGCTCTGCATCATCATTTTAATTTCGGCTTTCTGCATAATATGAGCAGTATTCGCTGAATAAACACCGTCATATTCAGAAAAAGGCAACCTGTCTTTGCCCACGGTGAGGTTAAGCGGAGGTAGCAAATTTTTAGACGGATACGCAGCTATCCATTTCAGTACCCCTTCGTGATACTGCGGCTGTTCACTGGTCTGCCATATCAGGTGAGGTAACAAGGGTGCAAAGTGCACCGCATGCTGTCCAGTGCCACTGCCCACCTCAAGCACACGCTTACATTGACTCAGGGCCACTTCCAAAATGGCAGAAATGGGCCCTTTGTTATTTTCGCATGCCTGTGAGAAAGGCAGTTCATCAGTCATAAGTGACTCCGGCTGTCAGGCAGGTTAATCATCCAGATTCGGCGCTAACCATTTTTCGGCTTCTTCTGTGCTCCAGCCTTTGCGCTGTGCGTAATCTTCAAGCTGATCACGCTGAATTTTTGCCACTGCGAAATATTTGGATTCAGGGTGCGAGAAATACCAGCCTGATACTGCTGCTCCCGGCCACATAGCGTAACTTTCAGTCAGCTTCATGGTGGTATGCGCTTCCGCATCGAGCAAATCCCAAATCAACTGCTTCTCAGTGTGTTCAGGACAGGCTGCATAACCTGGCGCAGGACGAATCCCCAGGTACTTCTCGCGGATGAGCGCATCGTTGTCGAAGTGCTCATCAGGCGCAAAGCCCCAGTAGTCTTTTCTCACCTGCTCGTGCAGATATTCGGCAAACGCTTCTGCCAAACGGTCAGCCACAGCTTTCACCATGATAGCGTTGTAATCGTCTCCGGCTTTATTGTAGGACTCAGCGAGTTCGTCTTCACCGATCCCGCCGGTAACAGCGAACGCACCGATGTAGTCAGCAATTCCACTTTGCTTCTCAGCAACGAAGTCTGCCAGACAATAGTTGGCAAACTTGTCTTTAAATGTTTGCTGACGCAAATGACGGGAAACGCCCAGCACGGCATCGCGGTTATCATTCTGATAAATTTCAATATCATCGCCAACCCGGTTAGCAGGGAATAAACCGATTACCCCTTTTGCCTGCAGGCTGCCATCAGCAATGACTTTATCCAGCATTTTATTGGCATCGGCATACAGCTCTTTTGCCTGCTCACCCACCACTTCATCATCAAGAATGCGGGGGAATTTACCGGCCAGTGACCAGGTTAAAAAGAAAGGTGTCCAGTCGATATAATCTCTTAGTGTCGCCAAATCGACGGACACAGGTGTTACGCCCGGCGTTCTGGGCTTTACAGGCAGAACAGAGAAGTCCGGCTCATACGCATTAGCCCGTGCTTCTGCCAGCGTAACCGGCTTACTGCGGGGTTGTTTCCGGGCATGCTGGGCCCGTACTTTTTCGTATTCGTCTGACAGTTCTTTTTCAAAGACTTTGCGGGACTCAGGGTTAATCAGCTTCTGGCACACACCCACGGCACGGCTTGCATTAGGTACATAAGCTACCGGATGGCTGTAGTTTTGCTCAATTTTCACCGCAGTATGGGCTTTGGATGTCGTCGCACCGCCTATAAGCAGTGGTAAATCTAATCCCAGGCGCTCCATTTCTTTGGCCACGTGTACCATTTCGTCCAGCGACGGGGTTATAAGACCTGATAACCCGATCATATCCACGTTTTCGTCTTTGGCCACCTGCAAAATCGTAGCGCAGGGCACCATGACGCCCAAATCTACTACTTCGAAATTGTTACATTGCAGTACCACGCCAACGATGTTCTTGCCGATATCGTGCACGTCGCCCTTAACGGTAGCCATCAGAATTTTACCGTTGCTCGATGACTTGCCGTCCTTTTCTGCTTCGATAAACGGTTGCAGGTGAGCAACCGCTTTTTTCATCACCCGGGCAGACTTCACCACCTGAGGCAGAAACATTTTACCTTCACCGAACAGGTCGCCCACCACGTTCATGCCGTCCATTAACGGCCCTTCAATTACGTGCAGCGGACGTTCAGCCGCCAGTCTGGCTTCTTCAGTATCTTCAATGATGTAATCGGTGATGCCTTTAACCAGCGCATGTTCGAGCCGCTTGTTCACCGGCTGCTCACGCCACGTGAGATCTTCTGCCGCCGCGGCTTTGCCATCCCCCTGGTATTTGGGTGCGATGTCCAGCAAACGCTCAGTGCCGTCTTCACGACGGTTCAGGATCACATCTTCCACTGCCTCACGGAGTTCTTCAGGGATCTGATCATACACTTCCAGCTGACCGGCATTCACAATGCCCATATCCATACCCGCGCGGATAGCGTGATACAAAAACACCGAGTGCATGGCTTCACGTACCGGGTTATTGCCCCGGAACGAGAATGAAATATTTGATAGTCCACCGCTGATATGGGCGTAAGGACAGGTCTGACGGATAACGCGGGTGGCTTCGATAAAGTCCACCGCATAATTGTTATGTTCTTCAATGCCTGTCGCGACAGCAAAAATATTCGGGTCGAAAATGATATCTTCCGGCGGGAATCCGACCTCTTCGGTAAGCACTTTGTAGCTGCGCTGACAAATCTCAATTTTACGCGCTTTGGTATCGGCCTGGCCGGTTTCATCAAACGCCATGACCACCGTTGCGGCACCGTAGCGCTTGATCAGTTTAGCCTGATGAACAAACTGCTCTTTCCCCTCTTTCAGGCTGATTGAGTTCACAATCGCCTTTCCCTGAACACACTTGAGTCCGGTTTCAATGACTTCCCACTTTGATGAGTCAATCATGATCGGAACACGGCAAATATCAGGTTCTGAAGCAATGAGGTTCAAAAACGTACGCATGGCCTCAACAGAATCTAACATGGCTTCGTCCATGTTGATGTCTATCACCTGCGCACCGTTTTCCACCTGCTGGCGGGCTACATCGAGGGCATTCTCGTACTCAGCATTTAAAATTAAGCGTTTGAATGCGGCCGATCCGGTAACGTTTGTCCGTTCACCGACATTAATAAAGGTTGAAAACTCTGCTGTCACAATAACACCTTAGTGAACAAAAGGTTCTAGCCCGGAAAGGCGCATTTTAGGTTCAAAAACCGGTACGGTACGTGGTTTCACGTCTTTTACCGCTTCGGCCATGGCACGGATATGTTCAGGTGTACTGCCGCAACAACCACCTACCACATTCACCAGGCCCGACTCTGCCCATTCTTTAATGTGTGCTGCCATTTCTTCTGCGCCCAAATCATATTCACCAAACTCATTGGGTAAACCGGCATTGGGGTGAGCCGAGACCAGGCATTCAGAAATATTACTGATTTCTTCGACGTACTGACGCAGTAAATCCGGACCCAATGCACAGTTGAGGCCCATGGAAACCGGCGATACATGACGCATGGAATAGTAAAACGCTTCAGCAGTTTGTCCTGACAAGGTTCTTCCCGATGCATCGGTAATAGTACCTGATACCATCACCGGTGCGCGCTCACCACGTTTCTCAAATACGGTTTCTACCGCGAATACTGCCGCTTTGGCATTCAGGGTATCAAAGATAGTTTCTATCAAGATGATATCTGAACCGCCATCTAACAGCGCTTCTGTGGACTCGATGTAGGCTTCTACCAGCTCGTCAAAGCTTACATTCCGCTTGCCGGGGTCGTTAACATCCGGTGAAATTGACGCTGTGCGGTTTGTGGGGCCGAGGACCCCTGCCACATACCGGGGCTTATCCGGTGTTTTTGCAGTAAATTCATCACAGGCTTTACGGGCCAGCTTAGCAGCAGCAAGGTTAATGTCTTTCGACTGCGCTTCCATGTCGTAGTCAGCCATGGCGATGGTGGTAGCATTGAACGTATTGGTTTCAATGATATCTGCACCGGCTTCAAGATAAGCACAATGGATATTATAAATAATGTCCGGCTGTGTAATCGCCAGCAAATCGTTATTGCCTTTTACATCGCAATGCCAGTTAGCAAATGCCTCACCACGATAATCGGCTTCTTCCAGTTTGTGCTCCTGAATCATAGTACCCATGGCACCGTCCAGAATCAAAACGCGATTTGCCGCTGCATCCAGAAGTTGTTGTTTTGTACCTGATGTCACTTATTACCTCTTTGGCCGGGGTTTCTCAGCCAGCTGACTCAAATCATAAGGTGTTGTCTGATAAACATAGTAGTTCAGCCAGTTATTGAACAGCAGACTACCATGGGAGCGCCAGCGAACTAAAGGCGCTTTTGCGGGGTCATCGTCTGTAAAGTAGTTAGCCGGCACTGCCGGATGGGCATCCGCCTGTAAATCACGGAAATACTCGTCATGCAGAGTTTCCGGGTCGTATTCAGGATGCCCGGTAACAAACACCATACGCTTATCTTCAGATGCGATGGTGTATGCACCCGCCTCATCAGATTCCGTAATGACCTTCAAACCTTCAACACTGTTATATTCACCGGAGTCAATATACCCGAAACGGGAATGAGGCGCATAAAAAACCGGATCGAAACCTCTCAGCAACTCGTTATAAGGGTCGAGCACTTTATGCTCAAACACACCAGAAAGTTTGGTTTCCCTGAGTTTTCTCTGCACGCCGTAGAAATGATACATCGCCGCATGTGCAGCCCAGCACAGATAGAGTGTGGATTGCACATTACGTTGTGCCCACTCCAAAATCTCTGTCATCTGATCCCAGTATTTCACTTCCTCATAAGGCAAGTGAGCCAGCGGTGCACCTGTTACGATTAAACCGTCGTATTTCTTATCAGCAATTTCAGAAAAGTCGTGATAGAAGGCGTCCATGTGAGATTGAGGCGTGTGCTTTGGCGCTAATTTGTCTACGCGGATCAGGTTCACGTTCACCTGCAGAGGTGTGTTAGACAGCAAACGTAATATTTGCACTTCCGTTTCAATTTTATTGGGCATGAGATTCAGGATCCCCACTTCCATGGGGCGAATATCCTGTGTCGCTGCGCGGGTGCTGTCCATAGTGAAGATATTCTCACCTGACAACACATCCTGCGCGGGAAGTTGTTCGGGAATACAAATAGGCATGGCAGCTCCAACAATTAACGGATAATAACGTTATTGTGGCTGAATCCCGATAGATGTCAACATCTTTACGGCTGGACGTCTAAACGGCTCAAAACATTAGTCTAACTCTGGTAGAAGAGAAAACTTACCGTTAGCTGCGCTGACGATGCATGCTGATAAGCAGCTCGGCTTCTGCACGGGGCAGGTCGCAGGCTTGCATCACCTCTTCGACGTCAGCGCCGGCTTTGACCAGCTCAGCGGCGCGGGTATATAAGCGCATGGACGGGTCCTGACTTTTTACTTCACGTAGCTGGTTTTCGAGTTGTGTGCATTGATCTGCCAGCTCCCGCATGTGTTTGCCCTGTACCATCGAACGGGTTTGCATTTCACCGTTCTGGTTTTCCAGGTCATTAATTTCCAGTTGCAGGGTATCGATGTGTTCTTTTTGATAGCGGACAGTATCGTCGAGTTGTTTAAACTGACGGTTGAAGAAAAAATACATCCATATAACAGCAATGACGGCGAGTAACCCTGTAGCAACAGCGAGTAAAGATAGTGCCGGCACGTCCATATTGATGTGTTTTCTCCCTTTGATAATAGCGCGCGCTGAACAGCGCAGCGAAGATACAGGCATTGACAAGCGCCCGCCGGATTAGCAGGCGCTGCATGACATTACAGACTGCTCAGTTCATCCCACTCGTCATCACTGAGAAGCTTATTAAGATCTACAAGAATCAGCAATTCACCATCGCGGTTGCTCACGCCCTGAATGAACTTGGCGCTCTCTTCAGTACCCACGTTAGGCGCACTGTCAATTTCAGATGATTTCAGGTAAACCACTTCGGCAACGCTGTCTACCAGGATGCCGACAACCTGCTCATCGGATTCAATAATTACAATCCGTGTGTTGTCGGTAATATCGGTTGGCATAAGGCCAAAGCGGGCGCGGGTATCAATAACCGTCACAACATTACCACGCAGATTGATAATGCCTAACACATAATCCGGCGCACCGGGAACAGGTGCAATTTCGGTATAGCGTAATACTTCCTGAACCTGCATTACGTTAATACCGTAAGTTTCGTCACCTAAACGATAGGTAACCCACTGAAGCACCTGATCGTTATCCGGCGCGTTATTCGTTGTGCTCTTGTCATTCATGAACCTGGCTCCCCGGGCTATGGCGTCTGGTCGTTACTGCCTAAGCCGCTATTTAGCATTGCGATTAACTGATATACGTCTATTAACGCACACATTTTTTCTTTTACCATGCCCGCTAACCATGGACGCTTGCCTCCTGACTCGCGCCATTTTACCTCGTCCCTGGTCAGTGTAACGGTGTTGACCAGTTTGTCGCTGGCTAAGCCCCACAAACTGTCCCCTAACATAATAAGATACTGATAGTTTAGCGTTTCTGCGAGATTTTGGTCGTATTTTTCTGGCATAACCCACATTGCAGTATCGACAACGTTTATTTTTTGATCACGATGAAGCATTACGCCCTTGAACCATTTGGGTTTTCCTATCAGCCCACCCACTTTTTCAATCCGGTGAATGCCACCTAAAGTGATAAGCGGTACAGCCAGCGTTAACCCCGCCACTTCAAAAAACAATGCCTGAAAACGATTTTCCAGCATGTCTTTCACAGGCGTGGTTTTGACCGGCGGAGGTACTGCCCCGCTCAGTTGTTCAACGGCCGTCTCCGTAACATCATCAGTGACTGGCGGCGCTATGACCGGCTCAGCCACAGGAGCAACCACAGGTTCTTTGGCGATAATGTCCGCCGTGGCCTGTTCCAGCAAACGGGCAGTGTTAGCCGTTACTTCAGCCGGATCTTCCGGACTTTGTAACAAGCTGTCGAGATACGCCTGCATCACATCTTCGCGGGCGAAGGGCGTACTTTTACTCATAGGTGACTCACTGCTCCAGTTCATCTAACAATTTGGTGTAGGCGTAAACGCCCCGTGCTTTCGGATAGACAACAGACGCAGGCGACTGCGCCTGGCTGGCATCACGGAAGCGGGTATCCACAGGAATCATCCCGTGCCAAACCTTATCACCGTAATCTTCGTTCAGTTTTTGTAGTGCCTGGATGGCCGCATTAGTCCGGCGGTCAAACATAGTCGGCACTATCAATGTATCAAATTCTTTTCTTAAAGAACGACCCATAATCTCAAGTGTATGGATCATCCGGTCAAGGCCCTTTAATGCCAGAAATTCGGTCTGCACGGGCACAATGACTTTATGGCATGCAGCCAGCGCATTAACCATCAACACGCCCAGAACCGGCGGACAATCCAGCAATACGTAGTCAAATTCGTTGCGTACAGTATCCAGTGCTTTCTTGAGAATAAGCCCCATACCGTTTTGCATACCCATTTGCCTGTCCAGCGTGGCAAGTGCCATTGAGGCAGGCAAAATATACAGACTGTCTAATTTTGTCGGACATAAACAGTCAAGCACTCTATCGGCAGTAATCTGTTCATGATTAATAAAAATATCGTAAACAGAAGCATTTAGCTCCTCGGCATCCATACCAAAATAATAACTCAGCGATGCATGAGGGTCGGTATCAATAAGCAGAACGCGCTTTCCCTGTTGCGCCAGAATGCCGCCCAGCGTCACGGTGGTAGTGGTCTTCCCTACCCCGCCTTTCTGGTTAGCAATCGTCCATATTTTCAACCTTCAACTCCTGCTGACTGAGCTATTTCTGCATCATTTCCGTGAGTATGCACGAAGCGATGTTATCAATGGCTATGCTCTTTTCTGCGATGTTCGCTTTCGCTACCGCCTGTGGCATACCGTATACCACACAGGTGTCCTGATCCTGCGCCCACACTTTGGCGCCTTTACGGTGAAGTGCTTCACAGCCTTCACGTCCATCAGATCCCATGCCCGTCAGAATAATACTCAGTACATCGCCGCCGTAAATATCCACCAGACTGTTAAGTGTAATATCCACACTGGGTTTGTAGGTATCTTTCTCATGTTCATGGGCATCACGGATAACAATATTTGGCAGTGACATAGACTCCACCACCATTTGCTTGCCCCCGGGCGCAAGATAGGCACAACCGGGTTTAAGTATATCCCCGTGTTCAGCTTCTTTTACCGAAATCTCGCAGTTATTGTTCAGCCGCTGGGCAAACGCATTTGTAAACGTGCCGGGCATATGCTGAACCAATAAAATCGGATAAGGAAAGTTAGCCGGCAGCCCTGACAGCACTTTCTGCAGTGCCACCGGACCACCTGTAGAAGCCCCGATGGCAAGACATTTATACCGTTTTCCTGATGCCTTAACTTTAGAAACAGTAGGCTGGGATGCGGTCTCAGTGCGTCCGGTGAGAATAGACGAGCTTTTAAAAAACGTCGACTTGGGGGCATTGGCAGGCATTGGAGGAGCGGGCTTTGCCACAGGCTCTTGTCTGGAGATAACAGGGCGGCGTATGCCAACTCCCCGTCTCGCCAGTAAACGCACCTTGGTCCGTAGTAAGCCAACAGCTTCTTTACGCTCTTTAGAAATTTCCTCAAATTTCTTTGGCAGAAAATCCAGCGCACCGGCCTCCAGCGCATCCAGAGTTGCCTGGGCGCCGGCGTGTGTCAGAGACGAAAACATGAGAATGGGTACAGGGCGTTTCTGCATGATCGCTTTTACAGCGGAAATGCCATCCATCACCGGCATTTCCACATCCATTGTCACTACGTCGGGTGACAACTTAATCAGCATATCCAGTGCTTCTTCACCGTTTTTGGCTTCGCCAACAACCTCGAGTTCTCTGTCCTCATCCAGAATTTCGCGTACACGACGACGATAAAACGTCGAATCGTCCACAACAAGGACTTTAAAAGCCATAGTAATGATGTTCCTTTAATTGCGACTATGACCTGCGCGCATATCGCTTAAGAAGACTCGGGATATCAAGAATTAACGCGATTCCGCCATCCGATGTAATGGTTGCACCAGCCATACCCGGTGTACCTTGTAACAAGGCATCCAGTGGCTTGATCACCACTTCTTCCTGACCAATCAATGCATCCACCACGAAGCCCACCTGCTGCGTACCGATTTGAACTACAACAACATGACCTTTTTCTTTCTCGATATTTTTCGGGCCGCGGATAAGCCATTCACCAAGGAAGAATAGCGGGATAGCCTTAGAGCGGACGATCATCGTCAACTGACCATCTACCGTATTGGTTTTCTTGATGTCCATATTGATAATTTCGTTAACAGCACCCAATGGCAATGCAAAGGTTTGCTGACCGACAACAATCATCAGAGTTGGCAGGATTGCCAGCGTTAACGGTACTTTGATTTCTAACCGGGTACCTTTACCCAGATGAGAATCAATATTTACAGTACCATTCAGCTGGTTGATTTTGGTTTTAACCACGTCCATGCCCACACCACGACCGGAGATATCACTGATCTCTGTCTTGGTAGAGAAGCCCGGCGCGAATATCAGATTAAACGCTTCCACATCAGACATACGGGCGGCGGCATCAGCATCAAGCACGCCACGACTGATAGCGATTTCTTTCAGCTTTTCCGGATCCATCCCTTTACCATCATCGGTGATAGTAAGCAGGATATGATCACCTTCCTGTGAAGCTGCCAGTTTCACTGTACCCATGCGCGGTTTACCCGCATTAGCACGGTCATCCGGCATTTCAATACCATGGTCGACGGAGTTACGCACCAGGTGAACCAGGGGATCGGCCAGCGCCTCAACCAGGTTTTTATCCAGATCCGTTTCTTCCCCTTCAAGCTCAAGAGTAATTTCTTTTTTCAGGCTCCGGGCAAGGTCGCGGACAACCCTGGGGAAACGACCGAAGACTTTCTTGATGGGCTGCATGCGGGTTTTCATTACCGCGCCCTGAAGATCACCGGTCACCACATCCAGGTTCGCGATAGCCTTCGACATATCTTCGTCATTGGTATTGATACCAAGGCTTAACAAGCGGTTACGAACCAGCACTAACTCACCGACCATATTCATAATCTGGTCAAGTCGTTTGGTGTCTACACGAACAGTAGTTTCTGCCTGCGGGGCCTTTTCTTCCTTCTTAGGTGCAGCTTTAGCAGCAGGCGCTGCGGGCTTAGAAGGTGCAGCGGGTGCGGCTGGCGCAGCCGGAGCCGCTTTTGCGGCCGGGGCAGGTGCTGCAGCTTTAGCAGGTTGAGCCGGCTTGGCAGGCTCAGCAGGTTTAGACTGTTCCGCTTTGGCAGCCTGAACGGCTTTGGTTGCCTGAGTGTCGACTTCAACACCACCGGCAATGCCGGGCCCCTGACCTTTACCGTGTAACTGATCAAGCAAAGCCTCAAATTCGTCATCGGTGATTTCGTCACCATCAGAACCGGCTGCAGCCTGTTTCGCTTCGGGTGCTGCGGCCGCTGGTGTAGCGGCAGGTGCGGCATCGCCACCGAACTGTCCTTTACCGTGAAGCTCGTCTAACAGAGCCTCAAATTCATCATCGGTGATATCTTTACCATCTCCACCAGCGGCTGCTGCCGGAGCGGGTGCAGGAGCTGCCGGCTTAGCAGTTGCATCTGCTGACGGTCTGCCGGGCGCACCGGAACCATGTAGCTGGTCCAGTAACGCTTCAAATTCATCTTCGCTGATATCTTCAATGCTGTTATCGCCGGCAGGCTCTGCAACAGCGGCGGCTTCCGGTGCAACCGGTACCTCTTCAACAATCAGCTCAGGCTCTTCTGCTACCGGCACTTCTTCTGCAGGTGCTGCCGTTTCCCCGCCAAAAATATTTTCGCCGGGGGCTTCAGGCTTGCTCAACTTATGCAGAACATCAACAAGATTTGAATCAGCGGCTTCGAGTGGTTCACGGGCTTTTACCCGCTCAAACATTTCCACTACGACGTCTGTCGCTTGCAGAATGACATCCATTAATTCCGGCGTCAGTGTACGCTGGCCATTACGCATTACGTCAAAGACGTTTTCTGCGCCGTGACAAATCTCAACCAGTTCAGTCAAAGATAAGAAACCTGCGCCACCTTTTACCGTGTGATATCCACGGAAAATCGCGTTGAGGAGGTCAGCGTCTTCCGGATTATTCTCCAGGTCAACTAACTGTTCCTGTAATTGTTCCAAGATTTCTCCGGCTTCGACCAGAAAGTCCTGTAATATATCCTCATCAACATCAAACGACATTCATTCGCTCCCCTAAAAACCAAGGCTCGACAGGAGATCATCCACGTCATCCTGGCCTTGTACTACGTCATCCCGCTTCTCAGCGTTCATGATTGGCCCTTCCGCTTCAACAGCGTCCGGCTTGTTCGTGGTGCTCTGTGCTTTAACAGGTGCATCCCTTTCACCGAACACGGTCAGCATGTTCACAAGGCTGTCTTCGACTTCTTTCACCAGGTCAATCACTCTGCGAATAACCTGGCCTGTCAAATCCTGATAACCCTGTGCCATTAATACTTCGGTCAAAAGGCTATTAAGTTTAGAAGAATCTTTCGACACGTCCTTAAACAGGGCGTCGATATCCATACATAAACTCTTGAATTCACCGAGCTCAATCTGACGGGTCATAAGCTTTTGCCATTCAGGCTCAAGGGCTGTGATCCGGTCTGATAAAGATTCAGCAATGGGCATACAGGACTCTACAGCGTCCATTGTAGTATTAGCCGCTTTTTCAGTTTCTTCAATTACGTAGGTGAGACGCGTTTGCGCATCAGGAATATCATCATTAGCCAGACCAGCAATACGCTCGTCTAACTGGAAGGTGTTGAGGGCGTCATGAAGTTGACGGGTAAGTTTGCCAACTTCAGCAAAAAGTTCGACAGACTCTTTGGCAGATACGGCTTCAAGCAGGGCGCTGGCGGAGTCGTCATCGCCCTGCTCAAGATATGCTACCAGCTGTTTTGCTTCTTCGAGCGAAATAGGGACTTTTTTAGTAGGAGACATCCAGTAATCCTCTTCTCTGGCGGGAGCGGCTGGATCAACCTAAACGCTCAAAAATCTTATCGAGTTTTTCCTTAAGTGTAGCGGCTGTGAAAGGCTTCACAACATATCCGTTTACACCTGCCTGTGCTGCAGCAACGATTTGCTCTTTTTTCGCTTCAGCTGTCACCATCAATACTGGCAAGTGCTTGAGTTTGTCGTCTGCACGAATAGCGCGTAACAGGTCGATACCCTGCATACCTGGCATGTTCCAGTCGGTCACGACAAATTCAAAGTCGCCTTGCTGGAGCATGGGGAGGGCCGTACTTCCATCGTCAGCTTCCTGAATATTGGAAAATCCAAGATCTTTAAGCAGGTTCTTTATGATTCGTCTCATAGTAGAGAAGTCGTCTACTACAAGAATTTTCATACTCTTGTCCAAAATAGCCTCCGGTGAGGATTATCAATCGTTATTAATATTAGTATGTTTTATTCTTCTGCCTGCCATGATTGCATTCGGGCTTTTAGTTTTAACATGGCCTGGCTATGAATCTGGCTGACCCTTGACTCACTGACTTCAAGAACTTCACCGATTTCACGTAAATTCAGTTCTTCATCATAGTACAGGGACAGTACAATTGCTTCCCGTTCAGGTAATGTTGTGATGGCATGCGCCAACGCCTTTTGAAACGCCCCCTGCATTAAATCTTCGAGGGGTGAATCATTACCTTTATTCTGTTCTGTGCTGATTACATCTTCTGACACACCCAGGTCTTCAATACCGACAAGTTTACCGGCATTCACCTCGTTAAGCATTTGATGATAATCATTAATACTGACATTTAGCTTAGCAGCAATTTCTGTATCACGCGCGTCTCTGCCAGTTTCTCTTTCAACTTGTGTTATGGCTTCCGTAATAGCACGGCTATTTTTATGCACTGAACGGGGTGTCCAGTCGCCCTTACGGATTTCATCCAGCATAGCACCACGAATACGGATACCTGCGAAGGTTTCGAAACTGGCCCCTTTCGAGCCGTCGAAATTTCTGGCTGCTTCCAGCAATCCGATCATCCCTGCCTGAATCAGGTCATCCACCAGCACACTGGCAGGCAAACGCGCCATCAGGTGATGGGCAATGCGTTTTACAAGGGATGCATGGCGCTCGACCAGCTGCGACTTGTCGGTCTGCTGCTGGTAAGCTGCCGCTTTACTATTCAACGTTGGCTTCCTACTGCTTGCTTCGTCACCAGTTGTTCAATGAAAAATTCCAGGTGACCACCCGGCTGAGCCGGTACCGGCCAGTTAAGCGCTTTGGTGGCTAACTGACTAATCGCGACGGCCGCAGGAGAACCGGGAAATGCATCCACAATAGCGGTTTGCTTTCTGACTGCCCGACGAATATTTTCGTCGAAAGGCACAGTTGCCACCAATTCTAGTGCCACATCCAGGAATCTGCCTGTCACTTTTGATAATTTACTGAATAATTCCTGCCCTTCACGGATGTCCCGAACCATGTTTGCCACTATTTTGAACCGGAACACGCCGTGTTCACGGTTCAATATTTTAATCAGTGCATAGGCATCGGTCAGAGAAGTCGGTTCGTCACAAACCACGACCATGATGTCCTGCGAGGCACGGGAGAAACTCAGTACCATATCGGAAATACCGGCAGCGGTATCTACAATCAGCACGTCAATCTGCGACCGCAACTCACTGAAAGCACGGATTAATCCGGCATGTTCTGTGGGCGATAACTCAGTCATTGCCTGAGTACCTGAAGTCGCCGGAGCGATTTTAATACCGTGAGGTCCGGTTACCAGAACATCATCAAGTGTGCATTCACCGGATAATACGTGAGAAAGGTTCTTCTCAACACGCAGACCCAGCATGACGTCAACGTTCGCTAATCCTAAATCGGCATCGAGTACCATGACCCGCTTACCTTGCTTGGCCATAGCAATCGCCGTGTTTAATGTAATATTGGTTTTACCAACACCACCTTTGCCGCCGGTAACGGCAATAACCTTTATGAGGCGTGATTGATTCATCTTTCGTAAGCTACTCGCTTGATCTTCGATCATACTGCCTGAACTGAATTAACTTCATGATTACGCTTAGTATGATTCAAACCGTACTTTTTATAAAGCTTTGCAGCGGCAGATACGAGAGATTTTGCATCAGCAACTTTAATATCTTCAGGTACCTGCTGCCCGTCGGTCACATAACTAACTGGCAATTGCTGTTCAACAGCAACACTTAAAACCTCACCCAAACTGTAGCATTCATCAACTTTCGTGAAGATACATCCGTCAAGCTTAACGGAATTATACGCTTCAATGATGCGTTGCAATGCAGGATATTGGGTATTTGCCTGCGCAACCAGGTATTTACGGACAGGTTGCATTTGTCCGTGATTAAATTGACCAAGTTGCTTTATTAAACGACTGTCGCGCTGACTGAAACCAGCCGTGTCTATTAATATTAGACGCTTATGGCGTAACTGGAAGAGAAGTTCGGCTAATTCTTCACTGCTTTGCGCCTTCCTTGTGGTACAGCCAATAATTTTGCCATACGTTGCCAGCTGTTCATAAGCGGCAATACGGTAGGTATCGATAGTGATCATAGCCACCTGATCAGCACCGTATTTTTGCGCATAGCGTGCTGCTAATTTAGCAACAGTCGTGGTTTTGCCTGTTCCCGTTGGACCAACAAGAGCAACCACACCGGTTTGGGTCAGGATATCATTACCGGAAACATTAAGGCGATTAGCCAAAAGGTTGAGAAGATAAATCCACGCTTCCCGCTCGGTGTATTGAGAAGGGGTGTAGTGCACCAGTTGCTCAGCCAGTGAAGCACTCAGCCCCATACCGGTTAAACACTGAGTCAGATAGCTGTGTACGGGACGCTGACGCTGCTTTTTCGCATCCATCAAGTCTGCGACCTGATATTGTAAAACGCTGCGAAGAGAGGCCAGCTCCTCTTTTATCGCATCCAGCTCACTGGCCGGGGCACCGGCAGACTGCTGACTTTCCGCCGCTCTAAAGTCGGGATTCATCTGAGATACCGGTGCAGGCTTTTGTTCTTTTGCAGAAAATACATCAGCAAATGAAAACGCCTCTTCGTCATGAGATGCAGCGGGTTGTGGATTGACTCCACGGGGATCTCCGGCGAAGGCAGACGATGTTTGTGGTGCAGGAGAAACTGCAGGGTTCTGACGGTCACTTCCGGCAGCCGCAGCTTTTTCTGCAGCCTGCTTTTCAAGCAACGCCCGTAAGGTATCCGGACCGTCGTCACCGATAATTTCGCTGAGGCTTGGCATCGCCTTCTGTGCAGCAGGCTTACCTGCGTCATGGCGGGTGTTGAGTTTTATTTTTGCTTCCGGCTCTTTATCGTAAGCGGCGACCAGCTCAATACCGTCTGCCACTTTGCGATTCGACATGATTACGGCGTCACTGCCCAATTCTGCTTTTACCTGGCTTAATGCTTCCCGCATATCTTTGCCAAAAAACCGTCTGATTTTCATCTCAACCTCTTCACTCACCCGGCGTCAGATTATTGACCCACAGAGCTGACAATTTTGATTTGTTTGTCATCAGGGATTTCCTGATAAGACAACACATGCAGGCCAGCTACCGAATACTTCAGGAAGCGTGACAGCACAGGTCTTAACATGCCTGACGTCAACAGTACCGCAGGCTCGCCATTCAGTTCTTGTTGTTGTGCGGCCTGTTGCAGGGATTGCTGGAGCCGGTCGGCCAGTCCCGGTTCGATGCCGGCGCCGTCTTCTCCTCCTGCCTGAAGTGACTGGTGCAACATCTGTTCCAACTCTGGTGCCAGAGTTATGACAGGCACTTCTTTCGCTCCCTGACTGATTTCCTGCACAATCAGACGCTTCAGCGCAATACGCACTGCAGATACCAGCACATCCGGATCCTGACTGCGGGGGCCGTATTCCGATAAGGTTTGAACGATAGTACGCATATCGCGGATGGGAACGCCTTCGAACAACAAGGTTTGCAGTACTTTTACTACGGTGCTCAGCTGCAGAATATCGGGTACCAGCCCTTCCACCAGCTTAGGACTGGATTTCGCCAGCATATCGAGAAGTTGTTGAACTTCTTCATGACCGAGTAACTGGTAGGCATTGTTGCTGAGTAACTGACTGAGATGTGTCGCTACCACGGTGGCCGCATCCACTACTGTGTAACCAAGGGTTTGCGCATGCTCCCGCTGATTCGGCCGTATCCACACGGCATCCAGTCCGAAAGCGGGGTCTTTAGTCGCCCGTCCTTCCAGCTTACCGAACACTTGCCCGGGGTTAATCGCCAGCTCTTCATCATGACTGATTTGCGCATCGCCGATGGTCACCCCCAGCATGGAGATCGTGTAAGCATTGGGGTCGAGATCAAGGTTATCGCGGATGTGTACCGGCGGAACCAGAAAGCCCAGTTCCTGAGACAGTTTCTTCCGCACACCTTTTATACGGGTCAGCAATTCGCCGCCCTGTGATTTATCCACCAGCGGAATGAGCCGGTAACCGACTTCAAGACCAATGGTGTCAACTTGCTGTACGTCATCCCATCCCAGCTCCTTGATTTCCGGTGCAGGCTGGTCAGCACCGCCTTCCATTTTGGCCGGCACAGCCGGTTTTTCTGCCGCTTTCTTCGCCTGTACACCCTGCCAGTATGCATAACCGGCAGCAATAGCAGAAAATCCCAGAAAGGCCACGTGAGGCATGCCGGGCACAATGCCCATGACAAACAGCACTGCTGCGGCAATATACAGAGCCTGCTGATTACCCAGCTGTGTCCGGATTTCCTTACCCATTTCCTGAGTTTCGTTTTCGCGGGTGACGATAATTGCCGTTGCCACCGACAACAACAGGGATGGGATCTGGGCAACCAGACCGTCACCAATGGTCAGGATAGTGTAAACTTCCAGCGCATTTCCGAAGGACAAGTCATGCTGAATCATGCCGATAAATAAACCGCCGACGATGTTAATCATCATGATGAACAAACCGGCTACCGCGTCACCTTTAACGAATTTTGACGCACCGTCCATCGAGCCATAGAAGTCTGCTTCTGCGGTGATTTCTTCCCGGCGCTTACGGGCTTCATCCTGATCGATATAGCCGGCATTCAAATCGGCATCAATGGCCATTTGCTTACCGGGCATGGCATCAAGGGTAAACCGGGCACTGACTTCTGAAATACGGCCGGCACCGGCTGTCACTACTTTGAAGTTAATTATGAGCAGGATGGCGAATACCACCACCCCCACCGCATAGTTCCCACCAATCACCACGGCTCCGAAGGCTTCAATTACCTTACCCGCAGCATCGCCGCCTTCATGACCATACAGCAAAACGACCCGCGTAGAGGCTACATTTAATGCCAGCCGTAAAACCGTTGCGATCAGCAAAACCAGGGGGAATATACCGAAGTCCACCGGCTTTTGGGTAAATACAGCCACAAGAATAATAACCAGACTGAGGGCGATGTTAAAACTGAAAAGAACATCGAGCAGAAAGGGCGGCATTGGCAAAATAACCATGCCCATGATCGCAAGCAAAACGACAGGCGCCCCCAGACCACTGGTGATATTTTGAATCTGATTTTTGTCGAACCGCTGCAGATAGCCGGATAGCTGCATAAAATTTGCTCTCGCTAACAGAAAATTGACGCTTACTTCGTGTCTGTCAGTGTCAGTTCAACTAATGTGCCAGTTTGAAAATGTTTGCCAACAAGCGCCCGGCGTTGTTTTTTGAACTATAGTTAAACCGGATGAGACATGCTCAGGACAACAAGTGCCGGAATACCCGTTAAAACAGCGACGTATTGCATTTAAGAACAATATTTTTCCTGTTGTTGCAGCGACAGGCCTGATATTTATGTCTTCTTGCGCCTTTGCGGCACCGGCACAGGTATCTGCGCCCGACGATGCGGTAATCCGCGTCATTAAGTCTTTTCATCAGCACCCGCAGGAAACCGTACTCGGTCTGGAAGAGATGCTTGATGATGTCCTGCCCGAATATACGCCTGCCACTATTCAATATCTGCTGTCGTACTTTTACATGAAACTGGGTGATTTCAGCCGCTCAGAGTCTCTTCTGAAACAGGGGCTTGAAAATGTAGATCAAGTAGGCGAACCGTTGCTCTATCACCGTTTACTGCTGCAAAAATCGCAACTTTACGAAAAGACAGAGCGCCAGGTGCTGGCGCTGCATTATGTTGCTGCCGTCAGTGAGTGGGCGCAGCAGCATACTGTCACCCAGCTGTACATCGGTGCATTAATGACAGAGGGATTAATTCAGCAATCACTACAAAATCGTGTGGCCGCGCTGACAAAACTGATCATTGCCCACAGAATTGCATCGGAGAACGCTACTCAAATTCCGCCTGCTCACATAGCGGGTCTTATTGCATCGGTGTTTCAGCAGGCTGAACAATACGACAATGCCCTTCCCTATTTGCAGGAGGCGCTGGAATTTGCAGTCTCCAGGCACAACCGGGTCAATCAGCAAAACCTGTTACATAAGCTTGCTCTTTCTCACTTCGCTACGGGCGACGAAATTGCAGGGCAGCGTTATTTCGACGAAGCAATGACCATTGCACGGGAACTGGCAGACAAAAATGCGCAGGTGGAATTACAACTTCTTGACGCTGACAGGCTAATGAAAAAGAAAGCCTATGCAGAGGCGCTGGCGATTTACCGGGAGCTGATACTGATTCAGGAAATATTGCCGTCGGAACAGTATTACGGGGATATATTACGGGGATTATCAAACGCCCATTATCATACCGGCAACTTCGGCACCGCACTGGACACACTGGCCCGCGCAGAAACGATTTCTGCATCTGCTACGCCAAAAGAAGTGATTGAGTCACGGATACTGGAATCAAGAATTCAGGCGGCATTAGGTAACTACGGCGAGGCCTATCAAACACTGGAAGACGCACGCAATAAACAAGTAAAGCGCCTGAATGAAATCAGTGCTGAAAAGCTGTTCAAACTGCAGACTCTTTTCGACGTTGATAAGAAAAGTCAGGAAAATGCCGCCCTCAAAGCGATGACGAAAGCTCAGGAGTTGCGCATAAAAACAGAGCGCCAGCGGGGCTTCTTTATGATATCGGCGCTCGTTTTGCTTTTCAGTCTGTGCGTGGCACTGGTTATTTTGCAGAAAAAGCGCGCCAGGTATCAGCATAAACTGGAACAGATTGCGATGACTGACAGCCTGACATCTCTGCTAAACCGCCAGCATACCTTTAAATCACTGGAAGAACAGGCTGACATCGCCGGGGCCTGCGGCAAAAAGCTTGCTGTCGCCCTGCTCGATATCGATTTATTCAAACAGGTAAATGATAATTTTGGTCATGCTGCCGGTGATGAAGTATTACGTACCTTTGGTGCTCTGGTCAGAGACAATTTCAGAAAAACCGATATTACAGGCAGAATAGGCGGTGAAGAATTTTTACTCATATTTCCTGATGCGGATTTTACAGAAGCAAAAGCTGCTACAGACAAATTCAGAGCAGCCCTCAAAGCGGCCGGAAATGCCCTTCCCTATGCATTGGGCCCGCTCACGGTATCCGGCGGGATAGGATACGTTACCGGACCGGATACGATGGCCGCAGAACTGGAAGCCATCGACAAAGCATTATATCAGGCCAAAGAAACAGGCCGCGACGCCATCATTACTGTAGATAAAAGTACTGACGGATTTACCTTCTGAGTTCAGGTGGTATCGGCAAGTCTTTCTTAAGTGGTTTAGGACGTTTGCCCTTACCCGCCTTAAATGCACGTAATTGATACACATACGCCAGCACCTGTGCCACCGACATGAACAATTTGTGGGGAATTTCGTGCTCAACTTCAGTGGAATAATAAATAGCCCTTGCCAGCATGGGTGACGGCACAACAGGCACTTCATGGGCACCGGCAATTTTACGGATATGCATGGCCAGTTCATCAATCCCTTTTGCCACCACCACAGGTGCTCTGCCGCCGTTATCATCGTATTTAAGCGCCACGGAATAGTGCGTCGGGTTAGTCACAACCACATCCGCTTTCGGTACTTCCTGCATCATCCGGCGGGCTGCAGCCTGATATTGCAGGCGACGTATACGTCCTTTCACCTGAGGATCACCCTCGGCATTTTTACGTTCGTCTTTCACCTCCTGCTTGGACATTTTCATTTCTTTGTTGTGCTTGTACAGCTGGTACGGCACATCAAAAATAGCGATGGGGATCATGCCCAGTGTCAGCAGGAAAAACGCCCATTCGAGCATGTTCAGTGCGTGGAACAAATTATTCGGGTACAGCTCAAGGTCAAGATGCAGTGCTTCATCCTGAAAGTACATTAACGATACCAGCGCCATGGAACCGATAACGAAGAACTTGGCAATGGACTTAAGCAGTTCCACCAGGCCATTAACACCGAACATGCGCTTAAAACCGTTAAGCGGATTCAGCTTATTCATTTTCGGCGACGCCGATTCCCAGGTGAAATTGTATCCGCCCAGCGCAATAGAGCCGTAAATACCGGCGGCCATCGCCACGACCATGTACAGTAAAACAGGCGCTGCCACCGCAGAAAAACCGTAAACCCAGGCCCCAAACATGTGAGTTGCGTCATAGGTTTGGTCGCGGGAAAGCTGGAACATGTTTTTCATCATGCCGAAAATAGCCTGTGCGATGGTGCCCCCCATGACAAGAAACATGACGCCACTGACCACCAGAACCAGTGTCGTCGACAACTCTCTTGACCGGGCAAGCTGGCCTTTTTTTCGTGCGTCGTCGAGTTTTTTCCCCGTGGGGTCTTCTGTTTTTTCCTGTTCGTCAGCCATCGTCTACCTCACACGGGACAGATCATCAGCAACTCACACATGAATTGCTGAGCACGTTGCCACTGGGTGGCAAAGTGGGACGTAAAGTTATCGAGGGTAATCCAGATAATGATTAACCCCATGATTTGAGCAATGGAAAAACCAATGCTGAAAATATTTAACTGTGGCGATGCTTTGGTCATCACCCCGAACGCGAGGTTCACGATCAGCAGTGACACGATGGGCGCCAGCGATAACGTAATCGCAGACACAAACATCCAGCCGCCCCATTCTGCAATATCGCGGAACTGATCTGCTGTCCACCATGCTTCGCCGATGGGAAACGCATCAAAGCTGATAACAATCATCTGGATCATGGCCAGATGGCCGTCAACGGTCCAGAACAGCAACGTCGCCAGGATCAGATAAAACTGACCGACTGCCGGCACGTTAATTCCGTTTACCGGGTCGACAATAGAGGCAAACCCCAGACCGGTTTGCATGGCGATGATCTGACCTGCCAGAACAAAGGTGTTCAGGACCATCATAGAAATAAACCCGATGGCGATTCCAATCAGCAACTGCTGAATAACCATCAGAAAAGATCCTACGCCGACCAAATCGTCCACGGGTACCGGTTTAACGACCGGCATAATCACCAGGGTCAGAAAGATAGCCAGCAGGGCTCTCACCGACTGGGGAATAGATTTGGCACTTAATCCAATCATGGCTGCAAACATGCCGCTGATGCGCATAAACGGCAGCAACATATCAGCCAGAAACTGATTAATGGTAGATAAATCCACGTTCACGGAACGTAACCTTTACCCGACGACCTGAGGGATTTGATTGACCATATGAAAGGTAAAGTCCATCAGTTGCTCCACCAGCCAGTTACCTCCCCACGCCAGTGCCAGCAAGGTCACGATAAGCCTGGGCAGGAAACTCATTGTCTGTTCGTTAATTGACGTGGCCGCCTGAAACACTGCCACAATCAGACCCACAATCATGCTGGGCACAATCACCGCTGACACCAGCAGGATAACCATAAACATGGATTCACGGAGAATTTGAACAAAGACTTCTGGTGTCATGTGTTGTCTCCTACACGCCCATGCCGAAACTGGTTGCCAGGGTGCCGAATATAAGATTCCAGCCATCCACCAGTACAAACAGCATTAATTTAAAGGGCAGTGACACAATCATCGGCGACAGCATCATCATACCCATCGCCATCAAAATGGAGGCCACGACCAGGTCAATAATGAGAAAAGGAATAAACAACATGAAACCGATTTGAAATGCGGTTTTCAGCTCGCTGGTCACGAATGACGGGATCAGAATGGTCAGCGGCACATCTGCAGGCTCATCATACTTGTCTTCATCGCCGGCAATACGGACAAAGGTTTCCAGATCTTTCACCCGGGTTTGTGACAACATAAACGCCCGCATGGGTTCTGCTGCTTCTTCCAGCGCCTGGCGGGAGGTCATTTCCTCGTTCAGATAAGGTTGCAGGGCGCGCTCATTTACCTCTTCAAACACCGGCGTCATGATAAACATAGACAGAAACAGGCTCACGCCGATAAGGATTTGATTGGAAGGAGACTGCTGCAGGCCAATGGCCTGACGGAGAATGGATAACACTACAATAATGCGGGTAAATGACGTCATCATCATAATAAACGCAGGAATAAGACTCAGCGCAGACATGATGAACAATGCCTGCAACGTCATTGAATAATCCTGCGTACCGTCCGCATTGGTGGTCACAGTGACGGCAGAGATCCCCTGCTGGGCACTGGCTGGCAGAGCCAGAAGAAATAATACCGGACAGAGCGTCAGAAAACGGCACAACCACTTATTGTTTATCATTGCCCTCTCCTTTCACTGCCGGATTCATGGCGCCAGCCATAGCTTTAACCAGCTTCTGACGAAAATCTGCACCGTTACCCTCCTGTCCGTTTCCGGCAGGTGCTAATGGCGTTTCCAGTTTACTGAGATGATTGATGTTGTGAGCAGTCACGCCGATGAGATGCTGCTCGTCACCCACCTGAATAACCATAATGCGCTCTTTGGCACCGGCCATCATGCTGGCAACCACTTTCATCTGCCCGTTCGCAGCATGAGTGACATTAAACCGGCGCATAAGCCAGGCGAGGGAAAATATAATGCCGACAACCACCAGCAATGACAGGAAAATTGACAGTACAGACGTGGGATTAGTTATTGACCGGGTGCTTTGAGCACAGGCCTGATGGCTAAATAACAGGGGCAGCAGAATGCAACCCCCTGTTTTAGAAAGCGTTTTAGCGAAGCTTTTTGATTCTCTCGATTTGACTGATAACATCCGTTAACCGAATACCAAACTTATCGTTGACCACTACTACCTCTCCATGAGCAATCAACGTGCCATTTACCAGAACATCCAGTGGTTCACCGGCCACCCGGTCCAGCTCGACCACGGAACCCTGGTTCAATTGTAGCAGGTTACGGATGCTTATCTGGCTGCGTCCCACTTCCATAGAAATGGTCACAGGAATATCTAAAATGGTATCGAGTTTCTTTTTCTCTTCCTGAGTAATCGGCGCGTCATCGGTCAGCTCATCTAATTCAGCAACCTGAACGTCATCATCACCTTCACCTTCGCCAGCTTCAGCATCAGCCTGCTCGGCCATGGCTGCGGCCCAGTCGTCCATTCCGTCATTATCACTCATGACTTTGCCCTCTTACTAAGATCGTCACTACAGATCTTCTTCAAGTACTTGCAGCTCAGCGTCGTTATCAATAACGCGCCCGCCGCGGGTTAATAATTGCAGTTCCGATTTCACCGACGTCGGACGCGGGATCTTATCGGAAATTTTTAGTGCCAGCGCATCCCTTGAGCGTCCGAGCTTAGCCCGGAACGTTGGGAGATCTTCAATCAGCACAGTAATGTGCTCCGGCATTTCCACCGGAATGATATCCCCGGCTTTAAATTCCATAATTTGACGCAGTGGCACGTCCACATCCAGCATATGCGTGGTTAATGCCACTTTTACGTCAAGGATTTCGTCACGCAGTGCCTTACTCCAGCGTAAATCGGTGTCTTCTTTATCAGATTGCACACCGGCATCGAGTAATTCACGAATAGGTTCCAGCATGGAATAGGGCAACGACACGTGGAAGTCACCACCGCCGCCGTCCAGTTCTATGTGGAAAGAACTGATAACTACCACTTCAGTCGGGCTGACAATGTTAGCCATGGCCGGGTTAACTTCAGAATCCAGATACTCAAAAGAAACGTCCATGACCGGCGCCCAGGCTTCTTTGTAGTCTTCGAAAATAATTTTCAGCAACATCTGAATAATACGCCGTTCAGTAGGCGTAAATTCGCGACCTTCGATTTTCGCATGATAGCGGCCATCACCACCGAAGAAGTTATCCACCAGAATAAACACCAGCCGGGCTTCCATGGTGATGAGCCCCGTTCCTTTCAGCGGACGGAAGCGCACCATGTTCAGGCTCGTGGGTACAAACAGCGTGTGAATGTACTCGCCGAATTTGATCATCTGGATGCCGTTAATAGAGACTTCGGCAGACCGTCGCATCATGTTAAACAAGCTCACCCGCAAATGCCGGGCAAAACGCTCGTTAACAATTTCCAGCGTTGGCATACGGCCACGTACAATCCGGTCCTGCGAGGAGAAATCATATTCCAGCGCAGATCTGTCGGAGGGTGCGTCCGATACCTCTTCTTCTTCGACATCATCGACACCGTGTAAGAGCGCGTCAATTTCGTCTTGTGATAATAAATCGCTCACTGTGATAACCCGTTATTGCATCACGAAACCTGTGAACAATACCTGTTCAACTACTTCTGACCCTGTATATTCCTTCATGGCCGACTGTACTTCTTCAAGGGCTTTTTCCCGCAATTCGATTTTACCCGCTTCTGTGACCAGATCATCGGCATTACTGCTGCTGAATACCTGCAATAAACGCCCCTGAATAAGCGGAATATTCACTTTCGCAGTTTCTTCATTATCAGTGCCCCTGACCAGCAACTGAATTTTAATCTGTACCGTACGCTCACGGCCACTGCCCGGAATATGGAACAGTAAGGGTTGCGGTAAAGCAACATACAAGGCTGTTCCCACTTCCGCTGAACCTGATGCCGGAGCAGCTTCCGGCGCTTCGCCTTCACTTTCAGCGGCTGCGGCTTCTTCGCCTTCAGCTAATGCTTCTGCTGCAGGCTCATCACCACCGGCAAACAGAAAGAAATAAGCACCGGCACCGCCACCAATCAATACCACAGCAATGATGATGATCAACATCATCTTACTTTTTTTGCCGCCACCTTCTTCTTCGATTTGTAACTCTTCATCAGCCATTGCGCTTTCCCCGTTAACCATTTTGGCGAGTATTATGGTGAATTACAGACAATTGGCAATAACCATTGCGTATGTCTGCTCATGGTTAAGCATAGTCATCAATTCCGCCCTGCGCCTGGCGGGTAAGCGATTGTTCTGTTACTTGTTTGTCTTCGCCGGCTTCCTGTGCAAGCTGGCCATTTCCGCCACCCTGCTGACTGCCTTCACCACCTTCACCGTTGCCACCCTGTTGTTGCTGACTGACAAAAGATTCGCCCAGATTAATACCCTGCTCTGCCAGCATTTCACGCAGCCGTGGCTCGGCCTGAGCCAGAGCATCTCTGGCCTGCGCTGACTGTACGACAAAGTTTACCGTCGCTGCGTCACCGGATACATTCACCCGCACCTGCATGCTGCCCAATTCCGGCGGATCGAGGCGGATTTCCGCCATGGAATTTCTGGCATTGACCATCCAGCGTACCTTCTCAGCCAGTTGCTGCTGACCTTCCGGTTGATGAATATTCACCGGCTTGTCTGCATCAGCGGCCTGTTGAGCGGCTGACCGCTCAGTCCGGGCCTGCTGAATATCAGCTACGGTAGTATCTGAGCCCGAATGAAGTGATGCCAGAGCTGTCACTGTGATGCCCTGCGCCAGTTGCGAAGCGGTCCCCGTAATGGCAGTGAGTTGTCTCATTTCTGTTTGCAGCATTACCTCAAGGTTCTCCACCGGCGCCACGCCGGCTTCTTCAATGGCACTGGCAATCATCGCTTCCAGCGCTGACTGTTGTTCACTGCCGCTTTGCAACTGAGCCTGAAACTGCTTAACGGCATCAATGACGCCTTGTTTTACTTCTGCTTTCTGACCTTCACTGGCGGTGTCGGGTAACATAGCCACCACCTTATCAGCCAGGTTGTCTGTCACCAGTGTCTGTGATTCTTCTGATGATGACGCCAGTATTTTGGCAAATTCGCCGGCGGTGTTTTGTGCGACAATGCCCGCTTCAGCATTCGCAGATGCGCTGCTGTTCAGTGTTTGCTGTTCTTTCCCGCTTTGTTGATTATCCGCACCGGATTCGCCGCTCATTTCTGCTTTCATCAGAGAAACCAGCAAGGCAGCTTCTGCTTCCAGTTCACTTTCAGTCAGTCCGGCATTTTCAGCATTCTCTGAAGCCGCTTTGTTTACATCTTTGCCTGACGCCTTATTCATAGCAGCAATCATGGCGGCAGCCAGCTTCATTGCCTCTTCATCTGAGATTTCTGCATCACCGGCACCGGCGGCAGCGCTTTCCTCTTCCTGTGCGGCAATCAGCGCATTGACGGCTTCGTTAAGGGCTTCAGCAAGGGCCTGTAATGACTCACTGCCGTCAACATCATTGCTTTCGCCCGTTCCGGATTGCGTTTTTTGCGCCTCTTTTAAGCTGGCGATCAGCGCTTCAAGCTCATCATTGCCATTACCGGCAAACAGTTCTTCGCCGCTGATCAATGCGTCAAGGTGCAGTTCCTCCGGTAACGCTTCAACACTGGTAGCCAGCGTGACATCACCTTCTACCTGTGCACCGGTGTTTAGTTCACCTTCATTCAGACGGCGCACGGCATCAACAAAAGACAGCCAGTCTGTGGAATCTTCTGCTTTATCTGTGGCACTCTGCGTATCTGCAGAGGCGGCGCTTTCCACGTTTGTTTCTGACTCAGCCTCTGCTGTTACCACAGCATTTTCAGATGCATTACTTTTCTCAACGTCTGCCTTTTCTTTAGCAACTTGTTTTGCCGCAGTTTGCGCAGATTCAGTCACTTTGTGTTCGTCTGCCACATGGTTTTTATTCCGTTCCATGGGCTCACGGCTTGTTTGTGTATCACGGGAGGAGACACTGCGTTTACTGTCCGCGGATTTGGCATCTGTAGTATTATCAGGACGCTGACTGGCAGAAGAGGATTTTCTTGCCTGCTCTGCCGGTGTGGCAGCGCGGTTAAACACATCAGCAAAAGCCTGTTGCTGTCCGTCAAACGTCGATACTCCGGCGGATGTATCGATATCTATCGGCAAAGCGGCAATTTCTGAACGCTGAGTGGCAACTTGTTGCATCATAATCTTAATCCTCTTCCCGGAAACCCCGTATTTCTGTCAAAAAACAGTGGTATTTGCGGGTTAATTACTTTCACGTTTACAACTACGCAAAACCTGTTCCAGGTCGCCGGTTTCAGACGTTAAAGAGGAAATTAATTACGGCACCGCCGGGCTTATTCATACCCGAACAGAGGCACCGGTAGTTAGAATGGAGATTTAGTTAATTGATTTCTGTAGAATTTCTGAGAGGCATATTCATCAAGCATTTGCTGCTCACGGCGGGCTTCAATACGCTGCGCTTCCTTTGCTTTTTTGTCAATGAGCATATCCACCGCTTTACGGCGCTTTTGCTGCTCCAGCCAGGCCCGTTTTCGCTGCTCAGCGACCAGTGATGCCTGAGAAATCACATTCATTTGCTGCTGACAGGCTTTATCCAGCTTACCCACAAACGACAAATGCTGATGGTAAGCTTTCGCTGCCACGCCACCTTTACCGGTTGCCTGTATTTGACGGACATAATCAAGTCGGTACTGTTGCAAATTGCTGAGTTTTTGACGCTGTTGAGTAACGTGCTGTTGAGCAAGCTGAAACTGCTGCGCAGCTTTCTGCTCTTTTTCCAGTTCGAATTTTGCAACCAGTGCCAGCTGACTCATTGACCTTACCCTTTACCTAACCCGCCGGCCAGTGCCGACATGCCCTGCAGACACTCATCATAGGGCAAAACGTTTTTCATGCCTTGCTGCAGGAATGCATTAATAGCCGGTTCCGCACGGATAGCGAGATCGATACGGGGATCAGAGCCCTTCGCATAAGCACCGATAGAAATAAGATCGCGGTTTTGCTTGTACGTGGAATACACCTGACGGATACGCCGCGCCTGCTGTAAATGCTCATCACTGGTCACCATGGGCATCACCCGGCTGATAGACGCTTCAATATCAATTGCCGGATAATGGCCACTGTCTGCCAGCGTACGTGACAACACCACGTGACCGTCAAGAATAGCTCTGGCCGCATCGGCAATAGGGTCCTGTAAATCGTCGCCTTCGGTTAAAACTGTATAGAAAGCAGTTATCGAGCCCTGACCGGCGCTGCCATTACCGGCACGCTCAACCAGTGCCGGTAAGCGTGCAAACACAGAGGGCGGATAGCCTTTAGTTGCCGGGGGTTCGCCTACGGCGAGCGCGATTTCCCGTTGCGCCATGGCATAACGGGTCAGAGAATCAATCAGCAGCAATACGTTCATGCCCTGGTCGCGGAAATACTCAGCAATCGTCACGGCTGTTTCACAGCCTTTCAGGCGCATTAACGGCGAGGTGTCTGCCGGTGCAGCCACAACCACGGCGCGCTGGCGTTCCTCTTCAGTAAGGATATCGTGGATAAACTCTTTGACCTCACGGCCCCGTTCTCCCACAAGACCCACGACCACCACATCAGCTTCACAGCCCCGGGTCATCATGCCCAGCAACACCGACTTACCCACACCGGATCCGGCAAAGAGTCCCATCCGCTGCCCTACGCCTACTGTGTTCAATGCGTTAATTGCGCGTACGCCCACATCCATAGGTTCAGAGATTGGCCGGCGTGTCAGCGGGTTGATGGGTGGTTTGGTGGTGGGCACGCGGATGTCGGTTTTTACCGGTCCTAATCCGTCAAGAGGCTGGCCATTCCCGTCGACCACACGACCGAGCAGACCCATACCCACAGCCAGACCACTTTCACGGTTTAGTGGCAACACTCTTGAACCGGGAACAATCCCGCGAACCGCTTCAGTGGGCATCAGATAGGTAATATCGTCGCCGAAACCGACGACTTCAGCTTCAATTTCCCCTTCAATGGTCTGTACCATACACTGACTGCCAACAGGCAGCTGGCAGCCGACGGCTTCAAGGGTGAGACCAATACCACGAACCAGTTTTCCGGCGGTAACCACAGGAGGCTGCGGTATCTGGTCGATAAGATCTTCAAAATAACTGCCCCAGGGACTAGTCATCTGAAAGCCCCCGTTCGAGGAGGAACTTGCTAAGTATATCTTTGCAGCGGCGTTCTACAGACACATCAACAGCGTTTTGTTGGGTGGTAATATCACAGCCGCCACGGGACATTGCCGGAGATTCAATAAACTGCCAGCCTTTCTGCTCAACCGTGTCTTTTCCGTAATGCTCTGTGACCAGCTGTATGTCATCAGGGTGCATGGAGATGTGGTAACGGGTTTCGTTCACCGGCAGGGCTTTTAACCCTTCGGCCAGCGCCTGCAAAATAGCGTCCTCACCGGTTTTCACTTCGGTGCGTATCACTGCCCTTGCCAGTGATACAGCCAGCCTGACCAGTTGTTTGCGGGTATCATTATTTACCTGCGATAACGGCGCAGTGAGATTGTCTGCCAGTGATGTCCAATTAGCAGCCAGTGCATCTATTTCAGCCTGAGCGGCCCGGATACCTTCTGCTCTACCGGCTTCCAGACCCTCGCCATGACCCTGTTCTTTGCCTTCGGTATATCCCTGCGCTTTGCCCTCTTCAAAGCCGGTTTGCTTGCCTTCATTGTAGCCCTCATCATGGGCTGACTGACGGATGGCTTCAATTTCTTCCGCAGTAGGAGGCAGGATCTCTTCTTCTTCCGGCTCCGGAGGTTCATATTTCCAGTCACTGCGACGATTCAGCGCATTAGTGCGTTGTAGATCCTGCGTTGTTTTTTCGTCAGACAAAAACGGTAAATCCCAGGATTTAGCCTCGTTAAATTTGTCATCTGGTGTTGAATTATCACTCATATAATCTGGCACCCGCTAACTGCACAAGCACTTATCACAGGAATTCTTCGCCACCGCCGCCGCCCAGCATAATTTCACCGGAGTCAGCCAGACGTCTGGCAACAGACAGAATTTCTTTTTGCGCAGTTTCCACTTCAGACAAGCGCACTGGACCCAGCGCTTCGAGATCATCCAGCATCATTTCAGCAGCCCGCTTAGACATATTGCCGGTAATCTTATTCTTCAATTCTTCATCCGCACCCTTAATCGCTTTCAGTAATGAATCCTGATTAACTTCACGCAGAATAGCCTGAATACCTCTGTCATCAACGTCAATCAGGTTATCGAAGACAAACATCAGATCCTGGATCTGCTGACTCATTTCCTCATCCTGCTCGCGGATAGCATCCATCAACTGTCCTTCAATGGACGTATCGAGGTAGTTCATGATGTCGGCAGCAGACTTCAGGCCACCCATTTTTGCTGCCTGAGTCCCGGCCTGACCGGCAAACTGTTTCTCCATGATCTCGTTCAGTTCCTGCAGTGCCGCCGGCTGCACTTCTTCCAGGTTGGCGATACGCATTAACAAATCGAGACGGACTTTTTCAGGAAACTGTGCCAAAATCTCAGCACTTTGTTCCGGCTCAAGGTAAGACAATACAATGGTCTGGATTTGGGGGTGCTCGTTCCGGATAATACTGGCAACCTGTTTGGAATCCATCCATTTGAGAGAATCCAGGCCTTTTGCACCACTGCCCATGAGAATTTGGTCAATCAGGTTTGCCGCTTTATCTTCACCTAATGCCGCAGTCAGCGCCCGTTTAACGAAGTCCTGGCTCTGGAATCCGATGGTACTGTAATTTTGAATTTCCTCGATGAAATGCTTATGCACCGCCGTAATTTTCGGCTGTGTCATGTCTTCAATTTTTGCCATTTCACCGCCGAGCTTCTGCACTTGCTTCGGCTCCAGGTGTTTTAAAATTTGCGCAGCATCTTCTTCCGATAAGCTCAGTAACAGGATGGCGGCTTTCTCCACCCCTTCTAATTTACTGATATCGTAACTTTGTTGGCCTTGAGCCATTTCATCAGGCATTACGTTGAACCTTAATCATCCAGTGTCAACCAGCCCTTAACAACCTGTGCAGACAACTCCGGCTCATTGGCCACCAGTGCACGCACGGCTTTAAGAACATCTTCATCTTTATGCAGATCCGGCAGCATCAGTGAGCCGTCCGGTGCAAAGCCAACCTGTGCTTCGTCGAAATCCTGACTCAGCATGCTGATGGTATCATCACCCAGGTCGAGACTTTCATCTGCATCAAACTCGTCGGTGTTTTTCGATTCATCAGGGTTGATAAGACGACGTAACATGGGTCTTATCACGAAGATAATCAATACAATGATGATCAACCCACCCATTACCAGTTTAAGTATAGGTAAAATTTCAGGACGTTCCCAGAAAGGCACCTCTTCAACACCTTCTGCATCCATCCGTGTGAACGGCACACTGACGACTTCCAGAGAATCTCCGCGGGCGACGTCGAATCCTATACCACCCTGCAGCAGACGGCGGATATTCAGCAGTTGCTCCTGACTTTTCGGTGCGGTGGTGACACTGCCGTCTTCAGCAACGGTACGATCGTGATCCACCGCCACAGACACACTGAGACGTCTGATCACACCGGTTTGCTTTTTGGTATGGCTGATAGTGGTATCCAGCTCATAGTTTTTCGTGGACTCGCGGTTGCTGCGTCCGGGGACCGGCGCTGTCTGACCATCCTGTCCGATGGCATTTTCAGGAATATTGGACTCCAGCGGCGGCTGATTACTCAGCGCGCCGGGGATACCGCCGGCTATGGAGCCAACGGAATTTGATTCCACGGTCATTTCACTGCGTACAGCTGGCAGGTCCGGATTGTATGTACGCTGGGTTTGCTCCATGGCCGTAAAGTCCATGGAAATATCAGCCTGCGCCGTATAATTACCGATCCCGAGAATGGGGATCAGGATAGCATCAATTTTCTCCAGATATTCCTGTTCACGCTGGCGCTCGATTTCATATTCTTTCCGCGCCCTTGCACTCATGGAATCCTGCGAACCGGAATTCAGCAGACGTCCATTGCTGTCTGTAACGGTAACCCGTGACGGCTCCATGCCCTGCACAGCGGAAGCGACGATATCCACCACCGCATCCACTTCTTCACCGGCAATCACTTTGCCACGTTTGGCCGTGAGCACAACAGTAGCACTGGCTTTCTTTTCCCGGCGGGCAAACACGTTTTCTTTTGGCATAGCCAATAACACACGGGCCTTCTGGACGCTGGCCATGTCTTCGATAGTGGTTGCAATCTGTTGTTCGCGGGCGTGTTTAAGACGCTCCATCTCTACCCGTTGCGATACACCGAATCCCATATCCTGCATGATGATATCGGTGCCGGCATCTCCCGCACGGGTAAGTCCCTGACGGGTCATTCCCAGCCGCACATCCTGAAACTCGTCGCTGCGCACATATATGGTATTACCTTCCAGCTTGTATTCGATTTGACTGGCATCCAGGTAATCCAGTGTTTCGATAAGCTCTTCGGTTTCCATTTTCGCCAACGGCCGGAAATCCGGTTCCTGTGCCCACAATAAAATGAAAATGGCGATGGCCACACAAATCACCAGTACAACGACCAGTGCCATCTGGCGCACCATGTCGGCACTGCCCAGCGTGTCCATGAATCCGGATTTGTTCTCCGCGTCTGAACCGCCGGTTTCGCCGGTTGAGTCGCTGACTGTCAGGTTAGTACCTGTTGCTTCGGCCATGACGTACTACTCCACTACACCGGCATGTTCATGATAGTTTTATAAGCTTCGAGCACCTTGTTGCGTACCTGAACGGTCGCTTCAAAGGCAATGCCTGCTTTTTCTTTGGTCAGCATGACTTCGGCAAGACTTAATGACGGGTCGCCCATCTCAAAGCGTTGTTGCATTGATTTTGATTCCATCTGCATGTTGTTCACACCTTCAACGGCCTGTTTCAACATGGCTGAAAAATCGCTGGCAGAGGCATTTTTTACTTCGAGTGCCTGTTCGGGCATCTCTGTAGCCTGCAGACGAGTCTGGCCGATCATTGATTGCATCTCCTGATACAAACTGTTGGCTTTAACGTCCATACCCCACTCCTCGTTATAATGCTTATCGTCAGAAAGCTGTCTGACACTGGTTCTTAAACAGACAAAAGCAAAAGCAATACCAACTTTTATTTTTCAATTTAATCAGCAAGTTAGAAAGAATGCCAAATTAATGACACAGGCAGGAGAGAAAAACGAAAAAAGCCACGGCGGCTGCCGTGGCAAGAGGCTTTAGTGTGAAACACACACTTGCAATGAATATATTGATGCAATATTAATCAGGCAGGAACGTCGATACCTTCTTCCCGCATTCTGGCCAGTTTATAGCGCAGGGTACGGGGACTGATACCAAGCTTTTCAGCCACATCTTTACGTTTCCCTTTACACAACTGCAGTGTATCCAGGATTATCTGATGTTCCTGATGACGCAGCTCAGAACCGAGCTTACTGTCGTCGGTAACCACTTCATCAGCCTGAATACTGTGGCTTGCCAGTGTAGCCGCCATATCAATCATCAGATCAGAGGATTCGATAACTTCACCGTCACACAGGATTAAAGCGCGCTGGATAACATTTTCCAGTTCCCGCACATTGCCCGGCCAGTCATACTGAACCAGCTTGTTTCTGGCAGCACCGGACAAACGCAGCGTACTTTCTCGCTGACCGCCGGTATGACGCTGGATCAGGTGTTCGGCCAGCGGAACAATATCACCCGGCCTTTTCGCCAGCGGCAACCAGACCACCGGGAAAACATTCAGGCGATAATATAAATCTTCGCGGAACTCCCCCGCCTCTACAGCCTGACGCAAATCCCGGTTACTGGTGGCAATGACACGGACATCCAGTGCAATGGTCTTGCGTCCGCCCAGGCGCTCGACCTCTTTTTCCTGTAGTACACGCAGTAATTTCGCCTGCAGAGCCAGGGCCATTTCGGTAATTTCATCCAGCAGAATAGTGCCGTTCTGCGCCTGCTCAAATTTGCCGGGACATGCCTGAACCGCACCGGTAAAGGCACCTTTTTCATAGCCAAACAATGTGGCTTCCAGCATATTTTCAGGAATAGCCGCGCAGTTGATCGCCACGAAGGCCTCCGCAGCGCGGGATGACTGATCGTGGATATAACGTGATAACACTTCTTTACCGGAACCGCTTGGCCCCAGTACCATTACCGTGGCATCAGAACCGGCAACTTTGCGGGACAACTCCAGCAATCTGAGACTGCCGGGATCTGCCGCAATGGGCGTACGGGACTCAATTTTATGTGCCGGCGCATAGCGGCTGACCAGATTCAGCAGTACCTCAGGAGCAAACGGCTTGGACAGATAATCTGTCGCTCCGTCACGCATGGCCTGAACCGCATCATCAATGGTGGCATACGCCGTCATCAGCAATACCGGTAACTGGGGATAACGGGCTTTGATATTCTTCAGCAGGGTCAGACCGTTCATGTCACCCATCTGAATGTCACTGACGACGAGATCAACTTTCTCCGCAGCCAGCTGAATCAGTGCATTTTCTGCAGAAGCCGCAGCAATAACCCGGTAATCAGCCAGTTTCAGCGTGTCATTTAATGCTTCACGCAACCCCGCGTCGTCTTCAACAATCAAAATAGTAGAGTGGCTCATACAAGGTCTCCTGTATTCTCAGGGGATAAAGTGGTCCGGGCAACAGGCAGCGTCATGGTGAAGCATGCTCCCTGTCCCTCTAAATTAGTCACACCAAGCCGGCCTTTGTGTGCATTCACAACAGATTTCACTACCGCGAGTCCCAGGCCCGTGCCATGGGTTTTCGTAGTGAAAAACGGTTCAAAAATTTTCTGGCGCACAGCTGCCGGAACACCCGGGCCCTCATCAATAACAGAAACAGCAATGTGTTCACCGCTGCAAACGGCATTGACGTAGACCGTCCCGCCGGCTTCACTGACCTGACAGGCATTATGTACAAGATTAAGTAACGCTCCCTGCAGGGCGGTAATATTGCCGGTAAGTGTGGCGTCAGTACTGAAACCGCTGACGGAGAAATTCACGCCGGCCTGACGGGTCATGGTTTCTGCAACAGGAACAATGGCATCTTCAAGTTGTGCAGGTGTCAGTACAGACACGACCTGATCTTCACCGGATTTGGCGAACAGCAGCATATCGTTTACCTGACTCTCCAGCTCTTTCAGGCGGTCGGTGAGTTTACCGGCAAAATCGACTGTGGCCGCTTCCCCGAGGCCCTTGCGTTTCATATTAGCGGCGTACAACATCGCAGCAGAAAGCGGCGTGCGGATTTGATGCGCCAGTGACGCCACCATTTTGCCCAGCGCTGATAAGCGCTGCATGTGGCTGACTCTGGCCTGCAATTGCCGGGTTTCGGTAAGATCGGTCAGTACAATAAGCTGGCCCGGCTCGTTATCAAGAGGGGTAATGGATAGCTTTACCCGGCGGCCGTCAATTAATGACACTTCATGGCCGTCGTCCGCACGGGGTTTAAATGAACGGGCAATGATGGTTCGCCAGAGCTGGCCCTCGAGGGGTTCACCTAACAGTGACTTAGCCTGACCGTTCGCCTGACGCACAATCCCCTGCCCGTCAATGACGATAACGCCGGCAGGCATGACCTGCAATAAATGAGATAAACGACTGGCCTGCTTTTTAAGCACATCAATATCATCACTACTGCTTTCCGCCTGTGCAGAATGCGCGTAATGATAGTCAGATAAATGTACGGATGCTTCGCCGGCAGCGGCTGCGTAGCTATGCCCATCGTATGTCATGATAACCCTCGTCAAAAAGCAGACATTACGTCCTGACTGGGTTAATGCATTTGATGTGCCAGTATTATTTTACATTTAAAACAGTATGTTATAGAAGTTTTGTAAAGAAGTTTAAAGTCAATTATCTGACGATACCGACTCTTCGCGCTGAATTTCATACTTGCGCATCTTTTCAACCAGAGTGGTTCTGCGCATACCCAGTTTATCAGCAGCACGGGCAACAACCCAGTCCTGCTGATCCAGAGCCTGTATGATCAGGTTAATTTCCAGCTCCGACAGATACTCTTTAAGATTTACGCCCTCTTCCGGTAGCTGTGAAGACTCAGCGCCTTCTTCACGGGGGACAGCATAAGCCGAATCTTCAACCGGTGAACGTAAATCTTCTGAAGCAGCTGACTCGGCGAACAATTCATTGAATGCATCGCGTTCCAGCAACTCTTCAGGATAGTCCGGCTCGTAAGCCTGAATTTCACCGTACTGATACTTAGGCGGCAAGTCCTGAATATCAACGATTTGATTAGGGAACAGTATACTCAGCCGCTCTACCAGATTAGACAGCTCACGGACATTACCCGCCCAGTCATGTTCCATTAAAGAGGAAATAGCCATTTCGGTGAATTTAACTACCGATACGCCGTCACCCTGAATACGGCTGATTAATTCCTGCAGCAATAACGGGATGTCTTCGCGGCGTTCACGAAGTGCAGGACTGTCGATGGGAAACACGTTCAGGCGATAATAAAGATCCTCACGGAACTTATCGTCTTTAATCATGTTTTCCAGGTTACGGTGGGTGGCAGCAACAATACGTACATTGGCTTTTATCGGTGTATGACCACCAACACGCTCAAATGTCCGTTCCTGCAATACCCGTAGCAATTTAACCTGCATTTGCAGCGGCATGTCACCTATTTCGTCAAGAAACAGTGTTCCGCCTTCTGCCAGTTCAAAGCGTCCTTTCCGTGCACTGATTGCACCGGTAAATGCGCCTTTCTCGTGGCCGAATAATTCACTTTCTAACAGTTCACCGGGTATGGCACCACAGTTGACCGGAATAAACGGGCCTTCTTTACGCTCAGACATAAAGTGAACGTTACGGGCGATAACCTCTTTACCGGTACCGGATTCACCCAGAATCAGCACGGTGGCATCGGTCGGGGCAACCTGCTCAACCAGTTTACGTACAGTCTGGATTTGCTGGCTGCGGCCAACTAGGCTACGGAAAAGACGGGTTTTCAGGCCAGCTGTTTTTACCGGGCCCGGGCGGTGACGGGAATATTCCTGGCAACGGTGAATTGCCTGAGTCAGAACAGGATAAGTAACAGGCAGTGTAGCGGTACTGACCAGATTGCAATTCGGTGCAATAAGGCCATCCTGCGCCTGAATAGCGACAAACGGGATGTGGGGAAACTGCGCCACCAGGTTTTGAACCTGGTCAGCTCTGGCGTAATCAATCATGACCGCTTCAACGGTATGGGTATTCAGATAGCCGTAGCTATCCTCAAAAGATTGCCCGTAGCAAGCTTCCCCCATGAACGTGATAACGGTTTCTAATTTTTGAATGAGTTCGCCGTCATCACTAACGAGCAGAATTTCCTTCATCTATTCCCCGAGAACGCATTTTTATTATTTACAGTTTAGCGCATCTGCATGATTGTAGCGGTAAAAGATCAGTTCGCAAACACTGATTCTTGTTCCTGAAGCAAAAAAAGCAGGTTTAACCTGCCTTTTTGATTAAAACGTAATCACACCCGTTCTAGTTTAACAATGCCAGAACCTGTCCCTGCTGTTGGTTCGCCTGTGCCTGCACAGAAGTAGCAGCCTGACCCAGTACGCTGTTAGAGATATTTTCTGATACCGCCTGCGCATAGTCCAGATCCTGAATTCGGCTACGGGCTGCAGACACGTTCACATCGGCTTCACTGAGGTTTCTTGCCGTACTGGCCAGTGCATTCTGTGTCGCACCGAGATCTGCGCGGAATCCGCCCACTGACTCAACGGCTTCATCAGCCGCCTGCAACGCAGCATCCAAATCGCCGGAAGTGATATCAATATTCAAAATACCGGACAGATTGCCGGCAACATCAGAAGTGCGTACGCCCACGGACTGATCAGGATTTGCCCCCACCTGAAAATTAATTTCCCCTTCAGCACTCAGCAGAGGCTTGCCGCCAAAGGTCGTCTGATCGATTGTTTGCGAGATATTATCCTGCAACTGGGTAATTTCAGACTGTATCGCCTGACGATCGGCATCATTCAGTACGCCGCTGCCGGCTTGCAAGGTGAGTTCGCGGATACGGTTGACGTCGTCATTAATGCCGGACAAGCCACTTTCCGCAACCTGCGCCAGCGAGATACCGTCATAGGCATTATTGATTGCCTGACGGTTGCCTTCTACCTGAGAAGTAAGACGGTCGATGATTTGCTGCGCAGCCGCACCGTCGGCAGCACTGTTAATGCGTTTGCCCGACGCCAGTTTCTCCATCAGGCTGGTTTGTTTTTCCTGCACCTGCTGAAGTAATGATGTTGTCGATGACGAATTGCTGTTGAAATTGATCATACACGCCTCCTCTATGACGAAGTATAGCAGATCTGTGATAACACAATGGTTAACTTTAAGGTTATGAGGATGAATTACAAGGTATGGAGTTCCATAACCAAAATTCACAGGTGTTGCCGGCTGTTTGCTCAACCGGATATTGATAACCGGCAACCCTCATCAGGCATTGAAGGTTCTTATAAATCAATTAACTTCACCGGCTTGCCCTGCCGGGTAGTTCGGCATAACATTTATGTTTTCCGATGATTAAAGTTCCCGTCAATGATCATAAACGATATAAGAATTCACCTGCATGCTGATGAAGAGATCCAGAAATCTATCGAGGCCGAAAATGCAGAAACATTGATCAAGACATACAAAAAAGGCCTGCAAACGCTGAAGATCAACATGCCTCAGCTCGCCTCTCTTGTAGAAAATGAACGTAGCAGCAACATATCCGTTTTTTGTAATAAATTTGGCGAACTTAATATCATTGATTACGGCGCAGGGCAGGCATTCTATGGTTTGCATCCTGAACAGGAAGTGTGCTCCCATGTAGACAGCTGGGCCAGCCATGCAGCCAAAAAGTATTCTCTTAAATCACCCCCCTCTCCGGATAAATCTTCACGGCTGGAAAACGCCCCCCTGGTGAAAGGTGACACCATCGACACACTGGTTAGTCTCGGGCTGGGCGGCGGAATACATATTGAATACTTATTAACTGAATATTCAATTCGCCACCTCATTATATATGAGCCGGAGATTCAGTATTTCAAAGCATCACTGATGATGTGCGACTGGAGCAGAATATTTTCTGTAGCCCGGGACAATAATACCCTGCTCTTTTTCATGCCACAAAATAACGGCAACACCATTGTTGATGACCTGCTTGAACTTAAACAGCACGAAAACATTAACGACTTCTACCTCTATAAACATTATAGCACGCCGGTTTCCGACGCTATTTTCCGTGCTTTCAGCGAAGATGACTGGGCGGTTCTTTCTGCACAAAACCTTAATGTAGAAAAGTACATTCGCCGTGATGTACTCAAGCCCGTATGGTCAACCGTTTATCTGGACCCTGACACACACGAAGCGTTAAATGATACCGCTCCCCGGTTTGTTGAAAACCTGAAGGCGTTTAAGAAGTACTTTCCGGATATTTTTGACGAATTTAAGGAATTTACCCCGGCATACTGGTTTCCGGTGAAATGCGAAAACGGTGACATTAACTTACTCGATAAAACAGATAACACGCTGTTTTTATCGAATCCGCGCACAGAAGGTGAGCTTAATCAGCAAAACTTTGCCAGATATCCCCACAAAGATGGTTTAATCATGGGATACACAGGAGGTAAGTTAAATGACTACCTCCATTATCAGTATGTTGAAGAAACAGAAGGCTTGCTGGACAAACTGCATGAGACAAAGAGTAATTTACCAGAAGAGATAAAATCTCTGATTCTTTTTGGCCTTGGCTTTGGTTATCAGCTTGAAGCGTTGCTCGCGTCCCACTCTGTGAATAAGCTATTTATTTGTGAACCTGACCGCGACTTTTTCTACGCCTCACTATTTGCCATCGACTGGCAGGCAATTTTCGATCAGACAGAAGCCATTGAAGGCAGGCTGTATGTCAATATAGGAGACGATGGCAGCAATCTGTCCAACGATTTAACTCATCAGTTCTATGCCGTCGGCCCTTATAATCTGGTCGACACATATTTCTATCAAAGTTACTTCAATCCCACGCTGTCTCACGCGATAGCGAATATGCGTGAGCATCTCCAGTTGCTCATCAGCATGGGCGAATATTTTGACCATGCCAGATTTGGAATTTCGCATACCAAAGAAATGATTTTGCGCGGTTCGCCCATCCTCACTAAGAAAGCATTGCGGCCTGTTCCGGCTGACATTGCCGATGTCCCGGTATTCATTGTGGGTAACGGCCCTTCTCTTGATGCCAGTATTGAGGCAATAAAGGAGTGGCGGGATTCTTCCATAGTTATCTCTTGCGGCACTGCGCTCATGCCACTGGAAAAAGCCGGCATCACGCCTGATTATCACGCGGAAATAGAACAAAACCGCTCCACATTCGACTGGTGCTCAAGAGTGGGAGCCTTCGATTATCTAAAGAAAATCACACTGATCTCCTGTAACGGCATCCATCCTGATACTTCAGATCTTTTTGGTAAAACACTGATTGCGTTTAAAGACGGGGAGTCTTCAACAGTATCCAGCCTTGAAGTGCTCGGACGGGAGAATTATACCGAACTTAAATTTGCCTACCCTACCGTAGCCAACTTAGTGAATAACCTTTTCTGTGAACTTGGCTTTACTCAGTTATATCTGTTCGGTATTGACCTGGGGTTCGCCGACGACACCTATCATCACAGTAAGGACTCAGGTTACTACGACGAAGACGGTAATGAAATTTACGATTATCGTGAAGCCAACAACACAGCAATTAAAACCAGAGGAAACTTCCGTCCGTTCGTTTTTACCAAATACGAATTCAAGATGTCCAGGACAATACTGGAACAGGTTTACTCAAAATATCAGGGTTCAACCTGTTACAACACCAGCGATGGCGCGTTCATCAATGGTACGTCTCCACTGGCTCCGGATTTAATATTAACCACATCAACTCCTCAAGCCAGGGAAGCATCCCGGACCTTCATCGATACGCTGGCCTTCCGGCCCGTCAGCAATACTGCACAATTTGCAGAAACATACAATGAGCGCTATCAGACTGACAGTTTCAGAAACGAAGCAGAAAAATTACGGTCATTAATAGACAGTACAGAGGCTACCGCCACAGCAGTGGAAAGATTGGTTGATGCGCAAAGAAAGCTGATTTTTGATTCCTATTCGAATGGCAAGTCACTGCTGTTCTATCTGCTTCACGGGACTGTGAACTACACCAATGCCTTTTTGATAAAAGTTATCGCCTCAGACGAAGCTGAAACCCTGCTGCCTGCAGCACTGGAAAGCTGGAAGAAGTGGTCGGAAATTCTGATTAATGACTACCTTGAAGCGCCTGACGCATATGATTTGATATCTTCTTTCCGCCACTTACGGATAGCGAGTTATACGAAAAAATATGCCCTCGTCAGAAACTGCAGATTCTGGTTCCCTGAAAGTAACCCGTGGTTCGAAAAAGCCTACACAGACTTTTTTAACCATGGTACGAATGCCAGTAATTCTGCACCGACAGAACTTATCCTTTTCAGCAGGGTATGGAATGATGACAGTATCGATAAAGCAAATCAGATAATCCTTCGAACACCCTGCGATATGATTTTCATTGGTGTTTGCAGTTTTGAGCAGTTGCAAAACTGGCGGTCCCGCGAAGATACGCCCGAAACAGGTGTTAGTTATTACTACTATCCCTCATTGCATGATAACACCAGTACACAAGATGCAGAGATACTGGCAGGAGAGCTACCTTTCTTTGCACCTGTATACCATGCAAGGCAAATGTCTTTGATGAGAAAAAATATTGCCCGGTCCTGTATTTTCATCCAAAAGTTACGCTTTGCCAATGTGCCGTCAGATACGATGCTTACCGAAATCAACAATCAATTATCACTCTTCGATGGCTTCAAATGTTTTATCGACTTCGGTAATTATCTGGCTATTCCTTTAAGTGCTGATCACTACAAGACTATTGGTGTAGATATAAAAGGTGACAGGGGTAAGATCAGAAACAGGAGCATGCGGGCAGACGACCTGTATTTTGAACTGACAGAAGAAGCGTACAGTAAACAGAAAAGGTGGTTGAAGAGCCTGGACTTCTGATAGTTAGTGCTGCCAGAGAGATGGTTCGAAATCAGGGCACATTTTCAGCAGTTCACGGGCACACGCTTTCAGATCATTTTTAACTACTTCAGGAAGAACAAGGTCGGCGACCAGATTACTATCGGCGGTATTGATCTGAACATCAGCATTATTTAACTCGAAACGCTGTAGCCCGAGAAAATCTGTCATTTTATCATATTGTGTCTGAATATCTGCAGCATTTTGTTCGTATTGCAGGCACAGTAGCTTAAGTCCCGCAACATTCTGCAATTCATGTAAGAGAGTTGGATAACGCATAATCTGCGCAAACAAAGACGGTATTGCATCGTAATTAAGATACATAAAGCGGGATGCATCGTCGTCTTTGAGCATCTTCTTTGCTCTGTTACGCATCAGTTGATTTAGCCAGGAATTCAAAGTGTCAATCGGATCCCGAAACAAAAGTAAATACCGGGCTTCAGGAAAATCCCCGATCAATCGCTTTAAAGCAAACGGGTGAGAAAGATATAGCGTTGACCATTCTCCGGTTACTGTTCCGGAATCTTCTGAGGTAAAGCCTCTCTGATATTGTTGTTTCAACTCTTCTGCATTTTCTTCAGGCCAGTTGTGACAGTAATAACAAGTTTCTTTAACACCAAAATTATTATCTTTAATCTGAGGGTGCATCATCAACAAGTGATACCACCAGGAGGTTCCCGCTTTGGGCGTTCCCAGCCCAATGAAATAAGGGGGGGCACCCTCTGCACATTCCCCCACCATGAGCGGCTTCAGCATTTGCGACGGATAACTCATTCCCCCCCCTTTACTCTGATAATACCTTCCCAGAAATTACTGTCTGTACAGGTTTTGCAAGGCGTTACATCGTTTCCGCAACCTGTTTTCTTCTGCAGTGTCCGCGCCTCATCTGAGTAATAAATATTATATAAAGAGTTTTCCATTATATTGCCAAGTCGCAAATCCATATTTACATCGAGGTTGCACGGAGATACATTCCCCTGCCAGTCCAGCTGACACATTTTCAAGTCCCATACATTGCAACTTCCGTGGGTGATTGAGGGATCGCTGATTTTCCCACCGTATGACAAAACAGGCTTTACGATAATTTCGTCCCTTTCTCCGAGAAACGGCTGCCAGAAATCGATGAAACGTTGCGATTGTCCTTTGTTGTACTGACTTTCTACAAACACTAACCTGGTCGGGCGGTGATCTGGCATAGAAAACCATAACTTCATTTTGTCATGAATAGCTTTGAGCCGGTCCGTTTTTATACTCTTCCCACTCAGGTCTTTCACCCGACCGGGCCTGGCAACATCAAACACATCGCTGTCTATCGCGTCAATACTCAACCGTACCTGGTCCATCCGCGCATGGATCCACGTGCGCATAGTCTTTTCGTCCATCAATGACATGTTGGTGTTAGTAACAAGTTGGAAGTGCTGCCTCCCTGCCAGAATGTCCAGGAAATCGTGATATTTGGGGTGGAGTGTCTGTTCGCCAAAGAAATTGAGCTCCACCATTTTGGCAACCCGCTCACATTCATCGACAACTCTCCGGAAGACCGCTACAGAAATATTTCCTATTGCTCTGTCATAGGCAGCCCCGGCAGGCTGTGGCTTTTTCGCATAACGATAAGACTGCGGGCATATAGGACATCTAAAATTGCACGCATTAGTCAGCTCCAGTCCAACGATCAGACGCTTGTCCGGTGCGGCAACAGGTGATGAATCCAGCAGAGCTATTTCTTGTGACATAGGAATGATCTGCCGGTTGCCGAATAGCATCTGAATTCAGATACTTCCCACTCAGGATGAATATCCATCCATTCAATCAGCGCTCTTTTTTCACCTTTAGAGCTGTCACCCCACATAGAATCATAATCATCCAGCAGTAAGATAAAGTTATCTGCCAGATGGGGAGTTGCAAATTCGAGCGCATGCAAAGCGGCAGGATAAACATCGCAGTCGATGTGAATAATTCCGAACTGATGCTTTACTGCTTCATGCTTGTCCGGTGTTTCCAGAGAGGTATCAAAGTCACATTCAACAAGTGAAAGACGGCTCTCCTCCCCCCCAGCCAAAGTAAAATTCAGCAACAAGGTTTCTTTATTAGCGTAATAGTCACCAGTTTGATAGAAAAAGTCTTCACCCGGCGCTTTTCCGAGTATTCCTTTAAACGAATCAAAGGCATAAAAATGTTGAAGATTGTTTTGAAACAGTTGCCACGCTAATGTACAGGTTCTGCCATCAAATACACCAAACTCGCCATACGCCAGTTTTTGACTGTCCAGCTGTTTAATACCTTTCAGAAAGTCACTGCACAACTGAAACATACCAGCATAAGAAAGGCCACGCTGGCTGACATCCGGTTGTGTAAAGAAAATATCTCTGGCATTCCCGAAAACAACCGGAATTCCCTTATCTTTAAAATGATTCAGTTGCTTACTGGTTTCAAGGGCGCGCTGTAAATCCATTTCAAAAACAATGATCAAACCAGGCGGTGTCATCACTTCCTGAATGTCGTTCAACATTTCCAGACGCACACCATTACTTCCGGATAAGTTATTTTCAGCCAGAATCTGCTCAGCGCGTTTTAGTGCAGCAGCATCGCCGGAGACAATCAGCTTATTCTGATAACTGGTACTCACATAACGTGTCAGTGCGCCCATTAGTTTTGATCTCCGTACGTGAAAATACACTCTTCACTGATACCGTCAGCAAGCAGAGCCGCCTTAATGTCCGGACTATGTGCCAGACTGGCAACGACAATAAAGTAATTGTCTGCGTCTCTTTCTTTTACCTGGTATCCACCAATTTTACTTCCCGGTGTGCTATATGAGTCAAAGAAACAATCCACAGTAATACCATTTTCAGCGAAAACACCCGCGAGATATTCACCAAATTCGCAGGCTCCGTAAATGGCGACTTTTCTGCCTTCTGTTAGATACTTTCTTGCTGATACGACCATCTGCGGATATTTCGGCGATGTTTTACGGGTTAATGCTATTGAACCGAAGCCCAGAAAACGCCGGTTGTCGAAAGGAAATGGTCTCAGCTCGTTAATTTCTTCATCGTTGACTTTGTGATTATTCTCATAACCGTAGCACGCGTTATATTCACTGAAATGCCGTGTTATCCAGTCAGCTTCACGTCCCGTTATCAACGCCTGCTTAAAAGCCACCTTATCTGATGCCCCCGAATCAAGAGACTCAATGAACGAGGCGTTCGATTCTGCCACATAAGATATGGAATTTAAGTCCGTATTCGGGTTCAACATGGCTTTATCAAATGTTACAGGCAAGGCCTCCATCACTGCACGAAGTTGCGCTTCTGGCGACTCGATAAATTCTTCAAACTGAATCACCGGATAGCCAGAGTCCATAAACAGCCTCCAGTCTTCAAGAAAGCGCTGCATCCGTAAGAAAAGAGGGGGATCTTCAGCGGTCAGTCCGTTCAGACCGTACCATTTTTTCTTTAGCGACACCCATACATCAAACGGATTTCTGACGACCATCAGCGGATAAGGCTTATAACCATGCATTTCATATACACTGGCCACCTCTTGCCAGCGAAAGGCAATGGTCGTCATTTTCACAAAGGTTACCGGTGCGGTCACCGCTGACAGGTTAACTTCGATGCGGTCTGACGCCATATCGAGTATGCCATCCAGTTCAGGATGTTTTAAAAAAGCTGCTGAGACCAGCGTTGTACCACCGCTTTGTGTTCCTGTTGCCAGGATCATTGGTTTCATGTTCAGAACTGCCTTTATCTGTTATGTGCCGGCCGGCAACTCACGGCTTCAGCCACGCTCCCAGTATTTTCTGTGCGCAGCGTAAGTGTTATGTTCAATGTCATGCTCACGGGATGCTGTTTCCCAAAACTTTTCATCCCAGTCTTCGCCGTAATGCTCAACAAAATACTCCGCAGCGAAACGCTTTGCATTAGCGATATATTCTTCACGTGGGATAGTCTTAGTGGACTTGTTACCGTAGGTCGTCCCCCCAAGATGATGATAGGTCAGGAAATCATAATATGCGGCGAACCAGCCATCGGAATAAAGCCGGTAAGTGTATTCATGGATCGCTCCCCAGCAATATTTAAAGGTGTGATTTAAAAAGCCGTATTTATTCACAACGTCTCCGCGAATAAACAGCATCAGGTAATCCGATGTGGTGACTGGGCGGAGCCCTTTATTCTGAGGAATCGCCCCCGGATACTGCGCACCGTGTTCGGCAGGTGACATCATGGCGAGGCGCGGATTATCCTGCATAACATCAATCATTTCCTGAATAAAATCCGTCTTGTCTTCGACGAACACGTCATTCATGCAGAAAAGATAATAATCATAGGTTTTCTGCATGTTCAGGTAGTTCAGGCCCACGTTGTGGCCGAAACACTTACCTTTGAAGTCGTCATCGGTGTAGCAAATGGTATTAAACTCACTGAGGTTTGATACTTCCGTACCACACTCAACTACCAGAATATCTTTATTGCCAAAACTGTCGTTTCTGAAGTGCTCTACACTGCGGGTAACCAGATCCTTCCTGTTCCGTGAAACAATGATAATCGCAACGCTCGGACTACTGCTCATTTTTCCACTCCCGGTGAATAACTTCCACGTCTTTCCCTGCGGCCCGCAGGCGCGCAGCTACGTGCTCTACAATGATGGCAGAACGGTGACGTCCGGCATTACAGCCAAGCGCTACACGAGCATCATCATCGAGGGTTACGATAACGTTTAACATAGGGAGAAGTGCCGAGATAAAGTCATTTACAGCCGGCTGACTCAGTACATAGTCCACCATTTCGTCATCTGGCTTGTCGAATAAATTCCAGCGACTTTCACGGGCAGGATTCTTGGCGAAACTGACGTCAAAATAATAATTCGAGTTTGGGATACCATATTTAAACCCAAAACTAATAAGTGTAATTTTTTGCATATGGCCCCTCGAACCTATGTTCACTCAGCGATTTAATCTTCAGGCAATTATACCTGTCTGTCATTTCAGATCAGGCTGTGTATTAATGTTATCGGCCGGAATCCGTTATAACTTTACTTTTGTTGGTACTTACTCCGGCTATGGGTTCAATCATCACTGATTTTCAAACAATTTCTAACTCCGAAGCCATTTCTTCAATACTACGACTTATTTCGTTATAGCTGCCTGACGATGCGATAACTACAAGTTGAATGTCTGATTCAGACAGGCTGTCCGGCGCTCTTACAGGAATACCATCAATGGCTTCGATATTCTGCCATGCACGATCAACGATAAACGCAGGGCGGATCCCTGCTGCAGACAAAATCTTCAGTAATCGCCGGCCTGACTCTGCAGCCCCATATATAGCAAAATGGTGATTGTGTTTCAGCGTCCGGCCAAGCACACGGGCTAGCGTAGTATCGGGAAAATGCCTTTCTTTGGTTTTCAAATGAAAACGCGGATCGATAATAAATCTGGCCGGAAAAGCCTGTTGCTCCAGTCCTGCAAATTGACTGACTGATAGCCCTCCGGCAAGTCTGACTGTCTGCTCGTTTTCCAGTAATAATGATGTTAAACGGGATAAGTCGTCTTTGTTGATTGTCAAAACCTGTTCCCGCAATGACGATTCAAATAAATCAATCAGTGGTTCATAGAGGTGTTTGCAATCTTCAGGCGTCGTTTTCAGGATAAGTGCGAGTCCCGTAGTAAAACTCAACAATATTTCCTGTTCCGCCATGCGGCCTTTTTCAAACGCTTCGAGAGTGTTGTGAAGCCACACCAGAGAGCGGGTCCGGTTCATCGGTCCCCTTTTAGACGACATGCTGTTTTCTCTTTTGTGATAAACGGCAAGTGCGCTGTGCAGGGTACGAACCCGGAAACCTGACACTAATAATCTGAAGATCAAATCATAATCTTCATGACCCCCCCTGACCCTGTCTGAAACAGAAAAAGCGCCCGCTTCCCTGATCTCAGCAGTTCTGAACAAATAGATATGAGGAGGACCAAAATTGATTAATGCAATGGCTGAAAGTGGCTCTCCGAATGCAGGAAGAATATCCCCGGTTCGTCCGGTCTGTTCACATATTTCAGTAAAACCAGTACAACTGATAGTTTTCTCTGCACAGCCAAAGGACAGTAGTTGCCTTTCAATACACCCTGGCCTGAGCTCATCATCCGCATCCAGAAATTTAATGAATTCGCCATTTGCTGCTGCAAGGCCAGTATTTCGTGCCGAAGATAAACCACTGTTATTCTGACGGATTAGGCGTGCTGAATCATAACCCGCCGGAATACTCAAAGCAGGTTCACTACCATCATCAACCACAATAACTTCGATGTTCTGGCAGGTTTGCGATTTAACAGAAAGGAGAGCCCTTTCAAGATAGGCCTGTTGCTGAAAGCAGGGTATAACGACAGTCACAGCAGGAGAGAGTAAATGTGCATTAATCTTCGTCATATCCTGCCACTCAAAATAATTGAACTGATGGAAATGAGGCACTCAGAGACGCCGAAATTTCTTCTTTGTATGCCAGAGAAGCAATGATGATAACGTCGATACCGCTGACATTCTCTGCGTCGACTTTCACCACGGGAACATCGCGATAAACTTTAATTTGCTCCCAGTTCTGATCGAAAATGACCTTCACTTCGAAGCCGGCGGATTTAATAAGTCCGGTTATACGCTGCCCAAGTTCTCCAGCACCGTAAACAGCGATATTTTGTTTTTCACGGATAAGCGCAAATAAACTAACCAGATAATCATCACGAAAATTAGCAATTGGCAGTGCCACGCTGGTACGGTAATCAATTAATTCCTGCAACTCCCAGTAGGCACCGTATGGCGGTGGCTGGCAGAGTCCGGGCCGGAGTAATTCAATAAGAGAAAGATTCGCCGGGTCATCCTGTAACTCATCAATCAGCGTTTGAATTTGTGCCCCGCCGGGAAAGTCCTGCACCCGCAACTTTTCTTCCAGCATACTTCTGACAGTCTTTAAATCTGAGGAGAAAGCAGCAGGCGTGATCCTATTAAGATGACTGAAGCTGGTAAGAATTGCCATCAGAGTGTGCCCGCTCAGATTATTTTTGATCAATAACTGTTTTACCGCGTTGGTCCAGACATTCGCCCTTGAACGATGCATAGCATCATGATTGGTCGACATGGAGCCGGAATAACGATAGTACACAACACCTGTACAATGATGGGTGATGACCTGAGCGTTGTTGAGAAGTAAACGGAGAAGCAAGTCATAGTCTTCGTGCCCTCCACGTGTACGCTCAGACACATCAAAGCCGCCTGCAGCAATCACATCAGTTTTCTTAAACAGATAACAGTGAACAGGGTAAAGATTAAGCATCAAAGCACCGTGCAGCGGATTGCCAAATGCACGGACAACATTAAGAGATTCGCCGGTATCTTCAAACTGCTCACGGTACCCGATACAACTGATGGCACTGGTATCACCATTCATTGCTGACACCTGCTCTTCCAGGCAGCATGGAAGCAGTTCATCATCGGAATCCAGAAATTTAATCAGTGTCCCGCTGGCAGCCTGTAATCCGGAATTGCGTGCCGCAGGCAAGCCACTGTTAGACTGTCTGATCAGTATAACCGGAAAGGAAAACTTTTCAGGCTGCACATTGACCGCCGGCTCGCTGCCATCATCAATAACAATCACTTCAATATTGCGGTAAGTTTGAGATTCAACTGAATTCAGTGCACGTTGCAACAAATGCGACTGCTGATAACAGGGGATAATGACAGAAATGAGCGGTTCATCTTTCATTTTTATACACCTGCCGGGAAAATTCCCGCCTGTTCATCATCCGGCGCGATAATTTCTATACCGCAGCATTCTTGCTTTTGGGCTTCCAGCATAATGGTGTCTTTTATTTCCTGCTGAAATGCCTGGGAGGCAATCACAATTCGCCGGCAACCCTGCTCAAGCGCCGCTCCCGCGCTGACAACTGTATAGCCCGCCACCTGATAGTGTTTTCCCAGCCCGGCTTTGCGATCAATCAAATGGCTTACAGCGATCCCGGCTGCTCTTAACGAGGGAGCCAGAGCAACAAAGAATTCACCGGCACCGTATACGCCAATATTCTGCCATCCCAGAGACGCCATTCTGTTGATCAGAAAATTAATTGCCTGCTGCCTATCATTTTTTAACAGCCCCATAAACCGGGGAACAGTATTCTTATCCTCTGTTGCCAGTACTCCGGCTGGCCAGTGAAGTTCACCCTTCTGCCATGCCCCGCCGCTGGTTACCAGGGCGACAGCCTGTTGTCTGGCAGAGTCAGTTTTCAGCTTTGTTTTCTGCTCTTCATCAATCACATAGAATTCGTTTTCACTGCCAAAGTTATCCTGATGCTTCAGTTGAGCAAACAACGTTGCTTCTTCTTCACAGGGCATCATGAGATAACGCTTCACCAGCATTGCAGCCTGCGAGGTCGGGGGTGGAGGCAGCTCCATCTTATGAGCCATATCCATATAAGTCAGGCAACCTTCAAGAAAGGCATCGCAAAAAGCACTGTTCTCCGGCAACGCCCTGCCCGTGACCGGTCTGACTTTCCCGTCATCATCGACGTAACTCAGTGTGGAGCCTTCACTCCCGAGTAATAAAGCTTCAATACATTCCGGCGACCGTGCCAGACGATCAGCAATACGGTCATATAGTCCACCGGGAGGCAGAAAAACACTGTATATAGTGTGGTTGAGGAAACGGTAAATTCTGTTCGTGGCAAAAAACAAAAAATTGGCTTTGGCAGGGCTGCCAAAAATGGACTCCAAAGAATGCTGAATAGTCCCGCCATCACCAAAATCGACTACGGCACAATCGCCGAAATCCGCCCTTAAAATATCACGCGTATAACGCAAAAACAGGGATTTTTGGGTAGCCACTTTTTGCTGTATTCTTGCACTGTTTTTGTGTGCTTTTTCCAACAAGACCTGTCGTAATGTCCGCCCGTCTACCATCATGTTTCCGGCGCTGCGCAAGCAAACAGATGGACTGAGACTGCCGAATCCGTCAGAACTGAGATAAAAATCATCAGCAAAGTTCTGCAGCGTGTATCCATTGTAATGTATAAGCGTATCAACAGCCTGTTCCAGCCAGTCTGCTTTTTCAGTATTAATCCCAGCCCAGAATGCTGACAGGCGGGACACATACAGTGATTCCACCGTAATGCAGTCTTCCCCCTGAAGTGCAAAATACTTTCGCAGCAGTGGGGTAAAAAACGCTCCCTCCCGCATGACACAGAGAATATGCCTGATGTTTGCAACTTCACATTGTGCTCGTAGCCAGCCGGCAAAAGCCTGCATTACCGGGCCCCACACGAAGCTGCCTAAGTCACGTGCAATATACTCTGCTCCCCCTTTTTCGCTGTGTGCCGGTTGTTCAAGACAACTCAACGTACGTGCAGCGCCAGAGACACCGGGCTCCGGAGACAGGGCCATTTCCATCCGGGTAATAAAGTGCACATCGATAGCCGGTGAAAAATGCAGAGCGTCGAGTCCGGCCGCCAGGGCTGCGTCCACATCTGAGGCTTTATTATCACCTACATGCAACCAGCTTTCCGGGCTGGCTTTCAGTACTTCTTTTACGTGTAAAAACATTTTACCGCTTTGCTTGGTAACGCCGGTTTCAGAGGATACGAAAAGCGGTAACTGACAAAGATCTTCATTCCCCCTGAAAAAAATCTCACGGATTTGTGCGGCAGAAAAGTACATATCGGAAATGAATGCAACCTGAATCCCCTGCTCTTTAAGTTGCCTGATCACATCAACAAGCGCTGTGTTAACCACACTTATCTGCGTTTCCGCCTCACACTCAGCCAACGCCAGTGCACTGCGTAATGCAGGAGAAAAGGGCATAGCGGAAAAAATTTGCTCAAACTGTATGTCTTCACGTTCATTGTATAGCTGTCTGGCCAGTGCTTCAGCGTGGACACGTAACGAGGGATAATCCGGAGCAGGCACCCTGTGTCCGGCAAAAATGCTGCTATCTATGAGACTGAAAACCTGAAGCGGATCTGAGACGTGCCTGAAAATCAGGGTATCGAATATATCGAATGTAACGGTTTTTATTTGCCTGCCGGTGACACGCTGAAGAATGTGCCGGTAAATATTCATATCGACGTATCCGCGACTGAAGTGCCGGCACGATGGAACGCCACATAGCCATCTTCTAATTGCCTGCGGATTACAGGCCCGTGTACCTGTGCAAACAGCTGCTGGTAAGTATGATAAGCATGCTGAATTGCAGTTACTTCCTGCACCTGACAAACATTAAAAAAACGATCAACGACATATCCGCCTGCAGGCACTTCTGTCACGTCCAGAATATGACTGACGACATGGATAGCATCCTGTCCGGCTTCTGAACCGGCATATTGGGCACAGCTGATAATTCTGGCCTGAGGCCAGACCTGAAGGATTTGTCCCGTCACTGCAGTATAATTGTCAGGTTCATCACACACCACCAGCCTGATCCAGTCCTCACCAATGGCATCCCGCCAGCAATACTCAGACTTAGCCAGAATATTCTGTGGCTGAGCGTACCACTGCCCCATGGCAAAATCATAGACAGACAGATTACTGCTGAGCGATTGTGAAGACTGTCCCTTGCGACTGGCCCAGAATGCTTGTCTGGGGAGCTCACTTAGCCTTACAGCGATAAATGAATCAAAAGACTCTTTGGTCAGATACTTCGCAAAATACCTCAGCCGGTTACGCTCAAAGTAATAATTACTGAATGTATTGGTGGCGTGAACTGCTCCCATCTTATGCTGAACACGGGCACTGGCAATAGCGTGGACTTCATAACCGGCCTGCTTCACCCGGGTACACCAGTCCATATCGTCCCAGTAGATAAAATGAGCCTCATCGAACACGCCCGCTTCGCGGATTATCTCTGTACGTGTGACCAGGCAGCATGCGGGCACATAATCGCAGACCACAACGTCCGGCAGCGAAGTATCATCTTTGTGGCCTTTTAATGGCGTTTTCACACCATAGTTTTCCCGGTCAATAAATGCACCGAGTTCCTGCAAAATGGCCGGATCATCCATGGTGCAGATTTTGGCACCGGCAACGCCCACTTCAGAATGTGCCTGTAAGTACGCAATCAGTTTGGGTAAGGTGTCGGTGTCGAGAAGAATATCGTTGTCCAGCAAGGCCACATAATCGCACCCGGTTTCCACTGCTGCACGCATGCCGGTGGCAAAGCCCCCTGCTCCGCCGGTGTTTTCTGCTTTTGCAATCAGCGTCACCTGTTTGCCGTACTCGCTTTCAATCAGCTGCTGACTGCCGTCGGTGGAAGCATTGTCCACCACGATCACATTGATACTCAGTGAATCAGATTGTGTGGCCAACAGAGAATCGAGGCAGCCTTTCAGGTAATCTTTTTTATTGAAGTTGCAAACTACTGCCGTCAGGGAGACTGTCATCATGCACTCCCCTGACGAATAAAAGCTTTCACTTTTGACGGGTTTGCCCGGTTGCCAAACGCAAACCGGTGGCGCTCATCGAAGAAGTAGCCGGTTGCAGACGACTTTTCTATCCACTCAACAAATTTCTCATCGTTATCACGGAACAGAAAGTACAGCGCCGCAGCAAACTGATGATGGGCAATACCCTGCTGAATAATGTCCGGCTCTACACCAAATTGCGCGGTCTGTTCGCAAGCGAGACAGATATCCCGCAGGCTTTGCTCACGACGCTCTGCACTACGCTGCGTTTGCGCGCCAAAGCTGTCAGGATGAATACGGTAACGCCCCAGTACGTCCGGCATGTAGTCGATGCGGGCATTCAAGAAACCGGCGTTTAAGATATAAAACGGATAGTCCAGAATAATGCGGCACTCTGTCGCAATGGTGCAGGCAAGATGGTTATGCCTGCGGAACATCACACTGCTGGCCTGCATATAGGTGCCGTAGCGAATGAGATGAGTGATGTCTGACTGTGGTGGAATATGCTGCCAGTTGTAGAAAGTCTGGCTGTACAGGCGAATGGTTTCATTAGTTTGCGAATCGAACATATCAGACTCATGAAACACCATCTGGCATTCAGGATGATTGTCGAGATAGTCCACCTGCTTTTGCAATTTACCCGGTAGGGCAACATCATCGCCGTCCAGATAAGCAATGTACTTACCTCCTGCTTCACCAAGCAGGGTTTTCATATTTTCAGCCAGTCCGGCATTCTGCGTTTTAAAGATGGGTTTTAAGTGACTGAACTCCTGACACAGCGCTTCAATTTCTTCGCGGGTGTGGTCAGAGGATGCATCGTCACACACCAGCACTTCATAATCGAAATCGACATGCTGGTCCAGCACTGAACGCAGGCACTCCCCGATATAACGCTCAAGATTATAAGCCGGTACAATGACTGACAGTTTCATTCAAACACCACTTTTCTGCCTAACTGGCTAAACAAATCATATCCGTCCCAGTCCGGAGAAAAAGCAAGTGCATTCCCCAGAGGTACTACCCTGTCTATTCCCTGTATCGGCAACGCGCGGATAATCATAAAAAGTGCTTCTTTTTCAAAGCCGGCATACGACAAAGTCTGCCAGCCTGCGTGGTCGTAACCGGCAATGGCCTGTACATCATCAATATGAATACAGAACAGCGTACTATGCCCCTGATGGCGTTCCAGCAAGGCATGGTGCCAGTGATTAATATGTACAAGAGACAGATCACCGCATTGCTCTTCAGTACTTGCCGCACCATCAGCAATACACCACTGGGCAAGCACTAGCTGCTCGTTACGCTGCACCATTGAAGGGGCATGCTGAACCGCGATGTCTGACAGGGCGCGGGTCAATGTGTTCCAGTTTTGCTTTTCTCCCGTCCAGAACAGAATGCGGGGAGAAGAACAGGCCTGTTGCTGAAACATATCGCATTCACGCCACAATGCTGATGCCATGGCTTCTGCCTTTTCATCAGCACTTTGCGCACCGTCACTATTCAATGCATCTACATTGATCAGTGCTGCTGAAAATCGATCGGCAAAACTGATATCCCGGCATCTTGGCTTACAGGATAACCCGCGTATTTGCCTCACGCTGTCGTCTCCGCCCCATAACACTCTGGCATCCGCCAGCATGCTCACTGCCGGGCCGGCAGGGTCATCCCGATCAAAATGGATAAACTGATTGCCGGCATGGAGGGCAGCATGTTCCGGTAGCAACAGCAAGTAGCGTAACTTTTCCAGCAGAACTGTTTGCACATCACTGTCTCTGCCCGATACCCGTACCAGATTTCTGTTGCCCATCAACAAGGCGCAAATCCAGCTGTAGATAAACATGGTGTCCACATTCGCCGGTGTGTAATGCACCACCAGTCCCAACGGACGGTAACTTTGCTTTGCTATATTGGCTGTCAGCGCATTCAGATTACCTTGTCTGAGCCAGTGACCCAGCGCTATGAGTTCAGGATACTGGCGGCAGTCTGATGATGTCATGAGCTGGCGCGATAACGCAGTAGTAAATACCAGCACGTCAGCGGCACTGACAGGAAGATTTTGCGCACTGATTGCCGGCAACGCATCAGCGGAGACTGGTTCCTGCCGGATTAAATCTTTAATCACACAGCACCTCCGGCAGTATCACTGCAACCCCGCAATTCTGCTTTCGGCAACCGTCCTGTGACTTCGAAATATCGTCCTTTACGCCCGCAGGTACAATCGTCTTCCCCCAGAATTCTGCCACGATCTTCAGTCAGTAAACTGTAGCCGGGATAACTGTGAGGCAACGCCGATATAACCTGAATAATACCGGGTTCGTCAGGGCCGCAGATTGCCAGCGTACGGGGATCGCGGATCACCACTTCTGCCAGTGAAGGTGCATGTAAGTGGCCTTCTTCACATTCCACAAATACACTGCCTACCTGCTCTGCCATGCCGTAAAAGTTATGCACTTTTGTGATGCCGGTTACGGTACGCACGGTATCTTTGAACTGGAGGTTACTAACCTGTTTGTCCTTAAGCTTTTTCCATCCGCCACTGTGAATAAGGATCCCGTCAGATAAATTAAGCGCAATACCGTCTGCTTTAAGCGCTTCCACGAAGTGTAACCACACCATAAAGGTAAAGCCGAACACCAGCACCGGTTGTCCGGCATACTTATCTGCAAATTCCTTTACCGCCTGCTGATTCAGCGACATATCGGTGTTCAGTGCATAGGTATGTCCGCGACCAAAAAAAGCCATGCCGCCGACGCCGGCTCCCCGGGCTGAGAGATGAGGGCTTTTCAGCACATCCGGCGAATCAATGATCAGCATAGGCAAACGCTGTTTACCAATAAATTGCTGCATGATGGTAACCAGCGCTTTGGATTGTCTGCCGCTGGTTTCTTTGTCCAGGGTCACTTTCGCCGTCACCTGACCGGTCGTTCCGGATGACTGCAAGGTTTTAAACACATTTTGGGGTGCTACACTGCTAAGATGCATCAGTTTGAAAAGCCGCACAGCCAGATAAGGTAAGTCGCTGTATTCATGGAAAATCTCTGCGGAGGAGGCGAAAAGCTGATGATATGCATCACAATGTGTCAGATGATGCTGATGCAGCAATGACGTGACATGACACAGTAAGCGACTTTTCTCTGCCTGAGGCAGGCCATACACGGGTTCGCTGAGCAGCAGGTTATACGCGTCTTCATAAGACTTTGGAAAAGGCGCGGTATCAGCCGTTATCATGCTTATCCCTTCCTGCTTTCAAAATAGCCTGATAATCTGTTTTTCCGTTACCCAGCAATGGCCAGTCTGAAAATGCCCGTACCGTTAAGTAGGCAGGCGGCGCGGATACCAGAGATTTAAGACGACTTTCAGCTTCTGACACCTCACTTTCCCGGCATGCTATGACAAGAAAGTTGTCCTCACCGGCCACTTTAACTTCCAGCCCCTGCTCTGCAAATAACGCTTCCAGTCCGTCCAGATTCACCCGTTCACCAGCCAGTTTAATAATGCGTTTCAGGCGGCCTGTTATGGTGTAGTCGCCGTCTTCATCGAAAAAGGCTAAATCACCGGTATGTAACACAGCGGAAGGAGAAAACGCTGCCAGATCGGTATGATCAGACACATACCCCAGCATGACATTTTTTCCTTCATACAGCAGTTCACCCGTTACGTAGGGCTCACTGATAAGCCGGCCATATTCATCACAAAGTGACAATTTGCCGCCCGGTATCGCTTTACCTGCTGCTGAAGGTTTGCTTAATACGGTATGTGGTTCGAGATATGCCATTCTCGCGGTCGCCTCTGTTTGTCCGTACATGATGAAACATTGCTTGTTGTGTTTATCGGCATATTCAGCGAGGGTTTTAACCCCGGCTTCTTTGAGCTTGCCACCAGCCTGAGTGAAATAGGCAAGTTCCGGCAATAATTGGCGGTCGAACCGTAAGCGCAGCAGCATTTCATAAAAAGACGGTACGCCGGACAGTGACGTCACCGCTTCATCTTTAAGCAACGTCCAGAATGCACGGTCCATTGGCGTGAGTGAAGTCAACCTGACTGTCGCCCCTTTTGCCAGATGGGTATTTAGTACCGACAACCCGTAAGAATAGGATAACGGCATGCTAAGCAGGGTTTTGTCTTCTGATGTAACAGGCAGATAAGAACAGATAGAGGCCGTATTCGCAGCAAGGTTTTCACGGGATAAAGCAACAAACTTTCCACCACCGGTTGAACCCGATGTGGTAAGCAAAAGTGCCAGTTCCCCGGCTACAGGTATGCACCGCTGGTGTTTTACGGTCAGGCTGTTATCTGCCACCAGCAAATTGGGGGGGAGCCTGGTGATTAATGCCTGTTGTCCTGCTGCGGACAAACCAGGGTGAAACAGCACCACAGGAAAGCCCGATTTCAGACAGGCCAGGTAGCAACTTACAGAATCAACATTACCGCACATGGCCAGTGCCACTAACGGTCGCTCCACGGTGCTACTGAGTTTTTCCTGCCACTCTGCAATATGCCTTTGCAGCTCAGCGTAAGAGCAGATCCCTTCGTCTGTGATCAGTGCCGCCTTTTCACTGTTGCAGGCAAACACATCCTCAGGGAACACAACGCTCACGGATAAAATAACCCGTCCACGGGCAAGGTATGTCCCGTCGTATAAGCGGACTGACGGGACAGTAAAAATACAACAGCCCGCGCTACATCACCGGCACGGCCAGCCCTTTTCATGGTAATTCTGGCTTCCACTTCAGCCCTGGCATCCTCTTCGTAATGCGCGGTAAGTCCTGTATCGATGAAGCCCGGGGATACTGCATTCACACGGATCCCCACTGCCGCCAGTTCTTTCGCCAGCGATTTGGTTGCTCCGCTCAGCGCAGCTTTACTGGCACCGTAGGCACTCATGCCTGTAGCCCCCATTTCGCCAATCTGAGACACAATGTTCACAATACTGCCATGTCGGTGGCGCGCCATTAAGCGGCTGGCCAGTTGCATATGCTGATAAGGGGCAAGGAAGTTCACATTCAGCTGTGACTTTAACGCGTCCATACCGCTTACGGTAAAAGCGGCTTCTTCCATAATGCCGGCATTATTAACCAGGCCAGTTAACGGACCGATATCACTTTGATTCTGTTGTTTCTGAATTTGACGGAAGGCGTCTTTAACCGCTTTTTCGTCAGTCACGTCATAGTTCAGCGGGATCACCCGTGATTCATACTGATTTACCAGCGCAGCCAGTTTGGCTTCATTGCGCCCGGCAGCAAATACTGCGGCACCGGCCTGCACGCACTCATTAACAATGGCACGGCCAATATCACCGGTAGCCCCTGTTACCAGTACCGAGCCACCTTTAAGCAGGATAGATTCAGAATTGGACGTCATACTTTGTCAGGATCTCTTTCGCTTTGCCCACGGAACTCATATCAATAATGTCGTCGGTATCGAGCATGACATCAAAGGTGTTTTCCAGCTCGGAGATCAGGATCATGTGTGCAGTAGAATCCCACTCTTTAATAGTGTTGTAGGTCAGTTCATCCGTGACCAGCTCTGCACCGATCCCCAGAGCCTGAACAAATGACTGTACGAGCTTTTGCTGATTATCCACAAAAAACCTCTTTATTGACTAAGACTTGCGCGGACGCGACAAGAAAGATTTCAGTGTTACAGTTTGCCGCTCATAGGCCTCTTTTTGCAAGCGCAAGCGCACAAAATCGTCCTGACCGCTGATTTCATAGCCCAACTGACGGTTATATTTCAGTGCGGCGTCGTTATCCGGTTTTACCGCCGCCGAAAATTCGGTCACATTGAAATGGGAAAAACAATAATCATACATCGCCAGAGTGGGAGCGAAAGCCAGAATGTTACCCTGATAATCGGGTTCACCAATATATAAACCGGGCTCCAATACCCGGGCGGAGACTACCGTCTCTCCGATGACCGGCACTTTCACATTGGTTGAGCCAACAGGCCGACCTTTGTATTCGATAATCCAGTGCATCTGAGACGGGTCGTGACTGATTTTTTGAAACCATGCAGCTTGTTGCTCCGCAGTGATGAGTGATGTAGACACCATCTTCTCACGCACGTAGTCGCTGTTCCGCCACTGCCTTAATTTATCCAGATCGCCCTCTTCCAGCGGCCTTAAGGTTACCTGCCAGGCTTTAATACGTGGTACTGTAACCAGAGATTCCTGCCTCATGGCTGAATAACCTCTGCGATAGCATTAAGGACATTAAACGCCCCCTCAGCGTGATACTTACCTTTTACTGCCTGCTGCATGGCTTCCAGCTTAACGGGTTGCTGCCAGAGTGCATGCACTGTGCCGGCAATTTCATCAAAAGGCACATCAGCGGTACAGTCAAAAGTGGTACACCAGCCTTCCTGCTGAGCCTGCTCAGTCGCCGTTCTCTGGTTTTCTGCCACCATCAGCAGTACTGAAGGTGTTTCGCATACGCCCAGTTCAAATTGACTGCCTCCGGCGGCACTGACAGCAAGCTTACTGTGCCGCCACACATCGGCCATATCCTGACAATTATGTATATGCTGAATCGCCAGCGGACTCGCTTTTATTGCCTCATTGAGCGCACTGATATGATTAAACGCCGCACCGGTAATTACCCGCACCGGCACATCATTAAGTACATCAGACAACGCATTAATTAACGGGACGGTCAGCCCTTTCGGATCGCTGCCGCCGATACAAACGGCGATGCCAAAGCGCTTGTCCTGTGGAGGGTTATCGCCCCGTTGAAATTCCCGTCTCATCAAACGGTAATCAGGTCCGGAACAAATTTTTACTGCCGGGTTAATTTCCTGATAGCGTGCATCCAGTGACGAAGTGGTGCTGTTTACCACCAGCGAGGCCTGCGCGACCTGACTAAGCTGCCCGTCATCCATGACCACCACAGGGATCCCTGCCCCACGCAGTCCGCTCAATGAGGCTGCCGGAATATCGTAGCCATCAACCACAACAGCTGAGGCATTCATGCGCTGTGCCTGTTCTGTCAGCCAGCGACTTTCGTCATCATCACTGCTACAGGGCACTTCCGTCACCGGGTAAATCCAGTCGTTTCTTGCTGCAGCCAGCGCCCTGCCGCCTTTATCTGTAAAAAAATGGCAGGGAATATCGTAGCTTCCGGCCGCCTGAGCCAGTGCCAGCGAACGCATCAGATGACCCATTCCAATCGCGGGCGACACACTGACTCTGAATACTATAGGTCTCACTTAAAGGTTCTCACTTCAGGGCGCTCATTTCTCCAGATGTTCCCACCTGAGCGCGGTGCCTTTTTTCAACGCGGTACGGGCTTTACTGCCAAGGACTTCCTGCCAGTGCTTTGGCGCAAGGCCGAAAGCCGGCCGGACGATTTTCAGGTTAGACTCATCCAGCGTGTCACCAATATTCACATCTGCGCTTATATAAATTGAGCGACGGTATTGTTTTGCCGCTTCCTCAGCCTGACTGCCTCCGTAGCGAACCTGTCCCATGCCTTGCCAGGCACGCTCAGATTCTGTTACCAGCATTTTGAGCTCTGCAGGCTCCAGTGAAAAAGCCGCATCCACACCACCGGCGCTACGATCCAGCACGAAATGTTTTTCAATAACAGTCGTGCCCAACGCGACAGAAGCCACTGCCACCCCGATACCGCCGGTGTGATCACTCAATCCCACCTGACAGTGAAAAGCGCTGCGCATATTGGGAATAGTGTTCAGATTGGTATTGCCGGGGTCTGCCGGATAGGTACTGGTACACTTCAGCAGTACGATATTGTCACACCCGTTGCGGCGGGCACAGTGAACGGCCTGCTCAATTTCAGCAAGGCTTGCCATTCCCGTAGACATGATCAGGGGCTTCCCTTTACTCGCGGCCCGGGCGATAAGAGGTAAGTCGGTTAACTCGAATGACGCAATTTTAAAACAGGGCACGTCCAGACTGTCGAGGAAATCTACAGCTTCACCATCGAAGGGAGAGCTGAAAGCGAGCATACCCAGCGCCTTTGCCCGGTCAAACAGAGGCTTGTGCCACTCATAAGGCGTTGCCGCTTTTTGATATAACGCGTGCAAAGATTCGCCATGCCACAGACTGTCTTTTTCTGAAATCACAAAATCGTCGGTAGCAACGTCCAGCGTCATGGAGTCGGCGGTGTAGGTTTGCAATTTAATAGCATGAGCACCGGCTTCAGCTGCAGCATCCACCATCGCACAGGCCAGGTCAAAGTCCTGACTGTGGTTGCCGCTCAGTTCTGCGATAATGAACGGAGGTTCATCCGGGCCGATTAAACGGCCACCAATTTTTACATCATGCACCGGCATTCCCCTCTAAGATATTCATCACGCCCTGTGCTATCTGCTCAGGTTCAACAGCCACATCTGACATGTCAGTGGCATACTCGGGCATCAGCGTTCTGGGATCGACATTGCCGCTGATAACCAGAGACGGCGTACCGGTTGCTGTTGCCAGCCACTGCGGTGCAGAAGGCACGGTTATCAGTAACTGACTTGCTTTGAGTTGTGATAACGTCTGACGCATAGAGCAACGCCCGTCAAAACCGGTCCAGACATGAACGCCCTGTGCTTCAAGAAGCGCTTTGAGCGCCTCTCCGTGAGGGTAATTCCGCTCCGCAGTTCTTGCGCCTGTCGCCATGGCAACCACAGGCTGATTGAGACCGGCAAGATGACTGTCGGCTTCCACATCAATGGTCATGTCCATGTCGATAGTGCTGAATCCGCAACAACGTCTGAGATAAAATTCAGGATACCCCCGCTCAGGTACCTGCCCGTACTCCCACCACGTTGTATGCCATTGTGCCATGCTCATCCAGCTGCTTTGCATATACTGAGCAGGTAAATTAACGTAATCCGGCGACAGAGTTTGCTTCTGAAATTTATCAACGAGTTCAGCCACACTGATACTCATGGTATTACCAACCACAGGTTCACCGGCGTCCTTTAAGAAACGGGCGAGGAAACACGGCATAAACCAGGTGTCGAGATTGATGATCTGAGTATATTCTTCAGCCAGAATCTTTTCAGCGAGCCCGAGAAAAGTTTGCATGGCATCTACGATGTTTTCCGGCCACTCTCCCTGTTTCAGCGCGTGAACGGTAATGTCCGGTTCTACCAGCTTCAGTAACTCCTCACCGGCGGCATAGGTCAGTGCGTGAACACTGGCTCTGGGAAATTTTGTTTTTACGTAGCGGATAGCCGGGATCCCCACACAAGTCACATCGCCAAGTCCCAGCATTCTGATTATGAGTATTTTTTCCTGCATAAATTTATTCTGTCTTTATATACGCGCGGTACATGAGTTCAGCCCTTTCCCAGTCCTCCGGTGTATCAATATCCTGTACCAGATGGCGGGGCAGGATCACGGGAATACTGGTAGGCGCAAACATAGGCTTATCTGTCAGCCAGGCAGAAGCTTTCCCCCAGTAGAACTGGCCGGCATCGTGAAAACTTTCGGTCAAATCCTGAGAACGGGTAGCCATTTTGCTGGCATCGAAAGGAAGCACGCCTTTCCCATGTAACCGGATTGCCCGTTGAATTGGGAAGGGAAACGTTGTGACTGAAAAAGCAAAGTGCATGTCAGGATTGCCGTTCAGCCGTGACAACCCTTCTTTCAGGTATGTGGCACTTAAAAAAGGCGCTGTGGCATAGATACAACATACGTTGTCGACCTGCCCCTTATCGTCCTGATAAGTATCAATAGCATGACACACTACCGGCGCAGTGCCGGTGAAATCATCAGCCAGCGACGCCGGGCGACGGATAACATAACTGGCACCGTACTTTTCTGCGATAGCGGCAATTTCTTCGCTGTCGGTGGATACGACAATATCATCGAAAACAGCGGCTTTCAGCGCCGCTTCAATAGAATAAGCAATGAGCGGTTTGCCAGCAAAATTCCGGATATTTTTACCTTTTATCCGTTTGCTGCCGCCCCGTGCCGGAATAATGGCAATGTTCACAGTAATACCTCTTTCAGACAGTCAATCACCTTTTGCTGCTCGCCGTCTGTGAGTAAAGGATATAAGGGCAACGTCAGTGCCCCCCGGTAATATTGTTCACTGACAGGAAAGTCACCTGCGGCAAACCCCAAAGCCTGATAATAAGGATGAAGATGTATAGGGATGTAATGAACATTTACGCCGATACCAGCGGCTCTCAGGGTATTAAAAATGGCTGTGCGCTGCGCCGGTTCCACTTCAATCATATAAAGATGCCACGCACTGTTTTTATCGAACAACGGACGTTTTACCGGCAATGACGCCAGTGCCTCATGATATCTGGCTGCTCTGGCGCGTCTTTCTGCGACAAAACTGTCCAGTCTGCCCATTTGTGCCACACCTAACGCCGCGTGTAAGTCACTCAGCCGGTAGTTAAAGCCTAAATGTATTTGCGCGTAGAACCAGGGTTCATCGTCATGCCCGGCCGGTAAGGCCGCCCGATCTTTAGTAATGCCATGACTGGCATACAAACGAAGTTTATCTGCCAGCACCTGAGACATCGTCAACACCGCCCCGCCTTCTGCAGTCGTCACTGATTTCACCGGATGAAAACTGGTCACGACCATGTCTGAGTAAACACAGGAGCCGACACGGTTTCCCCCGGCATCTTCACCTCCCAGCGCGTGGGCAGCGTCTTCAATGAGCGTAATATTCAGCGGGCGGCATAAATCTGCAATCGCTTTCATGTCACAGCTACTACCCGAAAAATGCACAGCAATGAGCACATCAGGCACGTTACCGGCAGCAGAAGCTTTGTCCAGTTTAGCCGCAAGGGCATCCACACTTAAATTACGGGTGACAGGGTCAATGTCGACAAAATCCACAGCAGCTCCGCAATATAACGCCGCATTGGCAGAAGCCGCAAAGGAGTTCGGAACTGTCCATACTAAATTTCCGGCCCCTACACCGGCAGCCAGACAAGCAATATGAAGTCCTGACGTGCCGCTGTTACAGGCGACTGCGTATTTTGCCCCGGTATAGTCACATAATGCCTGCTCGAAGGCCGGTACCTGCTTGCCCTGAGTCAGGAACTCATTTTCCAGCACCTGTACCACGGCATCCACATCTTCTTTAGCAATAGTGTGTTTACCGTAAGGGATCATGAGGTGAGCTTATCCAGTTCACGAAGCTCTTTCACTGACAAAAAATGTGGATTTTTACCGGAATGATATTCAAACTTTTCTTCTGCGGCTTTACCACGCTCACCAGTGCGATTTTTGAAGTAATCCACATTCTTATCGAAAAAAGTAATTGCCGGTGCGATAACAAAGTGGTCATCGAACTCAATAGAATGATGTGCCATTTCTTCAGGCACCATGACCTCGTGAAGTTTTTCACCGGGGCGTATGCCGATGGTCTCGTATTCCCGTTTACCGCTCATGGCTTCCACCAGATCGACAATACGAATTGAGGGTATTTTTGGAACGAAGATTTCTCCTCCCTGCATACGGGAGAAGTTTTTAATCACGAATTCCACCCCTTCATCCAGTGTGATCCAGAAACGGGTCATTTCCGGATGAGTCACCGGCAACTTGTCCCGTCCTTCACTGAGCAACTGACGATAAAAAGGAACTACCGAACCGCGGGAGCCGACTACATTGCCGTAGCGTACTACCGAAAATCTTGCACCGTTGGCTCCGGAAATATTGTTGGCTGCCACAAAGAGTTTATCCGAAGCCAGCTTCGTTGCGCCGTACAGATTAACCGGATTAGCAGCTTTATCGGTGGATAACGCAATGACCCAGGATACTTTATTTGCGATGCAGGCATCGATGACATTTTGCGCGCCGTTGATATTGGTCTTTATACACTCATTAGGATTGTATTCTGCCGCCGGTACCTGCTTCAGTGCTGCCGCATGGACCACGTAATCCACATCTTTCATGGCAGTGATCAAACGTTCTTTATCTCTGACATCACCAATGAAGTAACGCATACAGAGGTCATTAAAGCGCTGCTGCATTTCAAACTGTTTCAATTCATCGCGGGAATAAATGATGATTTTTCGGGGTGAGTAATTTTTGAGTAAGTGACTGACAAACTTTTTCCCAAAAGAGCCTGTACCACCGGTAATCAAAATATTTTTATCATTGAACATATTCGTGTTCCCACAAAGCGTGAGCCCTAAGGCTGCAAGTCAAGATTCAGCGCATCGTACAGCCAGACTTAACGGTATTTTTTTACCGCCTTCTGGCTTCTCAGAAATTGGCTGACATCGTCTTTAGCTGATTTTAGCAAAGTCTGCGCCATTTCTTTTAACATATTATTGACGGTAACTTCCTGTTCTGCAAAAGATCTTGCCGTTTCAGGGTCTGAATTTTTAAGGTGGGATTGAATAACCGTATCACGCCGGGTCATCAAAGACAGCAAAGTGCTGTAGCGGGCTTCTTCGTCATCGTCCGTCAGGCACTGCAGGATTTCAGCATTAATATCTGCCAGCGCCTGAGGAGTAAACTCATGATTTAATTGTATATTCACACGGCCTGTCGTTTTTGACGCTGTGCTTCGTACGCTTCCTCTTTAGCGCCTTGAGGAATCTGTACCCAGGCATCACGAATGGGAGTTAACAGGCTAATCACTTCATCCAGGATCTGCAAGTCATTCCGTACGTGAGCTTCCCCGGTTCTCTCAATCATATACTCATAAAGTGAGTACATGTTTTCTGCGACTTCTCCGCCCACATCCAAATCCAGTGTGTCACGAAGATTCATCAGAATAGCCGTCACGCGGGAAAGAAACTCAGATTTAGCGGCAAATTCTTTACGCTCCATTGCGCCTTTTGCAAACGCTAAACGGTCCAGTGCGCCTTGCATCAACATAAGCGTCAACTTATGGGGATCAGCATTTGCGATATCTTGTTTCAGGTTACCCTTGCGGTATGCGTTTATGCCTGTCAGTGCCATTATAATTCCTCACTTATCACAGAGATGCCAGCAGTGCAGAGCCTGTCGAATTCAATTGCGAAACGGTCTGGTCGAGGGCCAGATATTTATCCCGCAAAATTTGTTCGTAGTTTGCCATTCTTAATTCCAGACGCTCACGATCATCATAAAGCTGATCCCGGTCATCCTTCGCTGCACGCTCTCTTAAACTGATTAATCCACTGTATGACGTGTATTGATCAGTGAACTCATAGAGTTTAACGGCAATACCTTCGTTTTCATCAGTAAATAATTTAGCTATTTCGTCAAAATTATCTTCAAGTGCATCTTCAAGGCGCTCATTACCGGAGCCCAGACCGAAATCTGTGTCACCGATTTCCAGCTCACCATCGGAATTAAGCTCTACACCCAACTGGAATAAACCGCCAAGCGCAGAGGATGAAACACTGCCGCCGACAATCGAACCCAGTCCGGTCATGATGCCCCGCATCAGCGAGTCGCCGGCGAGATCACCATCGTCTTCCAGTTCTGATTCACCGTAACGGGTAAGGTTCTGCAACTCTTTGATGACGCCGTTATAGGTGTCGACAAAATCACGGATCTTTTTATCCAGGCCGTCACGGTCGTAACCAATTTCTAATGTTGATGTCTGAAAGCTCAGGCCATCAGCCGATTTTGGTGACACGCGCTCCGCTTCAAAAGAAACGTTCTGGATCGTGTTTTCAAATTCGTTGGTACTGCTCTCTACCACGATACCGTCGATGGTAGCCCGTGCATTGGTCGCAGACGTGATATTAGACGAAGAGATTAAACCGGCAGAAGTTGAGCTGCTTGTTGCCACGCGGTTAAGTTCTGCCGCACCGGTGTCGTTGACAATTTCCAGATCATTACCGTCTCCGGTCACATCAGATGTGAAAACCAGCTTGGGGCCGGCCGATGTGCCCGTGTCGATAATATTGGCATTCACACCAAAGTTATCTTCGCTGTTATTAATGGCTTCCCGCAACTGCGCCAGAGTCATACCGGCAGACACATTAATGGTGAAGGAATCGCCGGATGCCCCCACGTTAAATGTCAGGGAACCTGATCCGGAACTTAATATTGTATCGGAAGAGGAAGTAAAGTTACCGTCATCAGTGACAATACGGCTTCCCGTTGCCAACTGCTCCACGGCAATTTCATAGCTGCCCCGCAGGGCTGAATTTGATGCTTCTGCAGAGAGGATCTCTACATCTTCATCAGGATTGGTAATAGTAGGCTCACGACCATTGATGTCGTTATCGCTGCGCAGTTTATCGACTGCGTCTTTAAAATCGGACAATAAGGATTTAACCTGCCCGAGACCAGAAATTTCAGCTTCAATACGATCTTCACGCTCATTCAGGCGCTCTTCTTTTGGCGTCCTTTCGGCCTCAAGCAGTTGCGTGACCAGATCGTCAAGCGCAAGTCCGGAACCAACACCTAACGATTGAATAGTCATTTGCTTACCTCATTTAAACTTTGTTGTTTACCAGCACTCCTACACTGCTGCCAACATCTTCCTGCAAGGTTTTAATCCGTTCCGCGAGCTTTAACACTTCATCGGAAGGGATCTGCCGGATGACATCACCAGACTCAGAATCTTTAACAGTAACCACTGAACGATTAGTATTTTCGTCAACAGAAAATGCCAGGTTTCGATTCTGAACCTGTAGGAATGCTTCTACCTCACGCGCAGCAACTTCGATGTCTTGCTGAGCCTGACCCTCTCTGCTTACTATATCGGCAGCATCGGTCACACCTTGAGCATTTCGGGAAGAATTACGCTCTTCCTGTTGCTTATCAGTTGCTGATGCATCCTGGTTTGCAGGGGCCGGTGTTTGCACACGTTGAGACTGCACTTCTGTAAGGTTTGAAGCAGCAAAATTTTGGCCAACTTGTAAATTCGCAATTTCCACGTTTACCTCCATTCTCAAACGGCTCAGACGGGAAACAGAACTCCCTGTTTCCCCTTAGCCTTTCAAGTACGGCTCTCTACTATTATCCTAGCAGAGACAGAGCTGTTTGTGGACGCTGATTAGCCTGACTCAGCACAGAAACAGACGCCTGCTGGATGATCTGATTACGGGTCAGTTCTGCAGTTTCAGACGCAAAGTCAGTATCACGGATACGTGAACGCGCAGTTGACAGGTTTTCAGAAATACTGCTCAGGTTACGAATAGTAGACTGGAAGCGGTTTTGCAATGCACCCAGGTCTGCCCGTGCAGCACCGATAGTAGAAATGGCGTTATCAATGGCCGTTAAAGCGGAAGTTGCACCGTCTACAGTAGCAATTGACAATGTACCAACGCCCAGACCGGAAGCACCGTAACCGCCACTGCGTGACAGGTTAACACTGATAGTCTGACCAGCATTTGCACCTACCAGGAACGCGGCAGAATAACCGCCTTTCAGCAGGTCAACACCACCGAACTGAGTGTCGGTAGAGATACGGGAAATTTCAGTTTGCAGTGCCGCTACTTCTTTTTGCAGCGCCGCACGGTCAGAAGAACTGTTAATGCCGTTTTGTGACTGAACAGCAAGCTGACGGATACGCTGTAAACTGGTTGTTACCTCAGCTAACGCACCTTCAGTAGTCTGCGTTAATGAGATAGCATCGTTTGCGTTACGCACGGCCTGGTTTAAACCCTGAACCTGCGTAGTCAGACGATCGGAAATTTGCAGACCGGCTGCGTCATCAGCAGCACTGTTAATGCGGAAACCTGACGACAGTCTTTCAAAAGATGTGCTTAGCTTATTGCCTACATCGAACAACTGACGCTGTGCGTTGAGAGCAGAAGCATTTGTATTTACGTATAAAGACATTTGAATACCTCCTGGGGATCCGTTGCATACAATGCTACAATCAAATCCTTCCTGTTCAGATTCTCCGGGTCACTACTCCCATTGAATCCCCTCTTAGCGAACACATTCGGTGAATCGCATTAAAGTAATTAAATTACCCCTCAGCTATAGGTATCGGCGACTTCTTGAGGATCTTTAGCTTTTTTTCGAAAAAAATTTAAAATAATTTCAAGCCATTGAATCATAAAGATTTTATATAATTAAAAACAGCTAAAAAGTAGTTTTAGAGGAGTATTGATAAAGATATTTAGTTTGCGAACGGGCAAAAATGTGCAAAATAGAAAAGTATAACTGGCACAACTTGTGTATCTGAGAAAGTACATAACTGATGCAAACGCCAACAATTTGACAATTAGTTGGCACAGGAAATGCTAAGATTAGAATGAAGACTTCAGGTATGAAAATAATGCCGGGGGATTCATCATCGACGTTTGATGAAAAAGTTTCGCTCTTAAAAAGAGAAGCAAATTACGGTGTTCCGGTACATCCTATAAAAAAGGCCGGAACAGATGTTCCGGCCAATTTGCTCACGTTAGGAGATAGAGCAAACTTTTAAAATGTTTCCAGTCGGCTGGCAGGAAAATTAGTAGAATTAACTGGCCTCTCAACCAACACTTCTACCTCTCAGTCCTGTTAGCCGGCGTTTTCTTGCTACGGCCCCCACCCGGGGGCCGTTTTTCATGGGCTGGCCTCTCATTTCCTACCCCCCATTTTTTACCCTTTATAATTACGCAGGGTATAGCGCTCTATTCCTTATTAACCTCCGAGCAGAGATAACGCTGCCTGCGGACGCTGGTTTGCCTGTGACAGTATAGTTGTACTTGCCTGTTGCAGGATCTGATTGCGGGTAAGCTCTGCCGTTTCCGTGGCAAAATCTGTATCACGAATGCGGGATCTTGCCGCTGATACGTTTTCCGAGATGTTGCTCAGGTTGCGGATAGTTGACTGAAAACGGTTCTGTATCGCACCGAGATCTGCCCGTTTAGCATCAATATTGGAGATAGCCGCATCAATTGCAGTCAAAGTCACCGAAGCGTTAGACTCAGTAAGCACGTTAAGCTGGCTATTACCATTAGTCAGACCAGAGAAGCCATACCCACCGGCACGTGAAATATTCACACCAATTGTTTGCCCGGCGTTCGCCCCGACCAGGAAGGCTGAAGAAAAACCGCCCGTCAAAATATCCACACCGGCAAACTGGGTAGTTTGTGCGATACGGGAAATTTCAAACTTAAGCGCAGATACTTCTTTTTGCAGTGCCAGCCGGTCCGCAGAACTGTTAATACCGTTCTGGGATTGAATAGCCAGTACACGAATACGCTGTAATGCGTTGGTAATTTCCTGCATCGCACCTTCAGCGGTTTGAGCAAGTGAAATACCGTCGTTTGCGTTACGAACTGCCTGATCAAGACCCATGATTTGCGACGTCATACGGTCAGAGATTTGCAGACCTGCAGCATCGTCGCGGGCACTGTTGATACGGAAACCGGAAGACAAGCGTTCGAACGCAGTTGTCAGTGAATTTCCAGTGTTAAACAATTGTCGTTGTGCATTCAAAGATGACACGTTGGTGTTTACATACAGACTCATGGGTCTCTCCTAACAATTTAAATAAGTGTTGTATTTATCTTTTTTATCAACACCGGTTTTTTAAAATCTGGCACAGCGTATGCTAGATAAGCTATGTCAGTGATAATTCTCTGACACTTCCGGGTCACTCCCGGGAGTTGAGCGTCACGCTCTGCTGACAGGCAGGTATGTTGTTCCAGACCTCATACCTCTCACTACCTCCTGGCTTCATTCCTGCCGGTCGGCCCCATCAACTAGTAAGCACTTACTATCACTATTAAACCAAATTTTCCCTAACCTTTATTCTTCTGATTTTTTGAGGAAAATTGTCTGGTCTGATGATAGCCGGCAATGTTCGGTTGTTTTGCCGGAGTAAGCGGGCTTGTCAAAATATTGCCACTTACCTGTCATCTCCTAACGATTTTTGCTGCCGGATATGTTGCTTTTATTCTTTCCCGGCGGTGACAAATATTGTTTTTATTCGTGTCACTTTATTGTTCTTCTGAGGGTAGCCGGATGATTATTATTTTTGTTCCGTGCCCCTTTGCTTTATGTATCGTACGGGGACGAAATTTCCTTTAGCCTTTTTTTAAAAAAAGCAGAGAAAAGAGATTGGATTTTTTGAGGATGATTGATTTTAAAGGAAAAAATGGCCGAACAAATTGTCCGGCCAACCGCTCTTCGTTAGGAGAGAATGAGCGTATTCTCACGCAAAGGGCCTTACGAGTCACTACCTCCCGGCTTCATTCCCATGCGTTTTCAGCTATACGGGTGATTAACCCAGTAACTGTAAGGCTGCCTGTGGACGCTGATTAGCCTGTGACAATACTGTAGTACTTGCCTGCTGGATAATCTGGTTACGGGTCAGGTCAGCGGTTTCTGAAGCGAAGTCAGTATCACGGATACGTGAACGTGCTGCAGATACGTTTTCTGAAATGCTGCTCAGGTTACGGATAGTAGACTGGAAACGGTTTTGCAGCGCACCTAAGTCAGCACGTACACCACCAATCGCAGAGATTGCGCTGTCAACGGCGTCCAGCACGCTTGACGCGCCGGCAACGGTAGCAACAGTCGCATCGCTCATGCCCAGGCCACCGGCACTGAAGCCATTTATGCCCGCCAGATTGGCAGCAGAAAGGTTTACAGAGATAGTCTGACCGGCATTCGCACCAACCAGGAACTGCGCTGAGAAACCACCGGTTAAGATATCAACACCGTTGAACTGAGAGTCCGTAGAAATACGGGTGATCTCTGTTTTCAGTGCAGACACTTCTTTTTGCAGCGCCAGACGGTCAGCAGAACTGTTGATACCGTTCTGAGACTGAACCGCAAGCTGGCGGATACGCTGAAGCGCAGTTGTGGTCTCATCTAACGCACCTTCTGCTGTCTGTGACAGAGAAATCGCGTCATTGGCATTACGGACGGCCTGATTCAGGCCCTGAATTTGGGTAGTCATACGGTCTGTGATTTGCAGACCAGCGGCATCGTCTTTTGCACTGTTAATCCGGAAACCAGATGACAGACGCTCAAAAGAGGTGCTCAGGGAATTACCAACATCAAATAATTGACGCTGTGCGTTTAATGCAGACGCATTTGTATTGACGTACAAAGACATAAGTCTCTCCTACACTCTCAGTCCAGCAGGGCTGGCTGCCGGAACAACCGGCGATTACAAATTAGTAGTCACCAAAACCTGAGGGGTAATTGATGAACTGGCTCTCTCAGTAGTGTTATCGACATAGGAGGATTTCCCTTTAATAAAAAAATACAAAAATTGCCGTAGAGCGGCAGACATTTGCCGCCTATACTTAGTTAACACATTGGTTTTATAACTATTTTCTATGCCCGAAAAAAATTTAAAAATTGATCGTCTTTGCCGCATATCCAGCCCGTATGCCCACTCCGCCTTTACCGGGCTGATAGAAAATGGTGAAACATTTCTTTGCTGTTACCGCCAGGCACTGACCCATGTCAGTGACGATGGCAGGATTGAAGTGACATCGGTGACCGGTGACGGACAGGTGACAAACAGGCAGAGATTTTCATTACCGGGTTACGATTTGCGGGATCCTAAACTTTCCCGCGATGATAACGGGCGATTATGGTTAATTGCATTTGCCCGTCCGGTGACTCAGGCGACACGGGGACACCGTTTTCAGATGGTGAACTGGTTTTCCGGCTCCGGAAAAAGTTGGTCCTCTCCCCGTTTCTTTGGTGAGCAACACTGGTGGTTATGGCGGATTGTATGGCAAAACAACAAAGCGCTGGGTCTTGCTTACCATGGCGGCCCTCAGCAACTGGCGTTATTTACCGGTCATCCCGGCAAAAATATGCAGCGTCATCCGATCCCGGCGATGTCTCTGGCAAGAGATAAGTTGGGCTACCCTAATGAAAGTGACATGCACATAAGCAGTGACGGTGTGATTACCGCACTGGTCAGACGCGATGCAGACAGTTTTACCGCGCAGTTAGGCACAAGTAAGCCACCGTATAACCGCTGGTACTGGCGGGATTTAAAAACCTATATTGGCGGACCTGTTATGGTAATGTTGACGGAGGGATATGCACTGGTAGCCGGAAGACAGTGGACGGGAAAAAAACTGGTGACACAAATCTGGTTGCTGGATTTGGCGAAGGCTTCACTGGTGCCCTGCCTCACATTACCGTCCGGTGGAGATAACAGCTATCCCGGCCTTGTGATTCAGGACGACACACTGTTTGTCAGCTATTACTCAGGCCATACCGACGATGAAACCCGCGTGTATTTCGCACGGGTTTCAGGCGTGAATAAGTTAAGAGATATAATTAAACAGGGAAAGGTTTGAGACTTTCGGGAATGTTGCCAGGGCTGCGCTAAGCGCAGCTTCCTGTTTAGCAAACTCTGCTGAAGCTTCTGCGTAATCGGTTTCTTCAATCTGTGCGCGGGCATCTTTTGCGGTGATTTCCAAATCCAGATTAGTTTCATATATCGATTCCGCCACGTTCATCCGGCCCCCCAGCGATGAACGCTCAAGATTAATACGTTCCATGCCGTTGTCCAGACCCACCAGCGCATCGCCGAGGGCATCCGTTAACGCATCGCCGCTTAACGAATCATTAATCAGCTGATTGGCGATATCATTCAGCGTTTCAGCAACGTTTTTCTTCACCGGCGTATCCAGAGAGAAATTCACCGTGTCTCCGGTGGTTCCGTCAAGGGTAAATGCCATCCCTTTAATCGTGAACGGCTCTCCGGACGTAAAATCTACCGTTCCTTCCACAGCACCGGTACCGGTATTCGTTAACTGTACCTGTCCGGTACCCAGTACTGTCAGTTGGTAATTATTATTTGCCGCTGTCACCGGGTCATAATTTTTTTCGTAAAACTGATCAAACGTGCCCTGCTCTCCCACCTTCGCCGTTTGCACGGTGGCGCCGGCAGAACCGGTTACAGTGAAATCAAAACGACTGAGCACATTTTCAAACACTTCCTGTCCGGACGTGCTGCGCTGCACCGTCACACTGTCTGAAAGCCTCACTGATGTCGCCCCCGAATCGCCGGTATAGAAAATAGCATTACCGGTGGCTGCGGGATTGAAGGTGAAAGCCTGCTGCTGCGACTGATAGCCTGCGAAAATATAATTACCGGCAGCATCCTGCGTGTTCATCAAGTCGAACACCTCATTACGGATTTGCTCGAGTTCCACGCCGATTGCCCGTTTATCTTCGTCGGTCATGATGCCGGAGCCCGCCTGCACAACCAGAGTCCGGGCACGGTTCAACGAATCATTAATATTGGTCAGTACTGCTTCCTGTTGTTCCAGGGCATTAGTTAACAAGTCATTGTTACGCTGATACTGGGTAAGCTTATCGAGTTGTTCGGTGATACGGATAACCTTTGCAGCTCCCACAGGATCGTCACTGGGGCGATTCAGTTTTTTCCCCGTCGCCAGCGCTTCCTGAGTATCTGCCAGGCCTTTCTGGTTATCCATGATGGCGCGGATATTTTGATCGTAAATCTGATTAGTTGAAATACGCATAAGTTACATTACCTCGCTGCCGATAAAATCGTATCGAACAACTCCTGAGCCGTGGTGAGAATGCGGGCTGCCGCAGCATAGGATTGCTGATAGCGAACCAGGTTCGCCGCTTCTTCGTCCAGACTCACGCCGGATGTGGAATCAAACCAGTTTTCCGACTGCACTTTCATCGCTTCTGCGGCATCCAGAGAAATTTGTGCCGTAGCAGATTTCTCACCAACCCGTCCAACCAGCGACGAATAAGCATCATGAAAAGTACGCTGTTTATTCGAACTGTCACTGCTTAATTGTACCAGGCTTTCACGCTGTAACGCCGCCATTTCTTCGGCGTTAGTATTGTCAGCAATCCCGTCAGTATTATAGGTCAGATTAAAAGAATCTCCCGCAACAGGAATGCCGCTCAGGCTGACATCGTAACCGGGATAATCATCCAGCGCACTGAACGCGGCCGGCCATGCCGGCCCTGTGCCATTTGCTTCCGCCTGTGCCAGCAAATTGTCGAAACTGGTCACACCGGATACATTGGTTATGACGTTACCTGCATCGTCCAGCACCTGAAAATCACTGGCAGAGGTAAATACGATTTGCGCCGGCGCTCCGACAGTACCACCCGGTGCGGCTGCCGCACTGTGTATACCGCCGGCGCCGTCAAAGGCTGACGCCTCAGCACCTAAGGCAGCATCAACTGTAGTATTACTTATAGACACTTTACTGACCGTGGCATCACCAAGGTTAGATAAGCTGGCTTCTGCCCGCAGTGGAGCAGCAAAGGCGAGATCTTCCGGCCGGTCCGTTGCCAGCGTGAGATCGGATGCCGCATATTTTGACGGCTGGATCAAAAATTCATTGTCGACACTGTAGCCCGTAGCAGCCTGAAACTCGACCTCAATGCCACCCAGCAATTCGTTGAAACCGGCTCCGACTGAGATCCCGGAAAATACCACATCAGCGCCGGAAGCGTCTTTCTTCGGCGTACCGTCACCATTTAACAGCTCAACCGTCACCGAAGTGGGAAAGCCTGCGCCGTTTACCGCATCGACGGTAATTTTATAATCTGCATCAGTAAGCTGATTACCCTGCCCTGCCGTTACCTGTGCCCGTACGGGTAAGTTATCCGGTGTTCCGCTGAACGGTAAACCGGTAAACTCCGGCATGGAAAAAATATTACCGCCAAGCTGCAGATCTAAATCCATACCAAGACGGTTTTGCTGATTCACCGCATCAGCCATCGCCAGCGCCATCTGGCCAATATCCCGTTGTGCCGGTCCGAGAATTTCATCGCGAAAACGGAACAAGCCACCCAGCGAACCGCCAAGATCTTTTTCATTCACGTTGATGGCAGTATTCTGTTTATTAGCAAAATTGGTGGTGAGTTGCAGTTCTTTGAAAGTCAGATCGGCATCATTGCCCAGCTCGAACAAATTAAAACTGCCATCTTCCAGTACCAGCGACTCTCCGGATGATAAATTTACCACCACTGAACCATACTGGTTTTCACGCACTTCCACTGACATCAGCTCAGCCAGTTCGTTGATCGCCTTGTCACGTTCGTTGAGCAATGCTCCGGGTTCTTCGCCGCTACCGCCTCTGGCTGTCAAAACGGCGGTATTTAATTCACCGATACTGGCAATCAAACTGTTCGCCCGTTCAATCTGGCTGGTGAATTCCAGGTTCAGCTCTTCTTCTTTCGCTTCCATGAAGTCAGATAACGTGCTCATGCGGGACAACAATCCCGAAGCCTTACCCAGCACCGCTTCCCGTGAAGCAAGGTTAGTCGGGTCATCAGACGCTGTTTGTATGGCAGAAAAAAACTGACTCAGACCGTCAGCAATGGAGTTGGCTTCACTGGCCAGCAGGTTATCCAGCGAGTTGGTTTTCTCCACGAAAGTTTCCAGCTCACCGACAGAGGTAATATCACGGCGTAACTGGTTTTGCGCAAAAATGCTGATAACCCGTTCCGTTGTGCCTTTACCCACACCACCTAGAATTGTACTTTCAAATACCGTGCGCTCGCGGACGTAGCCTTCCGTGTTTACGTTAGCTATGTTATTCGACGTTGTATTCAGCAATTTGCTGCTGGCGGTAACCCCACTGTTAGCAATATTAAAAAGGTCAGTGCGGATCATGGTGTGACACTCCGTAACAGAACATCATAAGGTTGAGCAGGTCCGGTATTCATGGCTGATATCCCTGTACTGCATCACTGCGGTAAACAGCCATCACTTTACTGGCGTATTGCGGATCGGTGGCGTAACCGGCCTGTTGTAATTCATTAAAGTATTGCGATGCATCTGCACCTTTTGCCACTGCCTGCTGATAACGGGGTTGAGTACGGATAAAATCAACGTAATCAGCCAGTCCGGATTCCAGAGAATCATACTGACGAAAGGCTGCTTTGCGCCGTTCGGGTACACCATTACTGAATTCCAGCGTATCAACTACAGCCTGCTCACCCTGCCACTGGTTGTTGGCTTTGATACCAAACAAATTGTGCGTGCTGTTGCCGTGCTTATCGTGAATAACATACTGGCCCCAGCCGGTCTCAACGGCAGCCTGGGCGATAATGGCTCTGGCATCCGTACCCAGTGCTTCTGCGGCTTTTTCTGCGTACGGATAGAGGGTTTCTACAAAGTCCTGCTGGTCACTGAACATTGCGGCCTTGTAGGCGGATTGTGAACCGGCAGACGCGGAGTCCAGCATTGTTGCCTGAGCACGGCTTACTGCCTCTGCCCTTTCACGATTGATTGACGACAGGTTGCCGTCGGAGCGCAGGGTACTTGCCGGACGGTAGTCCGGGTCCTGCTGACCAAGTTGCTTCACAATTAAATCAGCCAGACCGAGCCCGCCATTACTGGATAAGTCCACGGCCAGCTGTTGATCGTGCATATCGCGGTAGAACTTAACCTGCTCAGAGTTAAACGGACTGTCCTCATCAGCAAGAGCATCCTGGGCTTTGCGCATAGACTTCAGCATCATTTGCACAAAAATCGCTTCAAACTGCTGTGCCGCTTCCTGCAATACTTCACCGTTACCACTTGCCATGGCTTCACGCAGGTTATTAAGCCCGCTGATATCACTGGCATTACGGGCCATTTCTAACTGGCTTTGGGAAGTGTTTTGCAGATTCATCAGATAATCACCAGTTCACCACGAAGCGCGCCGGCCTGACGCAGGGCTTCAAGGATTGCCATCAAATCGCCCGGAGCGGCACCCACTTCGTTCACGGCACGTACCAGTTGGTCCAGTGTTACGCCGGGCTCAAACTTGAACATACGGCTGTCTGCCATATCCACATCCACAATAGACTGGGTCGTCACTACGGTATTTCCGTCTGCAAGTGCATTCGGCTGAGACACCTGTTGGTTTTCAGCAATCGTCACCGTTAATCCGCCGTGGGTAATAGCTGCAGGCAGCAGTACCACATCCTGACCGATAACAATGGTGCCGGTACGGCTATTAATAACCACCCGCGCCGGTGCGTCAGCAGGTTCGAAATCAAAATTCTCCACCGTAGCCAGAAAACCAACCCGCTGACCCACATCACGGGGGGCGGTAACACGGACAGATGCAGCATCAATAGGTGTGGCAATGGTATAGCCCTGATCCGGTTGCGCACCAAGACGTTCATTAATGGTATCGGCAAGCCGCTTTGCAGTAGAAAAATCCGGATAGTGCAGATTCAGTGTTAAGGTGTCGCCGTTGGCAAAACCGGAAGGAACAGTCTGCTCAACAAACGCACCGTTCGGGATGCGGCCAACAGTAGGTGTATTCACCACTATGCGTGATCCGTCTCCGCCCTGGGCACCGAAACCACTTACTATCAGGCTGCCCTGAGCAACGGCGTACACTTTTCCGTCAACCCCTTTTAAGAAGGTTTGCAACAATGTGCCGCCTTGCAGGCTGCTGGCTTCGCCCACAGATGATACAGTCACATCGATAGACTGACCGGGCTTGATGAACGGCGGCAGTTCAGCATGTACGGCAACTGCTGCCACGTTTTTAATTTTTGGCTTAGTATTCGGATCCAGGCTGATACCGAAGTTGCTGAGCATAGTGCGGAAGCTTTGTTCGGTAAACGGACTTTGTTCACCGGTGCCAGGCAAACCCACAACCAGTCCGTACCCCACCAGCTGGTTGCTCCGCACGCCCTGGATACTGGCCACATCTTTAATGCGTTGTGCGTCAGCAAGAGGGGCTGTAAATATCACAGCAGCTGTAAGGAGAAATCTTAAAATTGGCATACGTCGCTCCTAGAAAGGCCACACGTCGGAAGAGAAAAAGCGGGTAAGCCAGCCCTTTTCCTGTGCCCGTGCAAAGCTGCCTGTACCGCTGTACTGAATGCGGGCATTGGCTATCTTTGTCGACACAATTTCGTTCTCAGGACTAATGTCCGCTGGACGGATAATGCCGGTCAGACGGATATATTCATCGCCCTGATTCAGCGTCAGCCATTTTTCTCCCCGGATCACCAGATTCTGATTTGGCATCACATCAACCACGGTAACCGAGATAGCTCCGGAAAGGCTGTTGCTCTGGTTCGCCTGGGCGTTGCCGGTAAAATCATTCGACGAATTCAGGCCGAACTGAATGGACTGGCTTCCAAGATTAATGGTATCGCCACCCAGACCGGTTATTGGCTGCACATCCACACCGGTGCTTTTCGCTGTTGTGGTATCAGCCGTTTTCGACGCCGCGGTATTTTCACTCAGCGTAACGGTAATGATGTCGCCTACCCGACGCGCGGTCACATCAGAATACAAACTGTTTGCCATGTACGGGCGGAACAGTGCACCGTCCTCTGTGATCTGCTCCCGGGGAATATCGGGGATCACCGGAGCAAACGCAGGATCATTCGCCTGGGCCGGTGGCTGCGGGGTGCTGTTACATCCCGCCAGCATTACACTGATTGCGATAAAACCAAAAATTCGCATGACATCACCTGTTAAAGCTGCTGAATCACCTGACCAAGCATCTGGTCAACGGAAGAAATTACTTTTGAGTTCATCTCATATAAACGCTGACTTTCAATCAGGTTTACCAGTTCTTCCGTGACGTTCACATTGGAGGTTTCCAGCGTGCCCTGAGAAATCGTACCCAGCCCCTGTAAACCCGGCACGCCCTGAATCGGCGCCCCGCTGGATGCGGTTTCCACAAACAGGTTTTGTCCGGTAGGTTGTAAACCGGTGGGGTTAACAAAATCTGACACGTTCAACTGGCCCAATACCTGAGGCTCTGCCTGACCGCGCACCGATGCCGACACTTCGCCATCCTGTGAGATAGTGATTTGCTGGGCATCTTCCGGTACGGCAATTTCAGGTTGCAACAGGAAACCTGCGCCGGATGTGACGATTTGCCCCTGGTCATTTAAGGTGAACTGACCATTACGGGTATAAGCAATGGTGCCGTCAGGCTGCAGAATTTCAAAATATCCGCGGCCCTGAATAGACATATCCAGTGCATTTTCGGTAGTCAGCATATTGCCCTGAGTATGGGCTTTTTGCGTAGCAACCACTTTTGAACCGGAGCCCAGCATCAGGCCTGAAGGCAATTCAGTGTCGGCCGACGAACGTCCGCCCGGCTGATTGATATTCTGGTACAGCAGATCTTCAAAGATCGCACGATCTTTCTTGAAGCCTACTGTTGAGGCGTTTGCCAGGTTATTGGATACCACGGCAACGTCGGTTTGTGCGGCGTCTAGCCCAGTTTTACTAATCCATAACGCAGGATGCATATCGACCTCCTGACCACCGGCAACAGCATGTGGTCGTTAGTTAAAAATTAAATTATGCGAAGTAGCTGATTGCCCTGAGTCGACAGCTGGTCAGCTTCTTTCATCAGCTTGACCTGCATCTCATAATGGCGTTGCAGACTGATCATATTGACCATCTCATCAACCGCATTCACATTGGAACTTTCCAGCATGCCCGTTCTGACCATAACATTTGCATCGGCATCAACTGCCGCGCCGTCTTTGGTTCTGAACAGACCGTCATACCCTTTTTCCAGGTTATTCAGATCGGGGTTAACCAGCTTTAACCGGCCCACCTCTTCCGACACATTCTCCGGTGCGCCAACAGGGCGGGTGGAAATGGTGCCGTCCATTGCAATATTCAGATTATCCAGTGGCACAGGCAGATAAATTGGCCCGTTGTCACCCATCACAATGTTGCCGTGCATGTCTGTGAGCATGCCGTCGGCACCAAGCTGAAAGCTGCCGTCACGGCTGTAAGCTTCCTGCCCGTCGGCGCCCTGAACGGAAAACCAGCCGTCTCCCTGAATAGCAACATCCAGATCGCGGTTGGTCTGCACCATCGCACCGGACTCGTAGTTATTAGACGGGCTTTCAGTCATGGAAAATACACGGGTCGGCAAACCTTCGCCGTATGCCGGCATAGCTCTGGCCTGTTCAAGCTGCGCACGGAAACCGGTGGTTTGCGCATTAGCCAGATTATTGGCGCGCACTCCGGTGGCCAGCAGGTCTTGCTTGGCGCCGCTTGCAGCAATATAGAGTAATTTATCCATGACTGACTTTTGACGTTTTTATGAACCTTACAGTGACAACTGCAATTCAAATGCCAAAAGTAAATTGACGTAAAGAAGAGAAAGTTTGACGGTTTGCTGACAAAGTTTCCTCGCCCGACAACACGGGCGGAGGGTAAATTTCAGCGTGCAGAATGTGAGTGAACGCCCCGCTGCGGAAATAAAACAGGCCGGAAAACCGGCCTGCCTGAATGTTATACCACAGAGGTATTAACGGATATTCAGAATTGTCTGGTTCAGCTGATTATTGACCTCCAGCGCCCGTGAGTTCGCCTGGAAGTTACGCTGAGCGATAATCAGGTCAATCAGTTCGGTAGTCAGGTTAACGTTCGCCTGCTCCAGAGCTGATGAGTTAATTTCACCGTAAGTACCGGTTGTGGCTTCGCCAGCCAGTGCCTCACCGGAAGCAATTGATTCTTTCCACTGAGTGCTGCTTTGCTGGGTCAGGCCCTGCTCGTTTGAAAAGCGCACCAGCGCAACCCGTACGATAGGCTCAGAAGTCCCGTTCGAGAAGGTCGCCCGAACCAGACCGTCGGCACCGATATCGATACCCGTCAAACGGCCTACCGGTAAACCATCCTGCTCCAGTGAAGTAACCTCAAACGCTGACGCAAACTGAGTCGGTTCGTTGGTGGTTGCCCCCGCCGGATCCAGGTTGAAGTCTATTGCAATTTGTTGTGACGGATCAGAACCGTTTGACAGAATAGTTCCACCTAAGGCTTCAGTTTGAATCTTCAGGTTAGTCTGAGCCACACCATCCGGCGATTCAATGCCCACAAAATCACCGCCCTGACTGAAAGACATTTTCGCCACGGTGACTGCTGAACCACTTGCAGTACCAACCACGTTCGTCGCGGTAGCCGGGTCTGAGTTCGTTCCGTCAGAATTCACCAGGTCCACAAGATTGTCATCAATGGCAGTAGCAACATACCAGTCATTAGTGGTTGTAGCCGCCGGGTCTTTGATGAAATAGTAAGTCATTACATGGCTGTCACCCAGTGAATCATAAACGGTGACCGATGTGGCCGCGTTATAAGTCAGCGGATCGTCCGGATTGAACATCGTAGGGTCTAGTGCCTGATCCCCTGCCGGCAGGTTCATCCGGATATCCACTTCGCTTGTTTGTTGCGGCGAACCGGATGAATCAGGAATGCGTACGGGGATGGTAGTACTTAATGCTACAGATGAACTGGTGCCATCTGTATTTACCGGAAATCCTAATAAGTTGTCACCATTACTGTTCACAACGAAGTTATCTTCATCCAGCTTGAACTGTCCGGCACGGGTAAATGAGAAGTCCCGTGATGTGATTTCAGGCACAGTAGCAAAGAAGCCATTCCCGGTGATCGCAAGATCCAGAGAAGTATTAGTAAACTGTAAACTACCCTGAGAAAACTGCTGTGCCACATCTTGTGTCAAAACACCGTCACCGACTTTTGTTTTACCGCCTGCCAGCAATGACGATGCATAGACATCACCAAATTCTGCGCGGGACTCTTTAAAGCCCACCGTGTTGACGTTCGCAATGTTATTGGCGGTTACGTCGAGATCTTTCTGCGCGGCTGCAACGCCACTAAGTGCAATATTAAAAGACATAACTCTTTCTCCTGTTAACTGCCTATCTGGATGACGTCGCTGAGATTGATACTCACATCACCCGCCAAATTCAAAATAATGCCCTGACTGCTGCCAGTCATGCTGACACTGCCTACCTGCCGGTTAATAGCAGTAGGAACAGATGTTCCTTCATTGTCAACGGTGCCGTTAGCATTAACCACATATTCTCCGGCCGGCATAGGATTGCCGTTTGTGTCTGTTCCGTCCCAGTTAAACTGGATATTTCCTGCCGCCTGCGTTCCCGCATCAATGGTCTTAACAATTTCACCATATTGATTCTCGATGGTGATCTTTAGATCCTGAACGGTCTGATCGTTAACCAGTACGCCACTGAAGCCGGCACCTTCTTCTGCCATATAGCCTACATTACCTTCTACCAGCACCTGCTGACCAATCAGACTGGAAGCCTGCAATGCCTGGTTGGAGGTCATAGACGCGGCAAAGGATTCGAACTTTTCATTCAACTGGGAGATCCCGTCTGCCATCGTAAAAGATGTCATCTGGGCAACCATCTGATCGTTATCCACCGGTTTGGTTGGATCCTGATTTGCCAGCTGCTCGGTAAGCAGTGAGAAGAAGTCTTCCTGGGTCAGGCGCTGTTCGCTGCCATCGGCAACAGCTACACCTTCTTCCTGCCAGTAGAGCTCTGAATTTAAGCCGGTCGTATTTGAAATAGTACTCACGAAAATACCCTCTGCTCAGCGCTATTACTGACCGCGACCAAGCTGCAGTACCTGACGGAAAATACGTTTGGTTGTGTCAGCAACCTGAACGTTTGTTTCGTAGCCTTTCGAAGCAGACATCATATTTGCCATTTCCTCGACAATGTTGACGTTGGGCTTGTAGATATAACCGTTTTCATCAGCCATGGGGTTATTCGGTGCATACTCAATTTGCAGAGGTGCATCGCTTTCCACTACACCTTTAACCTCAACACCCACGCCTTTGCTCTGTTCATCAGATGCTCTGGCAAGTTCTGCGGCAAAAACCGGGTAGCGTGCCTTGTAGGTTTCTTCGTAACTGCTGCTGACACTGTTAGCATTAGCAATGTTACTGGCGGTGGTGTTCAGACGAACACTTTCTGCTTCCATACCGGTACCGGAAATGGACATGACATTAAACAGGCTCATTAACTTTGCCCTCCACTTAAGGCCTTCTTCATACCTTTCAGTTTTCCTTCGAGAAATTGCAGGGTTGCCTGGTATCTCATTCCGTTATCCAGAAAGGCATTTCTTTCAGCCTGCACTTCAACGGTGTTGCCGTCCCCGGTGTCGGGCTGATTTGGGATTCGATAATCGATGTCGAAGCTGTTGATATTGAGACCGCCACCAATATGATTTTCATGAGTGCGTTGCAAAGAACCCTGGCGCTGTTCACTGCGGGCGCTTTCCATGGCTTGCTTAAAGTCTATATCGCGGGCTTTGTAGCCGGGGGTGTTTGCGTTTGCCAGATTACCGGCAATCACTTCCATCTTCTGCTCTCTGATATCCAGCGCTTTTTTATGGAAACCGGTCAGATTGTCTAGGTTGATGGCCATGTAAAACACTCCACAGGCAAAGATTTCAACAACATCGAATTAAAAAGAGACTCAGAGTATGAATCGTCGTTTTCTTATCGTTGAGAACTTTGCAAATGAAGTGCCAAGTATTTTTTGACGCCCTGGGCGGGGCGTCAGGAGATTATTTATTTCTTTGATAGTAAAGGCCGGGATGGCACTTCACCATGGTAAAGTGAGATCCGGCTTCACCGATAGATTCGGAAGCGCCGAGGAACAAAATCCCCCCGGGCTGCATCTGGGCGGCAATTTGTTGCAGTATCTTTTGTTTCACATCTGCCGGAAAATAGATCAGTACATTACGGCAAAATACGATGTCGAAGCGCCCCAGGGCCGTATAACTGTGCAGCAGATTCAGGCTTTTAAAAGAAACCATTCTGCGTACTTCCTCATTGACCTGAACCATCCCCTCACTGTTGGGAGAGAAATAGCGTTGACGGCGTTCTGCCGATAACCCGCGGGCCAGAGAAAGTTCGTCATACACACCTTTGTTACACTTTTCCAGCATAGCCGACGACAAATCGGTGCCGGTAATTTCCACGCCGGCTCTCAAAGCGCCGGGTTTATGCCGCTGAAATTCCAGTACTGACATAGCGATGGAGTACGGCTCCTGCCCGGAGGAACAGGCAGCACTCCAGACCCGCAACCGGCGATTTTCACTGGCGTACAGCGGCAAGATATTATTGATGAGTAATTCGTAGGGATAATTATCACGAAACCAGAGGGTTTCGTTGGTGGTCATGGCATCCAGGACGGATTGCAACAGATTACGGTTCCCACCGCGTACCACTGCTGCAATCAGGCCATCCAGGCTGTCGTAGTCGTATTCGTACATCAAAGACGACAAGCGGCTACGGACAAGATATTGCTTGTTGTCGCCTAATGAAATGCCACACTGTTGCTGCAGAAAAGTTCCGAATTGACGGTAACTGTCGGCAGACACTTCTTTATTTTTCAAGCTTCCCCGGCCTCGTCAATCAGTTAGACAACCATTTACCTACAGCAGTAGCAAGTTCATCAGGATGGAATTTCGCAATGAAATCATCGGCACCGACTTTTTGCACCATCGCCTGATTGAATACCCCGCTTAATGACGTGTGCAGGACCACTTTTAATTTCTGCAATTCAGGGGTGTTTTTAATTTCAGCCGTCAGTGTGTATCCGTCCATTTCCGGCATTTCTATATCGGAAACCAGTACGCCCACTTTATCTGTGACATCTCCGGTTTCGGCAGCAATCTCTTTGAGTCGGTTCAATGCTTCCAGGCCATTTTTAGCAAGCTCCATTTTCAGTCCCAGTGCCGTCAGTGCTTTCTTCACCTGACTGCGGGCAACAGAAGAGTCATCGGCGATGAATATAATCTTATCTTCCTGGGCAGTGGTATTCAGTCCGGCAATAACATCGGCACTGACCTCAGCTTTTAGCGGAGAAATTTCGTTAAGAATTTTTTCTACGTCCAGAATTTCCACCAGCTCTTTATCCACTTCTGTAACGGCGGTGAGATAACTGGCGCGACCCGTACCCTGAGGCGGGGGCATAATGGCATCCCAGTTCGTATTGATAATGCGTTCAACCGCGCCAACCAGGAAGCCCTGTACTGAGCGGTTGTACTCGGCGATAACGATAAACGCTGTTTCGAGGTTTTCAATTCGTCTGCCGCCTGTTGCCATGCTAAGGTCGATGACAGAAATGGTTTGCCCGCGGATATGCGCGATTCCCCGTACCAGTGAATTTAATTTAGGCATTGCTGTCAATGGCGGGCACTGCAGTACCTCCCGCACTTTAAACACGTTAATACCAAAGCGCTGACGGCCGTTAAGTCTGAACAACAGTAGCTCCAGCCTATTCTGCCCCACTAACTGCGTGCGCTGGTTAACGGAATCAAGAATGCCTGACATACATCACCTCTAATTTAAATTGGGCACGAACATTGCGTTTAACCATATCACTTAATGTTTTAAAACAGAATCGCCAAAAAAGTGACACTTTAACCGTTACGAATGTAAGGGTTCTGCTTTTAATCATAGTCAAAATACAATGAACTGAACACGAAAAAAGTCATCATGCAGAAAAAGTTATCGAAATTATTGCAGAAATCTTTAAGCAGGCTGCTGATGGTTATGTTGCTGATGATGCTAAACATAGCCAGTATTCCGGCATTTGCCCAATCTTCAGCGCAGATGCGGGAAAAAATTCAGCAGGAAGCTCAGGCTTATCTGTTAAGCGCAATTGGTGACGCTCACGGCGACGACAATATTCAGGTAAGTATTGTACCAGTTGATGACCGCATTCAGATCCCTGTCTGCCATACACCTTTTCAGTATCACGCAGACAGCAGCGCCCTCACCCAGTCCTACATTTCCGTGAGAGTGAGTTGCGGCAATAACGACTGGTATCTGTTTACCAACGCACGGGTTGCCCGTACCCGTACAGTGGTGGTGACATCCGGTCTAATCAGTCCGGGCACAGTGCTGACATCAGCAAACCTGAAGCTGGCTGAAGTAGACATTAACCAGTTGCGGCACACCAGTTACATGTCGCAAAAAGAGCTTATCGGCGCGAGGATGAAAAGACGGGTCCGTGACGGCCAGCCTGTACAGGCAAATATGCTATGCTTTGTCTGTAAAGGTGATCGCATCACTATCCGTGCTCAGGCCGCGGGAATGCAGGTGAAAACAGCCGGCATTGCTAGACAGGACGGGGTAATAGGCGATAGTATTCAGGTAGTTAATGCATCGTCGAAAAAGACGCTTATCGCTGAAGTTGCCAGCACGCAAACAGTGGTTGTGAATTTATAGCCTGAAACAGTAAAAAACACTGAAAAAGGGTTAAAGATGCGCCAGTTCAGGCCGATAACGTGTATGAGGTGATATTGGTAGTGGAAAAAATTTATGGCAATCAACAATGTTAACAATGGAACTCCTAAGGCGCCCATTGACAATGCAAAGCTGAATAATCAGCAGGCACAGACACAAACGGCGCAGCAACAGGAAGCTGCGGCGAAAAATACACAGACGACGGCTCCGCGTCAGGATTCTGTCTCACTGACTCAGTCTGCTCAGCAGTTAAGTCAGGTACAGAAGAAAGGCACTGAGGCGCCGGTCAATCAGGAAAAGGTCGACAAACTGAAGAAAGCCATTCAAAGTGGTGAGTATAAAATCGACCCGGATTCCCTGGCGCAGAAAATCGCACGGTTAGAAGCGCAGGTTTTTGGCATTAAATCGTAGAGAGTAATTTATGTCGCAGTCACTGGTACAGGCACTGGAGCAACAGATCGCAAACTTAACGCATCTGGCAACTTTGCTTGAACAGGAATTGCACCTGATCAGCTCCCGGGATGCTGAGGCATTGATGAATCTGCTCAAGGATAAAGAGCAAACCCTCGATACCATTCAGCAAAGTGATATTGCTATCAGTAAGCAGTACACTGCACTTACAGCGGAAAAAACAGTGCCAGACGATGTTACCGCCTTGATTGCCCAGACCAAAAAGCTTCTCGAAGAGTGTCAGTACCGTACATCAGTTAATCAAAAAGCCGTTGAACAGGGTCAGCTCAGGTTGACCCACCTGCGCAATTTAATGTTGGAAGTCCGCGCCAAAGAATCTCTGACCTACGATAAAAGCGGAAAGCCGAAAGGCTCCGGATTAGGCAGAGGCGTGAGTGCCTGATAATAGTGACAAGTACCAAAAAGCTCGTGAAAACGGGCTTTTTTGCTTTTTGCAGAAGACCGGAGTCAGTAAACCGGCTCAGTAATAAGTAACGTCTCTAATCTTTTTAGGCTTAGCAGTTGTCAGGTAAATATCGTAAACCTTACGCATGTCCAGCTCTAACTCAGTGGCGTAAGTATCCTGGCCCACCGGATAACTTTTTATCACCCTCGCACCGCGGATCACGCCTTCAACGGATGCTTTTAATTGCGAATCCTGCATCACCATGTTTGCCACCGACTGGGAACCATTCAGTCGCTGACCGTATACCTGCTCAGCCAGTTCGCGGTAGGCATCCAGCTTTGATGCTTTCATTGCCATCAGGGAACGGTCATTTTCCGTCTGACCCATCTGCTGCGCAACCGGTGCATATCCTATCGCTGTCAGCACGGGGTAACTTTCCGGCTCCACCACTTCCCACTCAACATGCTTATCAATAAGCCCTGAGCAACCACCCAGCAGTAATACCAGACTGACGCCTGTAGCTCTTGCTGATTGCAGGATAATAGATTGCATAACCCACCTGTAGTTCTTAATCAGTTTGCTGAATGTCGCTGAACACCATTGTTCTGCATCCACAGCAGATTGTTTCTGTTACCCGTTTCCAGCAATAACCGTGCCCTGATGTTCTGCGCCATTTTTCAGACGCAATTTCAGGAACGCTTTTTGCTCTTGTCTTTGCACATAAGGCCGGAAACGCTGCTTTGCCAGCGGTTCCGCTTCATTTTTAATTATGATTGCGGTGATAAAGATGACTCGAATTGACAATTTGCTCCGGCCAGCGGGGATTAAACTGTTTCTTACAGGGCTATTTTTATTACTGTCGTGGCAAAGTTCTGCCGCCTGGTATGAAGCAAGAGGACAGGCACTCATCCAGGGCGGAGATAAAATTGCCGCCAAAGCAAAGGCCACCGAAGAGGCGATCAGACAGGCAATGATTTTTGCCGGCGCTTCTGTGCAAAGTGTTCAGATGCTGACCAACGGGCTGTTGCAGGAAGACAGGCTTCAAATCAGTGCCAGCGGAGAAGTGAACAACCTTGAGCTTATTGATGAGAAATGGCACAGCGATTATGTGATAGTGACCATACGGGCAGACATTTTCCCGCAAACCGCTACTTGCAGTGCTGCTGACTTTCAAAAAACCCTCGTCACCACCTGGTTTCCTATCGAACACCGGGCGCAGGCACAGGACGGACAAATCCACGATTTGTCCGAACAGGCGCCCAGACACCTCCAGCAATTATTTAAAGCCCGCTCTGAATTAACTTCAATGGCTCAGATAGTGCCCTATACTGTCAGATGGAGCCGCGCTAACGTGCTGGCTCAGGCACCTGACCTGGCCCGTCAGAGCCGCTCACAATACATTCTGGCAGCAACCATTACAGATTTGAGTATGCTGCGTCCCGCTCACTCTTCACTGGCATTCTGGAAGAGTGATGATGCATTGCGTCAGTTTTCCCTCGATATATCTCTGGTAGACGGTATGAACGGTGCCGTACTCATGCAGAAAAATTATGCTACCGAAGCCGTGTGGGAATTCGATCAGTTCTCACAAATTGATGTCAGCAGCTACCGGTTCTGGCAGAGTGAATACGGCAAAGCCGTCAACCGGTTGTTTACCGGCGTGGTGGAGGACATTGATGATATGCTCACCTGTCAGCCTGCTACCGGCCGGGTACTGGCAGTCAGAGGCGATGTCTTGCAGGTATCCATTGGCCGGAGTCATGGTATTCAACCCGGTGACGAACTCACCGTCTATAAAACCAGCCAGGTGCGCGATCCGCAGGGCATGACATTTTTGCAATATAACCTTTATCCCGTGAAAGTGCGGGTAACCAGCGCATCCGTTGACAGCGCTACAGTTGAAGCGGTTGACGGGGGAATTCTTGCCAATATCCAGCCCAATGATTTTGTAGCCAGACGATAGAAAACACGATAAATCAGAGAATTGCGGGTTCAACTTCCATTCAGGATAGCTATAATAGCGGTTCTCCGGCAGTTCCGGACCGGATGTCCCTATAGTTTAATGGATAAAACAAGGCCCTCCTAAGGCTTAGATGTTGGTTCGATTCCAGCTAGGGACGCCATAGCGTTAAGCGACATATTCTTTGTGTTCGAGGTCAGCCATGCACCACCAGTTCGACGATGATGATTTACGTTCTTTCATGGAAGAGATGGGCGATGTACAACGGATAACTACATACGACAAAGTATTCAATCACGACGCACAGGACAGCCTTGCGAAAAAGGCTAAAAGAGCCGCACTGGCCAAAGATAATCCGGACATATTCAATCCCCTCAGCATGGAAAACGTGAAGCCCGTCAAACCTGACGATTTCATTGCTTTTCAACAACCCGGCATTCAGGACGGCGTGTTTAAGAACTTACGGCTGGGTAAGTATGAACTTGAACAGCGTATATCCCTTAAAAACCTGACCCTCGCTGAATCCAGAGACTTACTTTACAAGCAACTCAAAAACGCCCATGAACGGGGCACACGCGCTCTGCTTGTTCAGCATGGCAAAGGCGAAAACAGTAAACCGCTTCCGGCAATGAAAAAAAGCTACGTAAACCACTGGCTCGCCGAGCTGGATTTCGTTATCGCGTGGCATACCGCACAACCCGGTCATGGCGGTTTCGGCGCAACCTATGTATTGCTGAAAAAACATCCGCAACAAAAGTTAATAAACCGCGAAAAAAATAGAAAAAGATAATGTGGAAAAATTGCGATAGTGATCTATGTTAAAAGACCGGCCGTTGAAATGCTATGTGTGGCGGTTTTGAGATGTGTTTCAGGTATTGCGTCTACACCGGTAATCATTCTAGTGTTTACGAAATTGACTAAACCAGAAGTTTTTGAAGACAGTACTAACCCACTCCGCAATGCGAAGAGTGCACTGTTAACTGACCCTGCGACTAAACAGCAATCAGATTGATTGCGAGCGCTTTTCGCTCACTTTTAATTCTGCGGAACTTGCGGAAGAACTGAATACAGCGGTCAGAATCATAAACAAGACTGCGACAGCGACACCGGTTAAACCGAACCCCTTACCAGAACGATACATATTCGTCTCTTATTATCTAACGTTAACTGCGGATCCCTAACGATCCTAACCAAACAACCCGCTTCCGTTGCTACCTTTTATAAGTCTTCCTGACACACCTAATGTAAAACAGTGATTTACAGATCACAAGAGATCGGTTCAAAAATTTGACACTGAAACAACTTATTTTTGGCGCTCAGTATATGCAGACCACGTCCGGTTAAAATTGTTCCGGAAAATGTAAAAATTAATCAATTTTCGTAAATCTTTGTAACTGAGCAGGAATGGGTATGGAGATGCGGCTTCCGCAAACAGCGAGTGCGGCCGGGTTTGAAAACTGAAAAGGCTGAAGATGCCAGCTTCCGTAACCAGCGAGTGCGGCCAGGCTTCAGAAACCGTCTGCGGCAGGGATGCCGCAGCCAAGTCCCATGGATGGGTGTATGCCTGTTTCTGAACCCCGGTCGTGCCGCGCAATGCGGAAGCGACTAAAGTGATGAACAGGTTGACTAACCAGCGCTCGCACAAAAAAAGAGGGACTGCGTTTTAAAAACCGTTTGCGGCCGGGGCTCAGAAACCGTCTGCGGCAGGGATGCCGCAGCCGAGCCCCATGGATGGGTTTATGCGTGTTTCTGACCTCCGGTCGCACCGCGTAATGCGGAAGCGACTCAAGTGCTGAACAGGTTGACTAACCAGCGCTCGCACAAAAAAAGAGGGGCTGCGTTTTAAAAACCGTTTGCGGCAGGGACGCCGCAACCGAGCCACCATGGATGGTTTTTCGGCGTGTTTTTAAAACGCAGCCCCTCTTCGTGCGAGAAGCGGTATTACAACCTCAACCTAGCCCACGAAGACGCGGGCGTTTCGGAAGATGCGCATCCACGCGCCGTCTTCTTGCCAGTCGTCCGGGCGCCAGGAGTTCGCTACAGTACGGAATACACGTTCCGGGTGAGGCATCATAATCGTTGCCCGACCATCAGCAGATGTCAGACCCGTGATACCCGCCGGAGAGCCGTTCGGGTTCGCAGGATAAGTATCTGCTACCTGACCGTAGTTGTTCACGTAACGCAGGGCTACCTGATTAGCACTCTGAACCGCACTCAGTGCATCCGCAGAGGCAAACTCTGCCTGACCTTCACCGTGAGATACCGCGATCGGCATCATCGAGCCTTTCATACCCTGCAGCAGCACAGAGTTTGACTCCATCACTTCTACCATGGCAACACGGGCTTCAAAGCGCTCAGACACGTTAGTCACAAAGTGTGGCCAGTTTTCTGTGCCGGGGATCAAAGATTTCAGGTTAGACAGCATCTGACAACCGTTACATACACCGAGGCTGAACGTATCTTTGCGGTTAAAGAAAGCAGCAAACTGGTCACGGGCCTGTGCATTGAACAGAATCGACTTCGCCCAACCTTCACCGGCACCCAGTACGTCACCGTAAGAGAAACCACCACAAGCTGCCAGACCTTTAAAGTTGTCCAGAGACACACGACCGTTCAGTACGTCACTCATGTGTACGTCTATAGCAGTAAAGCCAGCGCGGGTAAATGCCGCTGCCATTTCCAGGTGAGAGTTAACGCCCTGCTCACGCAGAATTGCCACTTCAGGCTTCACACCCTTAGCAATGTAAGGCGCTGCAACGTCTTCGCTTACATCGTAGCTCAGCTTCGCGCTCAGACCCGGATCTGCTGCATCTTGCTTGGCAGCGTGCTCTTCATCAGCACATTTCGGGTTATCACGCAGGCTTTGCATATTATGCGTGGTTTCTGCCCACATGGTACGCAGGTTTACGCGGGTATCGGTAAGCACTGCTACGTCACCACGGTTGAACTCAACCATATCTGTCGCATTCAGGGTACCAATATCGTGTAACAGCGCGCCCAGACCGTGAGCTTCAGCAATCGCTGTCACCGCATCCACGTCGCTTTCTGCTACCTGAATAACCGCACCTAACTCTTCGTTAAACAGTACCGCTAAATCATCGTCAGCCAGACCATCAAGAGAAACAGTCACACCGGTCTTACCGGCAAAAGCCATTTCCGCTATGGATGTAAACAGACCGCCGTCAGAACGGTCGTGGTACGCGATAACCAGTTCTTTTTCTACCATCGCCTGTACAGCGTTGTAGAAGCCCAGCAGTGTTTCTGCGTTATCCACATCAGCCGGTTTGTCAGCCAGTTGCTGATACACCTGTGCAAGACAGCTTGCACCCAGACGGTTCTGACCCGCACCTAAGTCAATCAGCATCAGGCGGGTTGCGCCTTTATCTGTACGCAGTTGTGGCGTCAGCGTTTTACGAATGTCTTTTACTGCACCAAATGCGGTTATCACCAGTGACAATGGAGACGTTACTGCCTTGTCAGCGCCATCGTCGTCCTGCCAGGCTGTTTTCATCGACATGGAGTCTTTACCTACCGGAATCGTCAGACCCAGCGCCGGACACAGTTCCTCACCTACCGCTTTTACGGCTTCGTAAAGACCCGCATCTTCGCCCGGGTGACCGGCAGCAGCCATCCAGTTTGCAGACAGCTTAATGCGCTTGATATCACCAATGTTTGACGCAGCAATGTTGGTCAGTGCTTCACCTACTGCCAGACGTGCAGATGCACCGTGAGACAGCAGTGCTACAGGCGTACGTTCACCCATAGACATGGCTTCACCGTGATAGGTGTCAAACGCACTGGCTGTAACTGCAACGTCAGCCACCGGTACCTGCCACGGCCCCACCATCTGGTCACGTGAGACCAGACCGGTTACCGAGCGGTCACCAATGGTAATAAGGAAGGTTTTTTCAGCGACAGTAGGCAGTCGCAGCATACGCTGAGCCGCATCAGCCAGCGTGATGTCTTCACGCTTCAGCGCTTCCGGCGCGACGCTTTCTGATTTCACATCACGGTGCATTTTAGGCGGCTTGCCTAACAGTACATCCAGTGGCATATCGATAGGCTGGTTATCGAAGTCAGCATCGTGCAATGACAAGTGCTGTTCTTCAGTGGCTTCACCCACTACCGCAAACGGGGCACGCTCACGGGCACAAATCGCCGCAAATTTTTCCAGGTTCTCAGGGGCAACAGACAGTACATAACGTTCCTGCGATTCGTTACACCAGAGTTCCAGTGGCGTCATGCCCGCTTCGTCGGCGAGCACGTCACGCAGTTCGAATTTACCGCCACGACCACCATCGTTGACCAGTTCAGGCAGTGCGTTAGACAGACCGCCCGCACCCACATCGTGGATAAACTGGATCGGGTTGTTGTCACCTAACTGCCAGCAGGCATCAATAACTTCCTGACAGCGACGCTCCATTTCAGGGTTGTCACGCTGTACAGAAGCAAAATCCAGATCTTCGTTAGACTGACCGGACGCCATAGAAGACGCCGCGCCGCCACCGAGACCGATATTCATTGCCGGACCACCCAGCACGATAAGTTTCGCGCCAACGGTGATTTCGCCTTTTTCGATATGGGATTTACGGATGTTACCCAGACCACCGGCCAGCATGATCGGTTTATGGTAACCACGTACTTCCACACCGTTGAAGCTGGACACTTCCTGCTCATAAGTACGGAAATAACCTAACAGGTTAGGACGACCGAATTCGTTGTTAAACGCCGCGCCACCCAGCGGGCCTTCAATCATAATATCCAGCGCGCTGACAATACGCTGTGGTTTGCCATAGCTGATTTCCCATGGCTGCTCAGCACCCGGAATGCGCAGGTTAGACACGGTAAAGCCAACTAAACCCGCTTTCGGCTTAGAGCCACGGCCTGTTGCACCTTCGTCACGGATTTCACCACCGGAACCGGTAGCGGCCCCCGGGAACGGCGAAATGGCCGTCGGGTGGTTGTGGGTTTCCACCTTCATCAGAATGTCGATATCTTCATGGTGATATTCATACTGATGAGATTGCGGGTCAGGGAAGAAACGCCCCGCCTGCCAGCCTTCCATCACGGCTGCGTTATCTTTGTAAGCAGAGTGAACAAATTCAGGGTGGGTTTCGAAGGTGTTTTTGATCATTTTAAACAGGGACTTGTCCTGCTCTACGCCATCAATAGTCCAGCTGGCGTTGAAAATCTTATGCCGGCAGTGCTCAGAGTTGGCCTGCGCGAACATGTACAGCTCAACATCGTTGGGGTTACGACCTAAACGGGTGAAGCTGTCAAACAGGTAATCAATTTCATCGTCAGCAAGAGCCAGCCCCAGACTGATATTCGCATCAACCAGTGCCTGTTTGCCGCTTCCCAGCACGTCCACCGAGGTAAAGCTCTGGCCTTCGGCATGTTCAAACAATACTGATGCGCTTTCCGGCGCAGCAAACACTGATTCAGTCATGCGATCATGCAGTTCTGATGCCACCAGCGCTTTATCGGCATCTGTCAGCTCACCATTTACGTCAACATAATACGCACAACCACGCTCAATGCGTTCGATAGCCGTCAGGCCGCAGTTTTGTGCAATGTTAGTGGCTTTAGATGACCACGGAGAAATGGTGCCGGGACGGGGAGTGACAAAAAAGCACTCTCCCTGAGGCGCTTTCGCCTGAGTTTTCGGACCGTAAGTCAGCAATTTGTCGAGAACCTGACGGGCATCGCCGGTTAACGTGCCGGTTGTGTCCACAAGGTGAACAAACTCAGCGTAAATGCCATTCACAGTAATACCGGATTGACCCAGCCTTTCAATAAGTTTAGTTTGTCTGAATTCAGACAGTGCGGGAGCGCCTCTTAGGACCAACATATCGTTTTACCTGATTGTTTGGAAACAGCGTCTGACAGCTCAAACGCTATCTCTTGGATGCACGGGGATTTCGGCGCGGATTATAGAGGAATTACGCCCACTTGATAACCTACATTCAAAACAAGTTTAGTTTTTTTTCGATTTTCAACCAAAGGTAATACCACTGACCGTGTCGAGTAAGATGTCTTTTCTCCTGTCTGCCCCCCTGACAGTAATGTTACGTTCCGTTACCGGTTTGCTGTTAGTTCTGACCGTTGCCGCCTGCAGCGAACCTGAATTACCCAATCACCTTCGTTCTGTTAAGGAAGCCGGTAAACTGACAGCAGGCATTGAGTATGCACCTTCACGTTATGAATATGGCCCGCAGGGTCCCCGCGGGTTTGATTACACACTGATCGCCGGATTCGCTGATTACCTTGGCGTTGAACTGGCACTTATCCCCTATTACGACGACCACTGTCTGAACGCTGCTCTGGCCGGCTCAGATATCGATTTGATTGTGAGCAGTGATGCCGGAGCGCAGGCATTGTCAGCAGATAGCGTTACCGGACCGGCGTATGCCGGCACCGCCTGGGCATTCTCTGCCCGCCTTGATGACTCTCTTCGCAGTGCAGTCTTTGATTACTTTGCAACGCTCAGGCTACAACGTGTGGTTGCTAAAATGCAGAATGAATGGCTGACGCCGGCGGCTCCGCTGCCAGAGGCAGATATTCCGGCATTCATTCTTGCGGCTGCCGGAAAAATAACGGCGCTCAAAGAGCAATTCGGTGCTTACGACAGCGATGCAAAGTGGACTTTGCTGGCAGCTTTCGCCTGGCAATTAAATCAGTGGGAAGATGCCGGTGAAACCGCCGGTGCAGTAGAGCAACTACTAACACTGCATGGGAAAATCCCATCACGGATCCCCGCTGAGGAGAGGATGATGATGACCCTTGCAGCGTGGCGCACGGGGCTGACACATCTTGAGGATTGCCGGGAACTGACATCCCGCCAGGGCGGCAACAATGACCGCTGGCTGGATGTGAAACAGCGCTATCCATTACTGGCCGTTAAGGACGTTTACCGTCACCTTGATTATGGCTACGCAGACGGAGCAGACACAGTGAGATTTACAGAAAATATTCAGCAGTACGCAACAACGTTGGAAACACTGTCTGAAAAAGATTGAAAATTGTCATAAAGCCTTCATGTTATACCGGTAGAACGGCATGAGGCATAAGAACAATGCCACCCTGAATACGTTCTCCTTACACATTTAAGGATGAGGAGGGTTTATGAGAAGACAAAAAGCAATAAAGGCAAAGAAAATCTTGAAAAGTAATAACCGCAGAAAATTAATGATTAAACGTGCCCATCAACGGGTCCTTCAACGCCGCCGTCATTTTATGACTCATGAAATGTTCGCGAAAAGTCCGGAATCAGCCTGCCAGTAGCAGTTCCGGACTACTCCTCCCCATTTCCCCCGCACTCTTCTACCTGAGTCGCTCTGGCCAATAACTTAGCAGCTTTGATTTCAGCCCGGCGACGCCGGAAAAATGCAGACAACTTTTCTCCGCAAACATCAGCCAGCACGCCTCCGGTGATATCACACTGGTGATTAAGTTCAGGATGCTGCAACAATTGCATCACTGATCCCGCAGCACCGGTTTTTAAATCACTGGCACCGAATACCACTCTGGCGATCCGTGCGTGCACCAGCATTCCGGCACACATAGCACAGGGCTCAAGAGTGACGTAAAGGGTTGCACCGGTAACCCGGTAATTTTCTATGTGGCTGGCGGCTGCACGTACAGCCAGCATTTCTGCATGAGCGGCGGGATCATGGTCTCTAACCGGAGAATTCCAGCCTTCTCCGATGATCTTTCCGTCTGCAACGACTATCGCGCCCACCGGTACTTCGTTAATCGCTTCAGCTTTATCAGCACGAAGTAACGCCTGCTGCATCCAGTGTTCATCACTGAATAATTCTTCATTACTCATTGGTTATTTTGACCAAACTTTTGGTTATTTCAACTAAAGGAATACAGTACACGGTATAGTAAAAATCATAACCAATTGAAATATAATGATTTACCAAATTGGTCACGATCTTGCGTACTCTTAATTATCATACAGCAAAAGCACGGTTAAAGCGGGTCTGTATGCAAAAATTCAGACTGATGAAAAACACAATGTTACGATTTAAATTGTACAAAAAGGTTATAAAAAAGGCTGAATTAACGACAAAATGCCCGTAAGCCGTTACACTAAAATTTTACTTTGTTGAGGGAACAAAATGAATACAACCGCCGTTGTCATTGTTGCAATCTGTGCCTGGGCACTGGTCTCTATCGTCACTGCAGCGAAAGACAAGAGTAAATCGAAAAAAGATATCCGTAGTGATAAAGCCATGGAAGCCGAAATCGCGGCACTACGGGAGCGCGTTGAAGTACTGGAAAAAATCGTCACCGAAGAAAATTACGATCTGAAAAAGCAATTTAAAGATCTTGAGAGCGGTAAAGTTGCATAACGGCTTTGTCAGGCACCGTCCATAAAACGACGTTCTGCCCGCTCTACCCTTCTGGGCTTGCCGGCGATGATTAGCACATCACCGGCTTGCAACATTTCATTTCCATCCGGCTGCGCAATTTCGCTGCCATTCCTTCTCAGCCCCTGCAGTCTTACCCGCATTCTTTGAAAATCGATGTCTGACAACGACTGGCCTAAACAGGCTGCATCGTTATTCAGTACAACAGCATGAACAAATTCCAGTTTATCTTCAGTGCCGTAGCTGATTTCCGTGGTTTCCCCGGGATAAAAGCCGTGCAGGTGATCGTACCGCCCCTGGCGTTCCTCCCTCACCCTTCGCAGGATCCGCGACATTGGTACGCCGGCACAATGCAGCACCTGGGATATCAGCATCAGGCTGCCTTCCTGTATTTCCGGTACGACCTGACTGGCACCGGCTTTATACAAAGCATCCAGCTGATAGTCCCGTTTTGTGCGGACCATTAAGTTAATGTCCGGCGAGATTTGCCTTGCGGCGTTAATGACCTGCTTGGCTTTCTCAGGCTGATCAAAAGTGACCAGCAGTAAACTGGCTCTGCCTACACCGGCATTTTCAAGAATGTCCTTCTGACTGGCATCACCAAATAAAATTGGTTCGCCGGCATTGCGGCTTTCGTGCACCCTTACCGGGTCTGCATCAATGGTGATAAAGGCAATGTTCTCCAGTTTCAGCAAACGGGCAACAGACTGCCCCACCCTGCCAAATCCGGCGATGACAATATGGTTCTGCAAAGCTGAAGCTTCAGGAATGGCACTGTCGGGCTCCACGTTGACCGCTGACGCAGGTTCGAGTTTCTGCGCCCAGGCCACACTGCGGTTTACCAGCAGCGGTGTCAGTGCCATGCTGATCACCCCCATACTGATGATAATAGAAGATGTTCTGCTGTCGATGACTCCTTCTGCGGTAGCCAGTGCAGCAATGACAAAACTGAACTCACCAATCTGACACAATTTGATGCCGGTAGCCCAGGCATCCACCGCATCAGAATTCAGTAACCTTGCAACCAGGCGCAATACCAGCACCTTAAGTACCATTAATACCGCCACCCCACTGAATATCCACAGACCATCCTGGTAAAGTACGTGCAGATTCAGTTGCATGCCGACAGTGACGAAAAACAGGCCCATCAGAATATCTCTGAATGGCCGGATGTCCGCTTCCAGCTGGTACTTATACTGGCTTTCTCCCAGCATCATCCCGGCAAGAAAAGCTCCCAGCGCCATGGACAAACCGAAAATATAGGTCAGCCCGCCGGCGAGAATAGCCACAAGAATCGTGGTGAGCACGAACAACTCATCAGTTCTGGTTTTCGCCACCTCCCGGAATATCCAGGGTAATACCCACTTGCCGGCAGAAAGCAGCAGGATAACGACCAGTACACCTTTTATGAGTGCCTGAATTAACGCAGTGGCGAGACTGATGTTCTGTTCTGATGACATTAATGGAATGGCAATGAGGAAAGGGACCACTGCCAGATCCTGAAACAGCAGAATACTGATGGCCATTTCTGTACGACGATGATTAAGTGCTCCGGCTTCAGTAAGCTGCTTAATGACGATAGCAGTGGAGCTCAGTGCCAGCATGCCGCCGATGATAACTGCCGGCCCCCAGGCAAATCCGAGAAAGTGTGCGATTGCTGAGAACACACCCGTAGTAACGACCATTTGCCCTAATCCGACACCGAAAACCAGTGAGCGCATGGACATGAGCTTGGGCAGCGAAAACTCGAGCCCCAGAGAAAATAACAGAAATACAATCCCGATTTCTGCCAGCAGGTGCATGTCTTCCGGATGAGGAAACAACGCCAGCAATTCAGGGCCGGTAAGCAGACCGGCAAAAAGGTAGGCCAGAATAGGTGGCAAATGGAGCTTGCGGAATACCGCGACACTGACCACTGACAGCGCCATTAACACTACGATTTGTCCAAATCCACTTGTTACCACGGCAACTCCTTCAATCCGGCACTACAAGCAGGCACACCACTTGCAAGACTTCAGTCAGACACGCTTAGATGACGATTTTCTGACGTAAAAGTAAACAATTAATGCTAAGTATAACCCATGTTCCCGAGGAGTACTGTTTTGGAATTCTCAACTTCTGTTTATGAACACGTATACCCTGACAGCTTTTATCCTATGGCCTCATCCGGCCCGCGGTTAACTGCCGATCAGAAAAACAGCTTCCTGGGGCAGATCCTGTCAACCATCGATATTTCTGCACTGGGTTCTTTATACTTTCATCAGCTCAGACAACATGTTGCACTTGTTCACCTCAACCTGAGCGATGCGTCACGTCACCTGAGTTATGGCCGCATTAAGCCGGAAGACAATGACACAAACACTCTGATGCTGCCTATGAATAACCGTCACAGCACATCCGCGCCGGAATACATCCGCTATGTGTTTGCCAGCATGCCATCAAGGGAAGAACGTCAGTGTGTAGCTGAGTTACACGTTCTTTTCAGCCATCAGTTCGCCAATGCTCTGGAGTTCGAACGACTGAAAAAAATGGCGACAAAAGATGCACTGACCACGTTAGGTAACCGCAACGCATTTGATGAGTCCTGTGGCCGTCTGACCAGCAGAGCAGATCGCCATGATGAAAAATTCGGATTACTGGTCATAGACTTAGACAACTTTAAGACAGTGAATGACACCTATGGGCATCAGGAAGGTGACAAGGTATTGCAAGCTGTGGCTGCAGAGATTTCGTCAGTGCTGCGTAATGAAGATGAAGCATTCCGCATCGGGGGTGATGAGTTTTGTTGTCTGCTGGACTGCAAACAAAAAGAGTCGCTGAAAGTCATTGCTGACCGTCTCAACAAACGAATCGAAAAGAACCCGTTACTCAAAGGTCACGGGGTTTCCTGCAGTATCGGCGGTGCGGTCTACCGTCAGGGAGACAACATGCAGTCGTTATTTGAGCGTGCTGATCACGCGTTATACCAGGTCAAAGCCGCCGGAAAGAATGCTTATCTTGCGGCATAATCTCCCCGCAGGCTTTTAAATAAAGAGGCAAAACCTTGCCTCTTTACCAGAAGACTGCCAACTTATTCACCGCTGCTTTTGTACATTATCCTGTTGAGATCCTGATTGCCGGCCGACAGCCAGACCACTCTGTCTGTCAACAACAAAGCTGCCGCTTCACCATTGCATAGTAAAACAGGAATGCGTTCTCTTTCCCAGGGCGGTACCTTCCACTGCTTAAACCATTTCCGCGCTGTTTTCCCTGTGGGATTCCGGCTCACATAAATTTTATCCAGACTCACCGCCGGCACCCGCTGCCAGTCACCCGGGCCGGAGATTTTAAATGTTACCGGCAACCCGGGGACTTGCTGCCACTGCTCTATATCTACCGGTTGCGGATCCACACTTTCCTGCATCATAACTTCTGTGCAGCTCCTGCTATCCGCAGTAACCAGCAGTTCGCTGTTGTAGCGGCGGATCACGCCAGCGCCGGCTTTAACGCACGGTGTGGCATCGTCTCTGGCATGTAACATAGCGAGGATCTCGTCCATCTGAGCTTTAGAAGGCAAGGTCACCCCCCTGCCGGTCAGCCAGTGACGGATCATCGCCCTCTGCCAGCCTGTGCTTTGCAGCAGCAAAGCAGGAACGCTGAGTCCTCCGTTACCGGTCTCAGCGTCTTTAAGCCGTTCAGCGGTCACTTCTGCCAGCAATGCATTTTGTTCCTGTAACAGTTCACAGGAGCGTAAAGCGGCTTTTGCAAAACCGGGCCAGCGCCTGTGCATATCCGGCAGTACACGATTGCGAAGGAAATTACGGTCAAAACGGTCGTCCTGATTGGACTCATCTTCAACCCGCGGCATCCCCAGTGAATCCGCCGCAGCCTCAATATCTTCACGGCGAAAATTAAGCAGAGGCCGGAGAATAGCAACGGGTGACTCACTCTCACTAACTTGCCGGTAATGAAGCTCTGGCATGCCAGCCAGACCTGCCGGCCCGCTTCCCCGCTTTATCGCCAGTAGTAAGGTTTCGAGCTGATCGTCCTGATGCTGCCCTAAAACCAGCGCACCGTTGTGCTGCCGGCAATAGCTTAATAATGCATCATAACGGGCGTCTCTGGCACTCGCCTCAAGGCTGGTGCGGGACTGAACTGTCACGTTAACGGATAACGCAGAAAAGATAACATTGCGCTGGTGACAAAAGGTTTCGCAGTGGTTTTGCCACGTGTCTGCGTTGGGACTCAGGCCGTGATGGATATAGACCCCGTGAACGGGTAAAGAAGAATAGTAAGAGAGTGCGTGGAGTAATAAACCGGAGTCTACCCCGCCACTGAAACCTACCACAAGGCAGTGGGGTGACGGGGTAACAGTATCGAGCAACCTGGCCGTTGTGCGGATGATGTCAGAACACAGCGTACTGACATCCATTTCACCAGGCACCGTTACCCGCTCCGGATCAGCAGTAACCGAAAGACATCAGTCTCTGGTAACGCTCTTCCATCAGGTTTTCAACATCCAGTGTTTTCAACTGGTTCAATTGCTGTTTGATGGTCGCTTTCAGGTTTGCAGCCATACCGTCATGGTCACGGTGTGCGCCACCTAAAGGCTCTTCAACAATACTGTTGATTAAACCCAAATCTTTGATTTGCGGTGCACTTACTCCCATCGCTTCTGCAGCCAGGGGCGCTTTATCTGCGCTCTTCCACAGAATAGATGCACAACCTTCCGGAGAAATAACGGAATAGGTAGAATATTGCAGCATGTTAACGCGATCGCCAACACCAATGGCCAGTGCACCACCGGAACCACCTTCACCGATAACGGTACAGATGATCGGCACACGAAGCTGAGCCATTTCAAACAGGTTGCGGGCAATGGCTTCACTCTGTCCACGTTCTTCTGCGCCAACGCCCGGATATGCTCCCGGTGTGTCAATAAGGGTGACGATTGGCAAATTGAAACGCTCAGCCATTTTCATCAGACGCAGGGCTTTACGGTAACCTTCAGGTTTTGGCATACCAAAGTTACGCTTAATTTTTTCGTGTGTATCACGCCCCTTCTGATGACCAATCAGCATGATTGGCTGATCATCGATTTTTGCCAGACCACCAACAATCGCTTTGTCGTCGGCATATGCACGATCACCGGCCAGTTCATCAAACTCAGTGAAGATGCGGCCAACATAATCCAGCGTGTAGGGACGCATGGGGTGACGGGCAAGCTGGGAAATCTGCCAGGCGCCCAGATCTGAGAAAATCTTGCGGGTTAAATCCGAACTTTTAGTACGAAGTTTTGTGATTTCTTCTTCAATACCAACGTCAAATTCACCGCCCTGATTAACCAGCCGAAGCTCTTCGATTTTTGCTTCTAGTTCAGCGATCGGCTGTTCAAATTCCAAAAACTGTATACTCATTCTGTGTCCTATCTATACTACCTTTCACGCCTGTCAGTGATAACACATGGCGACTGACTGCTCACCCAGACACTGTTTTAATTCGTGCAATAGCTGATCTTCCGGCGTCACATACCATTGTGCGCCACAGGCCAGCACTGCTTCCGCATCCGGGTGCACTACACGCATTTGTACCGGACAACTGCCGCCCCGGTACGTTTGAAGAATTGCCTGTAGCGACGAAATTCTGTTTTCATCAATTTGCACGGTGTCGAGTTCCAACATCAGTGCTTTTGCGTTCTGTTCTCTGGCCTGAACAATATCCATTGCATCACGGGCAGAGATTGTATTGCCACCGGAGAAATCATCAAAGCTGACCTGTCCTTTTATTAACAGGATACGGTCAGTTTCGAGAATACTCTCATATTTTTCGTACATATCGGGGAAAAAACGTACATCCATGCGCGCGCTCTTGTCGTCGAGAGTCACAATGGCCCAGCGACGCCCCTTTTTGTTTGTCATTACCCTGACGCCCAGCACCAGACCAACGGCCGTGGACATCTGATCTTTTCCGGTTGGTTTTAAATCAACCAGGCGACCATCAGAGTAATGCTTAATTTCATCAGCATACTGATTAATCGGATGCCCAGTCAGATACAAGCCCAGGGTGTCTTTTTCACCATCAAGCCAGACTTTTTCCGGCCAGTATGGCACATCCGCAAAGGCTTGCTTCACGTCATCCGGCTCTGTCGTCAGCAAACCGAACATGTCAGACTGCCCGTAGGATTCCGCTTTAGCATGTTGATCTGCAGCAGCAATAGCTTCAGGTAAAGAGGCCATAATCGATGCACGGTGCGGACCCCTGCCGTCCTGCGGACCAAGATTGTCCATGGCGCCGGCGAGAACCAGCTTTTCCAATACCCGCTTGTTCACCCGTTTGAGGTCAACTTTAGCACAGAAATCAAACAAATCAGTAAAATTACCTTGTTGTTCCCGGGCTTCAATAATGGCTTCAATGGGGCCTTCACCTACCCCTTTTATAGCACCGATACCGTAAACAATACGGCCATGCTCATCAACCGTAAATTTATACCGTCCGACATTCAAATCCGGCGGCAAAATAGTCATCCCCATACGGTCGACTTCATCTACCAGCGTTACTATCTTATCGGTGTTGTCCATATCCGCCGACATTACCGCCGCCATAAATTCAGCAGGATAATGTACTTTCAGCCACAGCGTCTGGTATGACACCAGTGCATAGGCCGCAGAGTGCGATTTGTTAAATCCGTATCCGGCAAATTTTTCTACCAGATCGAAAATTTTCATCGCCAGCTCGCCGCCGATGTTGTTGTCTCTTGCGCCATCCTCGAAGGTTGAGCGCTGCTTGGCCATTTCTTCGGGCTTTTTCTTACCCATTGCACGGCGGAGCAAGTCAGCGCCACCCAGACTGTACCCGGACATTTCCTGGGCAATCTGCATAACCTGTTCCTGATACAGGATGATACCGTAGGTGGGCTCAAGAATTTCTTTCAGACACTCATGCTGATAATCAGCATCCGGATAAGAGATGTCTTCACGACCGTGCTTACGGTCAATAAAGTTGTCTACCATGCCTGATTGCAGCGGGCCCGGACGGAACAGGGCCACCAGTGCGATAATATCTTCGAAACAGTCCGGTTTCAGGCGCTTGATCAGCTCTTTCATCCCGCGGGATTCAAGCTGGAATACTGCCGTGGTTTCTGCCGCCTGCAGTGAACGGAAACTCTTTTTATCTTCCAGCGGGATGGCACTGATATCGACATCCACTCCCTGACCTTCTTTGATCATGTCCAGTGCCCACTGGATAATGGTCAGGGTTCTTAACCCTAAGAAGTCAAACTTAACCAGACCGGCGGTTTCGACGTCATTTTTATCGAACTGGGTGACCGGGTTTTTCCCTTCGTCATCACAGTAAAGCGGAGCAAAGTCGGTGATAGTAGTAGGCGCAATAACCACACCACCGGCGTGTTTACCGGCATTACGGGTAACACCTTCCAGAATGCGGGCCATGTCGATAAGGTCTTTGACTTCCTCATCGTCGTTATAAAGTTCCGGTAAACGGGGCTCGACCTCAAAGGCTTTGCCAAGAGTCATACCGGGATCGGACGGGATAAGCTTGGAAATCCGGTCTACGAAACCGTAGGGATGACCAAGTACACGTCCCACATCACGCACAACAGCCTTAGCAGCCATCGTACCGAAGGTGATAATTTGTGATACCGCCTGACGGCCGTAAAGCTCGGCCACGTGGTCAATAACCTCATCCCGCCGGTCCATACAGAAGTCGACGTCGAAATCAGGCATAGATACACGTTCGGGGTTCAGGAATCGTTCGAAAAGCAGGTCAAATTCCAGCGGATCCAGATCGGTAATTTTCAGCGCATAAGCCACTAATGAGCCTGCACCGGAACCACGGCCCGGTCCCACCGGAATCCCGTTGTCCTTACTCCACTGGATAAACTCCATAACGATAAGGAAGTAACCCGGAAACCCCATCTGGTTAATTACGTCGAGTTCTATTTTCAGACGGTCGTCGTATTCAGGACGCTTTTCTGCTCTGACGGTTTCATCAGGGAACAGGAATTCAAGACGCTCTTCCAGTCCCTCTTCCGATTTTTTAACCAGAAAATCTTCCGTTGTCATACCACCGGTAGGAAACTGGGGCAGGAAGTACTCACCAAGCCTTACAGTGACATTACAACGTGTAGCAATTTCTACTGTATTTTCGATAGCTTCCGGAATATCAATGAACAGCTCAACCATTTCATCGCTGCTACGCAGAAATTGCTGTTCGCTGTAGCGTTTAGGGCGACGGGGATCTTCCAGTGTGTAACCGTCGTGAATGGCTACACGGATTTCGTGGGCCTCGAATCCGGCCTGCTCAATGAAACACACTTCATTCGTAGCCACTACCGGCAAACCGTATTCCTCTGCCACAGCCACAGCCTGATGAAGATAGTCTTCTTCACCGGGACGTCCGGTGCGGATAAGCTCAAGATAGAAACGGTCGGCAAAATGCTGCTGATAAAACTCAAGGGAATCAGCCAGCATTTTCTGGTTGTTCTTGGTCAGAGCAATACCGACGTCGCCGTGCAATGCTCCGGAAAGTACAATCACGCCTTCAGCATGCTCTGCCAGCCAGGCCTGGTCTATCACCGTTTTATGGTGCACCGCACCGCGCAGATAGCCTTTTGAAATCAACAGGGTAATATTTTTATAGCCCTCGTTGTTCATGGCAAGCAAAGTGAGGCGGAAAGGTTCCTCACTCAGAACATCGTTCTGCACCCAGAAGTCGGTGCCGATAATGGGTTTGATACCACGGTTATGGGCTTCAGAATAGAATTTAACCAGACCACACATGTTCATCTGGTCTGTAATAGCCACCGCAGGCATGTTAAAGGCTTCAACCTGCGCGAGGATGGGTTTAACCTTGTTTAACCCATCCATCATTGAAAAGTCGCTGTGAACGCGAAGATGAATAAACGGCGAAGACATGTGAGTTTCTCTTATTTTTGTGCTGCCAGACGCGCCTGTACGGGCTTAAAGCTCATACGATAACACGGCAGGACACCATATGCTTCTAATGCTTCAAAATGGGCTTTCGTCGGGTAACCTTTGTGGCCTGCGAAGTTGTACTGCGGATGAAGGGCATGCAATGCAATCATATCATTGTCACGTTCAACTTTAGCAAGAATCGAGGCTGCAGAGATTTCTGCATGCAGTCCATCTCCTTTCACGATCGCTTCTGCTGAATATTGCCAGTCCGGCAGACGGTTACCATCGACCCGCACGAAATCCGGCTGTACAGACAATCCCTCAACGGCACGCTTCATGGCCAGCATGGTTGCGTGCAGAATGTTCAGCGTATCGATTTCCTGCGGCGTTGCCCGCCCGATTGCCCAGCAGAGGGCTTTTTGCTTAATCTCTTCTGATAAAGCGATACGTTTTTTTTCGGATAATTTCTTTGAATCGTTGAGTCCGGCAATGGGTTTTGCAGGGTCAAGAATAACCGCAGCGGTCACTACATCACCCACCAGCGGTCCGCGTCCCACTTCATCAACACCGGCAATATATTCAGCCATTGATAACCTCTGCAATCGCATCTGCTGCCATTTTATCAGCATCCAGTTTAAGGGACTGGTGCAAACCGGTAAACCGGCTTACCAGTTCAGTCGTATCCTGCGTGAAAAGGGGCAATAAGTAATCGCAAAGCGTGTCAGGATTCACGTCGTCCTGCAGCAACTCAGGTATTAACGCTTCATTGGCCAGTAAATTAGGCAGGGAGAAGAACGGCGCTTTGTAGAGTCGCTGCATTATTTTATAGGTCAGCGGTGACAACTTATAGCAAGTCACCATGGGCCGCTTGCAAAGCATGGCTTCCAGGGTTGCCGTACCTGATGCCAGCAAAATGACATCGCCGGCAATCATGGCGTCTCTGGCCTGCCCTTTCACCAGCTTGTAGTCGCTGTCACTGAGCCAGGCACTGCAATGCTCTTTCAGATAAGCCTGAATGCCATCAAAACGATACTGATTAGCAGCAGGAATTACAAAGCGGATGCCTGGCAGCAGGGTTTTCATTTTCTCCATGGTGGCAGTAAAAACAGGTAACAGTGCTTTTAACTCACCACCACGGCTGCCGGGCAATACGGCCAGCACAGGACCGGAGCTGCTCAGGCCCAGTGTCTCACGGGCGGCAGACTGATCTGGTTCTAATGGCACGGCATCCGCAAGTGTATGACCGACAAACGTATAGGGAACATGATACTTATCGTAAACCTGCTGTTCGAAAGGAAACAAGCCCAGCACGTGATTTGTGGCGGCTTTAATCTTATGTATGCGCTTTTCACGCCATGCCCACACGGTAGGACTGACATAATGAACAGTTTTAATCCCCCTGGCTTTCAGGACTTTTTCCACACGAAGATTAAAGTCAGGTGCATCCACACCAATGAATACATCCGGCGGATTGGCTTCAAAATGCGCCAGCAGTTGCTTTTTCAGTTTGAGAATAGCAGGAAGATGAGACAACACTTCCACCAGTCCCATGACAGAAAGTGTTTCCATATCGAAGAGTGAGTGAAAGCCGGCGGCTTTCATGTGATCACCACCGATGCCTTCGATAATGGCATCGGGGTAACGCTTTTTCAGTTCGGCTATCATACCGGCGGCAAGCACGTCTCCTGACGGCTCACCTGCCACAACGCCAATTCGCAATGTTGATGCGGGCATTTAGCGGATGATACCCCGCTCGGCATTTTCAAGGAAAGACACCAGTGAGCGGATATTTTCATCGCTTTCAGCTACATCAGACAACTTAGCCACAGCTTCAGCGATGGTATTGTTGTCGCGGTAGATGGCACGGTAAGCCCGCTTTATTGCCATAATTTGACCGGATGTAAATCCACGGCGGCGTAAGCCTTCAGAGTTAATGCCCGCAGCGACGTGCTTCTGGCCGTTAACCATGACAAACGGCGGTACATCACGCAAGACAATCGCGCCGGCACCAACGAAGGCATGACTACCGACTTTGCCGAACTGGTGAATAGCGGCACCACCACCAAAAATAACAAAATTACCCAGTTCAACATGCCCTGCCAGTGAAACATTGTTCGCAAGAATACAATCGTCCCCGATAATCACATCGTGAGCCACGTGGGCATTGATCATAAACAGGTTGCGGGAGCCAATTTTTGTCAGCCCTTCATCCTGAATAGTGCCACGATGCACTGTACAGGTTTCACGGAACACATTGTCATCACCGATTTCCAGACGGGTTTCTTCTCCGGCGTACTTTTTGTCCTGGCATTCTTCGCCTACAGAACAAAACTGAAAGAAGCGGTTACGCTTCCCCACAGTCGTCGGGCCTTTGATGACCACATGAGACTCAAGTACACAATCGTCACCGATAACCACATCGTCACCGATATAACAGAAAGGACCTACGGAAACATTATTTCCCAGTGTCGCCTTTTCAGATATCACGGCAGTAGAATGAATCACGTTAAACCATCTCTCTCATTGCACACATGAATTCGGCACTGCAAGCTTCCTCACCATCAACGCTGGCGGTACCCTTAAACTTCCAGATCCCTCTGCGCTCTTTGACCAGACAAACATCAAATTCCAGTCTGTCACCAGGCGTAACAGGTCGCTTGAAACGTGCGCTGTCGATACCGGCATACAAGTATAGCTTATCTGACTTACCCATGGTCTTGAATCCAAGTACGCCGGCAGCCTGTGCCATCGCTTCCAGGATAAGAACGCCCGGGAAAATTGGACGGCCGGGGAAGTGCCCTGTAAAGCAGGGTTCATTCATGGTGATGTTTTTATATGCCTTGATAGACTCGCCTTCCACGTAATCAGTTACGCGATCAACAAGCAAGAACGGATACCGGTGAGGCAATAAATCCAGGATTTCCTGAATATCAATAGTGTTGAGTGAATTGGCCAAAAAAGCTCTCCTAATGCCAAAACCAGTCTGTCATAGGCTTATAGCAGACTGTTTGCCGTATTGTAATTTTAAATGGCGGCAACCATACGCGCATATGCGCTAAAAACAAATCAGACCAACGCCTCACGACGTTAGTCTGCTTGCGGGCTCAGGCCCGGTAATCTTCAGCCGGTAACCGGCCGGACATTACTTAATTTTTTTAACCTGTTCCAGCACTTGCTCAGACAGATCATGCTGGTCGTCAGCGAATGCTACAGCACCGGCATTCAGTACCAGGTCGTATTTTTCTTTCGCAGCCACTGAGTCAATCGCCTGCTTAATCAAGCCCAACAGTTTGTTGCGCTCTTCGTTGCTGCGACGCTGGATGTTCTGTTGCAGAGGCTGACCTTTTTCTGCCAGTTGCTCACGAACACTCAGAATTTTCTGTTGCAGTTCTTTTTTCTCATCTTCACTCATCGTAGCGGCATCGCGCTGCAGACGCTCAGCATAGAACTGACCATCTTTCTGAAGCTGGTTAACTTCGTCGATTTGCGCTTTGAATTCGACCTGAATGTTATTAGAGATTTCAGCGGCCTGTGGCATCGCCTGGAATACGCCCTGTACATCTACAACGCCAATTTTTTGTTCAGCCATTGCAGAGGCACTTACCAGCGCACTACCTAACATCAGGGTTGCTACGAATTGTCTTGCCAACTGTTTCAAAAGGAACTCCTTTTTAAAATTTAAGCCCGGTTCACTGCCGGATTAGTATTAGAATGTTTGACCGATATTAAACGTAAAGAACTTGGCATCATCACCATCGCGTTCCTGAATAGCACGCGAGAAGCTGAATACCATAGGTCCCATCGGTGAAATCCATTGTACAGAAATACCGGCGGAACTACGATACTGTGTCCAGTCGGAATAGTCCAACAACTTACCGTACGATGAGTTGATCTGGTCTAAGTTTTTGTACTTATCGTAGTCGAATTCAGTATCCCACACGTTACCTACGTCGAGGAACACACTGGTACGTACTGAATTATCGTATTCCACATCCACAAATGGTGTTGGAACGATTAATTCGATGCCACCCAGTGCCATGGCGTTACCACCCAGGCTCCGGCTGGAAATCTGAATACTATCATCAGCTGCATCGCCGGGATACACCTCTCCGTCAGGACCAGTCACCGTATTATAATTACGTCTGATCACTCCACGGGGGCCCACGGTGTTATTTTCAAAGCCACGCAGCGTATCTGCACCACCGGCCGTGAAGTTTTCCGTAAACGGCAGGATCTGCTCGTTACCGTTAATGTCGCCGTAACCGTTACCGTAACCTAAACGCAGACGTGCCAGTACTGACCAGCGCTGATTACGAGACAGCGGGAAATAGAACTTGGTATCGAATACAGTTTTAAAGTAATTCACGTCAGAGTTCGGCGTAGTAATACTGAAACTCGCACGTTGTGATGAACCGGCTGTCGGGAACAGACCACGGTTCAGTGTACTGCGGCTCCACGCCACACTGGCCTGGAAGCTGTCATAGTTAATAGGTGCTTCCGGATCGGCGGAATCGCGGAACTGGTTATAAAACTGCTCAGTCTGCTCGTAGTAACCGGTGTTATATAACTCCACACTGGAGTAAGTAATACCGAAGTTAATACGGTTAACTTCGTTGATTGGATAACCAACGTTAGCGCCCACTGACCAACGCTTAGAGTTGTACTGGATAACGTTAAAGTCAGAACCGTCGAACTCGCTGTAACCGATGCTACCACCCAGACTGATACCGTCGATGGTGAAATAGGGGTCGTTATAGGTAATTTGAGCTGAACGCTGATACGATACCGTACTGATGTTCAGACCCACCTGCTTACCTGTACCCAGGAAGTTATTTTGCTGAATACCGGCATTCAGACTCAGCTTCGTTCTGTCACCATAACCGATACCGGCGTTAAACGAACCTGAAGGTTGTTCCTTCACTGAGAAGTCCACATCAACCTGATCATCAATACCTGGCAGACGATTAGTTTCGAACTCAACCTCTTCCATGTAAGTCAGACGGGAAAGCTGCGCTTTTGAGCTTTCCAGCAGTGAATTCGACAGCCACGTGCCTTCCATCTGGTTAACGTTATGACGTAATACATTATCAGACGTAACAGAGTTACCTTCGAAATTTATACGACGTACATAGATACGTTTACCCGGATCGACCGACAGGGTCAGTTTAACTGTTTTATCTTCGTCGTTAATTTCCGGCACCGTGGTCACTGTCGGATAAGCGTAACCAAAACGGCCCAGATATTTACTGATAAATTCTTCGGTATAAGTAACTTCAGCCTGACTGTAAAGCTCGCCAACAGTCAGCGGCAGCACCCGCTCGATATACTCTTCGTTACCCAGCAAATCGCCGACGAGCTCCACATCAGAGATAGTGTATTGCTCACCTTCGGTGACATTCATCGCAACGTAGATGCCGTCTTTTTCCGGCGTCATGGAAACTTGCGTAGAATCAATATTGAAACGCAGGTAACCACGGTCCATATAATGGCTTCTTAAGGTTTCCATATCCCCTTGCAGGGTTTGCTGCTGGTAGCGGGTTTCAGACAGAAAATCCCACCAGGGTGTGTCAAACTGCAGTTCAAGGTCCTGCATCAGTTCTTCATCAGAAAATACTGAGTTACCGACGATATTAATTTGCTGGATTTCAGCGGCATCGCCTTCTTCGAACAGCAGTTTCAAATCAACACGGTTACGGGGCAACGGTGTCACAATAGCAGACACATCAGCATTGTATTTACCAATGCTGTAGAAGAAGTCTTTGAGGCCATTTTCAATTGACGTCAACACGGTTTTATCCAGTGGCTCGCCCACACGGATCCCGTTACCATCCAGACTCTCCTGTAATTGCTCATCTTTGATGTCATCGTTACCTTCAAAGATAATGTTACTGATAGTCGGACGCTCTGACACTTTCACGATAAGGGTATTACCGTCGCGTAATACCTCTACCCGCTCAAAGTGAGTAGAAGAATAAAGAGAGCGAATAGCCTGGGTGATGCGGAAGCTGTTAAGGCGGTCGCCTACCTGAACAGGCAGATAGGTCAGTGCCGCACCCAGTGCCACACGTTGCAGGCCGGTAATTTTAATATCTTCAACAACGAATTCACTGTCAGACGCTGCAGCATTGGCGAAGCTAGCACTGGAAACCATGATTCCGGCTGCTACTAACTGATTTAACTTCATCTATTCTTTTATTCCTGGCCGCGTTTGCTGTTCTAATGTAAAACTGCCGTTTTGTCCCTAAGAAACAAAGCGACTAATATCGTTAAATATGGCGATGCTCATCATCATGAAAAGCAGTGCGCCGCCAATTTTAAACCCCCACTCCTGCACATGTTCCGGTACAGGTTTGCCCGATGCCCACTCGATGATATAAAACAGCAAGTGACCGCCATCCAGCATGGGAATTGGCAACAAATTGATAATGCCGAGACTGACACTGATCAACGCTAAAAAACTTAAAAAGTATGCCAGTCCGTATCCGGCACTGACACCTGCGCCCTGCGCAATGGAAATTGGTCCGCTGAGATTATTCAGCGATACATCGCCGGTAACCAGCTTGCCGAGCATTTCCACACTGACGGCAGTCAGCCGCCAGGTTTTATCCAGTGCTTTACCCACGGCCTCGACAGGACCGTACTGATGAGTAAATACATAACCTTCAGGCCAGGGCTCCGCTTTAGGGCTTACCCCTAAGAAACCATCCTGACCGTCAGGGGTATCCCGGCGCGCTATTGTAGCACTAACTGTCTGTTGCTGACCGCCCCGCATTAACGTAATGCTGACGGTTTCACCGGGTAACCCTTTAATAGTGTCAACCAGAGACATCCAGTTTTCTATCTTTTCGCCATTCAGCACAATCAGTTCATCATCGACCTGTAACCCCGCCTGCTCTGCAGGACTGTCTTCAGAAATGAATGCCACTACGGTGGTAATTTCAGGTCTGAAAGGTACGATGCCCAAACTGTTTAAAGCAGACTGTTTTTCCGGGTCAAAGTTCCAGCCGGCGATATGTAAATTCGTCTGACTGGTCACACCTTGTGCAGATTTCACGGTAATACCCACCTGTGGTGTACCAATCGCAGAAATCAATTCCAGATTTACCGATTCCCAGTCAGGCGTCTCATGACCACCCACTGTAATGATTTCATCACCGGCTTTTAACTGAGCCTGCGCAGCAAAACTGTCCGGCGTTATATCGCCAATCACCGGCTTTACTGTATTCTGACCAATCAGGAACATCATATACAATGCGAGCACTGCAAAGATAAAATTTACACCGGGGCCAGCGGCAATAATTGCCATACGTTGTAAAACAGGTTTGTTATTGAACGCCAGGTGACGCTTTTCCGCAGGCACGTCATCCACACGCTCGTCGAGCATACGTACATATCCGCCCAGCGGTATAGCGGCTACCGCAAATTCGGTGCCCTTCTTATCTTTTCGTGTCCAGAACGGTTTACCAAAGCCAATTGAAAACCGCTCGACATGCACGCCACACATCCGGGCAACAATAAAATGTCCCCACTCGTGCACCGCGACTAAAATACCCAGTGCGACTATGAATGAACCTAAACTCCACAGAAACGTGAACACTACACCTTACTCCGTACCAGTTCTGTGGCGACTTCCCTCGCCATTCTGTCTTCTTCAAGGATCTGTTGGAGTGACGATACCGTTACAGGTTCCATTATGTTTAACGTTTCCTCGTTAATTGCTGCAATATCGGTAAAACCAATGGCGCCATCCAGAAAGGCGGCAACGGCAATTTCGTTGGCCGCATTAAGCCGCGTTGTGGCAGCCTGACCGCTGTCACAGGCATCAATGGCCAGTTTCAGATTAGGATACCGCGCGTAACAGGGTGACTCAAAAGTAAGGCTTGCCATTTTCGCAAAATCCAGCGGTTCAACACCGGCATCAATACGTGCGGGCCAGGCGAGGCCATAAGCAATGGGCGTACGCATATCAGGGTTGCCTAACTGGGCAATCACCGAACCATCGGTGTACTGTACCATGGAATGGATCACACTTTGAGGATGCAGTACCACCGTAATATCTTTTGAAGAAGCACCGAATAACCAGCAGGCTTCAATAAATTCCAGTCCCTTATTCATCATGGTCGCCGAGTCCACCGTGATTTTCCGGCCCATGGACCAGTTCGGGTGATGACAGGCTTCCTCTATAGTGATGGTGTGAAAGGTGTCGATATCGCGGTGACGGAAAGGTCCGCCGGAACCGGTGAGCAAAATTTGACTGATCCCTGCCTGCTGCAATTCACCATAGCGAAATCCTTCAGGCAAACACTGGAATATGGCATTGTGTTCACTGTCTATGGGAAGAATTTCTGCCCCGCTCTGATTAGCGGCATCGATGAAAAGCGCACCGGACATAACCAGCGCTTCTTTGTTTGCCAGCAATACACGTTTTCCTGCTTTTACCGCTGCGAGGGTTGGTAATAAGCCTGCTGCGCCAACAATGGCTGCCATCACCGAAGTCACCTCCGGTGCACTGGCGACTTCTTCCAGCGCCTTAGGGCCACAAAGAATCTCAGAACTGACTTTCATCGACTGCGCCAGCTTCACCGCATCGTCGTACAAATTATCATCTGCGACTACCACGTAACGTGCTGCGCAGCTGATTGCCTGCTGCATGAGCTTTTCAAGCTGACTGTTGCCGGTAACAGCGAAAACCCGGTATTTATCCGGGTGTCTGTTGATAACGTCGAGGGTACTGCAACCGATGGAGCCGGTTGCGCCAAGTATGGTAACTGTCTGCATCAAGCCATCCAGGTAACATAGCAAAATGCAAATACGGGAAAGGCCGCAGTGAGACTGTCGATACGGTCAAGAATACCACCGTGTCCGGGCAGTAATTTGCCGCTGTCCTTAATGCCTGCACAGCGCTTCAGCATGCTTTCGTTCAAATCACCCAGCGCAGATACCGCCACGGTAATACCACCAATAAGCAAGTGCAGCCAGATGCGGTCTGTTGCTACCTGATAATGTAATGCTGCAAAAGCGATAATAGCGAAAGACGCACCGATACCACCGATTAAACCTTCCAGCGTTTTGCCGGGTGACACATTAGGCCGCAGTTTATGGCGACCGAATTTAACGCCGCTGAAGAATGCGCCGATATCTGCCGCCCAGACAATACCGAGCACATAGAAAATCAGCGATGAGCCATATAAGGTGTCAACATCATGAAGACTGGTTCTGAGACTGATAACGGCAACCCAGGTCGGGATTAAGGTCAGCAGGCCGAAGCCTAAACGAATCAGGTTATTGTTCCGCCAGAAGGCAGAATAACGGGGATAGAAAATGATCATCCACAGGGAGAACATCCACCAGATAACGGATACGCCAAGGATGAAATGGTAAAGCCCGTGGAGTTGTCCCTGGTGCCAGATGTATTGAGCATCCACAATGGAAGACAGCACCAGACACAGCGCAAAAACAAAAGCAGCGAACATGGCTTTGCGGGGTCGTGCTGTGATGCCGGACATATTCGCCCACTCATAAGCACCCAACCCGACAACACCGGCAATGGCAACTTCGAACTGCCAGACCGGTAAGAAAAGGATGGCTATCAGCGCCAGAGGCGCCAGAATTAATGCTGTTATTATTCGTTGTTTTAGCATAATTGGCGATGTGCTCCTGATGGCGGTGCCGGCACCGCCGTTAGTTGCAGGCTTCAGTTCCGTGGAACGCTGACCTGTTCGCCCGTAAGACCGAAACGGCGCTGGCGTTGTTTGAAATCATTGACTGCCTGCTGAAAAACATCTTCAGAAAAATCAGGCCATAACACGTCAGTAAAATAGAGTTCAGCGTAGGCACATTGCCACAGCAAAAAGTTGCTGATGCGATGCTCACCGCCTGTGCGGATAAGTAAATCCAACTCCGGCAGCCCTGCTGTTGACATTTTTGCGTCGAAAGCCTCTTCAGTGATATCTGCAGCACTCATCAAGCCTTCTGCTACAGCCTGAGATAACTCCCGCGCCGCATTAACGATATCCCAGCGGCCACCATAATTGGCAGCAATATTGAGAACAAGATCCTTATTGTCAGCAGTCATTTCTTCTGCTTTGCGGATCTTATCTTTCAATTTATCATCAAAAGCTGAAACGTCACCGATCACTTTTAAACGTACACCGTTTTTATGTAATCGCTTAGCTTCATTATTCAAAACAAGATTAAAAAGCTCCATCAATACAGACACTTCTTCTTCCGGACGTTTCCAGTTTTCACTGGAAAACGCGAAAAGCGTTAATGACTGAATACTGTTCTGACGGGCAAAACGCACAACTGCCCGGACAGATTCCACGCCGGCTTTATGGCCAAACGTTCTGATTTTGCCTTTCTTTTGCGCCCACCGACCGTTTCCGTCCATGATAATCGCAACATGCTGAGGACCCGGTACATTGACCGGGGTCTCAGTGGTTTCAGGCGCTGTGTTAGACCGCATTCCTAACATAGTAACTTTTTAAATTTCCATCAGTTCTTTTTCTTTGTCTGCCAGCATGGCATCCACTTTTTTAATGAAATCATTCGTCAGAGACTGAATGTTTTCTTCCGCAGCGCGGCTTTCATCTTCACTGATTTCTTTTTCTTTCAGCAAATCTTTAATGTCACCGTTTGCGTCACGGCGGATGTTACGGATAGCAACACGACCACCTTCCGCTTCGTTACGCACAACGCGGATAAGATCTTTACGACGTTCTTCCGTCAGCGGAGGTAACGGGATACGAATCGACGCCCCTGCACTCATCGGGTTGAGGCCCAGATCAGATTGCATGATAGCTTTCTCTACAGCCTGAATAGCACTTTTATCAAATACACTCAGCGCCAGCGTGCGGCTGTCTTCTGCGACAACGTTCGCAACTTGCTTCAGCGGCGTATCCACACCGTAGTAAGGCACCATGATGCCGTCAAGCAGGCTCGGGTGAGCACGGCCTGTACGAATTTTGCTTAACTGACTTTTCAGTGCACTGATGCTTTTATCCATACGCTCTTGCGCATCTAATTCAATTTCATCAATCACAGTTGTTTCCTATTTCTTACTTAAAATTTTCAGGATGGTCGATCAGAGTACCTTCCTGCTCACCCATGACAACCCGCTTCAGACAGCCCGGTTTGTTCATGTTGAATACGCGGATAGGCATACGGTGATCACGTGCCAGAGTGAAAGCAGATAAATCCATCACTTTGAGTTCTTTTTCCAGCACTTCCTGATAAGACAGTTGGCCATACAGTGTAGCGTCAGGATTTTTTACCGGGTCGTCGCTGTATACACCGTCTACCTTAGTGGCTTTCAATACGGCTTCAGCTTCAATTTCAATGCCGCGCAGACAGGCAGCAGAGTCTGTAGTGAAGAAAGGATTACCGGTTCCTGCAGAGAAGATAACAACGCGACCGGATTTTAATAAGCTGATAGCTTCTGCCCAGTTGTAGGCGTCACAAACACCATTTAAAGGAATAGCAGACATCAGGCGGGCGTTTACAAAAGCACGGTGCAATGCATCACGCATAGCCAGACCGTTCATGACAGTGGCTAACATACCCATGTGGTCACCCACTACACGGTTCATTCCCGCTTTCGCCAGGCCTTCGCCACGGAACAGGTTACCGCCACCGATAACTAAGCCAACCTGTACACCTAATTCAACCAGCTCTTTAATTTCCTGAGCCATACGGTCTAGTACTTTAGGGTCGATACCGAATCCTTCGGAACCCATTAGCGCTTCACCGCTGAGTTTTAACAAAATACGTCGATAGGCTGATTTTGGTGTGATACTCATTGTTTGAATAGTCCTTATGAATTCGGCTTGGCTCATGCCTCGTTATACATAACAAGAAATGACGCAAGCCGACTCGTTACAAGCGATATTTTTACTGTCAGGCAGTTGATTGCCTCACTCATAAAAAAGCACCCCCGAAGAGGTGCTCTGTAGTGTATCCGACATTGGCCGAATGAAAAAGCGAAACGCAGAATTATTTCTTCGCTGCCGCCATTTGCGCCGCAACTTCTGCTGCGAAGTCTTCTGTTTTCTTCTCGATACCTTCACCCACTTCAAAACGGATGAAGTTAACAACGTCAGCGCCTTTGCTCTTCAGCAGTTCACCAACAGAAACAGAAGGATCTTTAACGAAAGGCTGACCTGTCAGGCTGATTTCGCCGGTGAATTTCTTCATACGGCCAGCAACCATTTTTTCTGCGATATCAGCAGGCTTACCAGACTGGATAGCCAGTTCAACCTGGATTTCTTTCTCTTTTTCTACTACTTCAGCTGGAACTTGCTCAGGCTTAACGAACTGAGGGCTTGCCGCTGCAACGTGCATTGCTACGTCTTTAGCCAGTTCTTCGTCGCCACCGTTTAAGATAGCGATTACGCCGATACGACCGCCGTGCACGTATGCACCCAGGTTGTCGCCTTCAACGTTGATAACGCGACGAGGAGAAATGTTTTCACCGATTTTAGCAACTAACGCGTCACGTACTTCGATAACTTTCGCGCCGTCTAATTCAGCTTCGTTCAGCTCTTCAACTGAGTTGATGTTACCTGCGTGAGCCACTGCCAGAATTTTGTTACCGAAGCTCAGGAAGCCTTCATCACGGGCAACGAAGTCAGTTTCACAGTTTACTTCCATCATGGTAGCGCGGTTGCCTTCAACCTGAGTCAGGATCACACCTTCAGCGGCGATACGGCCAGCTTTCTTAGCGGCTTTTGCCTGACCAGACTTACGCATGTTTTCGATGGCCAGCTCGATGTCACCATTGGCTTCAACCAATGCGTTTTTACAATCCATCATACCTGCGCCGGTACGCTCACGCAGTTCTTTAACAAGTGCTGCAGTCACTGCCATTTTTCAATTCCTCAGCATTAAACATTTAATAAGGGAAAAGGGGCTATTGGTGCCCCTCTTAAGATATTCGGTATTTTTGATGACAGTGGCATGTCAATGTCATAACCACTGTCACCGGACAGAACTGATTACTCAGCGGCTTCTACGAAGTCGTCTTGCTCAGCCTGAACTTCAAGGTTGCTTTCGCGACCTTTGTTTACTGAATCTGCAGCGGCATTAAGATACAGCTGGATTGCACGGATAGCGTCGTCGTTACCAGGAATGATAAAGTCAACACCGTCAGGGTTAGAGTTAGTATCTACAACACCAACTACAGGAATACCCAAGTTACGTGCTTCAGTAATTGCGATGTGCTCGTGATCAGCATCGATAACAAAGATCACGTCTGGCAGACCGCCCATGTCTTTGATACCACCCAGGCTGCCTTCCAGCTTGTCCATTTCACGTTGCAGCATCAGCGCTTCTTTTTTGGTCAGCTTGTCGAAAGTACCGTCTTGTGCTTGTTGCTCAAGATCTTTCAGACGCTTGATAGACTGGCGAACTGTTTTCCAGTTAGTCAGCATACCGCCCAACCAGCGCTTGTTCACGTAGAACTGATCACATTTCTGTGCTGCATCTTTTACAGCTTCACCAGCCGCACGCTTAGTACCAACAAACAGGATTTTACCTTTCTTGGAAGCAACACCAGACAGGTAGTTCATCGCTTCGTTGAACAGAGGTACTGTTTTTTCCAGGTTGATGATATGAACTTTGTTACGGGCACCGAAGATGAAAGGCTTCATCTTAGGGTTCCAGTAGCGGGTTTGGTGACCGAAATGCACACCGGCTTTCAGCATGTCACGCATTGATACGTTAGCCATGATATTTTCCTCTTGGGGTTAGGCCTCCATATACCCCTTCCATCGATCCGCGCAATCTGTGAAGACCTTGCAGACACCCCGATGACAAGTGTCGGTATATGTGTGTTATTTAAAAAGTTAATTTACGAATATTGCGGTCCGGATAAACAGTGTTTTTCCGACTCTCACAAATCGCGGGCGCTTTATACCACAACAGGCCTCCATGCTCAAGTTTTAACGTCATCTGAGGCTGTCAAAATACAGGATGACTATACAGTTGCGCTGTCAGACGTTACCATAATAGCAATCATGCGCCTGCCGTTTTACTTTGTGATAACTTCAAATACCTGAGTCAGGTATATCATCAGACTAAACACATTTTCGGCGCATTCCCGTTTTCTCTGTTATCAATAATCGAGGGTACAGTGGCTGCTATTATTAAAACCGCTGAAGAAATTGAAAAAATGCGCGTTGCCGGCAAACTCGCCGCAGATGTGCTGACGATGATTACACCGCATGTGAAGAAAGGTGTAACCACTGACGAACTGAATACCTTATGCCACGACTATATTGTCAATGAGCAACAAGCGATTCCGGCACCATTAAACTATGGTCATCCGCCCTTTCCAAAATCTATTTGTACGTCGGTAAACCATTGTATTTGTCATGGCATCCCGTCGGATAAAAAACTTAAAGACGGCGATATCATTAATATTGACGTAACCGTGATAAAAGACGGTTACCACGGCGATACCTCAAAGATGTTTATCGTCGGTAAGCCCGCCATTCTCGCTGAACGCCTGGTGCGGGTAACGCAGGAGTGTTTATATAACGCCATCAGGCAGGTAAAGCCCGGCATGCGTCTGGGGGACATTGGTCACCTTTGCCAGACACACGCCGAATCGCATAATTATTCTATCGTCCGTGAGTACTGCGGACACGGTATTGGTGCAGGTTTCCATGAAGAACCTCAGATTGTGCACTATGGCCGTCCGGGCACGGGTGATGAACTGGTTCCGGGTATGTGCTTCACAATCGAACCCATGGTAAATGCCGGTAAGCGCCACTCAAAAGTACTGCCGGATCAATGGACTGTGGTAACGAAAGACCGCAGCCTGAGCGCCCAGTGGGAGCATACTTTGCTGGTTACTGAAGACGGTGTTGAAGTACTGACGCTGCGTGAAGAAGAAGATTTGCCCAGAGTCATCAGCCACAGTTAATTCCGGCCGGTGAGTTTTTCCGACAGGCGTATCCCGGCGCCTGTCCTTCTCCCTTAGTTATAACTTTTTCGACTAATTATTCACTTTTTAGCTCATTTTCATCACCTTTGCATAATGCGAAAATATGACGTTTCGTGTTATTGTTCGCCAGATTTTTCCTTTCTGAAGTAATAAAAGGCACATTTTGAGCTTACCAAGACTAATCGAACAGGCCGAAACCATCACCTCTGCTGAAGATATCGCAGGTATCAAAGCGTGTATTACCGCTTCTAACCAGTGGCTCGAAAGTGCGTTTGATACGACACCGGTGGATCAACTGGTCACCGGCCGTGCGAAGTTTGTGGATGCCATGCTTGCCCACCTCTGGCAACTGATGGGTCTGGATGTTGTATCCGGCCTGGCGCTTTGTGCGGTGGGAGGATATGGCCGCGGTCATCTGCAGCCACATTCAGACATTGACTTATTAATTGTCAGCCACAAAAAGCTCAATAAAGATGTGCAGGAGCGCATCAGTCAGTTCATCACGCTGTTATGGGATATCAAACTGGACGTGGGTCAGTCTGTCCGAACAGTGAAAGAAACACTGCAACTTGCAAAAGAAGATATCACGATTACCACAAATCTTGTGGAGAGCCGCCTGCTCACCGGTGATATGGATGTGTTTGAAACACTGTGGGATAAGCTGAACAGCCGCAAAGCCCTTTCATCGAAAGACTTTTTCAAAGCAAAGTACGACGAGCAAATGGCCCGTCATGCCAAATTCAATGGCACGTCTTACAACCTTGAGCCTAATATTAAAGAGAACCCGGGTTGTTTGCGTGATATTCAATCCATCGGCTGGGTCGCGAAAAAGCATTTCAAAGAATATGACGGCTTTAATCTGGTTGGACACGGTTATTTTACTGAAGAAGAACATGGCGAACTGATAAGCTGCCGCATGCACCTCTGGCGTATGCGTTTTGCTCTGCACCTTGTAGCCGGACGCAGTGAAAACCGCTTACTGTTTGATTACCAGCCGGATGTAGCAGAAAAACTGGGTTACGGCCGCGACGGAAAAGCATCAGTAGAAAAAATGATGCGTGACTTTTTCCGCATTATCCGCCGTGTGAGTGAACTGAATAAAATGCTGCTGCAACGGTTCCGCTACGATATGCTGAATCAGAGTGTACAGTCTGAAACGCCGGTTAACGCAGACTTCAAACTCCTGGACGGAATGATATCCCCTACCCGCTCCGGTGTATTTGATTGCCCGGAAGCTGTGCTGGATTTTCTCAAAGTCGTAGCCGACACCCCTGCGGTACAGGGACTGGACACTGATACCATCCGCCAGCTCAGGAACGTCCGCAGAAAGTTTGAAAATAACTACTACGTGGAACGGGAAGGTTGCCGGGAACGGCTGATGCTACTTTTCCGCCATCCCCATTTTTTTGATTTCGCATGGGATATCATGCATCAGTACGGCATTCTGGAATGTTACCTACCGGAATGGGACAAAATTGTCGGCATGATGCAATTCGATTTATTCCATGCCTACACGGTTGATGAACACACCCACCGTGTGGTGAAAAATGTGAATCATTACTTCCAGCCGGAAAACATTGAATTCCCCCGGTGCGGCAGAATTGTCCGTAACCTGGACAAACCTGAGCTGATTTATATTGCTGCAGTATTTCACGACATTGCGAAAGGCCGTGGCGGCGACCACTCGGAACTGGGCGCTGAAGATGTGGCAAAGTTTGCCGGATTACATGGCATAAAGCCGAAAGATGCAGAGCTGATTGAATGGCTGGTCGAAAACCACCTGCTGATGTCAGTGGTTGCCCAGCGTCGTGATATTTATGATCCGGATGTGATCAGCGAATTTGCCACCGCCGTGCGCAGCCACACCCACCTGAACCTTTTATATGTACTCACTCTGGCGGATATCCGCGCCACCAATGATAACCTGTGGAACGACTGGAAGTCATCGCTGCTCAGAGAGTTGTATCTTATGACCCAAAAGGCACTGGATAATGGTCTGCAATGTCAGGTCACGCTGGACGACCGGGTAAAAGAACATAAACACACAGCGCGTATTATTCTGGACGCGCAGGGCGTGCCGGAAAACGTTATTCAGTCGCTGTGGGATCGTCTGGAAGACGATTACTTCGTGCGCTTCAAGCCGGCGCAGATTGCCTGGCATACACTGGAGATTTTAAAAGGGGAAAAATCCGTACTGGCAGACAATCCGGACGCTCTGGTGGTTAAGGCTAATGACAACTCCGCAAAAGGCGGCACCGAAATTCTTATTTACGGGCGGGACCGAAAAGCGCTGTTCGCTCAGGTCGCCTCAGTCATAGACAGCAGAAACTGTTCAATTCACGATGCTCACATTACAGTCACCCGTGACGGCTATGTGTTTGACAGCATTCTGGTGCTGGAAAATGACGGTTCCAGATTAAGCGGTGAAAACCGTACGAAGAGTCTGGAGAATGCCATTCTTTCTCAACTGGAAAAACCGGGCCGGGCCCATGACAACAAGCGCAAACTTTCCCGCCAGATGCGTCAGCTGGATGTCCCCACGAAAGTCCGCTTTTTTACATTAAATGATGAAAGCACACTGATAGAACTGGAAGCGCTGGACGCCCCCGGGATTCTGGCTAAAATTGGCCATGCATTCGTGGATAAAAGCGTGGTGCTGAAACTGGCAAAAATTGCCACCATCGGGGAACGTGCCGAAGATATTTTTATTGTCAGCAACGACGCTGGCAAATCATTAACCCAGGAGCAGCAGGTTGCCCTTAAAAAGCAAATCCTGTTTAAACTCGATCAACTTGAAGACATCAACATATCATGACTGAATTGAAATCCATCATTGAAGATGCGTTTGAAAACCGTGACGCTTTGTCACCCTCTTCTGCGCCGGACGAAGTAAGACAAGCTGTTGCAGACGCTATCGCTATGCTGAACAGCGGTAAAGCCCGCGTAGCGGAAAAAATTGCCGGTGAGTGGGTTGTTCATCAATGGCTGAAAAAAGCGGTATTACTGTACTTCCGTCTTCACAACAATGACATTATCGATGGTGCTGAAACCACATACTTCGATAAAGTACCTTTAAAATATACCGGCTACACTGCTGAACAATTTGCCGCGGAAGGCGTACGTGTTGTGCCACCGGCTGCAGTACGTACCGGTTCATTTGTCGGTAAGAATGTGGTTGTGATGCCTTCTTACGTAAACATCGGCGCATTTGTTGATGAAGGTACCATGGTAGATACGTGGGCAACTGTTGGCTCGTGTGCACAGATCGGTAAAAATGTTCACCTGTCAGGCGGCGTAGGCATTGGTGGTGTACTGGAGCCACTGCAGGCCAACCCGACGATTATTGAAGATAACTGCTTTATCGGTGCACGTTCTGAAATCGTTGAAGGCGTGATCGTAGAAGAAGGCGCAGTAATTTCTATGGGCGTTTACATCTCCCAGAGCACCCGCATTTATGACCGTGAAACCGGCGAAATCACTTATGGTCGCGTACCGGCAGGTTCAGTTGTGGTTTCAGGCTCTCTGCCTTCTAAAGATGGCTCTCACAGCCTGTATGCAGCGGTCATCGTGAAGAAAGTTGACGCAAAAACCCGTGCAAAAGTAGGCATCAACGCCCTGCTCCGTGGCGTAGAATAATTCTGCGGATCACATAAATAAAAAGCGCTGCCGGAAATATGAACTGACCCGGCTGCGCTTATTTCGTTATAGCTGCCTGCTAGAAACCCACTGACGGTGATTACACCACCAGTTCATCTTTGATGGATTCAACAAACGCAAGCACCGGCTTTTCCGGCTCAAAGCACTCAATGGCATCCACCTCCAGCATCTCAGCCACGGCTTTACCTTGCAATTCGCTTAGCAATTCAAACCACTGGCGTCCTGCTGCACAATACGTATCTCCGTAGCTGCTGTCACCTAACGCACAAACAGCGAAAGGTTTTCTGTCGAGCAACGGAAACTGGTCTTTTAAATCTGAAAATACAAATTCCAGATTCGGTGGCACATCTCCCTGTCCGGTTGTTGATGTGATCACCAGTAAAGCACCGGCGTCAGTCACATCTGAAACTTGCGGATCACTGCACACCTGACACTCGATTCCTTGCGCACTCAGGGATTCAGCTACCGTTTCTGCGGCATGCTGCGCATTTCCGTAAACACTGCCGGCAAGAATGGTTAATGCTGTCATATCAGCCCTCTAATCAGTCATTAAGTCACCTCGTACCCGGCCAGGTTGCTGAGCATACTGGCAAAAGGCGCATGAGGCGTTGTATTGATGGTAACGGTTTTTCCCGTCACCGGATGTGAAAATTGCATTAAAGTACACGTAAGGGCTAATTGATTAAAACCAAACTGCTCCCGTGCAAATTTATTTTGTTTGCCATCACCGTGTGAGGTGTCACCGATGATGGGGTGGCGTAAATGAACAAGGTGTCTGCGCAATTGATGTTTGCGTCCGGTAAACGGCCTCAGCGCCACCAGCGAATAACGCGCAGAATCATATCTTCCCACCGGCACAGGTACACTGAATTTTTTCATAACCGTGTATTCAGTTACTGCATGCTGCGGGGCTACGTCTTCTGCCCGGTGAGCATCGGCAAACTTGTCCCGTTTAAATGTAAGGGCATAATCGATTAAACCACAGCCGTTCATCCATCCGCGCACCAGGGCCAGATAGCCTTTACGGATCTGTTTGCCCATCATTGCCTGCCCCAGCTGACTGGCGATCTGTCCGTTAAATGCAAATACCAGTACACCGGAAGTAGGCCGGTCCAGACGGTGAACCGGATAAACGTGCTGCCCCACAGTATCCCGTAATTTCTGAACGGCAAATTCAGTTTCCCGCTTATCTATCGGGCTGCGGTGAACCAGCAAACCCGGAGGCTTGTCCATGGCAACAATGTGATCATCCCGATATAAAATCTTCACTGGCTGATGACCGGTTATCAATCCCGCTTCACTCACCACAAACAACCTCGTCAAGTTGCTGTAGTACCAGATGCAAATCCACCTCGCCCGGCAACGCAATCTGGGCCATAGGCAGTAAAGCCATATTGGCGGGTAAAGATTTTCTTTCCGCGATTAATTGCTGAAAACGGGGAATAAAAATAAATTGCAGCCATGCTTCATAGGCCAGCGTATCGCGGGCGAAGGGCTGCGTACTTTGCAACGCTTCCGGCGCCGGTGCTGTTGACGACCAGTAGCCACCAGCTTTAAGGACTGTTTCCAAATCTTTCAGTAACAGACCAATGTGTTCAACCTGTGACATAACGGCTCTTTATGATGAAAAGCGGCCATTATAGAGTCACTGTTACGGTAGTAAAAGCCCCGGCACACCGTTATCATAGCGCCTTTGTTTTCAGGTGGAGCAGTTCAGTATGTCCGGTCAGTCAGCCCAATCTATTCAAACACTCAGCGAATTTCTGCTTCACGCAGGAACGGACTTTCAATTGTTTGATTTAGGCCGCGGTGTACACCCTCTGGACACACAGCAATTCCTTGAGATGGAAAGCGGCATGCGCCCCTGCCCCAGACCACGCCAGCAACACGCCTGGTTTGGCATTGTTTTCTGGTCGGGCAAGCTGGTAAAACATCACTATATCTGGTTTCTGAAGTTCCCGGTTGATGAGCGGGGTTTACTGGTCATGGCCGCCCGTAATCATTTTTTGCAAATTATTGTCGATGTGCTCGGTAGCAGTCCGGAAAATGAAAAGCAGGATACATTGCCGGATAATCCTTACTCTTTTGTGCCGGTGCAGTCGCAGATGGCGCAGTTCAACGCCCTGACCCGAAATATGCTCGGCCTGCCAGCGGCGCCGGGCACAGATAAAGTTGCGCAGTATGTAAAAGCCCCGGCAGTCAGTGACTGGCGGGAACTCTCTGTACAGGCCATTGCCGATTATGCCACTACGCTGACATCAGATGACGCTGTCACCGCTGTGATAACCAACCTGTCACTTTTTCAGCAGGATTTTGTCAAGACACTGATGGAGAATTGTGAACCCGTTGACCTGGCGCCAACATTGAAACAAGCCATTGCCGTTTACTGTCGGGAAACGCTGATTGAAAACCCGGTAACGGGTCTGGCCGCACTGCGGGCGCTGGCCAGCGAAACAGCCGATGAAACTGTCACAGCACTGTTGACAGATTTACTGAACGGGGAACAGGCAGATATTCATCTGCTCAGCGTGATTGCCGGCCGCCACTATGCGCAGCTCGATGAAACCCTTCTTGTTCGCTTTTTTGAAAATGCTGCCGCTGTGGATGATAAAGAAAACAGGCAAGGCGCAGTATTTGGCGGCTTTTTCTCTGACCTGGTTCAGTTACCGGTGCTGAGATTACAGGTACTGACCCTGTTGAGATCGGATACGTGCACCGAAAAGCTGAAACTGGCCTTCGGGCGGTTGTTTAACCAGGCACAGAAGCAGTAAACAATGACTTTAGGTGAATTAACTTTATTTCTGCTGATTGGATTTGCGGGCTTTCAGTTCTGGCGGATCCGCAGCATTTCAGAGGCGGCATTTGAACACGCGCGCCGTTACTGCGATACGCATCATCTCCAGCTACTGACACTGGCCCGTCGCTCAACACGACTGACTTTCAAGTATGCTAAGCCAGACTGGCATTCACGATTTGAGTTTGAATTTTCCGGAAACGGAGAAGACAGATATACAGGAGAAATGGAAATGGTGGGAAAACGGGTACTCAGAACACAATTACCGCCTTACCGCGTATAAAAACGCAAAAAAAGCGATAGCCAGACGCTATCGCTTTTTCTGAATTTTGAGCGTCCTTCTCTGCGATCCATTGCATCTTTCACCGTCCAGTAAAAATCCGTATGCGCCCCTTTCCTTCTTTTCCTGCATCATCCTGAGCAGGCCACTCTGTTCCGTGAGCGGATCCCTTTCCATTTTTCCTGTAGTAACTACACATCCTTCGTGCAGCATTCTTCAATCCCTGAAGTTGTCCATTGCGTTCATCATGAACGCTATCCTTATCCCTTAATCCATATTAACCACTCATCCGTGCAGTGGTAATCCCCGTTCCTGAGGTTGTCCCTGATGCGCTTTCCTTCGCGCTTCCAATGTCCTTGTTACCACAATCCCCGTGGTGTTCTTCATCCTGAAGTTGTCCCTGACGGTCATCCTGACCGTATCCCTTTTCCGTTCTCCTGAAAACTGGCTCTTCCTGAGTCAGTATTCCGTTCCTTCGGTTGTCCGCAGTTCATCCATGAGTGTCGTAAAGTTCATCCCTGACTCGTCGTGTTTCCCTGTGACATGATTAATAGTACTGATCCTGAAGATCTGTGCTACATGCTTTTTTCAATTATTTTCACCGTCATAAATCTGTCATTACCGGCATTATCAAAAAGTCCAACAAAAACAGTAACTTTATACTTTGGTATAATAAAAGCGTCATAAAAAAAACTTCAAAGTCCTACACTTTTGTAAGACATGTCTTACAAACTTTTGGGTAATGTCTACCAGCGGAATTCTGCGAAAAAACACCGGTAGCAGAATAGTGATGAAAAAAAGCGCAACCATCAGGTTACGCTTTCAAAACAGGGAGATAGAGGCTAAGTGATCAGACCAGCGGCTTTGGCTTAAAGAGGATCTCTCCGGTAACGTCAGACACTGTGATCACCGAGATCTGTTGATAGAACCCGCTTCTGAAGAACTTCAGGTATTTGGGCAAGCTCACAAAAACGCCCACCCCTTCGCTGGATGAGTCTTCATTTACGATACTGTCTATCGCCCCCATTAATACATGACCCAGACCATGATGCTGATGGTCCGGATGGACGGCAATAAAAGACACCATATGATAATGTTCAGCGGGCATTGCACTACGGATCTTCTCTTCTTTCTCAACCATAGCACGGGTACTGAAATAGCCTGCTGTCAGCAGCATTTTCAATCGCCAGTGCCAGAAACGCCCGCTGGAAAAGCTGCTTCCGGGTTTCGTCAGACAAGTGACAGCCAGCAAGCGACTGTCTTCGAACAAACCTATCATGGGTTGACCTGCATCCCAGAAGGCATCCAGCTCTTCTCTGATGGCACTGCGCAGACGGCCTTCATAGCCTTCTTTTTCTGCCTGAAAGATGTCCATGAACAGAGGATCATCATGATAGGCGTTATAAAGAATGGAAGCGGCTACTTTCAGATTGTCGGCAGTGAGGAATACTGCACGCACGTCTTCGATATGTACATCTGGCTCAAGAACGGTATTCATGGGACGATCTCCTGTAAATGAGAACAGGCGGATGTACTACTGACGCCTGACAAACAGTTATAGCCTGTTTTTTAATCACTTTACAGAAGAACAGCTCACTTGTTAACTAAAAGTTAATTCACACTATTGAGCGGTTCAGAGCTGGTTGTAAGCACCGTCACCCCAGCCCGTAAGAACACCGTCACGGAATACCAGAGGCGTACATTCGTCTTTAGATGTGACACCATCATCCATGGTGCGTTGAGTACGGTAGAACAGTACGCGATAAGCGTGATCATTCTTATCGTGCATTTCGTTAAAATCGGCTACACCCATTTTGCGGACAACAGATTCATAGGTCATACCGGTTTCTAACTGCGAAACATGCTTACGGTTATTGTATTCACGATCCTGCCAGTCTGAAGAATAATGTCCGTCATCTCCGCCTACAGAGATAACACAACCGGTGAGTGTGAACGGTGAAATAAGAGCAGCGGCCAGAATGAGATGTTTCATTTTAATCCTTTTTGTAAAATAATTTCAGTGGTTTTATTAACACCTTAAGAATCAAATATCAGACCACAAATTAACTCACTGATTTTGTTTAACATTATAAAATTCAGCAAAGTAAGCCTGGTTAAAATTTAGTGTATTACACTATTAACTGGTGCTTTATACTATTCCCGAAAACTCTGTATTCTCAGTAACCGAAGTAAGGAAAAATGATGTCTCAGGCCGATCAGTCACAACAGCTCGTTATGCTTTGCCACAAAATGCACCAGGAAGGTTTGCAGCCCGGCGTGGGGTTGTTGCGCGCGCGGGCTCCTTTCAAAGTCTCAGTGACGCAGGCTATCGATGCGATAAAAGCCTGGAATGCCAGCAGCAAAATGCCGGTAACACCGGCTTCTGATGCCGGCGACCGGGTCGCTGCGCTGGAAAAACGTGTCAGCGAAATGGAATCGGCTATGGCGATACTTGAACAACGTCTCGCACAATTGAGTGATAAAACAGCGTAAAGATTAAAGGCGCGGGGTAAGCGCTGACAGAAAATCAGCCATTGAAGGGGCAAGCACCTGCTCAGCACGTTTGCCAACTCTCTCCAGCAATACCTCACCGGTGCTGTTGTCCAGTGAAATCAGGTAGTCATCGTCGTCTGTGAGTGCGAAGAATAACGTAGCAGGCTGTTTCAGGCGACGTTTCATCATAATGTGCCCGATGAGATTTTCCTGAAGTCTTTCGAAATCTTCATCGCTGCAAACCTGCAGCAGTTCACAGTTGCCCTGCTCTGCCTTTGCCGGTAAATGAAAGCTGAAGTAGCGGGTGAACCAGGTAACAAAATCAGAGTGTAATTTAATATCCAGCGCCTCTTCCAGACCATTAAAGTTATTGTTGCCTGTTTGCTTAACAGGTTGCCAGTTTACCACTTCACCATTCTCAGCATTCCGGGAATAGCACGGTGAAGGCCAGTCTTTATCAAATTCAATCGTCAGAAAATCGGGATTTTGTGACGCAGCGGTAAGGCATTGCTGAATAAAAGCATCTAAACTTTGTGTTAATTGGTCGGGCATTTCGGTGGCCTTTTGGTTACACTGAGGACCTGCTTCATTCTGGTTTTATCGGATTGCGGGCCCGTTGACTTTTCTGCCCGCTATTTTAAGGTTGAATCACACATTATGACAAACCCAAAGCCTTTCAAGGTGCCTTCAGATCTTTCCCTTGGAAAAACGGTTGAATATGAAACGTCTTACAATCCTTCATTGCTGCAAGCTGTTCCACGGAGCCTGAGCAGAGATACACTGTCATTATCAGCGGAAACCCTGCCTTTTCAGGGCTGCGATATCTGGACCGGTTATGAATTGTCATGGCTGAACAGCAAAGGTAAACCCTGTGTGGCGATTCTTGAATGCAGAGTACCGGTCACGTCTCCGTCATTAATTGAGTCTAAATCTTTCAAGCTCTACCTTAACAGCTTTAATCAGTCGAAATTTGATGATGCAGAAGCAGTAAAGGACGCCCTGACCAGAGATCTATCTGCCTGTGCCGGAGAAAATGTCGATGTCGCAATTATCCTGCCAGACGCATTCAACACGCTGGGAATGGAGGAACTGGCAGGGCATGTGATTGACGATCTGGATATTACGGTGACGTCATATTCTCCTGACAGCGGGTTATTAACTACAGAAAATCAGGATGTTGCCGAAACAGTAGTCAGTCATCTGCTTAAATCGAATTGTTTAATCACAAATCAGCCAGATTGGGCTAGTATTCAAATCAGGTACAGCGGAAAACAAATCAATCACGCATCGTTACTGAAATATTTAATTGGTTTCAGACAACACAATGAATTCCATGAACAGTGCGTTGAACGAATATTTTGCGACATTATGAGCCAGTGTAAGCCGGAAAAACTTACTGTCTTTGCCCGTTATACCCGACGGGGAGGACTGGATATTAATCCGTTCCGGTCGAATTATGAAACTGCAGGTGTAAACACCCGTTCGGCTCGCCAATAGTGGGCGGTCACTCCGCCGGTATGCAAAGGAAAATGATGGATTCTAAGCAATTATCTTCATTAGTTTCACATAATGAGACGCTGGTACAGTTCATAATACGGTTAAGTTCCTTTTATGAGGGTTTGTCAGCCGAGACAGATAAAGAATTGCGGGTTCTGCGGGGACACTTGTCCGGGAAGCCTGATTTTACTCTCGCCACGGTCAGTATTAACAAGCTGAACACCCATATCCAGCATGCTGACACATCAGTGAAACAGCACACCCAGCTTACCGTTAAAGAACTTGAAAAGGCGATTAAACAGTTTCAAAGCACATTTCAGCAGAATAAGACATTGCGTCAGCAAAGTGCGCATTTACTGATTGCTGCTCAACAGCCCGTCGATAACCTGTTTCAGTTGCAGTCATTGTGTCTTAAAGCAATCAAACTGTTCTCTCTTGTATCGGCAGAAGCCGTTGAGGAAAACGCCGGCTCATCTCCCAAATTGCACAAAAAGCCTGAAGCACGGACGAGCGGTTCACTGTTTGAAGAAATTCAGAACGAACTGAGTCAGCTCATCGACAGCTATGCCAAAAAGCAACCTGATGAACCGAAGGTCGTTGATTTGCGCACGAAACTGGAATCGCAACTTTCTGAAGAAGAGCTGCTGCAGACCTGTATTATCGTTATCAGGCTGGTAGTTACGGAATCCATGCATGAGGCAACCCTGTCCGGACGTATGATCTACCGTATCCATCACGCGTTAGGCGGGATTCAGGAAGGCGTTGAAGCCAGTATGGCTTCGTCGGGCAAAGCCTTTGAAGCGCGAAACGCCAGTGCGGATGACATTGCCAGCCAGCTGACGGAAATGGGTCAGACCGTTCAGGACTCTGATTCACTGGAAAAACTGAAAACGCAGGCTCAGGCACACATTACGTCTATTTCTACGGCCGTGGCTAACCGGAAAGAGGCAGACAATAAGGAACAGCAGGCACTGATGGGCTTGCTGAGTGCGATGCAAACGCAAATGGAAACCCTGCAGCGTCAAACTCAGGTTTACCGTCGCAAGCTGGCTGAGCAGACTGCATTTAGTCATACTGATCCTCTTACCCGCCTGCCAAACAGACTGGCTTACAATGAACGCTTCAACCGCGAGTATGAGGATGCCCTGAATGACAATCGTGCGTTATCACTCGCTGTGATTGATATCGACTTTTTCAAATCTATTAATGATCGCTTCGGCCATCAGGCCGGTGATAAAACCTTGCAGGTGGTAGGACATCACCTGAAAAAACAGCTTCACGGTGATGAGTTTATTTCCCGCTGGGGTGGTGAGGAGTTTGTGATGATCCTGCCATTTATCGAAACCTCAGCGCTGGAGAAAAAGCTGGATGACATGCGGGAGTCTCTGTCCCGTTTACCTTTCAAATTTAAACAGGAAAAAGTCAGTATAACCGCATCATTCGGTGGTACCTGCCTGCGTGAGAACGATGAACCTCATTCCATGTTTGAGCGGGCCGACGAATTACTCTATCAGGCGAAAAAGAACGGCAGAAATCGCGTTGTAGTCGAATAGGTCTGTGATATGAATAAAGTGCAACTGAACCCGGTAGGCTGGATGAGCCAGCTGTCACAAGATGAAGTCGCCAGACTTCAGGACACCACTAACAGCAAGTTATTCGATGTTTTTAAACGATGTTGTCTCGCAGTCCTCAACAGCGGCGTAGACGAAGACAATTTTGAATTGCTCTTTGCACCATACGACGACTTTGATATTCGTCTGATACGGCGTGAGCGCGGAGTCAAGATAGAGCTGATTAATCCCCCTGAGGTTGCCTTTGTGGACGGCAAACTGATGCGTGGCGTACATGAGCACATATTCGCGGTGCTCCGTGATTTACTGTTCATGGGTAATAAATACGCTTTTGTACATGAAAAAGCGCCCACAGAAGGCAGTGCTGTTACCGATATGGTGTTCGATATGCTGCGTCACGCACAGGCACTGGAAGGCAATGATGAACTGAATACCATTGTCTGCTGGGGTGGCCATTCCATAAGACAGCACGAATATAAATATACCAAGGAAGTCGGATACCAGCTGGGTCTGAGAGAAATGAATATTTGTACCGGCTGTGGTCCCGGCGCCATGAAAGGGCCGATGAAGGGTGCTGCCATCGGCCACGCCAAACAGCGCTATTCCAAAGGGCGTTACATTGGCATTTCAGAGCCGGGCATTATTGCTGCCGAGCCGCCAAATGCTATCGTCAATGAACTCATTATCATGCCGGATATAGAAAAGCGTCTTGAGGCTTTTGTTCGTCTTGCACACGGCATTATCATCTTCCCGGGTGGCGTGGGTACAGCAGAAGAATTACTTTACCTTCTCGGTATTTTGATGAACGACCGCAACGCCCAGCAACCTTTCCCGGTCATTCTTACCGGTCCCGCTGAATCAAGAGTCTGGTTTGAAGCGATAGACGAGTTCATTGGTGCAACACTCGGTAAAGAGGCGCAGGATAAGTATCAAATCATTATCGATGATGCCGCAGAAGTCGCCCGTACGCTCAGCGCCGGTTTGAAAAAAGTAGAAAACTTCCGCCGCGCGATGGGAGATGCATTCAGCTTCAACTGGTCGGTGCGTATTGACGAGTCATTCCAGATGCCATTCGAGCCCACTCACGAGAGCATGGCTGCCCTTCCTCTGCACACTGACCAGCCGGTTTCAGAAATAGCGAAAGTACTGAGACAAGCCTTTTCCGGTATTGTCGCCGGTAACGTAAAAGCGGACGGTGTAAAGCAGATTAAAGAACAGGGGCCGTTCCGTCTTACCGGCGATCACGCCATGATGGAACGTATTGATACGCTGTTGCAGTCATTTGTATCACAACAGCGAATGAAGTTGCCCGGTTCGGATTACGTTCCCTGCTATACAATTAATGCCTAGTTCCGGTTAAAGCTTGTTACGATTTAGTCGTTACAGTTGAACGATGTTTTAAGGTACACTGAGGGCAATTCGCAGTAAAAAGTGAAAAAGGATGAATGGCAAGGTTTTAAAACTGATTTTGCTGGGCGCGTGCGCCTACGCCCTCTTTGTTTTTCTGGTAATGTCATTTTACCCTGACAAGCCGGAAAATATGGACTGGCAGGATCGGGAAGAATACAACAAGGTTCAAATCACCAAACTGAAGTTAGGTGCCACCCGTGAAGAAGTACTTGCCTTGCTCGGGTCTCCGGACATTACCGAAGCAAAGATGGACTCAGGCACAACTATTCAGGTGATGTTTTACCGTACTCAACATGTCAGGGCTGATGGCCTGACTACTCAGGATGAGTGCACGCCTTTGTTGTTTGAGGGCGATCAGTTAATCGCCTGGGGAGAAGGTGCCTATCAGAGTTATCTGAAGTCATAACTCCCCTGCAATGCATAGTGTCATTGAAGATCTTGTAAACCATATTCATCAAACCGGCCTGCTGTTTACGCAGGCGTGTTCTCCCGCAGAAATAACCAGGCAGAGTCTCTCTCTGGCCATCCGGCTAATTAAATCCGGCCGCACATTACCCGACTCGCTTCTTGCCATTACATCGCTTCCGCAGGCCTCTTCTGCTCACAATCTGTTGCCTCAACGTGCAGCTTGTCTAATGACCTTTCTGGGCCTTAAGTTTCAACTTAATGATCACTATCTTCAGCACCTCGTAGCCGCTACTTTCGCCGTTTGCAGCCTGAAAAACAATGCTGAACAACAAGAAGGTTGTCAGCTTTTCTGGCGGGAGAGGCGACTGATTTTTTTTTCCGGTTTACTGAAACTTCAAAAAGTGGCTCAGGCACCAGCCCCCCACCGTTTCCTGCATCCTCACCGGTTAAACGAAGAACAATCGCTGTTTATCTCCGTCATTTCACTGATTAAAAATCAGCAGGGCTCAATGGTAAGCAGGTTGAAACCGGTTATTCCCCGCACTAATGAGAGGGAACAGCACCGGTTTGAATCTTTACTGAAGTATCCCGGCGAATTTATGCCCGGCTGCGCAGTGTCTTTTCCTAAAGGTGAAGGTGTCTTCCTGTTCACTTTAACGTTCACCACAGGTGCTGTATTGAGAGGCTCAGGCGATGTGGAGGAGAAACACCTTCGTCAGATTAAAATAACACGCTATCAGGCCCTGTCTCTGAATGAATGGTTATCAGAAGTAAAGGCCTGCGATGCGGCTTTTAAACCTGCCGTCAGACAACTGATACCCGATACCTACCCTGTGAGTCGTTTACCCGGAGATCTGCAAACTATCATTACGAGTTTGCACGATACCAATACCGACATTCACAAGCTCTCACGCAGGCTTTCACACATGCCGGTATTTTCAGACTATCTGAAAAAAACGGCCAGTCTGGACAACCGGCTTCAGTTACCGGTGAAAGACGTTAAACAAGCCATTATGACTTACGGCCTTACCCGTGTAGGCGATATGCTTATCATGCGGGCACTGAACCAGCGTCTGCACCAGCGGCACTTCCCGCTGCTTGCTGTGTGCATCCGGTTCGCTGAACTTGTAGCTGCGATTGCATCAGAGCTGGCAGAGAGGGGTCACGTTAAGCAGACACCGCAAACAGCAGCACTAATTGCCACCTTCATAACAGCACCTTTGTTTACCTTGCATGCACTAAAGGTTATTAAACACTGGCCGCTTCAGCGGCAGCGGTTGTATCAGCTAACGGCATTGCAGGAGACTGAAACTCAGCCCCTCCCGGCCCTGTCTGCTTCGCTGGCGAAACAGTGGCAACAGCCGGCGCGCTATCAGGCTGTTATCAGTTATTATTCAACGTTACCGGCTCATATGCCTGAATCGGTACGGGCAGACGCAGCTTTAGCCGGGCTCAGTATCCTACTGGCTAACAAATGGCTGTTTGGTGGCGCTGAATGTGAGGATACGAAGCTGTTTCAAAGTCAGGCATTACAGAGTCTGAAGCTTACGCCATCCTCTTTGTCAGAAATAGCCGGCGTTACCAGCTACCTGATGTGGTTACCTCTTCGCCAACGCTCATAGCCAACATTCATGAAATTTATGGCGAGTGACATGCAGTTTTCTGTTACACCCTGTCGTCTTGATATAAAATAGAAGGGTTAAGGCTTTTGCCGCTGGCAACGGTTTTACGCATTTCCGGCTTTGGCGACTCTCCGTAGGTGACACAACTTTACCGCTGTCACAGTAGCGCCAGGCAACCTGACGATTAATTAAAAACAGAAACCCAAAGGATTCCTCAACATGACTCAGCAACGCATTACAGTCATTCGCGGCGACGGCATTGGTCCGGACATCATTGATGCCACTATTAAAATTCTGGACAAGGTGGGATGTAACTTCGCTTATGACTATGCTGATGCAGGTCTGGTAGCGCTGGAAAATCATGGCGAACTGCTACCACAAGAAACCCTCGACCTTATCGCCAAAAACAAAGTGGCACTTAAAGGCCCGCTGACGACGCCGGTTGGTGAAGGTTTTACATCAATCAACGTAAGCTTGCGTAAGCAGTTTTCTTTATATGCTAACGTACGTCCGGTGTTATCTTTCAAGGGTACCAAAGCCCGCTATGAAGATATCGACATCATTACTGTACGTGAAAACACCCAGGGTATGTACTCAGGTCTTGGTCAGGTGGTCTCTGAAGACGGCCAGGAAGCTGAAGCGATGAGTAAAATCACCCGCCAGGGTGCAGAGCAAATCGTAACGTTTGCCTATGAACTTGCCCGCCGTGAAGGACGCAAGAAAGTCACTGCAGTGCATAAGGCGAACATCCTGAAGTCTACATCCGGCTTATTCCTGAAAGTGGCCCGTGAAGTGGGTGAGCGTTATCCGGACATCGAATCAACAGAAATGATTGTTGATAATACCTGTATGCAACTGGTTATGAACCCTCACCAGTTTGATGTGATTGTTACGACCAACCTGTTCGGTGACATTCTGTCTGATCTGTGTGCCGGTCTGGTAGGTGGTCTGGGTATGGCTCCGGGTGCAAACATCGGTAAAGACTGCGCCATCTTTGAAGCGGTACATGGTTCTGCACCGGATATCGCTGGTAAAAACCTGGCAAACCCGACATCAGTGATCCTTGCTGCAATCCAGATGCTTGAGTATCTCAACATGGGTGACAAAGCAGAGAAAATCCGCAGTGCACTGAAAGAAGTTATCGAAACCGGTGACCGTACAACCCGTGATCTGGGTGGTCAGGCCGGAACGACTGAGTTTACCGACGCGGTACTGGAACGTCTCTGATAGCGAACGGCTGACAAAACTTTGTAGAAAGCGGGCATCATGTCCGCTTTTTTATTGTCCTGACCCTTACCTGTACAAAAACTGGTCTCTCATTTTATCTTCTTTGGATTTAAGCTTTTTATGTACACCGGTACACACAAATCACTTAATTCAACACAAGGAAGATACAATGAACAAATCCAGACTGGCACTGGCCGCTTTATTTGCAACACTCTTTTTGACTCAAAGTGGCGCTGCTCTTGCCAATACTATTGAAACAGATGTCACTGAAGCAGCCGGTATTACGCTGCCCGATGCATTAGACTTAAACACTGTCACGGCAGAAGAATTGACTGCCTTACCTGGCATCGGACTGAGTAAAGCGGAAGCCATCATTGCTTACCGCAATGAAAAGGGCTATTTCCATGAAGTGGACCAACTCACCGAAGTAAGAGGTATAGGTGAAAAATTGCTGGCAAAGGTGCGGGACCGCGTAAAAGTAGTTCAACATTGATCACCGCACATAAAAAAGCCCGCAAAACGCGGGCTCCATTATTATTCTCGTTGCGGCATTAACCATTCAGTGAAGCAATGTACTGCTTGAACTCTTCACCCAGGTCAGGGTGACGAAGAGCATATTCAACATTTGCTTTCATATAACCAAGTTTACTACCACAATCATGGCTCTTGCCCTTCATGTAATACGCATCAACCTGCTCAATTTTCATCAGTGAATCAATGGCGTCAGTTAACTGAACTTCACCACCGGCACCTGGAGGCGTGAACTCCAGCAGATCCCAGATTTTCTCGGACAACACATAACGACCGACTACTGCAAGATCTGAAGGTGCTTCTTCCAGTTCTGGTTTTTCTACCATTTTGTGGATTTTCGCAGATTCACCCGGCTTAATGTCTACGCCTTCCAAATCTGCAATACCAAATTTAGAGATATCTTCTTTTGGTACCTGCTCTACCATAACCTGACTAACGCGGCTGGTATTAAATTTAGCAACCATGTCCGCCAGATTATCTTTCTTCGGATTACTCGCAACATCGTCAATGATGACGTCAGGCAGAACAACCGCAAACGGTGCATCACCTACCAGCGGATGCGCACACAGGATTGCGTGACCCAGACCAGCAGCATGCCCCTGACGGACGTGCATGATAGTTACGTCTTTTGGACAGATTGACTGTACCGCTTCGAGTAACTGACGTTTAACACGTTTTTCCAGTGTCGCTTCAAGCTCGAAGGACGTATCGAAATGGTTTTCAATGCTGTTTTTACTCGCGTGAGTAACCAGGATAATTTCTTTCACACCAGCAGCAACACATTCGTTTACTACATACTGGATAAGCGGCTTATCAACAACTGGCAGCATCTCTTTCGGGATGGCCTTGGTTGCCGGCAACATACGTGTTCCCAAACCAGCTACCGGAATAACCGCTTTCTTTACTTGACTCATATTCGTGTCCTTTTACTGAAAATCCTCAACCGATGATGTAGTAATGCAATCCGTATTCCGCTCTACAACATGGTTCACAACTTAAGCTGCCGTCAGTGATTAACACCAGCTATAAAAATCATTTTACATAAGCAGGATGCGTTACCCATGCTTCTACGATAAACGAGTTAATATGGCTCAATCAACTTGCATTTACTACAACCAATACAAAATAGCTGCCACTTACGCATCATTTTAGTGCGAACGCACTAAAATAGACACAGACGCACTCCGTTAGAACAATTTCTTCATGACGTCTATGTATTAAAATCGCGACAGTTTACTCAACCACCGTGACGGATTGATGACGAAACATGAAACTATACCAGCGGTCCTTTTTTTCCTTTGAGTCCGTCAACAAACCCCTTCGAAAAATACCGGCCCCGCTGCTTTCCGTTGTCGAAAACCCAACGGTTAATGAGCCACCTTAACGGAATGGCCGGAATATTTCTCAACTTCCAGTAAAGCGGCACGTAGCTTCTGCGACTTAATATAAGCACATTACGTACCTGATAATATAATCTGACCGGTGCACCACGTTTAAAGGTAATTCCGAGGACCTTATGTCTGCCGTCACCCTGCTTATGTAACATGGTCACGTTCGTCAACTTAACCACAGAGAATCCTTTGTCTCTGGCTCTCCAGCACCATTCATGGTCTACACCGTCAATGAACAGTGACTCTTCCTTGTGACCAATGGTTTCCAGCTCAGAAAGGCTGAGCATCATCCCTGAGGCAATTATTTGTTTAACACTGGCAAGGCCGTCCCGCACATCTACTGCCTGCTGCACTTTTGGCTTTACCGGCTGATTATAAAATTCGCAGATAATTTGCGGGCCTACCGCAGCTACCTTGCCGAAATGTGCTTGCGCTTCAACAAAACCGGCGCACAATCCTTCCATCAGCGCTGGCGTAACAGCACTGTCCTGATCGAATAAAACAGCATGGCTGAACTGTTGCCCGGCAAGATGAGACAAACCGCGATTCTGAGCAGCGGCAATCCCGATGTTTTGGGGATAGTGGAGGTAAACCACTTCCTGCGGCAATGCCAGCTTCAATTCATGGGGAGAATTATCTACCAGTACCACCTGGTAACCCGAATCAATCAGCGTTTCTAACATCCGGCTAAGATGCGAAGTATCAGGATGAAACAGGATTATAACAACCCCGGTTTTCATGACTTCTCGCCTCTCTCCAGCATCTTCCGGTCCAGTTTATACGCCAGTTTAACCAGCTTTGAAGGCATCATCCGCATCAGCAGTACGCAACTGGCATAAAACAGATTCCAGGGCGTCATCCGCTTTAAGGCACGCATAGCGTAGAGCCTTGCACGAAATTCGTTGACCGACTTGGAAAAGCCCCGGCGTTTATAGAAATTATTTACCCGGCGGAATTCCAGTAAACGCTCACTGAGATTTCTGAATACGAAACCTTCCTCTGCCAGTTGGATCCACAAGAAGTAGTCCTGAGTATTCATCAGTTCAGCATCATAGCGAAAGCCCTTCCGGAATATTTCATATCTGAAAGCGACTGTAGGATGATTTATGGAACAGCGGCGGGGTAAGACTTTAACAATTTGCTTGTGGGATGCCGGCATAATTCTCGCTCCTACGACCACACCACTTTCATTGATTTCAGTCAGTGCTGTACCAAGGATCCCCACATTCTGATGATTACTGAGGTATGTCACCTGTTTTTCGATACGATCCGGCAATGAAATATCATCGGCATCCATCCTGAAAAAGAAATCAAAGTTCAACGCCATGCCCCACTCTATAGCAAAGTTCATACTGGCCGCCAGACCAATATTGGAGCAGTTCTCTGCGAGAAAAATGCGTTCATCACCGGCCGCGGTATGCGTCAGAAAGTCACTGATATTGCCGTCGACAGGACCGTCTTTGATGATAAGGAAAATAAACGTTGAGTAGGATTGACCGGTAATGCTGCTGACAGCTTGCTTCAACCAGTTTAACTGGTCTTTATGATACACCGCCATTGCCACCAGAGACCCGGTACCGGCAGGAATTTTACCCTGATGAATTATCGTTGTTTTCGCTTTTGACAATGCAGCCGCCAGTAACACATCACTATTTTAACTGGCAGCAAACATACCAAAATTATTCCCTGTCGTCTGCACTATTTATGGGCAGTTGACGGTTTTAAGGTTTTGTTTTCAATGATCGTTTAACGTGACGGATCAATTTCCAGATGTTTTGAATGATATAGCTGTAAACCATCAGCAAGCCGAGGAACGACCAGAACATGACATACTCAGGCACCATCAGGATTTCTCCCAGAATACCCACACCGGCGTAACATAAACCCAGGAACAAAATCGCAGCCAGCGCTTGTCTGCTGGAGAGTCCTGCGCGCATAAAAATATTGTGCAAATGCTTGCGGTCGGGACGCAACATTGACTGCCCTTTGCGTGCACGTCGGTACATGATTGCTGCCATGTCCATCAGAGGAAGACCAATCAACCACACAGCGGTAATAGGTCTGAAAGCGGCGGCTTCGCCCTGCGTGTGGTCCACCAGCAACCACACAATAGTAAGTCCGACAAACATACTGCCGGCATCACCCATAAAAATTTTATTGCCTTTGAATCCCTTCCAGCTCAGATTGAAGGCCAGAAACGGCACAATAGCAGCGACAATAATCAGCGGCTCCATAATCGCCGCACCGTTACCTGTTCCCAGCAGAATACCGACAACAGTCAACAGAACAATCAAACTCATGCCACCGGCGAGCCCGTCAATACCATCAATCATGTTGAAAGCGTTAATTACACCCACAACGCAGACGATGGTAAAGAAGTAACCGGCAATCCCCAGATACGCTTCACCGAAGCCGAAAATGTTACCCAGGGAAGTAATATAATTCTGTGCACTCCATGCCATGATGGCAGCAACACCAAACTGACAAAGGAGACGGCCTTTGGCACTTAACTGGAAGCGGTCGTCCAGCATGCCAAGCAAGACAATAAAGGCTGATGCTGTAAAAAACAGAGGATTGTTTTTCATCCACACATCAGTCGCCACACTCGCCACCAGCACAGCCATGAAAATGGCAACTCCACCAGTCAAAGGCACCATGCCTGCGTGACGTTTACGGTAAGTCGGATGATCAACCAGGCCAAACTGATGAGCCAGTGGAGTCATCACTATCAATAAAATCAGGGCGACAAAAAATGCCGTGAACAACGGTACAATTTGAAGATAATCAAACATACAAAGTACTAATCCCTAACCATAGGTCTGACTTGCCGGTAGATGTGAAATGTGTGTGAGCGGTGTTGATAGCGATATTCCATTTTGTCTAAAACTTCCTGATGCCGGGCAGCATTTTGATCAGCAAACACCAACATGCCAACATAATAATAGACTAAAGACAAAAAGACTACCTCCTGAAATTACAACAGAGAAATTTTCTTTCAAATCTTTTAATCTGCTTTACCTGTTCTGACACACATCTGACATTCCACCGCTTTACAAAGCATACTGCGAACTTTTTTAGCATCACAGACTCACACAGACGTCATTTTTAGTTTTAACATTACCCGGGGGAACCGTCTTAAGCAGATACGTAACATCAGCAGGCACTCCTGAGTAACAACACCATTTTAAATGTCAGAAGCTTTAAAGCAATTATCAAGCCATCACTATAAATGGTTACTAAACATGACAAATTACAGATTTAGCGCAGATGCATAAAGGGCAGACTGCAAAAGCCGGTGAATGTGGTATGCTATCCGGCCAGATTAGACAAGGAATTATTAAGACATGAGTATTATCAGAAGTTTAAGTGCTGGTCTGATAGGTCTTACCGTACTGTTGAGCGGATGTTCTTCAGCCCCTACGCAGGTGAATGCGAATATTCCGCTGGTTTCAGGCGATTCAATGCGACTAGCTGACAGCCAGGTATATCCGGTACCGCAAGGCAATTTGTCGCCGGGTGAGATGTTGCAGATTGGCAACGAACAGTATCAGATCCACAACCGCTATATCTCTGCATCAGGATTAACCTGTATGTCATTGCGGGATCTGACCAATCCGGCAAACCGTCGTGCAATTTGTGAACGGGACGGGCAATGGCAAATGCTTGCTCCGCTTCTTACTCAAATCTCAGCTAAATAATCATGGCAGAATCTATGTCAGTAATCCGTACACTTTCCACCTTAGGTAAGGTGGTGTTGGCCTGCGCCTGTTTTTCTTCTCTTGCAACAGCACAATCTCTGGCCGATCTTCAGCAATTACGTGAACAGGCCCAACAGCAAAACTCGGGCAATTCCGCTACCACTGGAACCGGGAACGCCCAGACTCAAGCTGTATCGCCTATGAATGTGCAAACCTCCCGTACATTGCCGGGCGCACGCAGCAGCATGTCAACGTCTACCGGCCAGTACAACAAAGAACCCCGCTCCGGTGTGTCTTTGCCCGGCGAACCAACGGTAGAAGATGTATTTCCTTACAGCGAACCACTTGTCAGCCCGCCATTCGCTGCCAACCTCTTCATCGGCGGTTTTGAATCTGAACGCAGCTCAGGCCTTAATGAAAACTATCTGATTGCGCCCGGTGATAAGATTTCAATCTGGATGTGGGGTGCTGTCGCCTTCTCCGATGTGGTAACAGTTGATAACCAGGGAAATATTTTTATTCCTAACATTGGTCCTGTGCATGTAGCAGATACGCCGGCCGGTTCGGTGAATGCACTGGTCACTAACAGTATTAAAAGAATTTATACCAACGACGTTAACACCTATGTAAATCTGCTCACGTCTACGCCGGTAGCGGTTTATCTTACCGGCCCCGTTATCCGCCCCGGCCAGTATGCCGGCCTGGCATCAGATAGCGTGCTTTATTATCTTAAGCGTGCCGGCGGTATTGATTTCAACCGTGGCAGCTTCCGTAAAATCGATATCCGTCGTGAAGGAAAAGTGATTGCCACGGCAGACCTTTATGAATTTATCCGTGAAGGCACCCTGCCCGGCGTTTCATTTAAAGACGGTGATACCATTGTTGTTCATCCGGTAGGTGACAGAGTGACCGTCGCCGACGGCGCGAATAACAGCTATACCTTTGAATTCAAGAAAGATGAGTTGATGGGTGAAACCTTGCTTGACTATGCCAGACCACGGGATTTTATCAGTCATGTTTCCGTTGCAGGCCTCAGAAGCGATCAGCAGTTTGCCCAGTACGTTTCGCTAAATGAATTCAACAATGTTGTTTTGCAGTCCGGTGATGAGGTCAATTTCATTAATGACCACGTCGCGAAGGTTTACCAGATAAACATTGAAGGTGGTCACACTGGCCCTTCCAAAATCATGGTTGACCGGGGTACCCGTTTGCAGGATGTCCTGGATTACATTCATGTTGACCCGTCACTCGCCAGTGTATCAGATGTTTATCTGCGTCGCGAAAGCGTGGCACAAAGTCAACGGGAGCTCATTGAACAGTCACTGCAGCGCCTGGAACGCAGCATTTACACTGCACCAATCAGTTCTACCGGAGAAGGTTCTATCCGTGTTCAGGAAGCGCAGCTGGTCAGCGACTTCATTGAGCGCGCCAGACAAGTTGAGCCACAGGGTAAAGTCATTGTGGCTGAAAACGGTGAAGTGGCCAACGTGCTGCTGGAGCCGAATGATACCATTGTCATCCCTGAAGCCACTGATCTCATTCATGTGGGCGGCGAAGTAATGATGCCTCAGGCTATTGTCTTCAATAAAGATGCGACCACCGCTGATTATGTCGCCTGGGCCGGCGGGTTTACCCAACGCGCTGACGACGAGCGCATCCTTATCATAAGACAAAACGGTATCGTAGAGTTTGACAGTATTCACAGCAGTTTGTGGTCTGAAGGCGAAGGGAAGCTCACAATCCGTCCGGGTGACCAGGTTGTGGTATTGCCGTCTATTGATGTTAAGTCTCTGCAGACCATCAAAGACATCACACAAATCATTTATCAGATTGCTGTGGCGGCCAACGTAGCTACCAACTGATGGATACTACATTTAAATCACAGGTTGCAGCATGGCGAAGAGTGATCTTCGCCCTCTTTCTCCGTGAACTCCAAAGTAAGTTCAATGATAAGCTGGGACTTGGCTGGGCCTTCATTGAGCCCTTCGTGTTCATTTTTGCCATGTCCTATTTCCGCAGTTTTATCAGCGGTGACGACGTTCACTCGGTCCCATTATTTGTTTTTATGATGTTGGGTCTGATGGGTGTACAAACGTTTATGACCTGTACGTCTGTTGTGCCTGACTCTATCGGAAAAGCAAAACCCCTCTATGCATTCAGGCAGGTGCAGCCTATGGCTGCGCTTATCACCTCGGCGTTTATGGAATTTATGATAAAAGTTGGTGTGGTTTGCCTGATTGTGTGTGCGGTGTATTTAATGGAGATTGATTTTGAGGTAAATGATCCGCTACTGTTAATCGCACTTTTCGCATTACTGTGGGTTTTTTGCTTTTCCATCAGTCTGGTATTCGGTGTGCTTATCGCCTTCATACCTGAAATGAAAAAAATCAAAAATATGCTTAACCGGCCTATCTTTTTTATTTCCTGTACCTTTTTCAGTCTGCAGGATTTCTCCCCTGAGGTCTGGCCCTGGCTGACCTGGAACCCACTTGTCCACTTTATAGAACTCGCCAGATATGCCTGCTACGAAACCTATGGGGATGCCGGTGTGTCTTTGCAGTTTGCTGTTGAAGTTACCGCAATCAGTTTGTTTACCGGGTTAGCGCTCTATCACACAACCTGGAAGAAGGTGTTGTCACGGTGATTAGAATAGAAAATCTGACTAAGAGTTACCCGAGCAGGCTCGGGCCGCAATATATTTTCAAAAATTTAAACTTCGAATTCCCCACCGACCATAGTGTGGCCATATTGGGTAAAAACGGTGCCGGTAAGTCCACATTGTTCCGTATGCTGGCCAAAAGCGAATATCCGGATAAGGGCAGGATCCTGACAAATAAATCCATGTCCTGGCCGGTTGCACTGGCCACCGGTATTCATCCGCAAATGACCGGCAGGGAAAATACGCGGTTTATTGGCCGTATCAACCAGGTGGAATCGCTGACTCAGTATGAAAAACAGGTGCAGGAATTCGCAGAGATTGGTGGGAAGTTTGATTTACCGGTTAAGACGTATTCCTCAGGTATGCGTGCCAAGCTGGTTTTTGCCTGCTGTATTAATATTGATTTTGATATTTATCTCATTGACGAAGCAACTTCTGTAGGCGACCCCACATTTCGCCGCAAGGCCCGTAATGCCCTGAAAGAGAAAAATCTGACAGCAGGTATGATCATGGTTAGTCACGAACTGGACCAGATCAGGGAATTTTGTACTTCAGCCATTCTTATTGAAGACGGTAAGCTGAATTATTTCAGCGACCTGGAAGAAGGCATCAGTGCCTACATGGCAGAATAAATTTAGGTTAAGTGATATTAAAATGATGAAAGCGAAAGCACCCCTCAACAAACTGAAAAAGAACAAGCTGGTTTTCATTCTTGCGCCCTGGCTGTTATATGCGTTCTACCTGATTGTGTGGGCAGCACCGCAATATGAAAGTACAAGTAAGCTCATTATTAAATCCACAGACGGCGGCAGTTCCTTTGACCCCACCAGTTTACTGGGTGCATCAATCAGCGGCGTAGCGTCGACAAACGACAGTCAGATCATTGAGAGTTATATTAAATCTCAGGATATGATGCGTTATCTGGAGAAAACGTTGTCCTTAAGCAGCCATTACGGTGCAGACCATGCGGACATGTTCAGCCGTTTACCGGAAGACCACAGCCAGACACAATTTTATGAGTATTACCTGCAACAAATTTCAGTGGAAGTAGATTCAGCATCTTCTGTTATCACCCTGAATGTAAAAGCTTACACGCCGGAATTTGCACAGCAGGTCAACAGCACCATTGTGGATAAGGCCGAGCAATTTCTGAACGACATTAACAACAATCTGGCCAAATCTAAAATGGAATTCGCTAAGGGCGAGCATCAGGTTGTAGAAGATAAACTGCAAACTGCGAAGCGTGACATCCTCGCGTTCCAGTCTAAGTACAACGTGCTTGACCCTACCGCCGAAGGTGCTGCTTCCCAGCAAATTGCATTCTCTTTGCAGGCCACACTGGCGCAAAAGAAGGCAGAGCTGAATACCATGGAGACGATGATGTCACCCAGTGCCCCTGAGGTACAAAACATCAAACGTCAGATTGGTGCCCTGCAACAACAAATTAATATTCAAAAGGAAGGCTTCAGCAACCAGGTAACCGGAGAATCGCTGTCTGTAACAGAACAGATGGCAAAGTACTCTGACCTGCAAATTCAGATGCAACTGGCTATTCAGGCCTTTTCGTCCTCGCTGGTGTCACTGGAAAATGCCAGGGTCGAAGCCTATCAGAAATTACAGTATCTGGTCACCATCGAGTCACCCACCCTGCCGGATGACAATGCTTATCCTAAAACAGTCTATAACATGGTGCTTTTTGGTGTCATTTTACTCATCCTGTATGGCACAGCACGTATTATCATTGCGACTATCAAAGAGTTGTAAACAGCTAAAAGGGCTACACCTGCCTTACAGGGTAGTCCTTTTAAAGACTAAGCGTTTTACCCTGTAATTCTCTTGTGTATAGTGGAGTCAGGCATTAATTCACCTGACTGAGTCCGCCAGGAAACAGAACCGCCGTTATCTCAGGCAATGAATTACAAAACCAATAACAATCATTACAAAACGGAACGACATTGTGACAATAAAAACATCTAACGATTCCAGTTTCTTTGGCCATCCGGGGGGCCTGCAGACACTGTTCTTCACTGAAATGTGGGAGCGCATGAGCTACTACGGTATGCGTGCCCTGCTTGTTATTTTCATGACTCTCACCATCCAGCAGGAAGGTTTAGGCTTCGACAAAGAAACCGCCTATGCCATTTATGGCTTGTATACCGGTGCTGTTTATTTCATGGGCCTTTCCGGCGGCTGGCTGGCAGACCGTCTGTTCGGTGGCCAGAATGCAGTGTGGTACGGCGGTATTATTATTATGTGCGGCCATATCGTGCTGGCCATCCCCACCACCTCTACCTTCTTCATCGGCTTAATCCTGGTTGTGCTTGGCACAGGTTTATTGAAACCCAACATCAGTGCAATGGTCGGTCAGCTTTATTCTGAACATGATGCCCGCCGTGACAGTGGTTACACCCTGTACTATATGGGTATCAATATCGGGTCAATTATCGGTAACCTGGTGTGTGGCTGGTTAGCCGTTAACCAGGGTTATCACTGGGCATTCGGTGCTGCTGCAGTGGGCATGGCTATTGGTCTTGTTCAATACAAAATGACTCAGCATAAACTGCCTTCAGAATCAGCCAGTCCGACAGTGAACATGACACCAGCCGGTGTGAAGAAAAGCTGGACCGGCATTATTTTGTTCCTCGTCACACTGTCCATCGTCACTTATGCCATGAGCATGGGTTATCTGGTCATTGATGTTGCAGAAGTCGCAGAGTCGGTAGCCTATCTGTTTACTGCAATTTTCCTGCTGTATTTTGGTTTCATCTATTTCTTCGGCGATTTAAGTGAAAATGAAAAGAAGCGGATGCTTGCATTATTTTTAATCTGCGTAGCCTCTTCCTGCTTCTTTGCCGGTTTCGAACAGGCAGGTTCTTCACTGAACGTGTTTGCTAACGAAGATACTGACCGCATGTGGGGCGACTTTGAAATTCCTTTCGCCTGGTTCCAGTCGCTCAATTCATTGTTCATTATTGTATTATCACCTTTCTTTGCCGCCTTGTGGATCCAGTTAGGTAAACGAATGATGGATCCTTCCTACGGTATCAAGTGTGCCCTGGGTACCCTTATCATGGGCAGCGGTTTCATCGTAATGTTTTTTGCAGCCATGTATGCAGCGGGCGATCAGAAAGTGGCGCCTTACTGGTTAGTTGCTACCTACTTCCTGCACACTGTGGGTGAACTGTGTTTAAGCCCGGTAGCATTAAGTGCGGTAAGTAAATTATCCCCCCGTCGCTTCTCAGGACAGCTGATGGGTCTGTTTGTACTGACTTACTCTATCGGTAGTGTGATTGCTGGTGTAATGGCCGGTGCGTTTGGTACAGAGTCAGATAATGTGTCGGCACTGTTCAGCAATATCGCCATGTTTGCCGGTGTCATCGGTGTACTGGTTCTGGTATTCTCGCTGAAAACCCGTAGCTGGGAGAAGCTGCCACAGGAAGATTAAAGACCTTCCACCAAAGGCGGGTTGATCCCGCTACCGATTAATTTATTATAAACCGCTGTAACGTTATTCCTGGTTCAGCGGTTTTTTCTTTTCAGGATCATCAAGCAGTAATGGCAATTTATTTTTCTACCAGACAAATTCCGGGCCTGTCCGCTCTTCCCCTTGCTCAGCGTATGACTGTGTTGGACAGTGCCGCAAAATGTCTCACTGTCCCCGAAAAAACTCTGCTCAATATTTTAAAACTACTGGTTATCGTACCGGTGTTTGCATTGATTATACGGACAACAACGAACTGGCACTCATTGCTGTGGGCATTGCTGGTATTTTTGCTGTATCCGTTAGTCGTGAAACCTATTCAATATTCACTGTGCGCCAAGTATGTGCCACAAATATTATCTAAGGAGAGACAATGAAAACCATCCTGGTAACAGGCGGTGCAGGATATATCGGCAGCCACACTGTGCTTCAGCTGCTGGAACAGGATTATCATGTTGTCGTACTCGATAACCTGGTTAATTCCAGTGCCGAATCCCTTCGTCGTGTTGAAAAAATCACTGGCAAACAAGTGACATTCGTTCAGGGTGACATCCGCGATGACAATGTACTGAATACCATTTTCAGCCAACATCAGGTCAATGCAGTGATCCACTTTGCCGGGCTGAAGGCGGTTGGTGAATCTGTACAGAAACCACTGGAATACTACGAAAACAACATGTACGGCACGCTGAGCCTGTGTAAGGCAATGCGTAAGTACAATGTCATGAAACTGGTTTTCTCTTCTTCAGCCACTGTTTACGGCGATCCTGTGTCGTTACCATTGCATGAGAAAATGGCAACAGGTCATCCGACTAACCCTTACGGCATGTCGAAACTCATGGTGGAACATATGCTGACGGATTTGTACAAGTCAGATGAACAATGGAATATCGTGTTGTTGCGTTACTTCAATCCGGTGGGTGCACATAAATCAGGCCTGATTGGTGAGGATCCTAATGGTATTCCGAACAATCTGATGCCCTATATCTCTCAGGTAGCTACAGGTAAACTGGAACAACTGAGCGTATTCGGTGATGACTACGATACAGAAGATGGTACAGGCGTAAGAGACTACATTCACGTTGAAGACCTTGCCAATGGGCACCTGAAAGCACTTGACCGCCTGGCACTTAACATGGGACTGGATGTGTACAATCTGGGAACCGGACAAGGCTATTCCGTGCTGGAGATGATTAAAGCTTTCGAAGAAGCATCAGGGCAAACCGTTAACTACAGGATAGCTCCCAGACGCAGCGGTGATGTTGCCGCCTGTTATGCCGACCCCACACTGGCGGCAAAAGAGCTAAACTGGCATGCTGAAAAGAACCTGCAGGACATGTGTAAAGATGTGTGGCACTGGCAGTCAAATAACCCGAAAGGTTATCAGGACTGATTATGAGCCGCCGGCACACTGAAATGTGTGCCGGAACAAGTAACCGGAGTGCGGAGAAACTTTCTCCGCATACATTTATTACTGCAGCAATCTGAATGACGGTTAGTTCTGCTCTTCTGGCAAATCAAGATCATCAAGCATAGATTCGAATTCTTCGAAATCGTCTAACTCTTCCTGCTTAATCACCTTTTCACCACTTTTTCCGTCAGTCACACGAAATTCCAGATTCTGGAAATAAGCGTTTTTAACGAAGGCATAGTCATCAATCGCCTGCTCAAGCTGCGGCTCCTGATCGATCAGCCCTGCACGGCCTTCCAGAATAGAGACAGCGAAACGGGCCACATTCATGCTACCGGTAAGCACAGTCATCGGATAATACACGTTATCCGCTACATCACCGGCCAATGAGCGCGGATCGCTTGGCCCCAGTGCAGGAAACATGAGGTAAGGACCTGTTTCCACGCCCCAGTAACCGAGCACTTCTCCGAAATTCTCACGCTGACGTTTGATACCCATCGCGTCGGCCACATCAAACGCACCGAACAATCCTACGGTAGAGTTGATGATAAATCTGGCCAGACTATCCAGCCCTTCGTCAATTTTTCCCTGGAAAAAGTTATTAAACATATTGCCGGGCTCATCCAGGTTATTGGTAGCATTCACAAGCCCGGTGCGGGCAAATTGCGGCATAACCGTCACATAACCAATTGTTACCGGGCGCAATATGTATTGATCAAGTACTTCCCAGTTGAAATTCCAGGCCACACGGTTCAGTGGCTCCAGCGGATCCCGCGGGTCGCCTTGCGGCATCTCGTTGCTGGCCTGTGCCTGCTCATCCACAGCACGCTGACTGGCGCAACCTGACATTAACGTTATGCCCAGCAAAATGCAGGCGAAGAGTGATTTAGACGTATTGATCACTGCAATTCCTTGTTGATTTGTATCGGGAGCGGGAGCACTTCGCCCGGTGACACCGGTACCGTAAGTACTCCACTGAGGTCTCCGGCAGCGGGCATAACATCATCACCGGTCGATATTCTTGCGGTAAGCTTAACCTGCTGCAGAGATGCCAAAGTGAACGTTGGCACCATGGCATTATCCGTACTTAGCGACAAAGATACAGGAAAATTTTGTAACTGCATTTTAACTACGGCCGCCGGCATACGGTTTTCACTCTGTGCATCCTGCGCATAAACAATCAGATAACCATCGTCAGGGAGTTTATCTTTTATTTCATCAGCAATAGTTACCGTAATATCAAACCCGGTTTTAGCAGTCATTTGCTCTGCTGCAACAGGCACAGCTTGTTGCTGTTTTTTAAGACCGGCAATACGTTCTTCCAGCGCCAGGCGGGTTTCATGCTGCGGCGGCAGTTTATCGCGGATAAGCGCAAAGTACCGTTCGGTGCCGGCCAGATCACCCAGCTTTGCCGATACCACAGCCATCATCAAAGATAAGTTATCATTCTCAGGGTTTTCTTCTGTCAGACTCTGCAAAACCCGCCGGGCAGCGGCCAGCTTTCCGGCGTCTTCAGATACCATCAATGCCTGTGCATAGGTAATCCTGATAGTCATGTCACCGGGTTTGAGTGACATAGCCCGCTGAATGGATTGTAAGGCCTGTTCATCTTCTCCCACAGACATCCACAACCGGCCCAGAAACATCCATCCGGTAGCATCTTCGGGTTCGCTGCGTAGCCGCTGACGGATAGCATAGGTCAGGCTGGCGATATCCTGCGCGGTGAAGTTACCGGCATCACCGGATGCCAGCTTGTCACTCAATTCCGGTAATGACTCAATCGCTGCCTCAGCGTGTCTGACCTGTTGCAGATGGTTAACCGACCCGTAAACAATGGTGCCCGTTGCTATGGCCAGCACTGCACCGGTCAGCAAAGGCAGAAGTGCAGACTGTTTCTTAACTGTCGCTTCAGAAACGGCCTCATCCACCATAGCCAGCTTAAGTTCATCACTGGCTTTTTGCCTGTCAGCTTCGGAAATAAGGCCTTCTGAGACCTCTCTTTCCAGTTCAGTCAGCCGCTGACGGACAATTACAATATTCGACAAGACATCCCGCTGACGTACTTCACGACGTCGTAGCCAGGGGAAGGCAACGAGCAACAGAACCAGTGTGATCAGTCCTGAGGTAATCAGCCCGAATTCAGTCCAGCTCATTCTTTATCCTGCTTTAACATAGCTTCTGCGCGCTTTAATTTCTCTTCCGTGTCCACCGGCATACTCTGCCCGGATTTACGGGTGACGAAGAACAGCACCACTGCAATAAACAGCACGGGTAAAGCCCATAACCAGAATGTGGCAATGTTCACCGGCGGTTTGTAATAAACAAAGTCACCGTAGCGTTCTTTCATGTAGCCGATGATTTCATCTTCCGACTTGCCCTGCTGCATCAGTGAGTACACTTTCCTGCGCATATCATGGGCGATCATGGCGTCAGAATCGGCAATATTCTGGTTCTGACACATGGGACAACGCAGTTCTCCGGTCAGCTTGAGAAAAAGTGCCCGCCGTGCCGGTTCGTCAAAAGCATAGTTATCTTCTACCGATATCGCGGTCACAGGCAGTAAAGAAAACAGTAAAAGCAAAGCTATCCGTATGGTATTCATCGGGCTCCTCCGGCTTGCTGCGCTTCCTGCTCAGTCAGGAGCTTACGGTACAAGGGCCCGACTTTGGTTTCCCAGACTCTGGGATTGATATCACCGATGTGATGCATTCTGACAATACCGCGGCTGTCTATCAGGAAGTGCTCCGGAGCACCGGTCACACCTAAATCCAGCGATGTGTCACGGTAAACATCAAAGATATTGTACTGATACGGATTGCCGTAGCGGCTTAGCATTGACGTGACTTCCTGCTGCACCCGGCTCAGTGTTTTCGTGCCGAAGTCAGGATCCAGGTCCTGATCAAAATACAAACCGACAAAGTTGACCTGCTGCTCATTACGTAGCTCCGTGAGATAAGGCATTTCAACGGCACAGGTAACACACCATACGCCCCACACGTTCAGAATTGTGACCTTGCCTTTAAAAACGTCGGGAGTGTAAACAACATCAGGCTTCATCAGATCGGGCAACGAGAAGTCCGGCACCACCTTATCCTGCACTTGTGAGTCCAGTGCTCTGGGATCGGAAAACAGTCCCTGAAAAAGAAACACCACCAGTGCCAGAAAAATCACCAGCGGAATAACAAATAAACCTGTTTTTTTCATCCCTGCTCTCCTGCCATAGCGGATGTTGAAGCACGAAAGACTTTTTTCACTTTTGCCAGCCTTGCCATCCGGTAGCGGCGGTCTGAAACAGAGCAGATCCCACCCAGCGCCATAATAACTGCTCCGGCCCAGATCCATGTGACAAAGGGTTTAATGTACACCCTCACCGCCCAGGCACCGTCATCAAGAGGTTCGCCCATAGCAATGAAAAGGTCACGGAAGACGGTGGAGTGAATGCCCGCTTCCGTCATCGGCATTCTCTGCACGGTATATATGCGTTTTTCCGGTTCCAGGTGGACCAGTTTTTCACCATCAACATACACATCAAAAACGCCGATATCAGCGGTATAATTAGGCCCCTGAAACGGTTTCACTTCACTGAATGTAAACGTGTAACCGCCCAGCTCTGCGGTTTCTCCGGGAGCCATACGGATATCACGCTCCAGCGCGTAATTTGACACAAGGGTGATACCAATAATTGTGACAGCAAAACCAAGGTGACCAAGAACCATGCCCCAGTGGCTGGGTGTGAGCTTACGTAATTTCCGCCACAAGCTGTCCTGCGGCATTGCATCAGTGCGCTGCATGACTTCCAGCACCGAGGTCACCAGGATCCACGCTGCCAGTACCAGGCCGAGTGCAGCCATATAGGTGGGAGAGTCGTAGGTAAAATTAATCAGTAGCCCGGCGCTGATACTCAGCCCGGCGGCAATGGAAATTTGCTTTTGCAATGCCCCCGGCGCCTGGTGCTTCCATCTTGTCAGCGGGCCGAGGCCAAGAAAGAACACGAAAGGTACTATCAGCACTGTAAACATCTGATTAAAGAACGGCGCACCGATGGATATAGAACCCAGGCCAAGCTCTTTATGAACCAAAGGCAGCAGCGTGCCCAGAAGCACTACCAGTGTTGCTGCACACAAAAATACATTGTTCCCCATCAGCAGGACTTCACGGGAAAACAGGCCATAACGGCCTGGTGATTTCAGTTGTGATGCTCTCAGCGCATATAGCAATAAACCGGTTCCGGACAGCACTACCAGGATACCGAGTATAAAAAGTCCTCTTGACGGGTCACTGGCAAAGGAGTGTACAGATACAATGACGCCGGAGCGCACAAGGAAAGTGCCTAGCAGGCTTAATGAAAACGCTGCGATGGCTAACAGAACAGTCCAGGATTTAAACACCTTACGCTTTTCTGTCACAGCCAGAGAATGCATCAGCGCCGTACCAACCAGCCATGGCATGAAGGACGCATTCTCAACAGGATCCCAGAACCACCATCCGCCCCAGCCGAGCTCATAATAGGCCCACCAGCTTCCCAGCGCGATCCCTACGGTGAGGAACGACCATGCAGCAATCACCCAGGGGCGTGACCAGCGTGCCCAGGTTGAATCCATCTGACCGGAAATCAGTGCGGAAATGGCAAAGGCAAAGGAAACTGAGAAACCCACGTACCCCATATACAACATGGGGGGATGAATAATCATGCCAAAATCCTGTAAAAGAGGATTCAAGTCCCGCCCGTCCACAGGAAAGAAAGGCAACATGCTGTCAAACGGGTTTGAAGTAAGCAGCATAAACAAATAGAAACCGATCCCCACAGCGCCCAGCACCGACAAAACACGGGATACCATTTCATCCGGAATGCCTTTGCTGAATATTGCTACAGCCATGGTCCAGACAGATAACATCAGTACCCACAGCAGGAACGAACCCTCATGTCCGCCCCACACGGCTGTTACTTTGTAATAGTCCGGCAGTCTGCTGTTTGAGTGTTGCGCTACGTAAGCGACACTGAAATCATCGGTGACGAAGGCCCACACCAGCGCAACAAACGCCAGCAATGTAAACAGGAACATGCCAGAGGCCAGCGGCTTGGCAGTGCCCATCAAAAAAGTATGCTTTGTCTGCGCGCCCCATAGCGGATACACAGCCAGTAAAATGGCGCATACCAGTGCCAGTGTCAGTGAAATATTACCCAGCTCAGGGATCATTGTCCGGCTCCGGTATTTGCCGGCTTCACGTGTTTAATGCCTTTCATCTGTTCAGCCAGTTCCGGCGGCATATAATCTTCGTCGTGTTTTGCCAGCACTTCCTGCGCTTCAATGACACGGTCTGCCACCAGTGTACCGGTAGCCACAATTCCCTGCCCCTCACGGAAAAGATCCGGCAGAATGCCTTTGAAACGTACCGTCACTGCGGGTCCCGTATCGACAAGGTCGAAGGATACCGCGAGACTTTCTTTGTCACGGTTGACAGTGCCGGGCACAACCATTCCGCCTATTTTCAGTCGCTGGCCAACCTGTGGCTTCACGCCTTCGCGGCCATCGACGATTTGAGATGGCGTGTAGAACAAATCGATGCTGTCGGTCAGTGCGAACAGCATCAGGCCCACAGCACCGGTAACCAGCGCGCCAACCAGAGTAACAACTAGTAACCTTCGTTTTCTGCGCGGATTCATACTAAACGCTCCTGTCAGAATTAGGGGAAGAGGCCTGAGCGGCTTGCGCAGCCTTACGGATGCGCCCTTTACGTTTTTGCTCAGCAGCAATGTGGCGGATGAGTTGCTTATGCGCCAGCAAGCTTTGACAAATAATGCCGGTCATCACCAGCGCGGCAATGCCAAATGACAGCCAGACATAAAATCCGTAACCGCCCATAGCCCAAAATTCTGCCCAACTGTTAAACTGCATCAGACGTCTCCCGCAAACCGGTGATATCCCGCACCCAGGGCCGGTGCATTTCCCGCCGCAGAATTTCAGTTTTCATACGCATGGTCGTAACAGCGGCGATAAACAGCGCAAAGCCTGCAAGATTAATCAGCAGTGGCCACAACATTTCCGGTGCAATAGACGGCTTGTCGAATTTGGTGATGGTGGAACCCTGATGCAATGTATTCCACCATTCTACTGAATAGTGGATCACCGGGATGTTCACAACCCCCACCAGCGCCATAACGCCTGCCGCTTTACCCGCCTGCTGTTTATCTTCAAACGCGGTATATAAGGCAATGACGCCAAAATACAAAAACAGCAAAATAAGTTCTGATGTCAGCCGTGCATCCCACACCCACCATGCGCCCCACATAGGTTTCCCCCATGCCGCACCGGTAAGCAAAGCAATGAATGTCATTGCAGCACCCACAGGCGCCATGGCAATCATGGCCATGTACGCGGTCCGCCATTGCCAGACCATTCCCACCAGCGCAGCTACGGCCATGGCGACATAGGTACTCATTGACAACATGGCAGATGGCACATGGATGTAGATAATTCTGAAGGAGTCACCTTGCTGATAATCCTGAGGCGCAAAGAAAAGCCCCCATACCGTACCGCACAACAAGCTGATTACTGCAGCCACTGAAAACCAGGGGAGCAGCGTATTACAAAGCTGGTAAGCCCGCTCAGGCTTGGCGTAGGGATGTAACCACTTCCACATCAGTTCTGACTCACTTTTAAAGAGTAGGCAATGGCAGCCGGAGCTAATGCCATTGCCAGCAACAACATCGCGCCAATAATAGCAATTTGCGCCCTGTAGGGTAATTGTAGCGCAGCTGCATCCACTGCCGAGGTAGCAAATATCAATAATGGAATGAAAAACGGGATCAAAAGCAGCGCCAGGAGTACGCCACCACGCTGAAGCCCTACCGTTAATCCCGTGCCGATTGCACCCACCAGTGACAAAAGCGGTGTTCCTAACACCAGGGTGAGTACCAGCGCTATGTACATGTCAACAGTGAGATTGAGAAACAGCGCAAGCAGAGGTGACAACAGCAAAAGCGGAATGAAAGTAACCAGCCAGTGGCAAAGTACCTTTAAGGCGGCGACGGCATAGTACGGCTGTCCGGATAGTTGTAACTGTTCCAGTGAACCATCTGCGAAATCGTCCCGGAATAACCGCTCCATCCCGAGCAATGAGGACAATATGGCGGCTATCCAGATAACGCCCGGGCCAATCCGTTGCAGAGTTTCAGGGCCGGGTCCTATTCCCAGCGGAAACAGTGTCACTACCATTAATAAGAACATAAGCGGCTGAACCAGCTCGGCCTTCTGGCGAAATGCCAGTGCCAGGTCACGTTTAAAAACCCCCTGATACAGGCCGCTCAAAACCGGTACTCCAAATCAAATGTCTTATACCCGCCCGCGCGATGGCTCAGTGTCTGGTGTGAGGTAATCAACACAGCACCGCCATTGCTTGCATGTTCACACATTTTATCTTCCAGTTGGGCAACGCCACGGATATCCAGTGCGGTAAAAGGTTCATCGAGGATCCACACGTCAGCCTGCTTCAACCATAATCTTGCCAGAGCGGCACGGCGAAGTTGCCCTGCAGACAGTGTGCGGCAGGGTACATCTTCCATACCCACCAGCCCCACCAAAGCCAGCACGTCATAAAGATTGTCTTCGTTAAAGCTGACGTTATGCTGCGCACACCAGAATTGAAGGTTTTCCAAAGGCGACAAGGTGCCGTTTATGCCGGCTTTGTGTCCTATATAGATGAGGCTGGTGAACCAGTCTTCGCCCAATGGTTTCCCCTGCCAGAGAAGGGAGCCGCTTTGAGGCTGACTTAATCCACTGAGGATACGCAACAAACTGGTTTTCCCGGCACCGTTAGGCCCACGCAAATAAATCAGCTGCCCTGGCAGGAGCTGAAAAGACAGATCTTCGAACAATACTCTGTCCCGTTTAATGCACGTTAGTTTGCTGGCAACCAGTCCCGACAAACCGCTATCCTCTTTAACATATCTTTGTATATTCCGGTCTGTCATTCTAGCATAGGCAAAACGGAACACATCACGCCCATTGGCGTATTAAACTTTTTTATGACTTAGTTCAAACTGAAGGACCATTGACAACAGTGAAATGCACAAAATGCTTGAATTTTTCAATTAGTTGCCGATAAATCTGACATGAACTTGCAGATTGCTCAACTGTTTTCGGCGAATGCCACTGCCGCACCGGTTAACCCCGACGCTGGAGCATTGCGTTCAGACACCTTGCATCAGCTGCCTGCAGTAACCATAACCCGTTTACCCGGTCCGCTTATTCAGTTGACCGGAAACGCCCTCCCTCAGGACGGACTTGTCGTAAAAGATCCCGGTCTCAGCACATCTCAGCCGCAGGTTTCCCTGGCCAGAACATCGGTCAGTCAGATGACGTTATTTGAACTTCTGCCTGTGAAGCACAGTGCAGTACTGACACAGGCTGATACTCAAAGACTGGTTACAGCAGTGGCAGAAGGGCTGACACAAACACAGCAACTCAGCCTTGTCAAAAATAATCAGGCCTTATCTCTGGGCGCCATGGTTGAGCAGGCGTCCCCCAAACAACTAACACTCAGGTTACAGTTACCCGGCGCCCCAGTGATTAAACTGGATTTACCGGCAGCCCAACACGCTGCCACTCAGGCCGGAGACAAATTATCCTTAAAAATAACGCCTTCACCTGACAGCAGGCAGTCAGGATGGCAAATTACCTTAACGCCACAAGGGAAAGGCTCTGCGCAGCCTGCACAAAGTGTGACTGTACCGGCATCAGCGCCGGTAGTAAAACTGGCTCTGGCAAAAGCGCTGGTCAGTGAAGGGCTTAGCATTGAGGGGAAACTGCCGGTCGCACTGAAGCGTTCATTGCATTTACCCGATGGCTCATCAGGCAGTACGGGAAGAGAAACATTACTAACCCTGAATGTCAGCATGCGCGGAACGCAACTATCAGCGACGGGCACCCAAACACGCCCCCTTGCTATGGTCAATTTGCCACCTGCTTTAGCGACATCTGCAAGCAATACTCTGCAGGCTCTTCCGCCGGTCCCGCTTAAACTGGCAGACATTGCAAACCGGAAAGGGTTGCCGGTATTGCATATCCTACCGCCACCGGATCTGGCGGCTCCGGTAGCCAGTCAGCAATTATCAGGCGCGACATCTAATAATATAAAAGATGTCCTTTCTGCAGGGCCGCTGAACCTGCCGCCCGAACAACTTAGCCGCGTCAGTGAAAATATCCGTAAGCTTTCACGGCAACTTCTCGCAGAAACAGGCTCTACATCAGAAGCACTGACTAAACTGGTTTCTATCCTTACCAAAGCGTCTCCGGGAACGGCTGCCGGTACAAGGGACTTAATGAGTGCTTTATCCGCTCAGATAACCGCTTCACTTCCTGTTATAAAAACTGCCGCGGGAACTGACAATATTCAACATGCCGTTACCGTTCAAACAGAGACTGGCATTCTTTCTCAGGATACGGCGCAGTCGATTAAACAGCTGTTGCAGACACCCGCCCTGGTCACAACGCCAACGAATATTCTTAATCCGCCATCACAATCCGGTTTCGTGAATGCCCTTATCACGCTATTACAAATCAGTTTTGCAGGTCGCGCTGTTCGAAATCAGCCCGACCTTGCAAAAGCGCTGGATAAAGCTGAATCGGTAATAGTCAGAAGTACAGCTTCGGCCGGCGGGGGTAGTCCGCCATCAAAAACTGCCGGCGATATGGCACAAATCGACAGCAGGACCCATTTGCTCGATCACGTTAAGTCACTGCTCGCGAATCATCAGCAACAAAAACTCCAAAGTGCAGAAGCCCGGTTGCAGGGTCAGGACACCTTGTATTATGTGTTGCCTGTAGCCGGTGATGATCAGCCACCTCCCGAACTTTTTCTTCGTGTTGAAGAGCGGGATACGCGGGAAGAGCAGGCAAAATCGTCCGCACAGAGAATATGGCACCTGACCATGAAACTCAGTGCTGGCGGGGACGGAGAGCTGCTTGCCAAAACTAAAATTGATAAGGACGTTATTCATATCAACGTATACACATCGACAGATGCTCTGTTGATAAAGGTTATGGAAACCATGCCATGGCTGTTAAAGCGTTTAAAAGGCCTGGGACTTGAGGTTGAGCAGCATAGTTGTCAACGGGGAAAAATACCTCCGTCACTCAAAGACACGCCCTATCAACTGTTCGAGACACTGGTATGAGTGACAAAACACGTAAAGCTATCGGGTTGAGATACAACAGTGGCGAAGCCGGAGCAAAACCTAAAGTTGTGTCGAAAGGGTACGGTGAACTGGCCGGTGAAATCATTCGGGCCGCTGAAGATTCAGGCATTCTTATTCACGAAGATCCCTACCTTTCTGACTTGCTGGCAACATTAGATCTCGGGCAGGAAATCCCGGAATCTCTGTATTATGTGATTGCAGAATTGATTGCCTGGTCCTATGTTCTTCAGGGCAAAATGCCGGAAGGCTGGGAGAACAGCGGGCAACTTCCTCAACGGGTATAAGCCGGTACAGAAACCTGCCCGGCCTGTTTACCCGATACGGCCTGACCGCCAGGTTACAACTTAAACTGTCCCGCTAAATCTCTCAGCTCGGAAGATACACCGCTGAGCTGGGTAGCCTCGGCAGCCAGTTCCTCTGAATGCTCGCTGGTCTTTTCACTCAGATTAATGATTTTAACCAGCGCCTCATCTATTTCAGTTGCCACCACGGTTTGTTGCTCAGTCGCTCTGGCAATTTGCGTACTTTGCGATTGAACAGTACTTATCGAGTGACTGATATCCCGTAAGGACGACACCACCAGTTCGGTTTTCTCTACACCTTTTAACGAGCGCTCTTTACCAGCCTTCATTGCCGTGTCGGCTTCTGATGCCATCTTCTGGAGCTTTTCTACCATTTTGCGGATATCATCAGTGGAGTCCTGAGTGCGCGAAGCCAGTGAACGTACCTCATCGGCAACGACCGCAAAACCTCTTCCCTGCTCACCGGCACGGGCAGCCTCAATAGCCGCATTCAATGCCAGTAAATTTGTTTGCTCTGCTATGCTATTAATCACATCAACGACCGCGCCGATATTGTCTGACTCCTGACTCAAACCACTAACTGTCTGAACGCCCTGACTGATTGCGTCTGCAAGAGCATGGATCTCAGTTAACATGTTTTGTGCCTGCGACATGCCGTCTGTCGCCTGCTGCTCTGCTACGGTTGCGGCTCTGCTGGATTCGGCAGCATTAGCTGAAATTTCCTGTACGGTATGCGCCATTTCCGTTACTGCCGTCGACACACTGTCTACTTCAGTTCTTTCCTGATTGATTTCGCGGCTGCTGGCGCCGGACACATCACGCAAGTGGTCTGCGGCCTCCGCGACGGCTCTGGTATGCTGAACAATATCCTGTAGTAATGTATGAATTTTACCGGTAAATACATTGAATTGTTCAGCCAGTTGCCCGACTTCATCGCCCGACTTAATTTCAAGACGACGGGTTAAGTCACCGTCTCCTGAAGCAATATCAGCCATAGCATTCTTGAGCTGTAAAATCGGACGGGTGATCACTGCACCAGCAAACCAGGTAACTGCTCCGGCGATAACCAGTACAACCACAGCAACAATTAGTGAAGTATGTAACGCCTCTTGTACCGGTGCTTCAACCACGGCCTCCGGAACCAGTAATCCCAATGTCCAGTTCATTTGCGGCGAAGCTAGAGTGACATGTTTATAAACAACAAAATAATTTTCATTGTTGTATGAAACTGGCGTCATACCTTCCGGATGGCGGGCAATATCTACGCTTAAAGCTGCAAAGCCATCAGCACCTTTCAGGCTTTTATCAATGGACGCCAGTGGAGATGATAGTGGCAGGGCTTCCCGGCTCCCCGGGAAGTACACAATATTTTGTTCGTCATCGACAAGAAACGCAGCGCCGGCTTTCTCATATTGGATCTCTGACAGCATATCTGCGACTGTGGTGATGAGAATATCCACGCCGCCCACTCCAAGAAGTTTACCATCCCGGTACACAGGACCCTGAACCACCGTCGAAACGCTTCCATCCTGTGAATCTGTCGCCGGAGGTGTGACATAGATGCCCCCTTTTTCTACAGCGGTCAAAAACCACGGGCGCTGATTTGCAAAGTAATTATCTTCTTCACCCACACGGCCCTGCTCATAAAAATACTCTCCGGTACCGGCGGTACCGAAAAAAGCAGACTTAATGTGCTTGTCATTACTGCTGATGGCGCTGAATGATGCAAAAATATCGTCAGCAGCCTCACCACTTAACGTACCGCCACGCTGCGAATGTTGAGTAAAAAAGTCGGTGAAGAAAGGATTGTTCAGAAATGTAGAAGCGACACCTCCGTAGGTAGCAAAGAAACCTTTTACAGATTCCGCTTCACTGGTAACAAGAAAATGAAGATCCCGCTCAACGGTCTGCCTGGTTTTATCGCTGACAATATTGAGCAGGAAAATCGTTGCTACAATCAGTAACAATGCGATAGCACCGCCAACAATGAGCACAAATTTTTTCTGAAGTGAGAGTGATTTCATACGCGTTCCCGTGTTTGTGTTTCACCTTCCATATTCGGGAGTTGGTGAAATCTTTTTTATAAGTTTATATTTTTAACGGCAGTCATCTTCACTTCTACAGTAAATTGAACGATAAAAAAAGTGCATTCCTCGTCTTTTGGACAGTTCATTACCTACTGATTTTATTATTCTTTTTATTAGATAACACTAATAAAAAGAGTTAAACGGTCTACAGAGGCCTTCTTACAGGACGGTTCGCCTTTCAGGATATTGATTTTAAAACCCGTTTTTTCACACAAAAAAAGAAGCCAGCTTTTCAGCTGGCTTCTAATTTGATTAACTGTCTATCGATTTGTCGTTTCATGCGCAGCCTTTTACAGGCTGCCGGACATAAATCTTACAATTTTTCTTCTGTTTCGCCTTCGGCTTCTTCAGGCTTTACTGTTTTTTGAGCCAGTAACTCTGCGCGCAGCTTGGTTTCGATGTCGTTAGCGATATCAGGGTTATCTTTCAGGAACGCCATTACGTTCGCTTTACCCTGACCAATACGGTCACCGTTGTAGCTATACCAGGCACCGGCTTTATCAACCAGCTTCTGCTTCACACCAAGGTCAATAAGTTCAGCTTCCTTACTGATACCCTCGCCGTAACGAATCATGAATTCCGCCTGCTTAAATGGTGGTGCAACTTTGTTCTTCACCACTTTCACACGGGTTTCGTTACCAACAACCTCATCACCTTCTTTAACCGCACCGATACGACGGATATCCAGACGCACAGAGGCATAGAATTTCAGCGCGTTACCACCGGTTGTGGTTTCAGGGTTACCGAACATAACACCAATCTTCATACGGATCTGGTTGATGAAAATACACAGCGTATTTGATTTCTTGATGTTAGCGGTAAGCTTACGCAACGCCTGAGACATCAAACGCGCCTGAAGACCCACGTGAGAATCACCCATCTCACCTTCAATCTCAGCTTTCGGTGTTAAAGCAGCAACCGAGTCGACAATTACCACGTCCACAGCTCCGGAACGAACAAGCATGTCACAAATTTCCAGCGCCTGCTCACCGGTATCAGGCTGAGAGACCAGCAGATCGTCAATGTTTACACCCAGCTTTTTGGCGTAGATAGGATCCAGTGCGTGTTCCGCATCGACGAATGCACAGGTTTTGCCTTTCTTTTGCGCTTCAGCAATAACTTGCAGTGTCAGGGTTGTTTTACCTGATGACTCAGGACCGTAGATTTCAACAACACGCCCACAAGGTAAACCGCCTATACCGAGTGCAATGTCGATACTGAGTGAACCGGTAGAAATTGCTTCGATATCATGCGCCTGATTGTCACCCAGGCGCATGATGGCACCTTTACCAAATTGCTTTTCAATTTGGCCAAGAGCGGCGGAAAGAGCTTTGTTTTTGTTGTCGTCCACGATATTATCCTCAAGATAATGACTGTCCGGTAGTTACCCTGTCGTATTACGCTGCCACTTTTACTTCTGTTATTTTTTAACTTCCGCAAAATATGATTCGGTCAGCGCTTCAGTAACTCACGAAACGTAATTCGAATGTTGAGTGCATTTTATACTGTATAAGCATACAGTCAAGTAAGATTTCACAATTAGTCTGTCAAATCCCGTTTTATTCAGCAACCAGTCGTTGGTACAGATAAGAAATTGCATGGGCGATGGCCTGTTCCCGCACCGCTAACCGGTCACCGGAAAATACGTGACGCTGCGTGTTCATTTCACCGTCTATCATAAAGCCAAACCAAACCGTACCCACCGGCTTTTCCGCCGAACCACCGCCAGGCCCTGCAATACCACTCACCGACACGCCAACCTGCGCACCACTTTCCTGAACAACACCCTGCGCCATTTCAGCCACAGTTTGCTCAGACACCGCGCCAAACTCCTCAAGCGTTTCAGCTTTCACTCCAATAAGTGATTGCTTAGCCTCATTTGAATAAGTGACCCAGGATTGATTGAACCATTCAGAACTACCGGAAACAGAAGTTAATACGTAAGCAATTCCACCACCTGTACAAGACTCAGCACAGGATACATGCCAGTTCCGCCGGCGAAGCACATCTCCGGTGGCAACCACCTGTTTAAGTAAGGCACTGTCTCGTGAAACAGTTGAAAAATCTGCGCTCATACGAATAATACTCACCAATGAATTAATTCCGTTGTACCATTTTACACATTTAGCGGACGCCGGAGCGATTAAGTTCAATCCTGTCGGGGAAGGAATTGTTTCGTGTTTCCAATGCAGTTCCATGCTCCGGCCGGAAGCAAGTGACTGAGAAGGCGCGCGTACGGAATACGGGGACTGCATATGAAACCGTCTGCCGCAGGGAAGCGGCAGCCGGGGCCCCATGGATGGGTTTACGCCGTGTTTCAAATGCAGTTCCGTCTTCCGGACAGAAGCGCCTTCGCAAACAGTATCAACATAACAAAGAGGTTTTCTTGGAATCACATACGCCGATGATGCGCCAGTATCTGGCCATAAAAGCACAACATCCTAATATTTTACTGTTTTACCGGATGGGAGACTTTTATGAACTCTTCTATGACGATGCCAAAAAGGCCGCACACCTGCTGGATATTTCATTAACAGCCAGAGGCAAATCCGGCGGTGAACCCATTCCAATGGCGGGAGTGCCTTATCACGCGGTGGAAGGTTACCTGGCGCGCCTGGTAAAAATGGGCGAATCGGTGGCGATTTGTGAGCAGGTGGGCGATCCTGCCACCAGCAAAGGACCGGTAGACCGTCAGGTTCAGCGTATTGTCACCCCGGGCACAGTCACTGATGAGGCATTATTAGAAGAGCGCCGTGATAACCTGCTTGCTGCTGTGTGCGGTCACAGCATGCAGTACGGCGTTGCCACCCTCGATATAAGCAGCGGGCGTTTTCTGGTGGTTGAATGTGACAGCGACGAACAATTGCTGGCCGAGTTGCAACGCCTTAATCCTGCGGAACTGCTTTATCCGGAAGGATTCGAAGGCTTACCTCTTATTGGAAAACGAAAAGGTTTACGTCGTCGTCCCGAATGGGAGTTTGATCCGCAAACGGCAACAGAGCAACTCAATCAGCAATTCGGCACCAAATCACTGGATGGGTTCGGGATCAACGGCTTAGATAAAGCCACCGGTGCAGCCGGCTGTGTACTGCAATACGTTAAAGATACCCAACGTACCGCCCTGCCCCATATTCGCAGTATTCATCGTGAACAGCAGGAAACACGTATTCAGCTAGATGCAGCCACGCGAAGAAATCTGGAATTAACCGCCAATTTATCAGGCAGTCAGGAAAATACTCTGTTCAGCGTGCTGGACTCTACCGCCACCCCCATGGGCAGCAGATTACTTCAACGCTATTTGCACGCCCCCATTACCGATCATTATGAGCTCACCCGACGCCAGCAGGCCGTCGGCAAGCTGATTGAAGAGGGTCATGAAGAAATATCAGATACACTAAAACGCATTGGTGACATAGAACGTATCATGGCGCGGTTAGCCCTGCGTTCAGCCCGTCCCAGGGATTTCTCCCGTTTACGCAATGCGTTTAACGAATTGCCCGGACTGCTCGACCAGTTATCCTCTCTTGAGGATCCGTTATGTGCAGATCTGGCCAATGCTGTCAGCACCTATCCTGAATTACAAAGCCTGTTAAATCAGGCTATCGTAGATAACCCTCCGGTTGTGATCCGCGATGGTGGTGTTATCGCTGAAGGTTTTAATGAAGAGCTTGATGAATTGCGGGCGCTGTCAAGGGGAGCCACGGACTACCTGGATGCTCTGGAAGTCAGAGAACGGGAGCGTACCGGTGTCTCTACACTGAAAGTGGGCTACAACAAAGTGCATGGCTTTTTTATCGAATTAAGCCGCGCAAACAGCGGCGCAGCCCCGGCAGACTATATCCGCCGTCAAACGTTAAAGAACACTGAGCGTTACATTACCCCTGAGCTGAAAGAACATGAAGATAAAGTACTGACCAGTCAGGGCCGGGCGCTGGCTCTGGAAAAGCAGCTCTATGAAGGGTTATTCGATGCCTTCCAGCCACAACTCACTAAACTGATAAACACAGCTGAAGCACTGGCTAAACTGGATGTGATTCAGTGTTTTGCAGAGCGGGCAACCGCACTCGACTTACATTGCCCTACCCTCACAGATAACCGTGAAATCACTTACGAAGCCGGACGTCATCCAGTGGTTGAGCAAGTTATGACCGACCCGTTTATTGCCAACCCCGTAACCCTGGACACCAGACAACGCATGCTTGTGATAACCGGTCCGAACATGGGCGGTAAATCAACGTACATGCGTCAGACCGCTCTGATTGTACTAATGGCATACCTTGGGTGTTACGTACCTGCAGAAAATGCAAAAATCGGCCGTGTAGATCGTATTTTCACACGTATTGGTGCATCAGATGACCTGGCGTCAGGGCGTTCTACCTTCATGGTGGAAATGACCGAGACCGCCAACATTTTGCATAATGCCACTGAGCACTCGCTGGTATTAATGGATGAAATCGGGCGCGGCACCAGTACATACGATGGCTTATCTCTCGCCTGGGCATGTGCCTGCTTCCTGGCAAGGGAGATTAATGCTTATACCTTGTTTGCCACCCATTATTTTGAACTGACCCAGTTAGCTGATTCTGAAGAGGGTGTGGTCAATGTGCATTTAGATGCGGTAGAGCACGACGATACCATCCGCTTTATGCATACGGTTGAAACCGGTGCGGCCAGCAAAAGCTATGGCTTACAGGTTGCCCAGCTTGCCGGCGTTCCCCGCCCGGTAATCAATGCTGCCCGGGCTAAATTGCATGAACTGGAAAACCGGGCACCACAGGAAGACGCCCCGGCCACAAAGACAACAAAAACGTCGTCAGATTCCGGTGCACCCACGACCAGAGCCGGGCAGTCGGAAATGCATTTTACCGATATGCCTGACCCGCTGCGGGATGCACTGAATAATTTGTCTCCCGACGAGCTTTCTCCCAGGCAGGCACTGGATTTAATCTATACGCTAAAACGGCTAAGTCAGGCGTGATACTTAAGGCTTTATTAATTTACCTGAAATAAACCCGCCAGCCCGGCAGGCAAACCGATTGTTTGCCTGCTACTCTTTCGCTATAATATTGCGCCGTCCAGGTGCTTAGTTCGGTTTTCGCAACTCTCAGCACATTAGCCAAAAATTCCAACGCCTTAGGTTTCGCATGACAAATTATATTTTCGTCACCGGTGGTGTCGTATCATCGCTTGGTAAAGGTATTGCTGCCGCTTCGTTAGCAGCTATTCTTGAAGCGCGTGGTCTCACCGTTACGATGTTAAAACTGGATCCGTATATCAACGTTGATCCGGGAACAATGAGCCCAATCCAGCACGGGGAAGTGTTTGTCACGGATGATGGCGCAGAAACCGATTTAGATTTAGGCCACTACGAGCGTTTTATCCGCACCCGTATGACCAAGCGTAATAACTTCACCACTGGCCGGGTTTACGAAGAAGTATTACGCCGTGAAAGACGTGGTGACTATTTAGGTGCAACCATCCAGGTCATCCCGCACATCACCAACGAAATTAAGCGTCGCGTTATCGACGGTGCAGAAGGTCACGATGTGGCTATTGTTGAAGTAGGCGGTACAGTAGGTGATATTGAATCACAACCGTTCCTGGAAGCTATCCGTCAGTTAGGTACAGAAGTCGGCCGCGAGCGCGCCATGTTCATGCACCTGACGCTGGTACCTTACATGCCTGCTTCCGGCGAAGTGAAAACTAAGCCTACTCAGCACTCTGTAAAAGAGCTGCGTTCTATCGGTATTCAACCGGACATCCTGGTTTGCCGTTCTGTTGGCGCACTGCCGGCTACAGAACGTTCTAAGATTGCCCTGTTCACGAATGTGGCAGATAAAGCCGTTATTTCACTGAAAGACGTAGACAGCATCTACCGTATCCCGGCTGCGCTTAAAGCACAGGGTATGGACCAGCTGGTTGTTGACCGTTTCCGTCTGGACTGCAAAGAAGCCGATCTCACCGAATGGGAACAGGTACTTTATGCAGAGTCTAACCCTACTGCAGAAGTGAATATTGGTATGGTGGGCAAATATGTTGAATTGCCTGACGCGTATAAATCTGTCAATGAGGCATTAAAACATGCCGGTCTAAAAAACCGCCTGACAGTGAATATTCACTATGTCGATTCCCAGGACGTTGAAACAAAAGGTACACAAATTTTAGAACACCTGGATGCTATCTTAGTACCCGGCGGTTTCGGCGAACGCGGTATCGAAGGCAAAATTGCAGCAGCACGCTATGCCCGTGAGAATAAAGTCCCTTATCTGGGTATTTGTCTGGGTATGCAGGTTGCTTTAATTGAATTTGCCCGCAATGTAGCTGGTATGGAAAACGCAAACAGCACCGAATTCGATCCTAAAACTCCGTTCCCGGTTGTTGGCCTGATCACCGAATGGCTGGATGCAGACGGCTCTACTGAACAGCGCGATGCCTCTTCAGATTTAGGCGGCACCATGCGTTTAGGCAGCCAGCTTTGCCACCTGATCCCGGGCAGCAAAGTCTGTGAAACCTACGGCAGCGAAGAGATTTACGAACGTCACCGTCACCGTTACGAAGTAAACAATAACCTTCGTGACCAGATTGAAGCAGCGGGCCTGAAAGTAAGTGGTTTGTCCACCGACAAACGCCTTGTAGAAGTGATCGAAATCCCGGACCATCCATGGTTTGTTGCCGGTCAATTCCACCCGGAGTTTACTTCTACACCCCGTGATGGCCACCCGCTGTTTAAAGGATTTGTAGAAGCTGCCGGGAAATACCAGAAAGAAAATCACTGATTCTAAAAAGCAGAAGGCTTACTCCCGTTGCCTTCTGCACAAACGTTGAGGAAATAAAATGGCGAAGATTGCTCGCATTGTAGGACGCGAAATCCTGGACTCTCGTGGTAACCCCACTGTAGAGGCAGACGTTTACCTTGATTCAGGCGCAATGGGTCGTGCCGCTGCACCATCCGGTGCATCAACTGGTTCACGTGAGGCACTGGAACTGCGTGACGGTGATAAAAGCCGTTACCTGGGCAAAGGCGTAGAAAAAGCCGTTGCTGCAGTAAACGACATCATTGCTCCGGCGCTGGCTGGCATGGATCCACTGGCACAAACTGACGTTGATAACAAAATGTTAGAGCTGGACGGTACAGAGAACAAAGAAAAGCTGGGCGCAAATGCGATCCTGGCGGTTTCTCTGGCTGTTGCCAAAGCGGCTGCAATTGAAAAAGGCGTTGCACTTTACGAGCACATCGCTGACTTAAACGGTACGTCAGGTCAGTACTCTATGCCTGTACCTATGATGAACATCATCAACGGTGGTGAGCACGCTGACAACAACGTAGACATTCAGGAATTCATGGTTCAGCCAGTTGGCGCGAAGAGCTTCAAAGAAGCCCTGCGCATGGGTGCGGAAATTTTCCATAACCTGAAAAAAGTACTGTCTGCTAAAGGCCTGAACACAGCAGTGGGTGACGAAGGTGGTTTTGCACCTAACCTGAGCTCTAACGCTGAAGCGCTGGCTGTTATTGTAGAAGCCGTTGAAAAAGCGGGCTACAAAATGAACGAAGACATCACGCTGGCACTGGACTGTGCGGCGTCTGAATTTTACAAAGACGGCAAATATGTGCTGTCTGGTGAAGACAAGTCTTTTGACTCTGAAACCTTTGGCGACTACCTTGCTGAACTGGCTGAACAGTACCCTATCGTTTCAATCGAAGACGGTCTGGACGAGAGCGACTGGGACGGTTGGGCAAGCCTGACTAAGAAGATTGGTGACAAAGTACAACTGGTTGGTGACGACCTGTTCGTGACTAACACCAAAATTCTGTCCCGTGGTATCGAGAATGGTATCGGTAACTCTATCCTGATTAAATTCAACCAGATCGGTTCACTGACCGAAACCCTGAATGCAATTAGGATGGCGAAAGATGCCGGCTTCACTGCGGTTATCTCTCACCGTTCAGGCGAAACCGAAGATGCGACTATCGCTGACCTGGCGGTTGGTACTGCAGCGGGTCAAATCAAGACCGGTTCTCTGTGCCGTTCTGACCGTGTTGCCAAGTACAACCAGTTACTGCGTATCGAGCAGGCACTGGGCGACAAAGCGGTTTATCCGGGTCGCAGTGCAATCAAAGGTCAATAATGACTATGAACGGGTAGCGCTGGCTACCCGTTCTTTTTAATGCTACTTTACTGATATTCTTCATAATCCTTTGTAGCCATGTCGTCAGGTTCTCACACGTCGTCCAGTCAGACTGATATTTTTGCTGCCACCGGCGCAACCGACGATTCTCCGGTCTTCACAGAAATTTGTAATGCCCTGTACGAGCGCGAGTTGCTGGTGCTTTCACAAGCGTCCGCTGCGCAGATATCTTACCTCCAACGCAGACTGGCCGCACTTCCTCACCGAATTCAACGGGCAGCCCACTATCTGGCAAACCACAAAACACCGCTTGCAGTAGACAGTCACAATGGTACCTGGCAATGTAAACAGGCCCCTAAGTGCCCTGCCCATAAAATTACGCCGGAGGGCACGCTGACCTGGTATAAAGACCATGCAGCCTATGGTTTACCCGTACCGGTAAGATTACTTCGCTTTGATGAAGAGCATATCGAGCTGGACTCTATTGACCGTGTTCAGCCTGAGAATGAAATGGTGCACACCAATAAGTATGGCTGGTTTACTTTTGATGGTGTGAGTCAGGCCAACAATACAGACACCGACTATACACTACTGAAACCCACCAAAGCTGTGATGTCTGCCGCATGCTGCGGACACCGCTGGAATCACAAAGGCAGACTGGCCCCACGCACACTCTCATTAAGAGAATTATTGCTTTCCACCACGGTAAAGTGGAAAAAATTCACCTTAAATACCTGACCAACCAAACAGAGTTAGGATAAATATAACCAATTATTATATTCATGATGGCAAAGAAAGGTTGACCTGTGGCCCCTGTATGGTTACATTGTCGGCTATCAATTGGATGCCCGTGAAATTCGCATAATTATGCAACATTTTTTACTTTCTCTTCTACTCCTTATGGCAGCAAGACTGCACGGGTAGAATGCATCCAGTAAGAGGAATTACAATAAACCCGTGCATCGCACGGGTTTTTTTTTACTAATTATCACCACGAGTACAAGCCATGACGAATCAGGTAAAAATCTTTGATACCACGTTACGCGACGGCGAGCAGGCACTGCCCGCCAGTTTAAGTGCCAAAGAAAAATTGCAGATCGCTCTGGCCCTCGAACGCCTGGGCGTAGACATCATCGAAGCGGGTTTCCCGGTATCTTCGCCGGGTGATTTTAAATCCGTGCAGATGATCGCCCGCGAAGTGAAAAACAGTGTGGTTTGCGGTTTATCCCGTGCCCTTGAAAAAGACATCGATGCATGTGGCCAGGCGCTGAGTGTCGCTGAACAATTCCGTATCCATACCTTTATCGCCACATCTGAAATTCATGTTGGTGCTAAACTCAGAAAATCACAGGACGAAGTCGTTGATATGGCAGTAGCTGCAGTAAAGCATGCCCGCCGCTACACCGACGATGTAGAATTTTCCTGTGAAGATGCCGGCCGTACCCACATCGATTATCTTTGCCGCATGGTTGAAGCCGCCATCAATGCCGGTGCCACTACCGTAAATATTCCGGATACCGTGGGCTACACAACCCCCACCGAGTTCGGCGGCATCATCGGCAACCTGTTTAACCGCGTACCTAACATCGATAAAGCCACGATTTCCGTGCACTGTCACAACGATTTAGGTCTGGCTGTTGCTAACTCACTGGCTGCCGTTGAACAAGGTGCCCGCCAGGTAGAATGTACTATTAACGGTATCGGTGAACGTGCAGGAAACTGTTCACTGGAAGAAATCGCGATGATCCTGCAAACCCGCGAAGCCATGCTGGGCATGCAAACCAACATCAATTCCACTGAAATTTTCCGTACCTCCAAGCTGGTCAGCCAGTTGTGTAATATGCCGGTTCAGTCGAACAAAGCCATTGTGGGCGCGAATGCCTTCAGTCACTCCTCAGGTATCCACCAGGACGGTGTATTAAAAGCGCAAAATACCTATGAAATCATGACACCGGAAAGTGTGGGTATTAATAAAAACAACCTGAACCTGACATCACGCTCCGGTCGTCACGTTATCAAGCACCGTTTAACAGAGCTGGGCTACAAGGCGGAAGACTACGATCTGGAAACGGTTTACACCGCATTCCTTGCGCTGGCCGATAAGAAAGGTCAGGTTTACGACTACGATTTGGAAGCCTTGCTGTTTTTCGATCAGCAAAAACACGAAGACGCGTATTACCAGCTGTCTTATCTGCAGGCCAACTCTGGCAGGGAAATCATTCCCAGTGCCACTGTACGCTTACAGGTCGGCAGCGAAACCGTTACTAAAACAGCCATCGGTAACGGTCCGGTGGATGCCGCCTTTAATGCCATTATTTCTATTCTGGGCCATGAAGACCTGGAAGTGGTGGACTTCAAACTGGACTCGAAAGGTGAAGGTGCTGACGCCCTTGCCCAGGTCGGTGTTATCGCCGAGTACAAAGGCCGCCGTTTCCACGGTATCGGCCTGGCCACAGACATTGTCGAAGCCGGGGTTAAAGCCCTTATCTTCGTACTGAACAATACACATGTTGCTGACCAGATTGATCAGCAAAAGATTCAACAAGAACGCGTTGCAGGAGTATAAATGAGCGAATTCAATATTGCCGTACTCGCCGGAGACGGTATCGGCCCGGAAGTCATGCAGGAAGCCAACAAGGTCCTGGATGCCGTTGAGAGCAAATTCAAAGTGACTTTCAACCGGACCGCGTATCCGGTCGGTGGCTATGCCATTGATACTGAAGGTGAAGCATTACCGCCAGCTACCCTGCAAGGCTGTGAACAGGCCGACGCAATTTTATTCGGCTCAATCGGTGGACCAAAATGGGATTCCCTGCCACTGGAACAACGCCCTGAACGTGCAGCACTGTTAACCCTGCGCAGTCATTTCGATTTATTTAGTAACCTGCGTCCTGCAAAAATTTATCCGGGTCTTGAGAACTTATCCCCGCTGCGTGCAGACATTGCTGCCAGCGGTGTGGATGTACTGGTTGTCCGTGAGCTGACCAGCGGTATCTATTTTGGTCAGCCTAAGGGTCGTGACGGCGAAGGTGAAGAAGAATACGCCTTTGATACCATGCGCTACTCCAAGCGGGAAATTCGCAGAATTGCCGTATCCGCCTTTGAAGCAGCACAGAAGCGCCGTGGTAAAGTTACCTCGGTAGATAAGGCCAACGTACTGGTATGCAGCCGTTTGTGGCGCGAAGTCACTGAAGAAGTCGCCAATGACTATCCTGATGTGGAACTTGAGCACATCTATATTGATAACGCGACCATGCAGGTGATGAAAAACCCGGCCCAATTCGACGTGATGTTATGCTCTAACCTGTTCGGCGACATCATTTCAGACGAATGCGCCATGATGACCGGTTCCATGGGTCTGCTCGCGTCTGCCAGTATGAACGAAGAAGGCTTTGGCTTATACGAGCCGGCCGGTGGTTCTGCACCGGATATTGCCGGCCAGGGTATTGCTAACCCTATCGCTCAGGTGTTGTCAGCAGCCATGATGTTGCGTTTCAGCTTAAACCTGCAAGATGCTGCAGACGCTATCGAAAAAGCGGTTGTAGCCACGTTAGAAGCCGGTGTATTAACCGGTGAATTGTTACCTGAGAATAAACGCGCACAAGCGTCCACCACGGCTCAGGTCGGCGATGAAATTGTCAAACAGATTTTAAATCAGGAGTAACAGACCGTCATGGCCAAGACCTTATATGACAAAGTCTGGGAAGCACACGTTGTAGACCAGATTGGCGAAGACAGCTTATTGTATATCGATCGTCACCTGATCCACGAAGTGACTTCGCCTCAGGCCTTCGCAGGTTTGAATGAAAAAGGCCGTAAAGTGCGTCGACCTGACCGTACATTCGGCACCATGGACCACAGTATCTCTACCCGCTCGCTGGCCATTGACGCCTGCGGTCCGCAAAATGCGTTACAGCTACAAACGCTGGCGAAGAACTGTGAAGAACACGGCGTTAAGCTATTCCCGGTAGGTCACCAGAAACAGGGGATTGTTCACGTAATGGGTCCTGAACTGGGTTTAATCCTGCCCGGCGTTACCGCAGTATGTGGTGACTCGCACACTGCAACCCACGGCGCATTCGGGGCCTTAGCATTCGGTATCGGTACATCTCAGGTTGAGCACGTTCTGGCCACACAAACTTTGAAGCAAAGTAAAGCGAAAAGCATGCTGATTAATGTGCACGGTAAATTACCGGTAGGCATTACGGCAAAAGATATCATTCTGGCCATTATCGGCAAAATCGGACACGCCGGCGCTACCGGTTATGTTATTGAGTACGCAGGTGAAGCCATCCGCTCTCTGACCATGGAAGAGCGTATGACTATCTGTAACATGAGTATCGAAGCCGGAGCGAAAGCCGGTATGGTTGCGCCGGATGAGACCACATTTAACTACGTGAAAGGCCGTGAATATGCACCCTCCGGCGAAGCGTGGGATGACGCCGTTGCATACTGGAAAACACTGTACAGTGAAGATGGCGCGAAGTTCGACAGTGTTGTTGAATTAAATGCCGCTGATATCGCACCACAGGTTACCTGGGGCACTAACCCGGGTCAGGTAATTGGTGTGGATACACCGGTACCTGCGGCTGACTCCTTCAGCGATGCGGTAGAGAAAGAAAGCGCCAGAAAAGCCCTGTCGTACATGGGTTTATCAGCAGGCGACAAGCTGGAAGATGTGGCCATCAGTCATGTATTTATCGGCTCTTGTACCAATGGTCGTATTGAAGACATGCGTGCTGCTGCATTCATCGCCAAACAGGGCAAAGTCGCTGACAACGTCACCGCGATTGTTGTACCGGGCTCCGGTGCGGTTAAACGTCAGGCGGAAGCAGAAGGTCTCGATAAAATCTTTACCGATGCAGGGTTCGAGTGGCGTTTGCCGGGTTGTTCGATGTGTCTGGGCATGAATGATGACATTCTTCAGGCCGGTGACCGTTGTGCTTCAACCAGCAACCGTAACTTCGAAGGCCGTCAGGGCCGCGGTGCCCGTACTCACCTGGTGAGCCCTGCGATGGCAGCTGCCGCTGCATTGAAAGGCCGTTTCGCCGATGTCAGAGAATTTCAGGAGTAAATCATGAGTCAAGGTTTTACTACACACACCGGCCGCGCCTGCCCCCTTGATCAGGCTAACGTCGATACGGATCAGATTATCCCGAAACAGTTTCTTACTGGCGTAACACGCACCGGATACGGTAAACATTTGTTTCACGACTGGCGCTATCTGGACTTGCATGAAAAAGAACCCAATCCAGATTTCGTGTTAAATAAACCGGAACACGCCGGCGCAAGTATTCTGATGTCGCGGGAAAATTTTGGTTGTGGTTCCAGCCGTGAGCACGCGCCATGGGCACTGGCAGATTTTGGTTTTGATGCCGTTATCGCCACATCCTTCGCTGACATTTTCTACGGCAACTGCATTAACAACCAGTTGCTGCCGGTTGCTCTGACATCAGCGCAAATGGATGAGCTGTTTGCCATTGTCAAAGCCAACCCGGATACCGCTGTAGAAATCGATTTGCCGGCACAAACAGTGAAAGCAGGCGATGCAGTATTCAGCTTTGATATCCTTGCACACCACAAAAACAATCTGATCAAAGGCTTAGATGCTATCGGTCAGACGCTGGAACTGACAGAGACCATCGAATCATACGAAAGTAGACAACCAGTCTGGCTTTAATTTTTTCGATATCAACTATACTCAAAGGGCGATGCATCAGCATCGCCCTTTTTTTTCGGCCCCGGCTTCTGATCAGGTAACATTGCATGCTAAAAAACGTGACTATTGATGAACTCATTCCGGGTATGTACGTCAATCAGGTTTTAGAACAAACCGGACAATTACGCGTGCGCTCCAGCGGCGTGGTAAAATCACCGGTTTCCATCGGTAAACTGAAGGAAATGGGGATCACTCTGGTAGAAGTCGACTATGCCAGAAGTCAGTTGCCGGAAGCAGCAATGGTCAGTGAACAGGTGCCCGCCCCTTCACCTGACACACGGTCGAACTCAGACGCTCTGAACGCCGCCAGTGTACTTTATGAAGAAGCCGTGAGCTTACAGCAGTCTTTCATCACTTCGCTCAACAAGGGCGCTCCTAATGATCTCTCGCAGGCATCAGACCTGTCATCCAGCATCATTGATGCAGTTTTCGATAATCAGGATGCCATGTCCTGCCTGACAATGATAAAGAATTCAGACCAATACCTGCTTGAACATTCGATCAACTGTTCCATCCTGATGGCTATGTTCGCCCAGCACCTTGGTTATGATCGGGATACCATTGATGAAGCTTGTATGGGCGCATTGCTTATGGACGTGGGTATGTCGCAGATCCCACAGGAACTGAGGCATAAAAACGGAAAACTGAGTCAGGCCGACTGGGATGTGGTGAAAAGCCATGTTGATATTGGCGTGGAACTGGTAGAGCAAGGCGAACAGATTTCAGATTTAGCATTGTCGGTTATATCTCAACACCACGAACGGGAAGACGGTTCCGGCTACCCGAAAGCACTGAAGAGTGACACCATCTCCCCCTTGTCCAAAATGGCGGCTATTGTGGACTGTTACGATGCGATGATTTCCAACCGCCCTCACAAAGACAGCATTACGCCGGCGCTTGCGCTGAAAAGGCTGGCTAAAGATCCGTCTCTTGACAGCGTGTTAGTTAAACAGTTCGTGCAGTGTGTTGGTGTTCACCCCGTGGGCTCGCTGGTAAAACTGAAAAGCGGGAGACTGGGGATCATCAGTAAACAAAATCCCGACGATCTCACCTCACCGGTGGTAATGACTTTCTACAGCATTACCGGAGGTCACTTCAGTGAAATCAGACGCATTGATTTGCTTACTGTCGACGATGAAATTGAGTCAGGTGTCCGCCCTGATGATTTTGGCATTAATCTGCCGAAATTTTTCAAAGATGTATTTATCAGCCAGGTGCCGGGCTGAAACCCGGTCACCAGTCTGTTAACGCCGCCATAGAAAACTCTTTATTTTCGAAGCTCAGGATAACCCGCTGAGCTTCAATCTTTACTATTTGCACCTTGTCATCAATCCAGTCCCCTTCCCCGAGCTGTTTGCCGTTCACTCTCACCCAGCGGTCAGACGGACGACTGGCATACATATGGGCATTAAACGCCATACCCGGTAAACGGGTAAGCATTCTGACAGGAAGTTGATCGACACGGGGTAAATCATCACGCACGGTGATCTGTGTTTCAGGCTCATCTTCGGTAGCCTTGTTGTCCAAATCTTCAATGGCCTTATTAAACCGAGCCATAAGCTCCGGTGACACATTCACATCGCTTTCCTGCGGCGCATTGATGATTTCACCGCCTAAATCTGAGGCCTGCACAGCAATATCATTCCCTGCACCATCTCTGTTAACCGGATTGACGGACGCAGTATTCTGCTGCCCGGTTGCGCTCTGGTCAGGAGTTGCGCTCTGGTCAGGCATTGCGCTCTGGTTTGGGGTACTTATTTCAGGCTGACTCCCAGCGGTGGCATCAGGAACTGAATTTAATTCTTTTGTGTTATTTACCGGTCTGCTATCCACTACGGCAATATTGCCGGCTGGCACCACAGCCTCTCCGGTGAATTTCAGGTTTGTGCTGTCTTCAGGTGTTGTTCCCGGTATCTCCTGTCCGTTTCCGCGCTCATCGCCGGCGGACACGATATTTACTATATCAGGCCACCACGCAGGGTAACTGCCGATGGCACCGCCTGTAATCAGTCCGGCCAGAATGACACCGGCAAAAGACACTGCCTGTCTGGCATACACTTTCCACAACGACGGCATTCCCTGTACAGTGGGAAGGAACAAGCTGCGGTTAAATTGATCTGACAACCCGGCATCAAACTTACTGACACTGGTGTCGTGTTCTCCCCTGAGCAGTGCCTGCGTTTGCGTGCGGTGATGCACCGGTTTTTCAATTTCAACGGCTTGAGCAGGGTCAACTTCAACTTCCTGCACTCCCATTTCCGCCAGGCCCTGTACCATGGCGTCACTGGATACCAGACCACTTTTGCGAATTTTAACCGGCCCGTTCTGCTCAGTGATGCGAATAATCACCATACCGGGTTTCAGCTCTGCAATTTTAATGAGGTCAGACATACAACCTCCCGATGCCAAAGCCAGTCACCACAGCAATCACAAACAACAATATCATCAGCCATTTACGCTGACTTTGAATACGCTGGCTCACCACATCTTCGCCAAGAATTTGTTCTGCTGCGGCAAGGAATACAGGTTTCTTCACGACTGCATGCTGTTTGGTGAATGACAGGGTCAGTGCGCGGTCACAAAGCAAGTTAATTACTCTTGGAATGCCCCCTGTGATTTGGTGAATGGCTTTAATCGTCGACGGGCCGAAAATGCTCACATCCCCTTTTGCCACACTTAAGCGGTGTGCTACGTAAGAAGAAACTTCCGGTGCGGTGAGCGGTAACAAATGATAACGGGCAGTAATACGCTGAGCTAATTGCCGTAGTTCGTTTCGCTTCAGTAACTGTTGTAATTCAGGCTGTCCTATCAACACCACCTTCAGCAGTTTCTCACGGTTGGTTTCCAGATTGGTCAGTAAACGCAGCTGTTCCAGCACTTCCGGCATCAGATGCTGTGCTTCATCAATCATCAGTACCGTATTCATGCCGGCCTGATGATTGTCAGCCAGCTTTGCCAGAATACGATCAGTAAAATATTTCAGACTGGCCTTGTCCACATCATAGGGAATGCCCAGCTCATCGCAGACGGTAGCCAGCAGTTCAAGAGCAGACAACGTGGGATTTAAAATCATTGCTACCTGTGTGTTGTCAGGTAATTGCTGCAACAATTTCCGGGATACCGTGGTTTTTCCGGTGCCAACCTCGCCGGTCAGCATCACAAAACCGCCGCTTTCGCGCAGGCCAAAGGTCAGATGTGCCAGTGCCTCTTTGTGGCGCGGGCTCATATATAAATAATCGGGGTTTGGCGCTATGGAAAACGGGTTGTCCGTCAGTCCAAAATAATTCAGATACATGTGTTTGAGAGAGTTAGCAATTCACCGCGACTAAACTAACCGGCCCGGGTGAATAAGTCAAAATCAAAGCCTTTCGATAAACAAAAAGCCTCTTAGTTCAGGCATAATGAAACAAAACAAACAGCGTGATGGTTTTATGGATGTTTATTTAGTGGGCGGCGCAGTACGGGATGAATTACTCGGACGCCCGGTAACAGAACGGGACTGGGTAGTTACAGGTGCCACACCACAGGAGATGCTCAGTAAAGGCTATGAACAGGTCGGGAAAGATTTCCCGGTGTTCCTGCATCCGAAAACCAAAGAAGAATACGCCCTCGCCCGTACGGAAAGAAAGTCCGGCAGCGGTTACACCGGGTTTGTTTGTTACGCTGCACCTGACGTCACGCTGGAGCAGGATTTGATCCGTCGGGATCTCACCGTAAATGCTATCGCCAGAGACAAAGATGGCAATCTGATTGACCCTTACCACGGTGTTAAAGATATCGAATCCCGCACATTGCGGCATGTGTCTGAAGCCTTTAGCGAGGATCCCCTGCGGGTATTCCGTGTTGCCCGTTTTGCAGCAAGGTATGCTTATCTCGGGTTTACCGTTGCAGATGAAACCGCTTCACTCATGCGTTCCATGGCTGACAGTGGCGAACTTGCCCACCTTACGGCTGAGCGTGTATGGAAGGAGACTATTCGTGCGTTGGGAGAAATGAATCCTGAAGTCTATTTTCAGGTGCTTGAAAACGCTGGTGCACTCAGCCTCTGGTTAAAAGAAATTAAGCCGCATCTCATTAATATTTCAAATCCTTTAAAAAAAGCTTCACTAACGCCGGGAGAAGGGGATGAAAAATGGGCATTAGTTTGTGCTTTTTTATCCGTTGATGAGACATCCTCGCTTTGCCAACGTTTGAAGGCTCCGAATAAACACTCTGATCTTGCACTGCTCGTTTCTCGCCACTGCAACATTTATAAAACCGCAGACTCTGCAGGTGACTGGCTAAATTTATTTAATCTTTGTGATGCATGGCGCCGGCCTGAGCGATTCGAAAAATTTTTATCTGTTATGGCTATGATTTATGAGAAAGAGAATTCCTACACAGTTGCACCAAAACTGCTATACGCACTGAAAGAAGCCAATAAGATCAACGCTTCGAATTTTATCAAACAAGGACTAAAAGGGCCTGCTATTGGCTCCGCTATTGATAAAGCCCGCGGAGAAATCTTGAATTCTGTACTTTGAATCAGTTAAAAAACAAATATCTCTCAATAAAATGTTTCTTAGTTCTCCTTTAGCCCATTAAGCATTTTTAGAGATCAGCCAGTTACAGTAGACTGTAAAATTTACTGTAATGCTAAAGTTGCAACTCAATATGGATTAGTTGCAATTAATCATCACATCTTTTAAGAACAAGTAAAAAAGGACTTAATTTAATGCAACAGTTAACTTTAACAGAAATCGAAGAAGTAAATGGCGGTGTATCTCAAGAACTCGCAGTAGGAACGAACATGGGTATCATCAGTATCGGTGTTGGTATAGCGCTCGCCGGAACAGCTCCTGCCTGGTTCCCATTAATGATGATTGGAGTGAGTGCTGTAACAACCTTTGCTTTTATCGAAGAGCAGTTAAATGGGGAAAATTGGCGTTAGTAAAATTGCGTTTAATTTTAGTAGCTTCTCATTGAGAAGCTACTTGCTAAAATACAACTGAGGAAATACTACATGAATAAGCATATGAATCATGAAAACTGGAGAAAAAGTCCGAAGACTTCCTGGGTTATTAAAAGCGATCGCAAGAGCATACTACTAGTTTCATTATTAGTTTCTTTAATCATCTCCCTATTGCTCATATTTCTAAAATAAATCCCGTTTTCATGAGACACAATAAATTAATCCAGCAACCTTAGACCCGTTTTTAAATGCAATCACTGAAAATCAAACTCAATGAACATTTTGGCTTCGACGGTTTCCGCGAAGGTCAGCAACAGACTATTGAGCAGCTTCTGGCCGGGCATTCTTCGCTGGCGGTGTTTCCTACCGGTTCAGGTAAGTCTCTGTGTTATCAGTTCACCGCGACACAATTGCCCCATCTCACCCTGGTGATTTCGCCGCTCATCGCGCTGATGCATGATCAGCTGGCATTTCTGCGGAATAAGGGTATTGCGGCTGCCAGCCTGGATTCCACTCTGAGCAAAGAAGACAGCCAGCAGGTGATGCAGCAGGCACGGGACGGTGAGCTTAAGATCCTGATGATATCGGTAGAACGGTTTAAGAACGAGCGTTTCCGCCGCTTCATCGACAGCATTCCCGTATCCATGCTGGTGGTGGATGAAGCCCATTGTATCTCCGAATGGGGGCACAATTTTCGTCCCGACTATCTGAAACTGCCCCGCTACCGCCAGTCACTGAACATTCCGCTGGTGCTGTTGCTCACCGCTACAGCGATGCGCCGGGTACAAAAAGACATGGCGCAGAAATTTGATATTAGCCTTCAGCATATCGTACAGACCGGGTTTTACAGAGCCAACCTGGACATAGACCTGATTCCGGCACAGAACACCGGTAAATTACCGTTGCTCACACAAGTACTTGATGAAACTGCCGGTGCCGGCATTGTGTATGTAACCCTGCAAAAAACGGCGGATGAACTTGCCGGACAGTTACAAGCAGCAGGCTATTCTGCGGTTTCTTATCATGCAGGCCTTGGTAACGACAACCGTGCTGCCATTCAAAATCGCTTTATGGCAGGCGAAACACGCATCATTGTGGCAACCATCGCCTTTGGCATGGGTATCGACAAAGCAGATATCCGTTTCGTGGTGCATTACGATCTCCCGAAATCCATAGAGAATTACAGTCAGGAAATCGGCCGCGCGGGACGTGACGGGCAGAACAGCCGGTGCGTGCTGCTGGCCAGTCTGGACGGTATTAACGTGCTGGAAAACTTTGTGTATGGTGACACACCTGAAAAGCACGCCATTGATGCGCTGCTTAATGAAATCACGACCAACACGCAAAATGGTCAGTGGGAAACCAGGGCCTGGTCGCTGTCACAAACCACCAATATTCGCACTTTGCCACTGAAGACGCTGCTGGTGCAACTGGAACTCGCCGGTGCAGTTGAACCTGAATACAGCTACTACGAAGACGTAAAGGTAAAATGGCTGGCGGCTCCTGAGCAAATTGCACAGCATTTAACGCAGGAACATCAGGGACTGTTCGACGCCATCGTCAGCCACACCCGCTTCAGGAAAATTTGGGGCGCTCCGGATTTCGACGCCCTTCAGCAGCAAGGATACCAGAGAGGAATGGTGCTGAGTCTGCTGGAGCAACTGGCTGACAACGGCCAGGCTGAGCTGGAAACCAAACAGCTCACCGATGTGTACCGGGTAAATCCCGATTTATTCACCCCCGACCTTGCCGGCAACCTGCATCAGTATGCCTGCAAGAATGAAGAATCAGAAATTGCCCGTATCGCTACCATGCTGCGCTTTTTCAATCTCGACCGCTGCCTGAATCACAATCTGGCATTATACTTCGGCGATCAGCATGCACCTGAACACTGCGGGCACTGCTCAGTATGCAGGGGACAATCACTGAGTCTTAGCCGTGATAACTCAGAAGCTGAGTCCGGCAATATCGCCACTGACATGCAACAGGCCCGCAACTGGCTTTCTGAAAAGCTTCCGGCACAGATGCTGACACCTGTCTTGCTGAGTCGCTTCATGGCCGGACTTACCCAACCCGTTTTCACCAAAATCAAGGCAAAGCAGCAGCCGCAGTTCGGAAAATACGAAGAGACGGCTTATCATGTACTACTCAGCTGTGCCAATTCTGTTCTGAATGAATCTGAAGGCGCAGTTTCGGGATAATAGTTATCAAAACACAGCGGTGAGGTGCTACAATACGCCTTTATTTTCGCGACGCAAAAACACCGAATGACCTTTGAAGAATTAGAGCTTGATGACAGCCTCTGTCAGGCTGTTACGGAGATGGGATTTAAAAACCCGACTTCCATTCAGTCTCTCGTGATCCCGCCGGCGATGGACGGCAAGGATATCCTCGCATCGGCCCCCACCGGAACCGGAAAAACGGCGGCCTTTTTGCTGCCTGCGTGCCAGTTTTTGCTGGATTTCCCACGTCGGGAACCCGGTTCGACACGCATCCTTATTCTCACGCCAACCCGTGAACTTGCCTTACAGGTGTATGAGCAGGCACGGGCAATTACCCGTTATACCGAACTGGTATGCGGCGTGATTACCGGCGGCATAAACTATGGTACTGACAGAGAAACACTGAGCCAGAACCTGGATATCCTAGTGGCCACGCCGGGCCGCTTATTTGAGCATATCGAGAAAGAGTCTGCGGATTGTCGCAATATTGAATGCCTTATCCTTGATGAGGCAGATCGTATGCTCGACATGGGATTTGGTGCCATTGTGGGTCAAATTGCCTCGGAAGCCCGCTGGCGAAAACAGAACATGCTGTTCTCCGCCACACTGGAAGGGCCGGGGGTGAAATTTTTCTCCCGCGATATTCTTAATGATCCGGTTGAGGTGGAAGCGAATCCTTCACGGAAGGAAAAAGCGAAAACTCATCAGTGGTATCACCTGGCGGATGACATGGCCCACAAGCAGGCCATGCTGGTGCATATTCTTAAAAATGACATTACCAATGCGGTGGTGTTTATAAAAACCCGCGAGCGCCTGCAGGCACTGAAAGATTTTCTGATGTCTGAGAAAATTGAAGTGTGCTGGCTGCAGGGAGAAATGCCGCAGGATAAACGTAATGACGCCCTGCTACGGTTTAAATCCGGGAAAGTCCCCGTACTGCTGGCAACCGATGTTGCTGCCCGTGGCATCGACGTGCCTAACGTCAGTCATGTTATCAACTTCGATATGCCCCGCAAGGCCGATATCTACGTTCACCGTATTGGTCGCACAGGTCGTGCAGGCGCAAAAGGTACCGCCATATCGCTGATTGAAGCTCACGACTTCGACATGATAGGTAAAGTTGAGCGTTACACCGGTGAACCGCTTAAATCCCGTTTCGTAAAAGACTTGCGGCCTAAGCATAAAGCTCCGAAAAACACCGCGAAGAAAAAGGCCAAAATGAAAAAAGCCGCCACAGCGAAAAAGAAAAGTAAGTAATCAGTAAGGACGGTTTGATATGTCATTTCCTGAAAAAATTGTACTGGCATCCGGTAACGCCGGCAAAGTGAAGGAATTCACCCGCCTGTTTTCAGCGCTGAACGTGACCGTTGTTCCGCAAAAAGAACTCGGCGTGGAAGACGTTCCGGAAACAGGCACCACATTCGTGGAGAACGCCATTATCAAAGCCCGTCATGCGGCTAAAGTCACCGGCTTGCCGGCGATTGCAGACGACTCCGGGTTGGTGGTGAATGCACTTGGCGGTGCGCCTGGTATCTATTCCGCCCGCTACGCCGGAGCACAAGCCAGCGACAGTGATAACATTGATAAGTTGCTGGCAGCGCTGGACGGCAAAGCAAACCGCCGTGCACATTTCTTCTGTATGCTGGTGTTTATGCGTCATGCAGACGATCCGGTACCGCTTATCAGTCAGGGTTACTGGCATGGCACGATTACGGATTCTCAGGCCGGTCACGGCGGCTTCGGGTATGATCCGGTGTTTTATGTACCTTCCCATGAATGTACCGCCGCTGAGCTGGACCGCCAGGTTAAGAATCAAATCAGCCATCGTGGTCAGGCCATGGCATTTCTGCTCGAACAAATGAGACAAACTTTTGCGTAATCCCTCTCTGGGCCTGTATATCCACATTCCCTGGTGTGTTCAGAAATGCCCTTACTGCGACTTCAACTCACACGGGTTGAAGTCATCACTTCCTGAAAATGAATATGTCGCCCATTTGCTGGACGATCTGGCTATTGACGCAGCCCGCGTAAAAGGACGCGAGATCACCAGTATTTTCATCGGCGGCGGTACGCCAAGCTTGTTTTCCGCAGAATCCATAGCAATCCTGCTGGACGGCGTTAAACAACGGGTAGCGTTGTCTGAGCATGCTGAAATTACTCTTGAGGCTAATCCCGGTACTGTGGAAGCGGGACGCTTTGACGGCTATGCTCAGGCCGGAGTAAACAGGATTTCCATGGGGATCCAGAGCTTTCAGAACCATCACCTTAAAGCCCTTGGCCGCATTCACGATACTGACCAGGCAAGCCGGGCCATCACTCTGGCGAAGGCTGCACCGCTTAACAGTTTTAATGTGGATTTGATGCACGGCTTACCGGATCAAAGTATTTCCAATGCGCTGGACGATTTAGACCGTGCCATTGCCATGTCTCCACGCCATCTTTCCTGGTATCAGCTCACCATTGAGCCCAACACGCCCTTTTACTCAAAGCCTCCTGAGCTGCCCGATGATGATATTTTATGGGAGATCCAGTCACAGGGACATAAGAGGCTTAAAGCTGCCGGCTTCGAACAGTATGAAATTTCCGGTTACAGCCAGGCCGGCTTCCAGTGTCAGCACAATCTGAATTACTGGCGCTTCGGTGATTACCTGGGGATCGGCTGTGGTGCTCACGGTAAAATCACAGATATCAACAGCGGTGAGATAGTCCGTACAGTGAAAGTGAAGCATCCCAGAGGCTATATGGATATTGCCCGCCCCTACCTCGATACTTCCTCAACGGTAGAGAAGAAAGATTTAGCCTTCGAATTTTTCATGAACCGGTTCCGCCTTGTTGAACCCTGCCCGAAGCAGGATTTCACTGATTTTACCGGACAGACATTATCTTCTCAGGAATTAGCAGAGCTTTCTAAAGCCCGTGAGCAGGGATTGATAGAAGAATCGGAGTTGCACTGGCAGGTGACGGCAAAAGGCAGACGATACCTTAACAGTCTGCTCTCAACATTTGTTTAACGATTTATTCCGAAATAATAATGTCGTAAGGTTTCAGCGCAGGGATATGCTTGCGCAGCTTTTCTTCCAGGTCATTCAGGCGGTGTAGTTTATCACAGAACCACTGCGCTTTATTGTTCAGTGATGCCGGCCCTGCTTCAAAATCCAGTTGCTCACCTACGGCCTCAAGCTGACGGGTGATTTCTTCCACCCTTTCACTGCTTAAATCTACCCGGTTTTCATCCATGCCGCCAATGGCTGAAAGAATACCGCCGATAGACATGGAGATAGCCTGCTCCAGTTCAGCTTCAATTTCACTGTCGACAAAGTGGTCGACACTTTCCAGTGATCCCGGGCCGATAAAGTAATGGTTGCTGGCATGACGGAACTTGTCTTTAACACGGTTACGCACACGCTTCATTGCGTGCTGCAGCTTTTCGTAACTTTCGTGATCGGTTCCCACCAGCCCCTGATATACGTTATCCACGGTATCTGCTGCCAGCTCTACACCTTCTGTCGCCAGAATAATCATCTTGGGAACAACATAATGCAATCCCCGCGAATAATCTCGGAGCCAGCGGCGCTCGGGTACACTCAGGTTTTGCCAGCGACCTTTTACGAACAACTGATCCTGGTCGTTGATTTGAACGACAGTACGGCTCTTATCGAGGATCCGTAACTGATGTTCGTTAACCACCAGACCATAGGCAAAGTCGATGTCACAGGATATATCTGCTGACGCACAAAAAGGCACCGTGGTGAAAAACACCAGCGGAACTCGCAAAGCAGATAGAAATTTTCGCATTCTCATGCGTAGCATTGTGTACGCCTTACCCCTAAATAAAAAGCCGCGACAAGTCCAACCTGCTAAAATTCAGGTTGAATAAATCGCGGCATTATAAGGGCTGTTAACGGCTAATCAAGCTGTGTGCGCACTAAACGCACGTAAACAAATCTGTCCTTTTCTTTAATTGAGTGACTGGCGTTAAAAAATGCGACTACCCAGGAACGTACCGGATCTTCCAGTGAGGGCGTTGATGTCCAAAAATCATCCGGCGGTGTATTGGGGAAAATAGCTTCGTTAATCGCAGGGCGTACACACAAGCGTTCAGTAATAGTCGACAGCTCTTTGATGTTAGGTAAACGCAATCCTGCAAGGTCAACGGCATCGGCTTCCTGCGCCGCGATGAGCGCTTCCTGCCAGTTATATTTAGTGGCAGTGCCTGTGCAGGTTGTCCCGTTCCAGGTCTGACCCAGTGAGCAACGCTGCCAGATTAGCTGAGTTTCAATATGCAGCACTTCGCCGTCACCCAAGTCCTCAAAATCGTCCTCGCCGGCGGTTTCAATACCATCACCCAGACAGGTCTGCGCCATTAAAGACGCCGAAAACAGCCAGCATAACAATACAAATACAGGTTTCATGCTTATCTCCCTGCCCTTACCAGACGCACACGCGCCGGGCTCGATTTAATTAAGAAGTTATCCAGGCCGGAAGCAAAATCCAGTGCCCAGGCATTTTGTGCCGCATCACCGGACACGCCGTCAGCACTTGGCATGCGGGTCCAGTACCATAACTTGTCTTCACCGGCCGCCAGTGTGCCGGCGAAAGGGAAATAGTCATCATCAAGCATCACACCGCTGGGCTGACCGAAATGAATAATCGACATCAGTTCCTGATGTGTCGGCATACGCCAGTCGTAGAACCCGCACAGGCCCTGGTCGTTTACCGCAGTGACATAAGCCTGGGTGTTACAGTTAGTCATTGTACAGCTGGCGGTAGACGTAGATTGCGGGCCCTGATAACCTCCGTTTTGCGCAGAGAAGAACCAGGAATAGGTGTTATCTGCATCACGAAGTCCGGCATCACCGGTTTTCTTCTCCCAGATAAGACCGGTGATGTTATCGCGTACACAAGACCAGGCTTGAGATGTATCATCTTCTTCATCACCGTTGCTATTAAGTTTGGTGAAATCAAAACCCGCTCTACCACGGCCTGCCTTTTCGAGGAAACCGGCAGCACTGATCACATCACCACCCCGCTGTCCGTCCTGACCGGGAAAATCGTTCTGCTGGGTATTGGCGTAGGCTGTATTGTTCGCCTGCACTGTAACGCCGGTGTCGTTTAACAAAGGAACGGGCATCGGACGGACGGTAACGAAAATTTCGTCATAGACGATATGACCGAAGGCATCACTCACGGCAAGGGTGTAACTCATTTGCGTTTCTACATCGACCTGCGGCGCAATCGCATACGTCGAAAGAGTATCTGCATCGCGGACCATGCCGGCACTGCCTGACGCTTCCCATTCGCTGAGTAGCGGTAAACCGGCGGATACCGTTGTGCTTGCAACGCCATTGAGGACAATCCGCTCACCACTGAATACCGCCTGGTCGTTACCGGCACTGACCTTCGGTAAGGTCTGGCTTTCTGATAAGGTATTCAGAGTAACAGTGGCGGTATCTGAGGCACCTTCTGCATCAGTGACCGTCAGCGTCAGTGTCAGCGCTTGCGCACTGGTTTCCACCGGCATAGTGATGGTTATCGAAGGCTGATCGGTGGCGATACCATTTAAAACACTGTTACCTGAAGTTTGTTGCCATTCCCAGGCTGCAATGGGGTTTGCTGAATCCGGTGCATCCTCGTCTGTACTGGCCGACCCGCTCAGCTCCACGGTACTGCCGGCCGAGTATGTATTCTGTGGCTGACCGGCTTCCTGCTCCGGCGTGATCACGGCTGTTGGTGAAACGTTCACCGGCCTGACCAGAATATTTAAGGTATCAGAATCGCTGTTACCGCTGCTATTAGTGACAGTCAGGGTAACAACAAACGACGTATCGGTGGTAACGACAGGTGCAGTAAAGACCGCGTCTGCAACAGTATTGTCATCCTGCGTGATAGTGGCAGAAGGCGTTACAGACCAGCGCCAGGTTGCGCCATCGGAATTGCCTGTAGCACTGCCACTCAAACTGACGTCCGTGGCCTCCAAAACTTCAATGTCGGCACCGGCATTCACGTAAATTGCATTGGGATTAGTGGGCGTGCCACCGGAGTCGTCACCGCCGCCTCCGCCGCATGCACTCAGCATGAGACTCATCAAGAAAACGGTGAACCCGTGCCGGCACGGAAGGTGTGGAGAAATTCGAAACATCACGTCGTCTTACCCTCTGAAAAAGAAAACGCCGGTGTATTCAGTTTATTGTGGTGAACGTCTTTCCCTGCGTTCTTCACTACTCACCTGCAACGCTTCAAGTTGCTTTTTACCGGACGCGATATCCGTCATATCGTAAATCATTACGCTGATATGGTCGGTTTTCCCGTTCGCCGATGTTAAAGGTGCCAGTGTGATATTCTGATACATGTACGGCTCATTACCTGTAATCGGCCGGTAATTGTGAAACTTGAACAAATGAGGCCGCTGTTCCCAAGTCATGAATGCCCGGGTTTTCAACTCAAATACAGGTTTGCATTTTTTCGCAAACCAACTTTCATTGATGTGAGGGAAAATGCTGAATAAGGTTTTGTCACGCACTTCACTCGGTAACAGCCCGCTGTGGCTTTCCATGAAGCCATTCCATACCTTTACCTGAAATGTTCTGTCCAGAACGATGATGCCAACATCAACACTTTGCAGCATATCCATCATCCAGTGGAAAGATTGCATTTGCTCTAATTCACTGTCCTGCATTACATATCCTCCAGTAAATGAGCAAGTTTGGCGTTCATAGTTTGCATAGAATCTTCGGTGAAAAGAATTAACAGGTCACAATTCACATTGTAGCCTTCCAGCCCGTAACTCAGTTCAATCGCCAGAGTACGTTTCCACTTCACCTGATTAGTCTGAATAATATCGGTAATCGCACGGTGCTGACCCAGAACAATGGGCTGTCCCTGTGCAAAAGTCACGTCCATTTGCTGCGCCAGGCCAGTGAGGCAGGTGCCGATAAGAATACTGGCCGCATCCATTAACAACTCAAGCTGCAACTGATCGTCCACATCCTCCTGCACATCGAGAATTTTTGCCACATCTTCAAAGCTTGAATCACTGAGAATACACATGACTTCGCCGCGGATCCCTGAGCCGATAAAGCCCTGACACACTGCCGTTACCTGCTCATGGCTGTCTATATCCGACAGCATCATGCGCATTTCAGATGCTTCAATAAGATTCACATTGGGAATAGGCAGGTGAACAAACACATTCATCGTCCGTGCAAGGTGGTCACCCGCCCGACCCATGGCAATATTAGTGATTTCCTGATAGCAGTCGCGGATATCCGGATCCAGTTCAACGGACTCTTCAACTTCCGGCTCGTTTTCCAGCAAATTATGTTTAACCAGCACGCTTTCCAGCGTTGCAGGGTCCACGGGCTTGCGAATAAACTCCAGTGCTCCCAGCCGGGTTACCCGTTCATGAGCCTCGGGCTGTATATCCCCGGAGATCACAACAACTTTGGTTTTCAGCCCCTTATCCTGAATGGCCTGCAAGGTGGCGTATCCGTCCATCACCGGCATATTCAAATCCAGTAATAACAGTTGTCCTTTACCCTGCTCTAAAGCGGCGACCGCTTCCTGACCATTTTTGGCGAAATGAACAGCGACATCCCAGTCAGGCGGCAAGCACTTTGCTACCTGTTTGCGTGCTACCAGCGAGTCGTCACAAACCAATACCGAAATCATGTAAAAAGATTACCTTCCTTTAGCCTTCGCAGAATTGCGAAATCTTTTGCAGAAATTGTCCGACCATGTACATTGTACACCGTGCATACAACAGTTTTCAGTCAACTGAATCCCTTATACATTGATAGCAGGATTCTGAGTAATTTCCATTCGTCATTGGTGTAACACGGCGGTTATTTTTTAAACTCAGGTTCCTGCTAATGACACTGTTACGCAAACAATAAAGGCAGGATAATGGCCGTCATGATGCCGTTCAGACACAACCCCAACGTTGCCAGCGCGCCGGTGCGCTCACTCATTTGCAATGCTTTAGCGGTCCCCACTGCATGACACACAGCCCCCAGCGCGACACCACGGGCTTGCGGCAGAGTGACATTTAACAAATGATAGACCCCCGGCGCAATTACCGCCCCCACGATGCCTGTAGTGATAACGAATACAGCAGCCAGCGCAGGAATACCATTGATTTGCGCAGTAGCCTCCATTGCCAGTGGCGTAGTAATGGACTTCGCCAGCATGGTCATCTGAATAGCCAGTGGTGCATCATAAAACCACACTGTCAGCCATGCTGTTAACGGTGCGATGACGCCGGCAAGAAATACCGCCAGAACCAGACGCCAGCCCAGTTCACGAATTTTTTGCCACTGGGCATACATAGGGATCGCCAGCGCTACCGTGGCCGGCCCCAGTAACCAGTGAATAAAGCCCGCCTCATGCTGATAATTACCCGTTCCCTGCCCGCTTATCAAAATAACCATGCCGGTGATCACTGCAGTGACCAGAACAGGGTTCGCCAGTGGATGTCCGCGGGTTCTGCGTGCAACGGATAATGCGAGTAAATAGGCCGCAATAGTTATACTTATCCAGACTAATCCCGTTGCCGAAAAAGATGGCACAACAAGCGCTGAGACACTAGCAAACCAGTCATTAAATGCCTGTACAACAGTCATAAGCCGGTATCTTCTTCTGAATCCACAGCTACAGATTGTAATAAACGTTGCGCTATCCACCCGCTGAGGCCCAGGCTGACAGTGGTTGAAACAATGATGGCTAACCCGATGCCGGTAAGGTTTTCGCTGATTTGCTGCCAGTAGACGCCAACGCCCAGCACAGCAGGAACAAAAAGCATCGCCATATGCCTTAACAGCGGGGCCCCGCCCGATATCAGCACGACGGGGGTTTTCCTGCGGAGAAACTGAAAAGCGAGCAACATTAACAGTCCGGCGAGTGTGCCGGGAAACGGCAGTGCTAATACTCTTACCAGCATCTCTCCGCAGAAATAAAAAAGAAAGATCGCAGCCAGACCGGCAAGCATGTGCAGCAGGTTAGTCATAGGCGTCCGTATTAATGAAGATAAGGCAGTGTATCTGACAGAGACCGGGTCTCACAACCGACAATGGTCTTAGTAAAAAGTAACTACAAAAAAGAATGCTCAAGGTGTGGCGCTTAAAACTGTATTGCCATATAGCGAGAAATGAATAGCAATCAGAGGAGTAAACGAGGATGCCCGGCATGCTTACCGGGCGCCTGATAATGTGGCTCAGTGGCAGATCAGAAAGCGCTGTCCTGATGCACTTTAATGAACATAGGCGTTTCAGCTTTGCTGTAATCTACCTTGTATTCTTTTCCATTCAGTGTTTGAATGAACACCAGTGTCTTTTCGTCACCGAAAACATCGCCGGTTGTAATATCAACCAGTTCCATGTCCATCATTTTGGCTTCACGCTTGTTATCAGGGATTTTTCCCTCGTAGCGCTTAATACCTTTATAAGTCACGATTACCGGCGGATTTTCGTCACCGTTAACAATCAACAAATCAAACTTGCGAACTTTGTGGATGATTGTATTGCGGCCACTCACCAGGAAGGGCTTCTCAGTCATTCTTATCTCCATGCTGGCTGGCTAAAATTAGTGTACAGGAAAGATAGCAAAGAATCTGAAACCTTGCACTACGCCACAGGCAAATTTCGCCTTAAACCACCGACTTACGTTCATACCCTCAGGATTTCAGGTATACCTTTTCAGGCGCGTCCCAGCGCAACCATTCCCTGCCGGTAATATTTTTCATGACTTTTTCACAGCTTTTATCGTGAGACCCGGCCATATTACATTCCGTGACCGCTTTTAAATCAACGCGGAACAGAATTTGTTGTAGCTTCGCCAGCAAGCTCAGGTCCGACACGTTCTGGGCCATGGGTAACTTCACCGTTACACGATTAGGAAACGCGCAATCTGACGGCTTCGTTTCAGCATTCACTCCATTGCATCCTCCGCTGGCCAGTAAAAACGACCAGATGGCGCCCGGTTCGCGGGTATTTTGTAATTCCACACGGAAGAAGTTATGTCCGGCATTCACCGACTGGTACATCGTTGGTTTGTCCAGCGGCGGTGTTTGTTCCACCGGCAATGAATGGTTCTCATCAAAATTAAGCCCCATCGTCAGGCGCAGTTCTGTAGCTCTGCTTAGCAAAGCTTCATTGGCATCCAACAGAATATGATTGTTATTCAGCTTTTTATCGCAGGCATGATGAAACTGCAAAAAGGCGACTTTATCTGACTGCCAGTCGTTATTGACGAAGTTCAACGGGATCCACCTGCCCTCTACTTTTACTTCCGGTTGGCTCAGATAAAAAGCCAGATAGTTTATTTTCCACAGATCTTTATCCACCGTGACTTCCCAGGCACAATCTTCACCTAATGAGAGGTCGGTAAATTCCACGGGGATATCTCCGGGAGCTTTGCTGCTACCGAACAGATCGCCGCAGCCTGTCAGCATCAGAAAAGTCGGGATCAGGAAAATCCATTTCATGTTCATAATTGCGCTTAATTTAAAACTTACACCACTACCATAGTGAGCGGGCAGCCACCATTTCGTCAACCCGACAAAAGACTAACGGGGCAAAGAATGAGGTGCGCGGAAACCGTACGCTTTTTACTAACAACTTTAACCGCCGGGTGTTACAACTGCAGGCTGACCAACTTTTCGCCAGGTAATTGAATTCACGGGCTGTATAGGGTGACAAGCCACAAAAAACTGCTTATACTTCGCCCCGCTTGTAAAAACCAGTGCGCAGTTCTTCAGCAAACACTGGCTCTCCACACAAGCTTCTTAAAGTTAGAATGGCCCTATAGCTCAGTTGGTTAGAGCACACGACTCATAATCGTTAGGTCCCTGGTTCGAGTCCAGGTGGGGCCACCATTATCTCAACCGCAACATCATTACATAACAAACAACCCCGCCACTTCCTGCCATCGGGCTTCGCTTTCCGCCACCAGCAATTTGCCGGTAATTTGCGGTGTGTACTCGCTGCCGTCAATCATTCTCGCTACTGCACCGGCTTCTTTGGTAATGAGTAATCCGGCGCCGTGATCCCACAAGTTGAGTTTATTCTGGAATAACACGAAAGAGACGGCGCCGGTGTTGAGCAAACGATATTCTGCTGCCGCACAGCGGTAATCCATCACCCGCCCCATTTTCATTACGGCTTTTACTGCTTGTTCCCGCTCTTCCTCCTTTGTGACGCCGAAAGAGTAACATCCCATGGTATCCGTGAGTGGCAGTGTACCGTGACGATTAGCGGTTAACGGAACGTCTGAACCGTTTATGCGCTGAAAAGCCCCCTGCCCTTTGACAGCCCATAAATAGTCTCCGGTCACTGGCTCAAATATAATGGCAGCGGTCATTTCGCCATGACTGGCGATACCCAGCATCACGCCGAAGTTCACCGAACCGTTGGCGTAATGCCAGGTCCCGTCGATGGGGTCGAGAACAAAACTGAGAGGTGCATCACCGAACCGTTCTAATGCTGCCGGATCTTCATACATACTTTCCTCACCAATCAGCAACGCGTCAGGAAACAGTTCACGGAGTCGCTGAAGAATGAAGGTTTCAGTCGCCTTATCTGCTACGGTCACGAGATCGTGGTGACTTAGCTTTTCTTCGATCTGCCCGTTTTGTAGTTGTCTGAAACGGGGCATGATTTCAGCGTCAGAGGCTTCTTTGCAGATACTGGCAAGCTGGTGTAACTGTTCTTTATCTATCATTTTGATCCCTGAGTGATATGACGAAGATAGAATTGGGGTTAGTCCCGTATATGTTCATAATGCCATGGTGAGCAAAACGTGCCAGACATGAATCATCAAACCGGACAACCGGGGCTGATTTCAACACCGGCAGCTCTGTTCTGAGCACCCATGCTGGTCTACACTACACCGCTAATTTTCCAAAAGGGTTACAATGCTGAATAAATTGATCTTATTACCGGTTAAAGGGCTGATCACCATACTGCCATTTGCCATTACTATCTATTTTCTTGTCTGGCTGGTCAGTACAACGGAAGCATTGTTATCGCCCTTTCTTCCTGAAGATTACTACTTCCCTGGCCTGGGCGTCGTTACAGTCATTCTCGCCCTGACTGCCGTCGGCATTTTAATTAATGCCTATCTGTTCAACTGGGTTATTTTGTTAGGTGAACGTATTTTTGCCCGCGTACCGGTAGTAAAAACATTGTTCGGTGCCGTGCAGGATGCAGTAGAACTGTTTGAAGTAAAGCCTGACGAAGACAGCAGAAAAGCGGTTTCGGTAGAAATGGAAGGTGGTATTAAGTTAATTGGCTTTATGACCAGCGATAAGGTGGCCAATAAGTTATTTCCTGATGAAGACAAAGTAGCCGTGTATTTACCCATGAGCTATCAGATTGGTGGTTACACGCTGTACTTACCGAGAGAAAAAGTTACGCCGCTGGATATCGATGTGGAAACCGCCATGCGCATAGCGGTGACCGGGGGTAATTCGATTGAAAAAGACAATTAGCCATAGTTGTTCTCAAAATCTCTGCTGAGATCTGCCAGCGTTACCTCTCCAAACCGCTGGAGCAAAAGTGCTTCAGCATCTTTCATCGCACCGTCGAGTGCGCGATTTACCGCATGCTCAATTAAACAATTATTGTGCTCATCAGTGAGTCCTATAGTAAATACACTTCTTTCACCAAGAGCACGGTGAATATCAAGCAATGTAATATCTGACAGGGAACATGAAAGCGACCATCCCCCCTTATGTCCTTTTACTGCTGCAACGTACCCGCACTCTCTTAAAAGCGCCATCGTTCTCCTGACCACCACAGGGTTTGTAGTAAGCATTTTAGCAATAGTTTCTGACGTTACGGGTTGTTCGTGCACGTCCAGATGAACCAGAACATGCAGCACCCGCGAAAGGCGGCTGTCTTTTCTCATTTCACATTCTCTAATTTCGATTAGTTGAGCATAACATGAAACTTTTAATGTTACATGATTCATGCTAACTTAAATTTGTAACATCATAAGTTACATTAATCTACCGGAGCGACATTATGAACTATGACGTCATCATTATCGGAGGCAGTTTCGCCGGTTTATCGGCAGCCATGCAACTGGTCCGTGCTCAACGCAATGTGCTGGTAATCGATTCAAATCTACCAAGAAACCGGTTTGCATCCGCATCTCACGGCGTATTCTGTCTGGACGGCAAAACACCGGATGAAATCCGTAAAACGGCATTAGAGCAACTATTTGCTTATCCGACCTTCACGTTATGGCAGGACGCTGTAACAACGACGGAAAAGCTGCAAAGTGTGTTTAAAGTCAGAACCAGGCAGGATATTGAAGCAACCGGCAGAAGGCTGATACTAGCTTGCGGCATCGCAGACAAATTGCCTGAACTACCGGGAATCAAAAAATACTGGGGTAAAAATGTTGTCCATTGCCCCTATTGTCACGGATACGAAATTCGCAATACTGAGCTTGGTGTACTGGCCACATCAGACATGTCTCTCCACCAGGCGGCAATGCTCCCGGACTGGGGCAATACAACATTATTCACTCAGGGCATGTATACGCCTGAAGGTGATCTTCTGTCACTTTTAGAATCCCGGAAAGTGCGTATAGAGGATACACCTGTCGTTGCAGTGAATGGTAATGATGCGAAAATGGACTCTGTCACCCTCGCAGGGGGGAGAATTATTCCTCTGGGCGGTTTGTATGTCTCTCCGCAAATAGAAGTGCATGCTCCCTTTCTGAAACAGCTAAACCTGGCCCTTACCGATTCACCGGCAGGCAAAGTTGTTTGTGTTGATGCTTTTAAAGAGAGTTCCGTTAAAGGCGTTTTCGTAGCCGGCGATTTATCTAACCCGATGCAGAGTGGAACACTTGCTGTTGCATCCGGAACATTTGCAGGTATCGGTGCGCATAAATCGTTGATATTTGACCAGACCTGAGTTTATGAATGGTGTTCTGAAGAAGCTTTGATAACATAACGCTATCTCCGGTATTTCAGAAGTATTAATAGTGAAATTAACATTAGCTCAGCCAGATCACATTCCCGCGCTACTTGAAATCGCAAAAGATGCGCGAATACCCAGGACAAGTGGCGTACCGGAAAATTGTAGTGAGCAGGACGTCCTGAAATGGATTGCTGCCGGAAAATCAATCCCTCCTCAGGAGATGCATTTCGTCATTACGATGGGCTCTGAAACGGCAGGATGCTGTATTTTGAAGAAAATGGACTGGCACAAGCGGGAAGCAGAACTTTCTTACTGGCTGGGAGTGGATTTCTGGGGAAAAGGCCTTGGAACAAAAGCGGCAGAAAGTATGTGTGAACTGGCTTTCGGAATACTCGGAATGAACAGACTGGTATCGCATTATCTGAAAAAGGGTAGTGCGCCTTCCGGAAAGATACTCGCAAAACTAGGCTTTACTGACGACGGGGACAAAGAGGATTTGCCGGCGGAAGGCCGTTTTCTCATTGAAGAAAGTGATGTATGGACCTTTGTAAAACTGAACAGAAGTCAGTTTATTTCAGGCCGCCATCCGGCGGCCTGAACAGAATTCACTTCGCGTAATCCACCACAAAGACGTCATCCAGAATGCCGAGTTCAGCGAGTAACTCACCGAACTTCTTGTGTTCCGGGTGAGGCAGATAATTATCCCGTGCCGCTTCATCAGTAAAAGTGAGCTGATAAATATGCGTAAAGCCTTTATTAAGCGCCTCCGGACTGTTATTCACCCCGTGCTCAAATGATTCAATACCCGGGATTTTATGCTCAAGCTCAGCAAACGCGCGGGTGACTTTATCAATATCCGCAGCACTCGCATCACTGGTATATTTAAATACAACAATATGTCTGACGGATTGTGACTCCGTATCTGCATTAGCGTTAAAGGTTGCGCACATAAATAAACACCATAGTAAAATTCGTATTTTCATTTTGACTCAGCATACTCTCTGGTTGATTGTTCTGACGTGGAATCTTCATCTGCCAGACCGGTTAAACGCGGGGTCATAGCAAACCTTGCTGCAATATCTTCTATCGTCTTTAACTGTGCCTCTCCAAGCTTACCGGCCCAGCCGGAAGTCACTTTACTGGTCTCCATTTTCTTTGTCGAATCAGGCACGTAAGCTGTTGAAGACGGCTTTTTGAAGTCCGGTACTTTAATATCAGCGCAATTCAGGTATCCGGCAATCTTCTGGAATTCCAAATCAGGATTTCTGGCCAGTTCTTCAAACCGCACGTAATGAAGAGAGTTACCGCCGAAGCTGTCTTCGATAAATTTCTCGGTAAGAAAATAATAGCCGGTAAGTCGCTCGAAATCTCCGGCTTTATCGATAGCACGGATGTCATCACTGAACCGGCTGAAGTAATCAGCCCTGCCATCATTCACATTGAGCAAATGGTTGGTCAGAGAAAAGTTTTCAAACGCACCTTCAGCCCAGTTTTTTCTCGCTTTGATGGAAGAAATCACCGCACGGGGGTCGCGGTAAATATGAATGACCGGACACTGATAAGTATCTTTCAGATATTTCAGGCTTAATGCCCCTTTCACATACTTCACTACAACCCGGTTTTTAAAAGCCCTGCCCGGGTCGAGTAGTGCCTGATCACGCAACACAAACGGATTGGTCAGTACGCCTTTTTGCGCCTGATGCAAAAGCGCTTTCATAGCCGGAGACGGCGGATGTGCCGCTGTCGCATAAGGCATAAAACCGTTAATGTAAGCATAACCCTGTTCAGGCAGTGCGATGCCCTGCACGGCTTTCTGAATATATCCGCACCTGGCCTGCAAAGGTTCAAACACCCGTTTGGCACTCAAACCTTCCGCGACCAATTCCTGTAACCACGTAGTACCACTACGCCAGAAACCGTTAATGACAACAGTTTCAGCGGTATTCACCCGCAATGCGTTTACCCTGTCGGGCGCACTTAACACATAACGTTTAAGCGCTTTCACATTTTCTAACATCAATGGGTTGTCCTGCTTATTATTCTGAACAGGTTAATATGCGTAAACTCACCAGTTGGATCTCGCCTCGCTCTCCCAGGCCCGCCAGACAAAACCAACACCTATACTGTAAGTCACATCTTTTTCATACAGCGGGCTGTCTTCATTGGCTGCCCCCTGATTAAATTGCAAAGATGTGCCCAGAAACCCGCGAACTTTATTCATAACAGGAAAAGACAATCCCAGCGACACTTCTGATCCCAGATAACCACCTTTGGCATTAAATTGGCGGCGTGTCGATGTAACATAAGCCTCATCTACCTGATAAAAGTAATCATGCAATTTTTCTGTCGCCCAGGTCATTCTGAATGCCAGACTCAGTCCGGTACTGTCGAAAAAAACGCCGCGCTGCTGATACCGTAAAGTCGGCTCAAAAACATAACCTCTGGTATGTAAGTCACCAAGATCCGTTGAAAACACAGCCCTTGCCTGCACTCTGCCGGTGAGCCTGCCATTTCCACCACGTTGGAATGAAAAATCCCGTATTTTGTAAATAAGCTGCGGACCGGCCTCGAACATATAATCCAGCTCAGGCATACCTTCCCGCGCCGTATTGTCGTCGCTGTCGGCAGAGAACGCGCCACTGAAACTCATGTCCAGTTCGAGTCTTTCATTTTCCAGAAATACAGCTCGTGCCCCGCCGTCACCGCCGATGCGAAAAATATCTCCGCGATAAATGGCGTAAGGTGCAGCAAGTCCCACAAAATTTCGCTCTTTGGATGCGGGGTAATTCGGTACTTCTATCATGCCGCCGCCAATACCCACTTCCCACAATGGCTGCTTTTCATCAAGCGACTCAAAACCGGTCAGGTTGCGGTTAGGTGAGTCGCCAGCAGCGGTAGTATCTTCGTCCGCAAGGGTGTAAAAGGCAGGCATCACAAGAAGCAGCGCCGGAATGAAAAACGATGATGAGCTCAATTCAAATCCCTTGTGTTGTCAGTGACATAATTGTGAGTGCCTGAGCCGAAGCTGATACCGGCGTGAATCATCTGTTTACCATTTCGGATATGCGGACAAACTCGTCATCCAGACTGTTTGACGGCATTGTCTCACCGGCACGGGTGTACCAGTAGCGGGCATTGAATTTATCGCCTTCCACCCGGTGCAGATAACCGTGAATTAAACATGACAATGCATCATTTTCTTTTTCTACAATCGCGTGTGCGCCGTCCCAGTTTCCATGAAAGGCTTTGTCCAGCGCCTGCTGATGAAGGTTTGTCACTAATTTTTTCTCCGTAAAGACAGTGTTTTCATCACCTTTTAAAACACTATATCACAGCCTTTTTCATTCGCATCACATACGGCTTATGTGACGACAGGCAACAACCCTTACTGGAAGAAATATTTACTAATAATGAAAAATTATAAAGCCTATAACTTTACATGATAACTATTATCATTTACATTCCCACTCCAAACGCACATCTCAATAAACTAATATTATTCAAGGAACACCCATGGTATACGATAAGTTGGGCTCAGGCGCTTTATTAACCGCGCTGGCAATTTCAGTGTCTGCAGCACATGCAGAGGAAGCAAAAACAGAGAAAACCGCAGCTGAAAAAGAGCAACAAGCGGTCGAACTGATCAAAATCCATGGTGTCCGCAACTCGATTTACAATGTAAAACGCTCAGGTGACGCCCGCCGTCTGGCCGACCTGATAGACACTCCCGCCACCATCACAGTACTGACAAAAGACCAGATTGAAGAATCCGGCCGTTCAGATCTTAAAGAAGTCTTGTCAACTCAGGCTGGTGTGACTCTGGGTACCGGCGAAAACGGTAACGCTTTCGGCGACCGCTATATTATCCGCGGACATGAAGCCCGTTCAGACGTATTTGTTGACGGCTTACGCGACCCCGGTATGAATACCCGCGAGAGTTTCTCTGTTGAGCAAATTGAAATCACCAAGGGACCCAGCTCAACGTTTGCCGGTCGCGGCTCATCAGGCGGTGCCATTAACAGCATTACCAAAAAAGCCTCTCTCGATTACGACTTCGGCCGTGTGGATGTAGGTGCAGGCACTGACAACTATCTGCGCGGCACGGTGGACGTGAACACGCCGCTAACCGAAAACTTCGCTACCCGTGTGAATATCATGAAAGCCACGGAAGATGCGCCTAAACGTGACGGTGCTGAGCGTGAAAGACAAGGTGCGCTGATTTCAGGGCTGTACGATAACCTTACAGATCTCAAGGTATGGGCGGACTTCTATTATCTCAAAGCTGAAGACGTACCGGATCTGGGCTCCACTGCCGTAAACGATGTCATCATCGAAGATATTCCGGTATACGCGCAAAACGGCGACTTTCTTACCTCAGAAGCGACATCCGGCACCTTACGGGTTGAATATGAACTGAATGATGACTGGAAAATTTACAGCATTACCCGCTACGGTAAAACGGATAACGGTTATCTGGCTACCAGCGCCGGCGGTACCACAGGTTACGCCACAGAAGAGGACGCCACAAACGGTACCAATGGTTACACGACCTTCACCTTCGGAACACATTCCAACTGGCAGGATGTAGAACATTTCGCAACCCAACTGAATCTGTTCGCCAATCTCGATACCGGCTCTGTAGAACACAAATTTTTGATCAGCGCTGAATATGCAGATTACTCCGTGTTGAACGGCCGCTATGCGGATACCGGTTCAGCAGCCACAACAAACTGCTGGGCATCAGGCCGCGGCGGCGTCAGTGAAACCTTCTGTGGACTGGACGCCAGCGGTAATGCTCCAGCCGGACTGAACAGTGTCATCGACCGTTCTGCCGCCTATGAAGGCGACTATACAGCGGATTACAAGTATGAAGTATTGGCATTGTCATTAATGGATACCATGCAGGTAACCAAAGAACTGATGGTATTTGCCGGCATCCGTTTCGATTCTTACGATTACAGCAACGGCACGGTTGGCCGCAGTGGTGCAGCAGACTTTGCTTATTCAGATACGCTGGTTAACGGCCACTTCGGTCTGGTCTATGAGGCCATGGATGATGTGAATCTTTATGCTTCATACGGCACCGCATCGAATATTAACGGCGGCGAATCTGATGTTGGCGGAAACTGCGGATACGGTGGCGTGTGTACTGATTCAGACGGCAACGCCTCAGCTGATCCGGAAACCGTAGAAAACCTGGAAATCGGTACGAAAATGTCCCTGAACGACGAATCGCTGTTTGTTCAGCTCGCCGCTTTCAAACTGACTAAAGACGATGTCATGGAAGGTGCCGGCAATAGTTACGAAGTTACCGGTTCTCTTAATACCGGTAAACATGAAGTGACCGGGGTTGAAGTCGCGGTGAATGGTCAGTTAACAGAGGCACTGAGCATTCAAATCAGTGGTGCCATTATGGATTCAGAAATCCTGGAGTCGGTATCCAGTCCTGACAGTGTTGGCCTGCCACTGGCTCTGTTTGCCAATAAGAGTTTTTATGCTCAGGCCCGTTATCAGTTAACTGAAGACTTCGCTTTCGGTGGTGACTTCACTTATAAAGATAAGATGACAGGTGGTCAGCCTGACACAGGTTCTTCCGGTCCGGTTGTGCCGTCTTACAACCTGGTGAATCTGTTTGCTCTCTATAACTTTACTGACGATATTACCGTACGTCTGAACTTTGGTAACGTGTTTGATAAAGAGTATTATACCTCTACATACCGTGCACCGAAGTTTATGTACATCGGTGACCGTCAGTCACTGCGCGCCACATTAACCTACCAGTTTTAAGGAAATTTCATGGTCCTGATTGAGCAATTGCTGTCTAAAGATGAAGTGCAGACTTTTCGTCAGCACCTCAGTCAGGTGCCATGGCTGGATGGGAAAGGCTCAGCGATGGGCATGTCTGCAGCAGTAAAAGACAATGCCCAGGCTGATCCGGAAAATGATACGGTACGGCAGTTAGCCAATCAGTTGCTGGCCAGATATGGCGAGCACCCGAAACTGGTGTCTGCCGTGTTACCTCAAAAAATTTTCCCCCCCTGCTTTAACCGCTACGGGCAGGGAGAAGCCTACGGTTTACATGTTGATGCCGCTGTAATGCGCATGCCCCGCTCGCCGGATGTAATGCGTTCAGATATGTCGATGACACTGTTTCTGTCAGAACCGGGCGAATATGAAGGCGGTGAACTGCTCATAAAAACTGAGTTTGGCGAAAAAAAAGTAAAACCCCGTGCCGGTGATGCTGTCACCTATCCGTCCGGCAGCTTACACATGGTAACACCGGTCACTTCCGGTGTGAGACTGGCCGCTATCACCTGGATGCAAAGTCTGGTTCCGGACACCCCGATGCGGGAAATCCTCTTTGAACTGGATCAGAACATTCAAAAGCTCAGCGTGAACGACACCGTATCACGTGAGCAACTGGACAGCCTGCACCACGTTTATCACAACCTGATCCGCAAAAACGCCGTGTTCTGAATCTATCGGGAAACCGGTGTTTGCAGATACTCCTCATCACTGACCTTTTCCATCCACACCACATTTTTACCATCACCGAATTGCTGAATGGCGATATGTGACATCATGGAATGCTCCGCAGCACCGTGCCAGTGTTTAACACCGGGCGGGGTCCACACCACATCGCCGGGCTTAATGGTTTGCTTTTCTTTACCCCATTCCTGAACGTATCCCGTACCTTCAGTAATAACGAGATGTTGTCCTTTGGGATGGGTGTGCCAGGCCGAGCGTGAACCTGGCGCAAAAGTGACACTGGCACCGGAAACACCGGCTTCTTTGTTACTGAAATACGGATTCACGATGCTGGTACCGGTGAAGAACTTGTCTGAGCCGGTGATTGCCTGCTGTTCACCGTTTTGCGTGACTTCAAGAGATTGCGCCGAAGACAATGAAGAAATAGCAAGTAAACAGACCACACTGAATGACGTTGCAAAAGTATGCATAAAACTGAGTTCCTGATGTTGGAAAGGTTATTCAGATTACGCCAAACCACCGCCAAAGTTTTTCAAAAGTTGTGCATAGCACCTATGAATCTTTTTAATAAATAGATGGGTTACAGTAGATTGAAAGGGGCCGTATATCCCCGGGATATACCATTAAAAAGCCCCCGGAGGATCAGGCAATACTTTCACAGGATCAGACTATCGCTTCTCTGCAAATTAGCGCTATCTTTTACAGTCAGGGATCTAAAGATTCATATTACGCATTAGCGCAATGCATATGCTGCCACCACAAAGAATCGCTTTCCCCCTGCATACAAACATTTTGAAACCCGTAATCTGAACAGGCCAGCTTCAAGGGAAATATCATGATTAAGCTTACCGTAAACGGTCGTCCCGAAACCTTTGACGGAGACCAGCAAATGCCACTGTTGTGGTATTTACGAGATGAAATCGCGCTTACCGGCACAAAGTTCGGGTGCGGTATGGCCCAGTGCGGTGCATGTACCGTGCACGTAAATGGCAAGCCGGTCAGATCCTGCGTCACTCCGATGCTGGCTTTGGAAGGAGCCGCTGTCGCCACCATTGAAGCCGCTGAAACCGACAGGATCGGTGCAGTTGTTCAGGCTGCCTGGATAGAGGAGCAGGCGCCACAATGTGGTTATTGCCAGTCTGGTCAAATCATGTCTGCGGTCGCGTTACTGAAAGAGAAACCTGCGCCTGATGATGATGATATTGATGCCGCCATGAGCGGAAACATTTGTCGTTGCGCAGCCTATCCACGGATCCGCAGCGCTATTCACCGTGCGGCAAGGGAGCTGAAATAATGATCATTAACCCTCCTCAACATCAGCAACAACCTGAAACAGCGCAACACGGTGTTGCTATTACCCGCAGACAGTTTCTGGCCGGAATGGGCGCACTGACACTGGCAGTAAACTTTAAAGGCCAGATTGCACTGGCAGCAGAAAACGCCGGTTCTGATGTCTTTATGCCCAACGCGTTTATTCAAATCGATAAAAACGGCTTTGTTACGATTATTTCCAGCTACATAGAAATGGGCCAGGGTACTTTTACCGGCCTTGCCACGCTGGCGGCAGAAGAATTACACATTACACCGGAGCAACTGCAGGTAACAGGCTCCCCTGCCGATTTAGAAAAATACGGCAACCCGGCACTGGCGGCGGTAGGTTTTAACGTGCAGGGCACCGGCGGCAGTACTGCTATGGCCGGTGCATGGAATGTAATGCGAACCGCAGCAGCATCGGCACGTCATATGTTACTTCAGGCGGCTGCCCTGGAGTGGAAAGTCCCGTTTAAAGAACTGGTTGTGGAAGACGGTATCGTTATTCACAAAGCAACGAATAAGCGTACCGGTTACGGTGCCTTTATCGATGCCGCTGCAGAGTTACCGGTGCCTGATGCAAGAACACTTACGTTTAAAAAACCGGCAGAGTATCAGCGCATTGGAAAAGCGGAAGGCATGCGCCGTGTCGACGTGCCGGAAAAAGTAAACGGCAAAGCGGTATATACTCAGGATATCAAACTACCGGATATGCTGGTAGCCGTCATTGCCCACCCGCCACGAAAATTCGCTAAAGTGGCGAGCGTGGATAAGGCGCCTGCCATGGCGGTGCCTGGCGTCGTTGCTGTACTGGAAATCCCCGGTGACAACGTGATTCAGGGCGGCGTAGCTGTGCTTGCCAAAAACACATGGGTTGCGAAGAAAGGCCGTGATGCGCTGAATATTCAATGGGACGGGAATACCGGTTCACACGCCGGTACCGCAGCCCTGTTTGAAGAATACAGACAACTGGCCGCGACGCCCGGGCTTGAAGTAGCAAACACCGGCCCGCAATTAGCTGAAGTGCCTGAAGGCGGTTATGAAATCGATGCGGTGTTTGAATTGCCTTACCTGGCTCACGCAGCAATGGAGCCGATGAACGCATTGATTCACCTTCAGGAAGACAGCTGTCATATGTGGAATGGCGAACAATGGCATACCGCAGACCAGGCAGCCATCGCCAGAGAAACCGGTTTGCCGGTTGAAAAAGTGCAGATCACTCAGCTTTACGCCGGTGGCAGTTTCGGCCGCCGTGCCGGCCCGGGCTGCGATTTTGTAATAGAAGCAACCCGTATTGCTAAAGTTGCCCGTGCTCAGGGCATAAACGTGCCAATCAAAATGGTGTGGCTGCGGGAAGAAGACATGGGGGGCATGCAGTATCGCCCGATGACAGTACACAACAACAAAATCATGATTAACGCCGATGGCAGTGTGGCTTCCTGGCGCTGGCGTGTTGTGGGGCAAAGTTTCTTCCCCATGCCGGCCACGCAGGTTGACCATACGCTGATGGAAGGTGCTCACGGCCTGCCCTACGCCATTAAAAACATGCTGGTAGAACAGCACCTGGTTAAGGGTGATGTACCTGTTTCGTGGTTACGCTCTGTAGGTCATACGCACTCGGCCTTTGTCGGTGAAGTGCTAATTGATGAAATTGCCGCTAAAACCGGACAGGACCCTTACCAGTTCAGACGTAAATTACTGGCTGATGCGCCTGAATTTTTAAACGTGCTGGATCTCGTTGCTGAAAAATCCGGCTGGAATACGCCACTTCCGCAAGGCCAAGAGGGCGAAAGGCGTGCACGGGGTATTGCCATACGTCAGTCGTTTAACACCATCGTTGCCCAGGTGGCGGAAGTCACAGTGCGCGCAGACAACACCTACAAAGTAGACAAGGTGTACTGCGCTGTGGACTGCGGCCAGGTAATTAACCCGGTCAATGTGGCGACACAGGTAGAGGGCGGGATCGGGTTTGCCATGTCATTCCTGAAACAGGAAATCACCTTGAAAGACGGTGTGGTAACACAGAGCAATTTCCACAATTATCCGGTTCTTCGTATCAATGAAGCACCTGCGGTGGAAGTGTTTACGGTAGACTCCGTGAAGCCGCCATCAGGGATCGGGGAGCCCGGCGTACCGCCTGCCGTTCCGGCTATCTTAAATGCCATCAGCAGCATAACCGGTAAAGTGGTTCGCAGGTTACCGCTGGGCGCTAAGGTGCTGGCTTAGTCGTTTTACGGTTGCAAATATAGCTGCAACGCTTAAATAAAAAGGGCCGGTGACTTACCTCACCGGCCCCTTCTTTTTCTTACCGGCGTTTAGCCGCCAGTCAGTCTTGCCATCACAGCTTCTTTTACTCTGCGGCCGTAGTCTTCACCGGCGGCATCGTATTGTGCAAACATGGCTTCCTGCACTTCAGCAGTTGCCTGGCTTAAACCATCTGCAATATTGCGTACCAGTTGCTGCTTTTGCGATTCGTTCATGATGCGGTACAGCTCGCCGGCCTGAGAAAAGTTATCATCATCCTGCGTATCGTAAATGTCCAGCCATGCATCCTGCTCCAGCGGCATGGGTGGCTCTGCATATTGCACAGCTTCTGCCGGCTCACCGGCCATAGCGCGGTTGTTCGGATAGAAGTTAGCACCACTGCTCGCCAGTGCAGGGTTAATACCGGCAAAAGCACCGTCACGCTGGTAGTTGTGCACAGGGCATTTTGGCGCATTTACAGGGATCTGATTCACATTCGCGCCCACACGGTAACGGTGTGCATCCTGATAAGCCAGCAAGCGCGCCTGTAACATTCTGTCCGGCGATACACCAATCCCCGGTACTAAATTATTCGGTGCAAACGCCGCCTGCTCCGTTTCTGCAAAGTAGTTATCAACATTACGGTTCAGCTCAAGCTGCCCGATTTCCTTTAACGGGAAGTCTTTGTGCGGCCATACTTTCGTTAAATCAAAAGGATTTATGTGGTATCTGCGGGCTTCCTCTTCCGTCATGATCTGTATCTTCACCGTCCAGGATGGATAGTCACCTTTATCGATGCTGGCAACCAGGTCCTGCTGTGCGCCGAAGGCCGGCATTTGTGCAGCTTCTTCACTGGTCAGCGTTTTAATCCCCTGATTAGTTTTGAAGTGCCATTTCACCCAGTAACGCTCACCTTTACTGTTCCATAAACTCAAAGTGTGAGAGCTGTATCCGTTCACATGGCGGTATGATAACGGGATCCCGCGGTCAGACATCAAAATGGTGGACTGGTGCAACGATTGCGGGTTATTCGCCCAGAATTCGTAAACCGACTGCGGATCAGGCAGATTAGTCCGCGGATTCTTCTTTTGACTGTGGATGAAGTCGGGGAATTTAATCCCGTCCCGTAAGAAGAATACCGGCGTGTTATTGCCCACCATATCCCAGTTTCCCTGCTCAGTGTAAAACTTCACAGCAAAGCCACGGGGATCACGGGCATAATCACTTGAATCCTGACCGCCGCCTACTGTCGAAAAGCGCAGAAATACCCGTGTTTGCTGACCTTCCTGCTGCAGGAAATCAGCTATCGTATAATCCGACAGGCTGTTGGTCAGCGTGAAGGTGCCGTAAGCCGCACTGCCTCTGGCATGGACAACACGCTCGGGAATACGCTCGCGGTTAAAGTGAGCCAGCTTCTCAAACAGGTAGTGATTGTCGAAAGTCACCGGCCCGCGACGACCCGCAGTGCGACTTTGATTATCATTCGCAACCGGCGCACCGTTAGCCGAGGTTAACGTAACTGATTGAGGGTTCTTACCCGAAAATGGACACTGACTCATAATATTATCCTTCTGAACTGACACTATTGTGATGGACAGATTTTTATTTAAGTGCTCGGGTAGAGACTGTTTCTGTCCGTTGAGAAGATTATGGTCGATTACTATTTTTGAATAAAACGAAGTAAATTGATTGTTTAAATTGATTTTAAAGATTAGAAACGCGAAGTTTAATCGGGATCTAAAAAGCCAGCTATCCCAGGGGATAGCTGGCCCGATAAAGATAACAAGTTAAGTAATCGCTCAAGGCTTTTCAGGTGCGTCCTGAAGCAATGTTTTAATTGACTCATTACCGGCTAGGTCTGCAAGATCTATCAGATAGCTTTTCTGCAACTCGTCCAGCGTTTGTCCCGTCAGCAGTTGCTTTACTCTCTCTTCTTCACCATTGGCTATTGCCGTTTTCAGTCCGGACATATTGGCTATGGGATTCACTATTGTTTCTCCTCAGCGGTGATAATAAATGTTCACAGAAAACAAAGCCCGCCGGAGGGCGGGCGCTTTACGTTTCGTCAAATTAGCTTTTCATTTTCATCAGGCCTTCGGCCTCAACGGTGAAGGTATTGAAGAATTCTTCTTCCATCTCGCCAGTAACGCGGACCCGCTCGCCCTTAATCAAGGTGAGCTTGCCATCCTGATCCAACGGCATGTCATCAAGATCGTCCAGCTCGACAGTCAGCGTTGAGTCGCCTACTTTTAGCTGCAGTGCTTTTTTACCGATAGACTGAACTGTACCCACCAGCACCATTTCTTCGTCATCCACGTCCAGTGAGTTTGCCGCGCTCAGATACATATCTGCAGAGTGCTGGTCCACATCGTCAGCCAGAAAGGTCGTTTCCAGCTCGTCCACAAAGACACTTTGTGCCACGATTCGGGAGTCAGTAAATAAACCATCATCCAGCTGTGCGGTTACCATGACATCCTTCCCTTCAAGCTCTTCATAAGCCTGTGCATCCAGGTCAGTATTATGGAGCTCTACAAAAATGGTGCCGTCACCGTAATCCAGCGTGAAGAACTTTGAATCCACATCAGTGACTTCACCGGTGAGCGTTATCCAAGTATCCGGCATATCTGCCAGACGCGTTGTGGTGTTGGAGTCCTGAGCCTGCATCACAGCTTTATTCATCCGGTCACGGGCGTTGGTCTGTTGCTGATTTTCCATTTTCACCGGCTGCATGGCACCGGTCTGTGTTTCAACCTGTTTGGCAGCAGCGGCACCGGCAACACTGGATAAAGTAGCAGTAACAAATACAGCAGCTAATGTTTTCTTCGTGTTCATCATAATGACCTCCTGAATTGATATGTCTTTTGAGAACAATGAATAATCATTCGGAGTTAGGTGATGCAAAGCCAGTGCCGCCCATTTAAATCAATAACTTAGAATGAAAAAGCAGGTTGTAAGGAGGTAGCCGGGAAGAAATATCCTCCCGCAACAGTGTAGAGATTACAGGTTAAAGCAGAGATCCGCCTTTCAGGTACAGTGCGGTTATCGCATTACTTTCTACGGGTTTGGAGAACAGGTAGCCCTGACCATAGTCACACCCCATTGCCAGCAGTTTTTCTGCCTGCGCTTTCTCTTCAATTCCCTCTGCAACCATTTTACAGCCAAAGGATTTAGATAAGGCAAGTGCTGTAGAAACAATTGCGAGATGTTTATCGTTCGTCAGCATGTCGCAAATAAACGCGCGGTCAATTTTAATAATATTCACATTGAGGTTGGCGATATAAGCCAGAGAGCTCATCCCTGTACCAAAGTCATCGATGGTCAGCGTGACGCCCAATACTTTGAGGGCATCCAGACGACTTTGAATACTTTCGATATTCATGCTGGTTTCGCTTTCTGTGAGCTCAATTTCCAGCAAACTGGCAGGCACATCAAACTGTTCCAATGTGCCTGCAATGAAGTCCACAAGACCGGGGTCCAGCAAGTTATAGGGAGACAAATTCAATGCCAGAGGAAGTTCAATCTGCTGTGAGCGCCACGCCGCCAGTTGCTTAATACTTTGACAGATAATATAACGGCCAAACTCCTGTACCCGGCCGCTATGCTCAATCAAATCGATAAATGCTCCCGGCGGCAGTATCCCGTCAATGGGATGATGCCAGCGTGCCAGCGCCTCTACCCCGATAATATGTCCGTCATTCAGAGAGACCTTTGGCTGATAATAAAGCTTGATCTCTTCCCGCTCCAGCGCACCGGTCAGTTCAGCGCGTAATCTGAGCTGCTTTTTATAATCAACCGCATTGCTTTCGTCAAAGAGCATCCAGCCACAGCGCAGTTGCTTAGCTTTGTACATCGCTGTATCAGCGTTAATGATTAAGCTTTCACCGGAATCAGCGTGAGTAGGATAATGGGCAATCCCGATACTGGCACCGGTATTAATCGCCAGATTATTAATCATCACCGGCACATCGCTTTGCTCCACCAGAGACTTTGCCAGCCCTTTAGCTTCATCAATATTAAGGCCGGGGGCCCAGATTATAAATTCGTCACCGCCAACCCTTACCAGTACCTGATTGCTGCTTAATGTACCATGCAATCTGAGGGCAATTTCAACGAGCAACTTGTCACCGGCAGCATGACCAAAAGAGTCATTTACCTCTTTAAATTTATCCAGGTCGATGACGAATAAACAACCCTGCCCCGCGACCGGTTCATCCTTACTGTCTGTCGAAGAGGAAGCGTTATCGATACAGGTTTCCAGTAAGTCATCCAGAAAACGGCGGTTTGGAAAGCCTGTCAGGCCATCGTGGGTTGCAATTTTCGCCAGTGCATCATTCTTTTGTTGCACCCGTTTAGCAATAAAAGACGATAACGTCAGCGCGAGCCAGATGGCGATCCATAATACGATAACAGACACAATAGAGAGTCGCTTAGCCACCATGGCCATGGTGAGGTCCAGAGAAGTAGTAGTCTGGATGAGGTCGAGTTTATAACCGTTTCGTTCAGCATGGATGTACAGAAATTTTTCATCACCGAACTCCAGCATGCCTCTGGCGAGATCAGTGTGATCTGCAAGGTACTGACGAAAATCATCCGCCTGACCGGCTTTCAATCCACGAACATAAACCCAAATACCTTCGTCGCGGCTGACACGGGCAAAAATACCTGCTTCTTCCTCGTTTCCTCCGTAGATCATAGTCGCCACAGAGGCTGCACTGGCAGCGAGTCCGTCATTGTTGGAAACCAGTTCACTTAAAATGATGTTGGCTTCTTTTTCCATCGCCTGCAAACCGGTTTCCACGCCCAGTTCTGCGGTGAGCCGGTAAGACACTACGACGTAAATGACAGATACAAACAGCGACACACCAAGACACGCCAGGATAAGTCTGGTTCTGAAAGATTTGTCTCTGGTTAACTCAGAGAGTTGTACCATCTATAACGCAACCGCCAGTTACTGATCGCTGTTACGGGTACTGATCCCCGCTACGTGATAAACAGGACACCATCCGGTGAACAGGGAAATAAGATTAAGAAAACCGAATATACCAATAAGGACTTCGATGACAGGTTCTTCGATGATGTTACCGTTGAACAGAGCGAAGGCGGTAAATAACACACCAATCACTCCCCGCAGACTTCTGTCCAGAGTATTCAGGTTTTGGGTAATATTCATGTCGTGATCTCATTGTTGTTATCGAAGTCACTGTAATATAACTCTTTCAAAAATTCTTATCGGTATATAAAGCAGACGTTAAGTATCTTAATTCTGGTCACATTTATGAAATTTTGCCATGTCAGGTTACTATTCTGCCCTGTTAACCGCCTCCATCAGATACTGCTTTAAAATATTACCGGCGGGAGACAAGGCAACCCCCCTACGGCGGAGCAATGAAATATTTCTTTCTACCACGGGGTGAGTAAGCTCGATCGCCCGCAATCCCGGGGACATGCGTGCCGGAACTCCTGAACTGGGTAATACTGCCACGCCCAGTCCGGCTTCTGCGTAGGCAAAAGCAGATGTCATCTGCATGGGTTCAAGAATAATATCCAGTTTCATATCCTGCGCCAGTGCAGTGCTGTCGATGAGGGTACGGATCGTCGTACCTTTGTTCATGGCAATGACCGACAGATTTGCCAGTTGTGCCCATTTGACTGATTTCTCTTTTGCCAGAGGGTGTGTATCAGAACACACCACCACCATGGCATCTTTTATTAGGGTCAGTGCTTCCACTTCTTTGTCAGACTGGGCATAACAAATGCCGAAATCAATCCGCTTTTCATTCAGCGCATTGATGATCTCCTGTCCGGCGCAGTCCTGAATGTTTAACCGGATATCCGGATAATCGCTGTTAAACCGTTTCAGCACCCGTGGCAGCAAAGAGCTGCAAACTGAGGGCAGCACCGCTATATCCAGCCTGCCCCGCTTTATGGACTTGTAAGTCTTGACGTCGTAAATGGCCTGCTCAAAGTCAGCCACCAGCTTTTCTGCCGTGTCGCGAAATTCTTCTCCGGCAGGCGTCAGTTCAACCTGACGGGTATGTCTTCTTACAAGCTGGATCCCGAAATCCTGTTCTAACTGCTGGATCAGCGAACTTAATGCTGGCTGGGTGAGGCAAACACGTTCTGCAGCCCGGGTAAAATGAAGTTCTGTGGCAAGAGCAATAAAGGCTTTGAGATGTTTGATGTTGACCACGTGAGCACGCCCGATTAATCAGAATAAACTATAGATTTATACAATTTATTTATTGGAGTTATGGATTATAGAAAATCATAGTATGAATAAAATGTAAACTTTTAATCTAAAAAAGGTTAATTTGATTTCTGAACTTCAGCTCCGGATCAAACAACATCAAAAAGGATCATGCCATGCCGTTACCTCTTCCCTACAAAGCACTGTGTTTAACAACGGGTCTGTGGATGGCCACCGCACTGACGCCTGCCACCTCAGCGGATAAGCCTCTGCCTGTTATCGACGTGCACGTGCATGCCATGCAGGTAAACGGCAAAGCCGGCCCCATGTGTCCCTGGTTCCTTACCGATATGCCGGGCGGCGATCCTCATCAAGCACCGCCTTCATTTATGAACACAAACTGTGAGCAACCGCTGGCGTCAGCTGCGTCCACTGACGACTACATTGCAAAAGCCATCAGTGAAGCACAAAGGCTGAACGTTACCATGGTCGCCAGTGGCGATGATGATGTATTGCGGGCCATGCACGAGGCTGCACCGGACAGAGTGGTCCCGTCACTGGGTATGGCATTAAGTCTCACTGATGATATGTCACCGGATGAATTCAGAACGGCGCTTGAGAGTGGATTTTACAAGGTTGTTGGTGAAGTAGCGCCCCAGTACCGCGGTATGTCGCCTTCTGATATGTCACTGGATCCCTACTTTGCCATTGCTGAAGAGTTAAAAATCCCCGTTGCTATTCACATGGGCACCGGCGGCAACGGCATGGCGAACCTCACCTCACCGGATTACCGCGCATCACTGGGCAACCCCTTCGAACTGGAAGACATGCTTGCCCGTCACCCGAAATTAAAAATATGGGTGATGCACGCCGGTTATCCTATGGATGACGCCATGATTGCACTGATGGGCGCTCATGCCTATGTATATGTGGACATTGCCGGCATGATCTGGAGTTACCCACTGGCCGAAGTAAACCGCTACATAGAACGTCTGGTGACAGCCGGGTTTGGCCGACGGATTTTGTACGGAACCGACTTGTTGATCTGGCCGGGCCTGATGGAAACTTCTATCAATGTCATCAAGGATGCTGACTACCTCACTGAGCAGCAAAAGCGCGATATTCTGTTTAATAACGCAGTGCGCTTCTTCAATCTCGACGCTAAAGACTTTCAATAAATTCCGGCAGCGGGGCTGACAAGGCCCCGGCCAATTAATAAATTTTCAATATTGAATTATAGAATTAATTGATTTGCCTGATAGATAACCATTCCGCATAGTATGAACAACTTGTAAAAATAAAGTAGCCGGCACGTTACCCTTTCAATCCTGCCGGCTTATCTGAGGAGAATCTATGTTTTCGTTGCTCAACGGGATCAAGGTCCTTGATTTGACGACCATCGTTTTAGGGCCCTATGCAACGCAATTCCTTGGTGATTTTGGTGCAGACGTTATCAAGGTAGAGAACATCACCGGGGACTTATTCAGAACCGTCAGACCCGGCCGTTCAGCGGAAATGGGCGCGGGCTTCATTAACTGTAACCGCAATAAAAAAGCCATTGCCCTTGATTTAAAAAGTGAGGGCGGACAGGAAATACTTCAAAAGCTGATCGCAGAAGCCGATGTGGTAGTTCACAACATGCGTACGGCCACCGCAGAGCGTCTCGGTATCGACTACCCTGCGGTAAAGAAAATCAACGATAAGATTGTGTACTGCTTTGCGCCCGGCTACGGTCAGAGCGGCGCGTATGCCCACAAACCCGCTTACGATGACATTATTCAGGCGGAAAGCGGCATTGCCTATCTGAACCGCACATCTGACGGTCAGCCCCGTTTTATTCCCACGATTATTTGCGACAAAGTGGGCGGTATGCATCTGGCCATGTCGGTGCTGGCAGGCGTGGTTCATCGCCTGAAACATAACGAGGGCACCTGCGTTGAAGCCCCTATGTTTGAAGGCATGGTGTCATTTCTGATGACAGAGCAACTGGCCGGCGAAACCTTTGTACCGCCTCTGGGCGGCACCGGCTATGAACGGCTGAATTCGCCCTACCGTAAACCTTTTCCCACGGCAGACGGTTACATCAGTATTTTGCCCTACAGCACCCGTCACTGGCAGCGCTTCTTCCGCCTGATTGGACGCGAGGATATGACAGTGCACGCCACGGTGACCGATCCGGTAAAGCGGAGCGAAAACGTGGGCTCGCTGTATAAAATTGTCAGTGAAGCCACTCCTGCGCGGACCACGGAAGAATGGGTCACCGCACTGACTGAAATTGACGTTCCGTTTGCTCCGGTGAACAACATTGATGGCTTACTTCATGACCCGCATCTGTCATCCATCCGCTTTTTCAATGAATACGAGCACCCCTCTGAAGGCCGCTTACGGCAACCCGGCAAACCTTTCAATGTTGACGGGGAAGTCACAGACGATTTACCGCCACCGCTACCCGGCCAGCATACGGTGAGCATTCTTGAAGGGTTAGGATACAGCCACGATGCTATCCTGGAGTTACAGGATAAAAACATCATATTCAGCACTGAACGGAGTGAAAAATGAGTTTCAACATTCAGGCAAAATCATACATTCTGGGTGCAGCTGCGCTTTTTACTTTTGCTTCGCTGAGCGGATGTGCAACGCCTGCTGCAGAGGATGACCAAAGGTTTGTGGCATTGTCTGCTAAATTAGATACGCTGGTTGAAAACGGCACAATGCCGGGCTCAGTCACCACAATTATTGAGCAGGGCAAGCCGGTTTATCATTATGTGAACGGGTATCAGGATACTGGCAGCAAAACGTCGATGACGGATGATACCCTTTTTCGTCTTTATTCTATGTCCAAACCCATTACCAGTGTGGGCATTATGATGCTGCAGGAGCAGGGCAAATTGCAGGTATCCGACCCTGTCAGCAAGTATCTGCCAGCCTTCAAAGACTCACAGGTTTATGTGTCCGGCGACCTTGAGAACATGGTCACGGAGCCGGTAAAGCGGCAAATGACCATTGATGACCTGCTGGCCCATAAATCCGGTATAACCTATCACTTTACCGGCAACACACCGGTTCACCAGTATTACCGCAAATATGGCGTGAAGCGTGATACCCCCGTTGGCACACTGCCAACAGACGGTGCGCCGGCGCGCAATCTCACGGAACTGGCTGAACGACTCGCCGCGGCCCCGCTGCTGAGCCAACCGGGCGAAACGTTTGATTACAGCTATTCCACTACCCTGCTGGGTAAAATTATTGAAACGGTTACCGGCGAGCGGCTGGATAACTGGCTTGAAAACAACCTGTTTACACCACTGGGGATGAACAACACCGGCTTTTTTGTTACCGGTGACGATCTCAACCGGTTTGTGACCAACTATCTGATGACTGAGAATGGTCTGAAGGTCATAGAAACGGCAGAAAATACCGATTACAAAGATGCAAACCGCTTACTCGATGGTGGCGGCGCACTGGCCGGCACCGCATCTGATTACGTGGCGTTTGCCACAATGCTGGCAAATAAAGGTACTTATAACGGTAAGCGGCTGTTAACCGAAGCGTCTGTGGATGCCTTATTTGCGCCACGCATTACCATTGAAGAATTTGGTAATGACGCCCCGATGGCGTTCGGATACGGCTTTGCGATTGGATCACCGGACACCGAAGCTGAAAACTTCATGCCCGACGGGTCTTTCGGCTGGGCAGGTTCCGGCAATACGGTGTTCTGGGTCAACCCCGAAACCCAAAGCCTGGTGGTCTTTATGACGCAGGTTATTACGCCGCCTCCCTTTGCTAAACAGGTACCGTTTCGTCAGTACCTGATTGAAGCGACTGCCGCAGAAGCCCGTTAACAGCCTATGTTAGCGCTCACCGGCTTTCTGACCATCGTGACCGTTTTGCTGGCTATTGTCAGCAAACGGCTCTCCCCGCTGGTTGCACTTGTCGCTATCCCTGTGGCGGGCGCGCTGATTGCCGGCGAAGGCATGGCGGTACCCGGCTACCTGGTTCAGGGGATCACCGCTATTGCTCCGGTGGCGGTCATGTTCATGTTTGCCATATTGTTTTTCGGCATCATGAACGACAACCATGTGTTTACGCCCTTTATCAACGGCGTGCTGAAAGTGTGCGGCAGCGACCCGAGAAAACTGTTCACCGGTGTCGTGCTGATTACCGCACTGGTGCATCTGGACGGCTCCGGCGCCAGTACGTTTTTAATTGTGATACCTGCGGTATTACCGGTTTTTGATGCACTGAATATTGAGCGCAAAAAGCTGGCAGCACTGGTAGCGATGTCGGCAGGTGTCAACAATATGCTTCCCTGGGGTGGTCCTACCATCCGTGCAGCTGCCGCCCTCGACGTACCGGTTATGGAGCTGTACGCGCCCGTTCTGCCGGTCCATCTCAGTGGCTTTGCTTTTGTGCTCCTGATTGCTTACTGGATGGGCCATAAAGAACGGCTGAAACAAAATGCGATTTCAGATACGTCCATCACTTCAGCACAGCAAACGCGCCGGGCAGACGTGAAATGGTTCATCAACATTGCGCTTATAGTCATTGTTATAAGCGCTATCGTCGCCAGTCTGCTCCCCCCTGTAGTGGCATTTACCGGCGGTGCGCTTGCCGCTTTGCTGATTAATGCCCCATCCCAGGAAGCGCAGAAAAAAACCATCGATAATCACGCTGCACCGGTATTCATGATGGTCAGCATACTGTTTGCTGCCGGATGTTTTACCGGCGTACTGAAGCACTCTGGCATGCTGGACGCCATGGCATCAAGTGGCAGTACCTTGTTACCTGAGGCATTAACCGGAAACATGCCTCTTGTGGTCGCCGTATTATCCATGCCCCTGAGCCTGTTGTTTGACCCGGACTCTTTTTACTTCGGCATTATGCCGGTACTGGCTGGCATTGCTGCTGAATCGGGCCTGCCTGCTGTCAGCGTGGCACACGGTGCACTGCTGGGACAAATGACCACCGGATTTCCGGTGAGCCCGTTAACACCGGCGACATTCCTGCTTATTGGTCTTACGCAAATCAGTCTGGCAGATCATCAGCGCTACGCCCTGCCCTTACTGGCCGGCGTGTCGTTATTTATGACGCTGGTAGCCGTGTTGCTTGGCGTGATCCCCTTATAAAAGTCGTTACAGGGTAAAAACATGACGAAAACCGATATTAAGATAGTGGAAATGGGTGCCAGAGATGGCCTGCAAAGCGAGCGGTTACCGGTTTCCCTGAACACGAAAATTATGCTCATCAACCAGCTTGCCGGATGCGGGTTAACACATATTGAGGCCGGCAGTTTTGTTCGCCCGGACCGCGTTCCGCAAATGGCGGATACCCCTGCCGTATTTGAAGGCATATCCCGGAAAGCAGGGGTGATTTACTCAGCCCTCACACCTAACCTGAAAGGCTTTGAGCAGGCGATGAGTGCCGGTGCAGATGAAGTGGCGATATTCGCTTCAGCATCAGAAGGGTTTTCCCATAAAAACTTGAATTGCGATATTGCCACCAGCCTGACTCGTTTCGCAGAGGTCACCCGCGCGGCACAACAAGCAGGCATCCCGGTGCGGGGTTATGTATCCAGCATTGCAGGCTGCCCTTACGATGGTGACGTTTCACACGCAAGTGTGATTGATGTAACAGAGAAGCTGTTTGATATGGGCTGTGTTGAAGTGTCTTTAGGTGACACCATCGGCACCGGCACGCCGGGGCGCATCAGGCAGTTACTGAAAGCCCTGTTACAAAGCATACCGCCACACAAAATTGCCATGCACATGCACGACACTTACGGGCAGGCCATTGCCAACATTTATGTTTCACTGGAAGAAGGCATCAGAACCTTTGATGCTTCTGTAGGCGGCATTGGCGGTTGCCCTTACGCAAAAGGGGCTACCGGTAATGTTGCCACTGAGGATCTTGTTTATCTGCTTGACCGCGAAGGATTTAACCACGGCATCGATTTACACAAACTCAGTGAAACCGGATTATGGATAAACAAGGCACTGCAACGGCAAAGTACATCCCGCGCCGGTCTGGCAATGCTGAACAGGCAGAATGCACAGTGAGCCGGGTGTTCTTAAGCCGGTTACTGCTGAGCCAGATTGCCGCTGTCACTTTCCTTTTGGGTTCTCATGCACTGGCAGCAGATGATTTAACCGGCTTTTGCAACGCCATCAAACAAGTCTTGCCGGAAGACGGCGTTGCCAGCCGCATTGAAACCGAAGCGCAACATTGCCGCGTGACCACGCAGGTGCGGCCTGCAACGCTCAGCCGGTCGGCGGATTCATTCATTGAGGTATACACCTGGCTGCCCGCGCCGGATAAATGGAATGGCCGGTTTATTGCCTTTGGAAACGGGGGCTACAGCGACAGTATAGCCCAGAGCGCCATGACGACATTTCTGAATAAAGGGTTTGCTGTGGGGGCCACGAACACCGGCCATCGCGGAGACGATTTAAGTTTTGCCTCAGACGTACCTGAACGGATTGATTACTGGGGACGGTATGCGGTTCATGCGTTAAGTAAAACAGGTAAAACCCTTATTGAGCATGCCTATGGTGATGCACCGCAGTTCAGCTATTTTTCCGGATGTTCCACCGGCGGTCACCAGGCGCTTGCCAGTGTTCAGTATTTTCCGCAGGATTTTGATGGTGTGCTGGCAGGGGCGCCGGGCAACAACCGGGTTGCCCTTAATGCCGTCTTTCTGTGGCTTTTTCAGCAATTTCATGACAAACAAACGGGAGAAACGGTGATCACCAAACCGGATCTCGCTTTACTCTCCCGAACCGTTGCCCGACAGTGCAGCGAAGAATCAGGCCCGGCGAAGGGCGTGATCCTGCGAACAGAGTCCTGCAAGCCGGATCTCACCGTTTTGCACTGTCAAAAAGACAGTGATACCCAATGCCTGAGCGCTGATAAGCTATCCCGTATACAGAAGATTTATCAGGGTCCGGTCGATCCTGTCACCGGTGAGCAAATCTATCCCGGTTTTCCACCCGGCAGTGAATACACCGGAGGGACAGGCTGGGCCGCCTATATGGCCGATCCGAAAAATCCTTCGCAACCTGCCAGAGCTGACTTCTGGCGTTTGTGGGCATTTGATCAGGCGGCATGGGATCCATGGACATTTGACTGGCACACAGATTATCAGCGGGCAAGCAACACTCTCTCCCCGCGTATAGACGCCACAGAAACGGATTTGTCTGCCTTCATGCAACAAGGCGGAAAACTCATTATTTATCATGGCCTGGCAGACCCGGTTGTATCATCAGCCGATACGGCACGCTATTTCCGTGATGCCGCGGCAAATACCGGAGCGCCTTTTAATGCCAGATATTACGAAGTGCCGGGTATGTCTCACTGCGCCGGCGGCGCGTTTATCAGCGAATTTGATGCGTTTCCTGCCCTGCAACAATGGGTTGAGCACGGTACAGAACCCGGCGTCATCGACGCACCGGTAAACGGTAAATCAAAAGAGACTTTTCAGTTAGCCCCCGCCAAAACCATACTTAAATAATGTCTATATGGGCTAACGAAAAAATTTAGCTTATCCACTCAACACCAAATCATTATATTTCAGAAGCTTAAAACCCATTCATATTAAAAATTTGTTAATTAATAGTATAAATCAATTTAACTTATTGATATCACCATGGTGTGATGAGAACTGATAAGGACTGCCGGCCAGGAGCTGGCAAACACATAAAACAGGACGGCATTAGTGGTTACCGTCCGACCAGATTCAGGACTAAATATCATGTTCAGCACATCAAAAAAGCATCCGCTCTTAAGAAGCAAGCTGCAACTCGCCGTTCTCGCCGCTCTGCTTAACCCGGCAACATCAACAACTGTTTTTGCTCAGGTCAAAGAAGAAAAAGACGTTGAAGTCATCAGAGTGACCGGTAGTTATGTGACCCGCGATGCACAGGCTTCCATGTCATCACCCATCCAGATTGTCGGCAGTGAAGAAATCCTCAAATCCGGCTTTTCCGGTGTGGATGATATCATTGTTAACAACACAGCGAACACAGGTAGTGTGGGCGGCGTGAATAACCTCGCCGGCGGCGGCTCAGAATCCCGTCAGACCCGTTCTGCTAATTTGCGGGGTCTTGGCCCCTCTTCCACGCTGGTATTGCTTAACGGACACCGTGTTTCTTCACAGGAAATGGACACCAAACGCAACAGTTACACTAACCTTGCAGCCTTAGTTCCCACTATCGCGGTGGGAAGAATTGAAACCGTACTCGACGGTGCCTCTGCTATTTATGGCTCTGACGCCATAGCCGGCGCCATGAATATCATTACCGATGACCGCTACGAAGGAGTGACTGCCAGTTGGCAACATACGGCGATTGAAAATGCACCGGCTAACTTGCTGCAATTTAAGCTGGGCGGCGGGAACGACAAGTTTCACGGCATGATTGCCAGCAGTTACGAGTACAAGTCAAATTTACAAAATTCAGATCGCGCTGTCACCGCCACGAACAATACCTCAGGCACAGCGCAGCCGGGGAACTTCGTTCTTACTGAGCGCCCTGTCGGCGCTGATGGTTCAGATGTCATCATCGATAACGGCGTAAACGGGCCGGTAAACTATTCCGCCCTGTACGACCAGATTTCTGCAGATACAGGCAGCAACAGAGTGACGCTGGCCGATCCACACTGTACTGCCGAAGGCACCGGCGGCATTTATGTTGGCAGCAATCCGTTTCCATACGGCACTTGCCAGTTCAGCTACCAGCAAATGAACCCGATCATGCCAGAGTCTAAAACCTGGTTAACCTATGCATCAGCCAATTACCTGGTAAATGATGAGCATGAGATGTTCTTCGAAGGCCGCTTCTATAAGCAGGAAGGTAATCGATATGGTGTCGCCAGTATGCCCATCTCACTGGGATCCCCTGTTATCCCGGCAGAAAACCCATATAACCCTTTCGGCGTTGATGTCCAGTTCAATGGCCGTGTGCTGGGAATTAATGCGGATTACCGTCTCGCAGAATCTGACGTGGACGGTACCCATTTAGTATTAGGGGGGAAAGGTGAGCTGGGCTTCTCTGACTGGCAGTACGAAGTCAGCGGGGTGTGGAGTCAGGAGCGCGCACTGAATACAGAGCCGGACACTGATCTGCAAATGTTGCAAAATGCTTTAAATGGTTATGGTGGTGCTGATTGCCAGACAGATCCGTTTGGCAACCCGGGTAGTGCTGAAACCGCCGGTGAAGGAAACTGTGTCTGGTTCAGCCCATTTGGTAAAGATCAGCTTAACCATGACGACCGCGTATTTTACAACCTGTTGCAACCCGGCCGTTCCTCGGATGAAGTGATTTATCAAATCATTGAATTTGTTGCCAACGGCTCCTGGTTTGATTTGCCCGGCGGAACGATTGGTGTGGCTATTGGCGGGCAAACCAGAAAGGAAACCCGTAAAGTCACTGTTGATGCGGCGACGCAGGCCGGACGCTGGGGCTTTACCGGCAAGCAGTCTCCGGGACAAGGCTCACGGACCATCGATGCAGTCTTTGCAGAGTTATTCCTGCCCTGGACACTGGATTTAGATATGCAACTGGCGTTGCGCTATGAAGACTACGGGCGCTTCACCACCACCGATCCGAAATTAGGTCTTAACTGGCGTGCTAACGACGATCTCACCTTCAGACTCTCTGCCAGTACCGCTTTCAGAGCACCGTCTCTGGCGCACTCAGTGGGTAATCAGTCATCTTCCGGCGTCAGCCAGACTATTGATCCGCTGGACCCGAATGACAACGGGACTTTCCGTGTAATCAATACAATTGCCAATCCCGACCTTGAGCCGGAAGAATCAACTAACGTTAATATCGGCATGACCTGGACAGTAACAGATGAATTAACCACATCGTTAGATTACTGGAGCTTTGAGTTTGAGAATCAGGTAACGGCAGAAACAGCAACTCAGGTGATAGAGCGGGATCCAAACGGGCCTGATTTGATCAGGGATGCTGATGGCCGGTTACTGGCGGTAAACGTGGGATATTTCAATGCGGGTAAAACCGAAACAAACGGCATTGACTGGCGTCTGGATTACCGTACAGAAATCATCGACGGTCACATTCTCAGCATCAGTAACTCGCTGACCTGGATTAACGAGTACACCGTGCAGGTGGGCCCGGACCAACCCGTGTATGACGTGGTAGGACGCAGAAACGACAACAACCCCGGCTCTGTTGCACCGGAATACCGCGACACTATGCAGGTATCCTGGTTACACAACGCCCACTCCGCAAACGTCACCATGCGCTTTGTTGATGGTGTGGAAGATGACGTCTTCCTGCCGATGAATTACACCACACCATGGGGACAGATCAGTTCATCCACGGTGATTGATGCACAATACGCGTTCCGCTTTGGCGGCAACGAACAGTATCAAATTGCAGTGGGTGCCGTGAACCTGTTCGACCGCGAACCACCGGCAGCCTTTTTCACCAAGTATCTGTCTACCGCCGCCGACCCGTTAGGCCGTCAGGCATATGTGAGACTGTCTTTTGAACTGTAAAAAGTGAATGGAGAAGCGCATTGCGCATGGCGCACTGCTTTTTAAGCTATGAGGGGGTTTGTTTTCAAAACCAATGTTCTTAAAGGTTTTCAGCAAACCCGCGTAGCAGTTCAACAGAAACAACCAGCCCCTGGGCCTGCAATGTTTCTAAATAATCATCAGTACTTTTGGGCGGTTTCTTAAGGGAAAGACGGTGTGTTTTGACCACATGACACACCAGTCCCGGATTCAAATCAATTTGATTTTGTATAAATCTGTCCGGGTCAATTGCTTCTATCCCATATTCATCTAATACATCTGCAGGGAAGTCTTTAAGATTAAACGTGACAATGGCTTGTGCGCCGCATTTGATGGCAGCTGCAAGTACATGCCGGTCATCATTGTCTGGCAATGACAAACTTGATTCAAGCTCTTCATAATGACTCACCAGGCAATCACGAATATGAGCATTCATTAACATTCGGGTTCTGTTAAGTTGCTCCGGAGAAATGTCATCTCTATTTTTTATTACATTTCTAATCCATTCATCATTAATTCGTTCCGTCCATCGTGCAGCAAAGACATCAGCTACTGCCAGACGAAGTAACAAGTCTCTGAGAGGTGCAGGGTAAAGTACATTTGCGTCCAATAGCGCAATAAACCTCAAGATTAATACCCCATACCCAGCTCTTGTGCCTGTTCTGAAAGCTCATCCAGGACCTTCATCCGTTCTTCATCAATTTTAGCCTTATAAGCCTGTACATCGCTGAATAGCACACGACGATGTGTACCTTTGCGACTAAATGGTATTTGTCTTTCTTCCAATAGTTTGACGAAAAACGGTCGGGATACATTAAGCATTTCAGCGGCTTGCTGGGTTGTGAGTTCAGCGTGAACAGGAACGAGAGTAACAGCATTACCCTGTGCCATTTGAACTAATATGTTCTTTAACAATTCAAGTGCACTGGCCGGAAGCACAACTCGCTCTCCATTTTCATTCAGAAAGGCCACCGTTTCGTCAAATGCAGACTCATCACGGTGGCGACCTAAAATTTGTGACAAGACAGGCGCACTAATCCGGGCCAAATCTATATCGTGTTTCGTTGGACTAACAATGTTGTCAATCAGGTTTGATGCAGCCATGGTTTTCTCCTTTGCAACAGGACAGAGGCGTTTTGTTGCTCTCTAAAATTACGACAACAAGATAAACGAAAAATTCGAAACAAACAAAATAAACGAAAAGTATACATGTTGAATATGCAGAATCGATAGTAATAGCCACTCCTTCACAGGAAATGAGGTTTAAAGTATTAGAAGTTCCTATAGCTCACAGCTCCCGTAAGTTAAAGACCGCAGCTAAGTTTGACGATTTGAATCAACCTTTAGCAACTTCCGGCAATACAATACCGGCAGGAAGCCGCCCCCAATCAGGATAACTATCCTGAATGCCTCGTACTCTACAAACCAGAGAGGTTTGAAAAACGTGAGTACAATTATTACAGACGTCATGCCAGTGAATGCATAATTCAGGTACCGGTTTGCCAGATTCATAGAGTAATTTTCTTTAAGGGTGTGATGCAGAGAAACAATCAAAATCAACCAGATAATGGCAGCGGAAGTTCTGCCATTTCACCGGGTTGTTGAGCAAACTTACCACCTCCGCTCGCTTTCACAACTGTCCTTGATGTCAGCCTGCACACGCAAGAGGCTCCTCTACAATCCCTCAGAGATTTGCTCCAGCGAACGTCCTTTGGTTTCCGTAAACAGTTTAACCACCAGCACCAGGCTGATGAGCGCGAATATGCCGTAGGAGGCAAAGGTGACGGCGGCACCGAGATTCATCAGCTCCCAGGGAAACAGAAACTGGACCAGGAAGCTGGAGAGGGAGTTAACTACGCCCACCACGGAGATGGCGAGGGCCCTGCTCTGATTAGGAAATATTTCTGCCAGCATAGCCCACATGACAGGCCCTAAAGACATGGCATAGGATGCCACAAACGCCAGTAATCCAAAGAGAACCACTGGTGCATTCATATTAATGCCCTTACTTAACAGCACCCGCTGATGCTGACTGTATTGTTCCTGTCCCAGTGCATTTATTAAAGACTGCTTAAAGGAAACGTCTGATAAAAATGCCTTGCCAGTGAGTGGCACAAGTTGTGAGGCCAAAGCAGGATCGCCAAGTGAAATTTCAGCCACTTCCACAGAATTCAGTTCATAAGTGGCTTGCTTAAAGCCCCAGCTACAGATTGCCATACTAAGCATCACTCCGCAGAGTCCGGTTACAAGCAACGGTTTTCTGCCCCAACGGTCAATGGTCACCATAGCAATAATGGTAAAAACAATATTGATTAACCCTATCCAGATCGCCTGCATAAAAGCCGCGTCAGTGCCGACTCCGCTATGCTCAAAAATGGTCGGGGCGTAGAAAAATATCACGTTTATACCGGTGATTTGTTGTGACACACCCAGTATTAATCCGACAATGAGAGGAAAGCGCATACGGGGTGCAACCAGAAATCCAAGCCGCTGCCGCCATCGCCAGTGTTTGTTTTCTGATAACTGGCTCATAGCCGCCAGTTGTCTTTCAGCCTGCTCATGACTGAACAGTTTTCTGACCACCTGTCCGGCTTCTGCCTGACGATTTTTAAGCATGAGCCAGCGCGGACTGCGGGGCACTTTAAATAACAGCACTAACCATATGGCCGCCGGTATCATTTCCAGTCCCAACATATAACGCCAGCAGTTGTCACTGATCCCCAGATCACTTACCCATTGCGCATCACTGCCACTGAGCTGAAGGAAGGCGTAATTGCTGAAGTACGAAAGTGCCAGACCCGTGACAATATTGAGCTGGTTTACTGACACCATTTTGCCGCGATTTTCCGGAGCGCTGATTTCAGCGATATACACCGGCGCGATTAGCAGTGAACAAAATGCCATGCCGCCAAGAAATCTGGCGCCTACCAGCATCCAGTAATTCACCGACAATGCTGAAGCCAGAGCGGAAACAAGATACAGCGTAGCAATGATGATAAGGGTTTTTCGCCTGCCAATAGCGTCACTGACCGCACCGGCACAACACATGGCTATTAATGCGCCCAGTGTGGGAGAGCTGACAACAAACCCCTGCTGCCAGTCTGACAACCCGAAAGCTAAATCAATGAAACCGATAGCACCGGAAATCACGCTGGCATCAAAGCCAAAAATGAACCCGCCGAGCGCTACAATGAGTGTGTAACGCAACGAAGGAGAAAGCCTGTTAAGCATGGGGTGCCGGTCCCAGCGAATCCCGTAAGATTAGTTCAGGCTCAAAAATATGAGTGACAGGTTGAGGACATTTGATGTCGTAAACATGTTCCAGCACCCAGTGCGCTGCCATTTCACCCATAGCACGTACCGGGTTACTTACCGTAGTCAGCTTGGGATACAGATAGCGACAGAAAATGGCGTTATCAAACCCCACTACCGACAGCTGTTCAGGTAATGCAAAACCCGCTTCTCTGGCGGCGGTCATTGCCCCGGAGGCCATCTCATCGTTAGCGCACACCAGTGCAGTCATATCCGGATGCTGAGCCAGCAGGCTGGTAAACCCTTCCTGACCTGACGACTCATGATAGTCTCCCTCAACCATCAGTGAAGGCTCAAAACTGATACCCGCTTCTGCTAATGCCTTTTTATGTCCGGTCAACCGGTCCGAGGCATCTGTTTTAAAAAGTGGTCCGCTGATGTAGCCGATATTCCGGTGACCTTTGTCCAGTACCGCTTTTGTCGCCAGATAACCACCATCCACGTTATCAGCAACAAAACACTTATCTTCCAGGCCGTTAACTTTACGGTTCACCACCGCCACCGGTACCGATGCGTTGCTTAAGGAAACCAGATAGTCATCAGTCACGGCTTCCGCATGGACAATCAGTGCGTCGCAACGCCGGCTGGTCAGAAAATCGATGGCGTCTGTTTCACGGCTTTCATCGACGTGGCCCGCGGTAATAATAACGTGCTTGCCGTGTTTTTTAAGGATCAGCTCTATGGTGCTCATCAGATCACCAAAATAGGAGCCGTGCAGTTCAGACACCAGTAAACCCACACTGTTTGTGCGGTTTGAAGCTAAAGACTGGGCGATAGCATTAGGCTTGTAACCTAACGCCTCCATGGCGTCCACGACTTTTTGTCGCGTCCGGTCACTGACTTTGGCATTGCCATTCATCACCCGGGACACGGTAGCCAGCGAAACACCTGCTGCTTTAGAAACTTCGTAAATGGTTGCCATAATAAAAATACTGCGCCTTCATCATGTCACCAATTTACCGGTTATTTGCGGGTTATCAACTCTTTATAAGCAAATCCGCTTTGCTTGATGATGCGTCGTCCGGATTCATAGTCTGTATAGACCAGCCCGAAACGTTTACTGTAGCCAAATGCCCATTCAAAATTGTCCATCAGTGACCAGGCAAAATAGCCGCGTATATCCACGCCCTGACGCATGGCTTCATCCACCGCATTTAAGTGAGTGTGAAAATAGGCTACGCGGTCGTCGTCGTACACCTGATCGTTGACCAGAATGTCATGCATCGCGGCCCCGTTTTCGGTGATGTACACCGGCGGCAACTGATAACGCTGATGCAGTGACACCAGCAATTCAGTGAACGCTTCCGGCCGGATTTCCCATCCTATATCAGTAACCGGTACATCACGGGGTGGCTGCGCAATAAAGCTGCCTTTGCCATTATCACGATATACTGTCGGCGAATAATAATTGACGCCCAGGTAATCCAGCGGTTGACGGATTAACGCCATGTCATCCGGCAGGATTTCAGGCCGTTCTTCCGGTGCCAGTGACAGCATGATATCCGGATATTCACCGGTTAACACCGGCTGCAAATACCACTGGTTGTGATAGGCATCAGCCAGAACGGCAGCTCTTATGTCATCAGCAGACGGTGACGCAGCAATACAGGTAGAAAAATTCAACACAATGCCATGAATGCCGTCGGGACAGCAGGCGCGCAAGGTTTTCATGCCTGTACCATGGGCCATTAATATATGGTGTGCTGCCTGTCTGCCATTTTTAACACCGCTAATACCCGGCGCATGCACACCGGTTTCGTATCCCAGATAAGCTGAACAAAAAGGCTCGTTGATGGTAGCCCAGGCATGGACCTTATCGCCCAGAGCGCTGGCAACAACGTCAACATACCGGGCAAACGCCCGGACAGTATCGCGATTTAACCACCCGCCTTTGTCCTCAAGGCATTGCGGAAGATCCCAGTGATAAAGGGTAACAAAGACTTTTATCCCTCTGCTGTGCAGCCAGGTTACCAATTCAACGTAAAAAGCCAGCCCCTCTTCATTCACTGTTCCCTCATCATTGATAACTCTGGGCCAGCACACAGACAACCGGTAGGCATCCACGCCAAGGGATGCAATAAGCTCAGCATCATCCCGCCACTTTTCAATGTGCCTGCAGGCAATATCGCCGTCAGATCCATCGCTGATTGCACCGTGCTTTTTGCAAAAAAGATCCCATATGCAATCATCCCGCTGATGCCTGCCACCTTCAATTTGATAGCTGGACGTAGCAACGCCAAACAGGAAATCGCGATGCCACATCGGGCTGTCATCAGGTAACTCAATTTTTTTCATATCTGTTCCCGGCAGGCAAACCAGTTTTCGTTATTCAGGATTGAACTTGTTAACGCTTCGTGTAATTATCTTGAAAAATGTAAGCGCTTTCAAATAACATTATTACAAAATGTAAGCGCTTTCAAATTTAACTATTAAGGTTCTTACATCATGCGAAAGACTTTGCTCTCAACGGTCGTTGCCTCCGTTTTTCTGACAGCCTGTGCTTCTTCCACAGATAACGCAGACAATTCGTCAGTCTGGCCTCATCTGGATATAGCCGTTAAACCGGACCATGCGACGGAAGACAGAGTGTCTGCTTTGTTAGCGTCAATGACTGTTGAGCAGAAAGTCGCACAGGTTATCCAGCCTGAAATCGGCAGTATTACCCCAGAAGATATGCGTCAATACGGCTTTGGCTCTTATCTTAACGGCGGAGGCTCATTTCCCGGCAGTAACAAACATGCAACGCCGCAGGAATGGATAGATTTGGCTGAAGCCATGTATCAGGCTTCTGTGGACGACAGTAAAGACGGCTCAACGATTCCAACCATGTGGGGAACAGATGCGGTACACGGTCACAACAATGTGATTGGTGCCACGCTGTTTCCCCACAACATTGGTTTGGGTGCGGCAAACAACCCTGCATTGATGGAAAAAATAGCTAACATCACGGCGCAGGAAGTCATGGCCACTGGTATCGACTGGGTATTTGCACCAACGGTCGCCGTAGTCCGTGATGATCGCTGGGGCCGAACCTATGAGAGTTACTCGGAAGATCCAGACATCGTAAAAGCGTATGCTGCGTCTGTGGTTAAAGGCCTGCAAGGCCATGCTGATGCCGGTGATTTCCTGGGTGACGAGAGGGTGATCAGCACTGTAAAACACTTCGTTGGTGACGGCGGTACAGTAAAAGGTGACGATCAGGGCGACAACATTGCTTCTGAGCAGACCCTGTTTGATATTCACGCTCAGGGTTATGTGGGCGGTCTTACTGCGGGCGCGCAATCGGTAATGGCGTCATTTAACAGCTGGCACGGCAAAAAACTACATGGTCATAAATACTTACTGACAGACGTGCTGAAAAACCGCATGGGGTTCGACGGCTTTGTGGTGGGCGACTGGAACGGACATGGTCAGATTAAAGGCTGTACTAACGACAATTGCGCGCAGGCGATTAACGCTGGCCTCGATATTTATATGGTACCTTCCGACTGGAAAGCGCTTTACCACAATACAGTGGCGCAGGTGAAAGACGGCACCATCAGCAGCGCCCGTTTAGACGATGCGGTAAGACGCATTCTGCGGGTAAAAATGCGGGCAGGACTTTTTGATAAAGCCAGTCCTGCTCAGCGCCCGCTTTCCGGTAAACAGTCTCTGATTGGCAGTGAAGAACACAGAAAAGTCGCCCGTCAGGCCGTTAAGGAATCTCTGGTTTTACTGAAAAACAAACAAAACCTGTTACCACTGTCTGCAAGCGCGAACATTCTGGTGGCCGGTGATGCGGCTGACAACATTGGCAAGCAATCCGGCGGCTGGACAATTACCTGGCAGGGGACGAACAATACCAATGACGATTTCCCGGGTGGCAGCTCTATTTTTGATGGTATTTCACAGTACGCAAAGCAAGCTGGCGGCAATGCCACTTTATCGGTTGATGGCAGCTATAGCAGCAAACCCGATGTGGCCATTGTCGTATTTGGTGAAGAGCCCTATGCAGAAGGTGTGGGCGACAGAGAAACACTCGCCTACCAGCCAGGTAACCAGAAGGATTTAGCCTTACTGAAGAAACTGAAAGCAGACGGGATCCCTGTGGTTTCGGTATTCATTTCTGGCAGGCCAATGTGGATAAATGCAGAACTGAATGCTTCGGATGCATTTGTCGCCGCCTGGCTTCCCGGCTCTGAAGGTGCGGCTGTGGCAGAGGTTTTATTCGGCGATGCTGATTTTAAAGGCAAACTGCCTTTCTCATGGCCGGCATCGCCCCTGCAAATAGCCAATGTGGGTGACAAAGATTACGCCCCTCTCCTTCCTTATGGTTTTGGTTTAACCTTCAGCGACAAGAATGTACTGCCGGACAACCTGAACGAAAAAGATGAAAGCCTGAAGCAACAATCTGCAGAGTCTGTTGCCATTTTACAGGGCGGCGTCCGCGCGCCATGGTCGTTACAGCTTACCTCAGAGAATGAGTACAAAACTGTTGCCGCAAGCGCTGAATCCTTCGGCAGCATTACTTACCGCACCAGCGACAAAGTGGTACAGGAAGATGCGATCACCGTCACCTTCGATGGAAAGGCGCCGGCAGGTATTGCTTTCACGCGCACTGAAAAAGCTGAATTAGTTGCATCGAATGCGCATGCAGAAAACCGTGCGCTGGTTTTCAGTGTCAATGTCTCGCAACCTTTTTCAGATGACGTTTTCGTTACTTTGTGTTCTGAACAGCAAGACGGCGATGAAGCCTGCCCGTCCGGCGTCAATATCGCACCGGCGCTGTCGGGCTTTGAAGCTGACACTTGGCAATCAATGGCATTGCCCCTTAAATGTTTCGCCTCCCCTGACATAAACACACTGACAACTGCCTTCGCCCTGCGCACATCAGGTAGCGGAACGTTAAGCCTTGCCGATGTGTTTATTCAGCAAACACCAGAGCACTCAACGGTGCTGGCATGTGAGTAATTTAGCAACCCAAAACTGTCGCTCCTGAACATGTAGGATGACTAGTTAAAAGCCCGTTACAACGAGTTGGTATGACGGGCTTTGACACTACACCGGCAAACTAACCCGAAAGGCAATGTCGCCCTTATCAGCACTCACCCGAACGCCGGCATCCACCGCTTTCAGGAGTGTTTTGACGATAGCCAGTCCGAGGCCGAAGTTTTCTGTCGATGTACGGGCGGGATCGTGTTGCCATAAAGGCTCGAACATCAACTGCAACTCATCGTCGCTCACCGGTTTTTGCATGGTATTGCTTACCACAATATCCAGAGTATCACCGGTAAGCTTTTCAATATTACAAGTCACTTTCGAGTCAGTCGGACTGTACTGTAATGCGTTGGCTATCAGGTTGGTAAATACGGACTCCAGCGCAAATAAATTGCTTTTCACGGTTGCGTCAGTAGTTTCGTCAATGACCAGATGTACCCTTCCACTTCCCTCAGAATCAATCACTTTTGTAAGCAGATCGCAAACATCGATGATGTCTGCACAAGCCAATTTCTGATTAGAGTATTTGTGCAGAAGCATTAGCCCTGAAATGATACTTTTCATCCTTAGACCAATCGTTAAGACATCGGGTTTAAAGTGAGCTTCTAACTCTTCATCGCCCGGGAACCGGGTCGCTATTTCAGCCATGGTGATAAGTTCAGTCACGGGAGTTTTCAGCTCATGAGCAATATCAGACGTTAACCTTCTTTCCCGTTGATAATGCTTACTGTTTTCTGCAATAAAGTAATTAAGGCTCTCCACCACGGGAAGTAATTCCTCAACCGGTACTTTCATTTGCATCGGTTCAGGTTTATCGATTAACCGCGTATTACGAATTTGACCTATGAAGGCATCCAAAGGTGTTAATGCATAAGCCACTGTGTTTTTCACGGTAAAGCGCACCGTTAATGGAACAATGATGAGTGCCAGAATGAAAGCGGCGTCGATTAGCCAGAGTGAGTACTGCAAGTGCTCTATAGATACTGCGTAGGCCAGTGTCATCGGTTTACGCTCGCCTTTTTGCTTTGTGGCGAAATAAGCCTCTCTGTTTTCGGTATCTATTTGAGGAATGAATCGGGTGTAAGCTATACGCCCGTTCCTGCCATCTGGCAAAACGATATCTTCCAATACCGTTTCGCCTTCCTTAACAGCCTTAAATGGCAAGGCATTCATACTGTGCATGTGCAGTGTGGCTGACTTCTCGAACGTTTCTCCGTCGTACCATAATTGAAAATACTCAGGATCATTGGTGCCGGTAAATTCCGGATAGTATTCACCGGCGAACTCAAATTCGACGCCGGTCGTGTCTTCATCGACCAGCGTTTCTAACAGGCCAATTTTGTCATGTACCGCATGATTGAACTGACGTTCTACCCAACCATCCACGGCAATATCTGTAATTAACAGAGCGGCTACAATGAGTAAAGAAATAGCAATAGATAAGCGTCGGGTGAGTGTTTTACGAATAGAGATCATAGTTCCTCTGCGACCATATAGCCGAACCCCCGCTTATTTTTAACCGGTAATTCGCCGCCCAGTTTACGCACTTTCTTTCTTACCGCAGACAAATGGGCTTCAATGGCATTTTTAGACACCATGTCATAGCTCCCGGCAATAGACTCACTCAGGCGCTCTGATGTCACTATGCGGTTTTTATTGTGAAACAAGCACTCCACAATCCGGTATTCGTTGGGGGTCAGGTCTACCGGCGTTTGATTCAGCAGTAAAAGCTTACTTTGCAGATCTAACGTAAAGTCTCCCACCACCACTTTGTCATCACTGTGAACCAGCTTTCCCCGACGCATCAGGTTAACCATACGGGCACATAATTCATCGAAGGAAAACGGCTTTGCCAGATAATCATCTGCACCGGCAATGATACCGTTAACTTTATCGTCAGGTTCAGAGCGGGCCGACAAGATTATTACCCGGGTATCGATGTTTTTCTTCCTTAATACTGTCAGAATTTCCATACCATCAAGGTGAGGCAACATAAGATCAAGGATCACAATGTCGTATTCACCCAGCAGCGCCATATTCAGACCACCCGTACCGGTAGCAGCGTTGTCCACGGCATAGCCTAATTTTTTAAGTCCGATGGTGATATTTCGTCTGAGCGCATCGGAATCTTCAATCAGCAATACTCTCATCGCCAACCTCTTTTAAAAACTAAATCGTCGAAGTGTATACCAGAAAACTTAAGATTAGCTGAAGATGTAACTCTTTGCTTTTTATGCACATATTTATTTGTATAACGCCCCCGGAACAATCAGTTTGTCTTAAGACATTCTTAAGGATCCAGTCCTAAGATGCAGCGAAATAAGATTAACCCGGTCCCGACAGGATGCGTATTTTCGCTTTACTAAAATTCAGGCTGACCCCGGCACAAACGCTTGTGTCTTCCTGCTTGCTCATTACCCTGCTTTTTAATGCTCCCTTTTTGAGCACTGTATGGCAAGCCGTATCGCCTGACAGCGTGAAAGATTATGCCTTTCTGGCCACGGTTCCTGTATTGCTGTTCAGCCTGCTGATACTTTTTACTACTCTGAGCGGGGGATTAATTTTTCCGCGGATGATTTCCGCATTACACATTATTATTGCGTCACTGATATTTTACGGCATGACAGCATACGGCCTGCTGTTCGATAAAAGCATGATTCAAAACCTGATAGAAACGAATTCAGGAGAAGCATTTTCTTATCTCAACGCAAGCTTTGTTTTGTTCTTCTGCGTACTGGGCATTTTGCCTGTATTCGCACTGTGTAATATGGAAATCAAAACGGCGTTCAGTAAAAGTATTAAACATATTCTGATGATTAACGGCATTGCCATTGTGGCGATTGCGCTGATCGCAGCTCTTTTTTATAAAGATTATGCGGCAGTAGGCAGAAACAACCGGAACATCATCAAACAAATTACGCCCCTCGCTTTCTACGATGCTGGCTATAAATACCTGCGCGATAATTATTTATCTCCCCCTTTGCCATATCGTATTTTAGACAGCCACCCCACCCTCACTGAAAGCACCCGGGACTTACCGGACACCATCGTCATGGTGGTGGGCGAAACGGCCAGAGCCGATCGTTTTAGTCTGAATGGCTACAGTAAAAATACTAACCCACTGTTGTCAGATGAGAAGGTGGTCAGTTTTACTCAGGTCACTTCCTGCGGCACAGCAACTGCCGTAAGCGTTCCCTGTATGTTTTCCCGTTTAAACCGCGACGACTATGACAGTCGCATTGCCCACAGCCAGGACAACGTATTGGATATTATTCATCGCGCGGGTTACTCCGTGACCTGGATTGACAATAACAGCACCTGCAAAGGGGTATGCAGCCGCATTGAAACAATCCCTTACGACCCGGCGCGGGATGAACGTTTCTGCGACGGCGATTATTGTCTGGATGCAATATTGCTTAACCAGCTGGAGGCAACGCTTAAACAAAACACACAGAAGAAGCGTTTGATAGTCTTGCATATGATCGGGTCCCACGGGCCAACTTACTATCGCCGGTATCCCGGGGACTTCAGCGGCTTCGCGCCTGACTGTGCGAGGAGCGATATTCAAAATTGCGACATGACGCAGTTATCGAATACCTACGACAATACCATTTTATATACCGACTTCGTTTTAAGCCACATTATCGAACAGCTTAAAACCGTGGAAAACGCACAGTTGCTTTACCTGTCTGATCATGGTGAATCGTTGGGAGAAAAAGGCTTATATCTTCACGGTTTTCCTTACAGTCTGGCGCCGGAAGAGCAAACCCACGTCCCTATGCTTTACTGGCGAAACGGCGATGATATGACGGCTAAGTTAAGTTGCGCAAAATCACTGAAAGATCGACCGTATTCTCAGGATAATTTATATGACACGCTTCTGGGCTTAACCGGCGTGGTCAGCACTACCTATCAACCTGAACAGGATATATTCGCCTCATGCCAGTAAATAAATCTACCAGCAATGTTGTTTACTTCAATAACACGAAAAAGCCCGGCGGGATGCGACGCATCATACTTGCTGCCGGTCACTCCTGGCGAGCGCTCAAATGGCTAGCCACGAATGAAGCGGCATTCAGACAAGAGCTACTGCTTCTGGCAGGCGCGCTTATTGTATTGGTAGCATGGGATATTCCGATTCAGCAAAAAGGGTTATTACTGATTTCAGTCCTGTTCGTTATGTTTGCGGAGATCATTAATACGGCCATTGAGGTCACCATTGACCGAATTGGACTGGAAGTACACCCTATGTCAGGACTCGCAAAGGATCTCGCTTCTGCAGCTGTCATGGTGGCAATTACGATAGCTATTGTTGCGTGGGGTGCAACGTTTATTGGCTGGATATAATATTCAGCCAATCGCTTTACCTGTCTTCCAACCGGTTATAATCCAGTAGTCCGCCGTCAACGGGATAACGGGCTTCTGACCATCTGATAAGCTCATCACTGAATGACCAGAACTCAGGGTTAGTGCGGCGTACCCCCACCTTATCTAACAAATGCTGATAGTCACTTTCGTTTTTCACTTCACTCAACTGCTTTACGACCTGTGGAATATCTGAGGCATTAATCAGCCAGAATACATCCGGGTAGCTGCCCAGAAAGCCCTGAACGAGGGTTAATGAATCGTTAGCGTGGTCACGGTTCTTATCTTCTTCAAACAAGCTGCTTACGTTAAAGTGTGCGCTATTTCTCAGTACAGTAAACACCTCGAAGTCTTCCGGTTTCTCGTCACTTCGCACCATGATCATGGTGATCTCCGGCATAATTGTGGCTTGCTGAGCAGGTAATTCGTCTATGGTAGCCAGCGCGGCAAGCTGCTCTTCGTTAAGTACATCACTGTGTAATCCGGTATTCTCCGGCTGAACGTGCTTGAGATAAGAGTCCAGAAGGCGGTACAACTCCCCTTTTGGCTTGCCGGTATCGTATTCAATCCCGGTGTCCTGCTCAAAGCTGTTGATATCGCCCTCGATGTAATCCGTCAGTTCCGGCCCGGCATGCTGATACCAGTCAGCTAACTGGGTACGGCGGGTTTCAGGCGGCAGTAATGTCAGGAAATTCGATTCTCCTTCCATTCGCAGGAAATCCATATAGAGCCTTGTCATCAACTGATGACCATAATTGCCATACACATCAAATCCGGCCACCAGCAAATAATGGATGCGCTCAAGCAGTGCGTAATCAATCACCCATGCTGTTTTCGGGGGGTTACCCACCATGCCTTTCACCACGGTGGCGTTGTCGAAATGACGAAATACGGTCAGACTGGCGTTAGTATTTTTGCCGTCGCCGGCCCACACACTTTGTAAACCCAGGTGTTCACCCTGCTTAAATGCTTCATTAAGAAATGCCGTTCTGGCGCGCATGTATTCGCCCTGGCGACGGGCGTATTTCACCCAGCTTACCGCTAACGCAGTACTGTCTTTTTCTGCCGGCAGATGCAGATTTTCCCGTTGGGAGGCATAGAATTCATTAAGCTCTTCTGAAGCCGCCACTTCCGGATCGACAAAGAACACCCAGAAACGATCATTAATGACATTCAATGCTACCTGACCACGGCAGACCGGCCCTTTGATATATCCCATGATGGTATTTTGTGCCCGCTCCAGCATGAAACGGTACCGGCTTTTGACCGGTAACAAAGTAAAGGACGTGAGAGGGTTTGCCGCCACATCCGGTTTATAAGAGGGTAATGCCGGCACATCAAATTCCGCGTCCACGAACCAGGCCTGCCATTTAGCCCGTAAATCATCATCAATCACATAAGGCTGATGGGTTTTGCTGACAATGGTTGAGAACACAGGCTGGAGCCTGTACCACACCCTATCAACGCCGGGATCATCGAAGGGCCGGCGGGTTGCGATGACCGCAAGCGGTTTGCCCGGCGGCGTGGCTGACCGCACCAGATTAAAGAACTGCGGCGTTTCGCCTTCGGGACTCAGGCCGTCAAAATACAAATGGGTGGTGAACAGATGCTCATAAATATAACGCGCAGATAATTTCGCTTTGTTGTTATCTGCATTCAGCCACGTTTCCAGCTCCGATACTTTAGCGACAGTCTTTTCGTCTAACGAAGGAGATTCAGGTAAAGGTGCATTGTGCTGCAGCCATCTTAGCAGTATGAGTTCTTCTTCAGCATTCAGGTTCGGCAACGCATAAGGCATGCCCCAAAGAGGCTGGTCTGCAATATAACGCCCCATTTCATCAAGTGTCGGACATTGCTGCTCTCTGTTTAAGCTGATATCGAAACCGTCTCCCAGATGGGTGGTATCAGGTTGCGGATTGGCCCGCTTTAATAACAGCATCTGTGCCAGCACAGAGGTTTGCGTTTCCTGCACAACGTCGCTGTCTTCATCAGGCAAAACAGAAAAGAAACCACGCTTGCGCCAGGCGTCTTCAGAATGCGCATCGATAAATAACCGGTTCGGCTGGGCGGCAGTTAAGCGGGTACCTTCGTAAACCTTCTCTTTATTCGCTCCGCGGGCAATACCTTCCGGCGCTGTCATTTTCAGCTGGCAGGGAGCGTCATAACAGGCGTGACATACCACACAACGCTTCGTCAAAACCGGGCTGACCTCATGTTCAAAGAATTGTGCAGGTAAGGGTTCTGTCGCCACAACCGTATCAGGGTTATCAAATAGTGGCGCTTCTGCTGCAGACCATTGCCAGATTGCCACCCCGGCGATTAAAACAGCCAGCACCAATGCCGCCTTCCCCTTACTAAACCAATTCATACTTCGCTTCCCGTAATGCCCGGCGCACAGTCTACCACCCATTTACTCCTGCTCCATCTATCCATAGTGAAATCCTGTCAAAGGTTTAATATTCAGCCGCAGACCCGCAAACTCAAAGCCGGATGCATGGTGAGCGGTTAATCATGCTGTATACTGGCTGCAACACTATTATTTTATGCATTCATCATGTCCCGGCCACTGACCTATTTATCTCATTACCCTCAACATCTTCAGGATCAGATCCGCCACCTCATCGACAACAATCAGTTGGGGGACTGGCTCCGCTCCCGTTACCCGTCCGTGCACAACATCAACAATGATCGTGATTTGCGTGAGTACGCCATGGACATAAAAAACCGGTACATGAAGAAAACCCAGCCTTTAAGTAAAGTCGTTTACGACGGTAAAATTCATATCGTGAATCACGCGCTGGGGTTGCACTCCTATGTAGCGAGAAATCAGGGCGGGAAGCTGAAAAGTAAGAACGAACTGCGGGTCAGCGATTTATTTAAAAATACGCCTGAGCCCTTTTTGAACATGATTGTGGTGCACGAACTGGCTCACCTTAAAGAAAAAGATCATAACAAGGCGTTCTATCAGCTTTGCCGCCATATGCAGCCTGACTACCACCAGTTAGAGTTTGATGTAAGGGTTTATCTCACCGAAATGGACACTAACGGAAAAGTATTCTGATAAGGCTTTCCATATAAAAAAGGCCGCAAAGCAAAATGCAATGCGGCCTGAACTCATGTGGTCCTGTTATTGTTATCAGAACGTATACCGGGCACCGAGGGTATAACGCGGACCATATTGACGGGCGTAAAGGAATTGTTCCTCAAAGCGGCCGTAGCCACGTTCAGTCTCGTTATTTACATTCACGCCTTCAACAAACACGGTGAAATGTTCGTTGAAATCGTAGTTGATGCTGAAGTCCCACTGACCGAAGGAGTCTGCCTGTGTTGGCGGTACATCAGATGAACCCTGTGCCTGCCCCATGCCCTGCAGATAGCCTGCACGCCATGCATAAGTCACTTTTACCGACAACGCTTCTTTTTCGTAGAACATCTGGAAGTTAGCAGAATCACCGATACCCACCAGCGGGTTCTGACCGCTTTCGAGAATATAGGGGTCATACTTCACATCACCGTCGACCAGCGTACCGTTCACGCCCACACCGAAACCGGTGTCACCGAAAGTATGCTGAACGGCCAGTTCAATACCATCCACAGTGCGGGAATCCGGCAAATTACGCGGCTTGGTCACACGCCATGTGATGAGTGGATCATCAACATTTGGCTCAACAACACCTTCTGCGTTAGCGTAGCCGTTATCCTGGAAATACTGGAAGATGGCACTGTCTGTGGCCTGCACACCATCAGCTTCAAGAGCCGCAACGGCTTCGTTCCAGCGCGGTCCCTGGTAAATATCACGCAGCCCTTCGAAGGTCTGATCGCCCCCGGTGGTTTCGATATACTCACTCACCTTCTTGCGGAATAAGCCGACGGAGGCATAGCTGTCTTCGCTGTAATACCATTCCACTGACAAATCGAGGTTTTGCGATTCGTAAGGTTTCAGGCTGGTGTTACCTTCAGACGCGGTGCGGGCACCAATTTTGGGGCTGCCGCTAAATGCACGGCCACCTTGCAGCAAGCCAATAGGCGCACGGGTTATCGATTTACCCCAGGAGAAACGGGCAACCACGTCTTCTGTCACGTCCACTTTAATGTCGAACATGGGCAGCAGAATGTCATATTCACCGGTGAAGTCCTGCAGGATAAGTTCCGACTGATATTCAGTGATCCACTCAGAGGGTGCGACCCAATTTACCTGCGTGGGCACACGCACCTGCGCGGAACTGGGCACTTCAGTTTCTTCATAGCGCACACCGGCATTCACCTGCACATAGAAATCACCAATATCAAAATCCCACTCGGTTTGTACGTAAACAGAATCGGTGATCTCTTCAACAAAATTCACCGTTGGCGCATTAAAGAAAGGGTCGATGGAGTAAACATTGCTGTCACCGGTCACGTCTGCCGTAAGGTAAGCCAGCTGCCGGGTGATCGCTTCGTCAAAGCTGTAGGTGTAAAAGTAATTCGGATTCAGCGCATCACCGCCGCCACTGAATGCATCCAGGAAATCACCGGTATCATGGCGGGTAAACATGCTGTCCGGGAAAATTTCGGTATAGGACGGGCTGAAGCCGGGTCCGCCACGTAAACCACCCCATGCGTCCGTTGCCCCCAACGACTGTTCGGTACGGGCATAACCGAAGTCGACTTTCACCAGCGGAATGCTGTCAAAAACCGAGTTATACCAGGTACTGTCGATTTGTAGCTGCTCAATATCCGAACGGCCCTGATTGCGGGTAAACTGACTAAAGTTAGAATCAATTTCACCGGGCATCAGCTCGTTGGTGCCGTTATTCCAATTGATGTAATAACTGGGAATATCACCTTCACGATAATCATACACTTTGGAGATCAGCTGATCGGAGCCAAGAATGACCTGGCCACTGCCGCCTAACCCTTTGTCCTTTCCGTTATCAATCTGATTGTAGGAGTCGTGATAATCCACTGATACTTCCCAGTCACCGGTGATTTGCCACTCCAGATTCACGCCCAGCGACCGGGCATTGACTTCAGTGGTGTTACGGCTGGCTGTAGCAGAACCGTCGTCACCGGCAATATCGGCATACAACGCGGTACCATTTTCGTCGAGTTCATAAGCATTAATATTAGGCCCGAAGTTATTCCAGATCCCCCAGCCAAAGCTGTTAGTGCCGGTGACGGCGTCTGATGCGGTGTAATCCAAGGTTGCGGTGAAATTATCGGTAGGACGAAACTGGAACGTGACCTGTGCATTGGTACGTTCACGCTGAACATCGGCAAAGCCAAAGTTCAGATCCTTAGGAAAGAATGCCGCATCGGTAATGACGGAACGGTTATCCACCACCATGGACGGGTCCAGTTCGGGTAAATCCTCGTCAGGCACAAGCACCCAACCCTGGATGCTGGCAGATTGCTGGCGGAAATCCCGTTCCTGGTGCGAAACCGAAATGCCAATACCGAACATATCGTCAGCAAAGGTGTTTGTAAACACGCCGGCCACTTCCGGCGTAATGTCGCTGCCTTCCTCATTAGAGGTATCCATGATGCCTTTAGCCGACACCGAGAACTGCTGACCGGGATTATCCATAGGACGCATGGTCAGAATATTCACCGTAGCACCTAAGCCACCACTGGGGTTTTCCGCCCGTGCAGTTTTCTGCAACTCCAGGGTTTTTACCCCTTCCGAAGACAGGTTCTGCAAATCATAAGAACGGGTAAAACCGGTGCCCGGCATCTGACGGCCGTTCAGGGTGATAAGGTTAAATTCAGGGCCAAAACCACGTACCGTGATCTGACTACCTTCACCGTTTGCCCGGCTGATAGTTACGCCGGTGATACGCTGTAACGCTTCCGCCAGGTTAGTATCCGGGAATTTACCCAGTTCTTCAGCAGAAATGGCATCTACGACACCGCTTGAATTGCGCTTCAGGTCCTGAGAGCGCATCAGTGAGCCGCGGATCCCCTTAACCTGAATGACTTCCATGCTTTCGTCAGCAGCGGCTTCAGCTTCCTGTGCCTGCGCGCTGAACATGCTTGTTGTACCCAGTAACAAAGCCATTGATGTGGCGACCCGGGTCTTTTTAAATGTATTGTTTTTCATAGTTGACCTACTCATCATAATCAATTGTTCCGGCGAGCCGGTATGGCTTCGCCGGAGGCTTTGTTATTGCGCTGCAATTTCTGCGTTATCGATGCGGTAAACCGCGCCGTCACCCTGTCCCCATGCCGGGAACACCATCACCACGTTGATGTCTGAAACATCTAAGCCGAGGTCAGACAGCGTTTGCAGTGGGAAGGTATAGGTTTGCCATTCGCCGGCTACCGGATCGGCGCCTTCCAGGCTTTCCGACAGCGGTAACTCAACGGCGGTGGCAGCGCCGGTAGATTCAATCTTAAACAGCCAGGGCGCTGTGCTGTCAGCAGGCATAGAAGTCACTTTCATTTCAAAGCGGACAGCACCCGTGGTAAGAAGTGCTGAGGCATCGAAAGACACATCTTCGTCTGCCAGGAAGCCCATTACCGTTGGGGTACCGCCAATGCGGAACTCGGCTACGTCTTCGTGGGCGTCATCATCGGCTTCGATTGTCGGAGTAGAACCGCCACAGCAATCCCACACGCTCCACATGTCCGCAGCGGTATCAGCGAACAGGGTTAAACCTGCAGCCGCACCGGCATCCGGGTGGTACAGTTTCATGTTGTCGATACGATATGCCGCACCTTCACCGGCACCCCAGGCCGGGAACACCATGATCACGTCAATGGCGCTGATATCCAGGCCACCGGCCTGCAGATCAGCAATCGGGAACGTATAGGTTTGCCACTCACCTGCAACCGGCGCTTCACCTTCAACACTGGCAGTCAGTGGCAGCTCAATCGCCGTAGCGGCACCGTTGGATTCCACCTTGAACAGCCAGGCCGCCGAAGCGTCGTTGGGCATACTTACCACACGCATATCGAATTGCAGCAGACCACCATCTGCCAGTGCTGTGGCATCAAATGGTGTGTCACCGCCACCGTCGGCAGAGCGGCTAGTGAAGCCCATTACCGTTGGATCGGCACCAATACGAAATTCAGCGGTCAGGCCGTGGGCATCATCATCCATTTCTTCTGTGGGCGTTGAGCCGCCGCAGCAGTCCCACATAGGCCAGTTAGGGTTTGTAGCATCTTCAAAAATCACCAGTTCCGGGTAGCTGGATTCTGCAGAAATTTCCACGTTGGTCAGGCGGTAAGTTGCTCCGTCACCCGCGCCCCAGGCAGGGAACACCATAATGACGTCAATGGCGCTCACATCCAGGCCGGCTTCATCGAGCATGGAAAGCGGAAATTCATAAGTTTCCCACACGCCCTCTTCCGGCGTATCGCCGGCAGATTCATTCGGGCCCGTGTAGCCGGTTGCCAGTGGAAACTCTACAGCGGTTGCTCCTTCTGAGCTTTCAATTTTGAACAGCCAGGCAGCACTGGCATCAGAAGGCAGCGAAGTGACTTTCAAATCAAACTTTACACTGCCGGTTTCCACCATAGGCGCACCGTCAAAAGGGGTTGCCTGACCGTTTGGATCGGTAATAAAGGTACTGCGACTGACGAACCCCATTACAGTTGGTGTTGCGCCGATTGAAAACTCGTAAACGTTGCCCTTTTCGGCATCATCGACGATGGCAGGCGTTGAGCCACCACAGCAGTCCCAGGCTGGCCAGTTCGGGTTATCGGTACCACCAAAGATGGTCAGGTTCTGTGCCACACCGCTGGAAGGTGGTGAAGGAATGGGCGCTTCACCTTCTACCAGAGCATCATCTGTAGAGTCATAGCCGGGGCGCACAGTTTCACAGCCTTTACCGGTATCCGGATTGGCTGAACATTGATAAACATGCACATAATCGATTTCGTAAGTTTGTCCTTCCGCGAAGGCTTCCGGGTCGATACCCAGCTCATTCACGTTGGATGGCCAGTCGCCGCCTACCGCCAAATTCAGGATCATGAAGAATTCCTGATCGAAAGGGGCATTGGTATAGTAGTTCTGCAATTCGCCGCTGGTCTGATCGAAATATTCGGTGTACCAGCCACGATGCGCCAGACCGGTCGCTTCGCCTTTGCTGTTGTAACGCACCGTTGACTTTCGCTGTGTGGCGTACAGGTAATCATCCATATACCAGCGAATTTCGCCTTCCTGCCATTCCACCGCATAAGTATGGAAATCGTCAGCTGGATTAGCGCCGTCCGGTAACTTATAGGCCTTACCACTGTATTTGTTATTCGGCCACTCACTGCCGTAATGCAGGGTACCGTGAATGTTTGCTTCCGGGTTACCGTCGGCGTCCATGGCTTTCAGATTAACCGCTTCCATGATGTCGATTTCACCACTTCGCGGCCAGCCACCATAAACAGAATCGGTAGGCATCATCCAGAATGCCGGCCAGCTTCCCTGACCAGAGGGCAGCTTTGCGCGCATTTCAAAACGGCCATATTTAAAGTCTGCTTTGTACTGTGTAACGAGTCGGGCTGATGTGTAAGGCTTCTCCGCCCCTTCTCCGGCGGGTAACGCGACAATTTTTAGCGTGCCGTCAGAGACAAATGCATTTTCAGGACTGTCGGTGTAGCACTGGGATTCGTTGTTGCCACCACCGGCGCAATTGACTTCATGAGTCCAGTTATTTCCGTCAATAGAAGACCCGTCAAAATCATCACTCCATACCAACTCCCAGTCTGTTACCGGTACCGTTGGCTCAACAATATTCACGTCCGTATTTGTGGTGGCGCCACCGCCACATCCCACAAGGGTTGTGACCGATATCGCGGCCGCCAGCCGCGACAATTGTAAAAATGTTTTAGTCATTGTGTTCAGCCCTGTTTTCAACTTCCGGCAAGCAGGCGTTGCCGGAAATTTGTTTTTAGTTTTCGTCCCGTCTGTGTGGTCGAATTAATTTTGTAAGCGCTTACAAATTTTCTCAAAAAGAAAGCACTGTTCAGTTGAGCGCGATTGAATTCCATTCCCGCTGATTATGAAAGCGCTTTCATTACATTACGACACGGTCAAATAAAGGTCAACGCCATTCTCATTTTTTTAACATTTCAGTCACCTTCGTGACAGATTGACTCACCGGTGCGCTATTGCGCGACTTTTAGCCAGTTTAACCTCGACACAGCCGGCAGGATTCTTTATATTGCGCGGCCTTGAACGCACTCACGTGTACCTCTTTTTTGTTTTCCGGGAATTTGTTGTGATCACCACCGCCAATATCACCATGCAGTTTGGCTCTGCGCCTTTGTTCGAAAATATCTCCGCTAAGTTCGGTAACGGCAATCGCTACGGCCTGATTGGCGCGAATGGCTGTGGTAAGTCAACCTTCATGAAAATTTTAAGCGGCAAGCTCACCCCTTCCGCCGGAAACGTATCTCTCGCCCCGGGCACCAGGCTTGGGATCCTGAATCAGGATCAATTCGCCTTTGAAGAAATGTCGGTGGTTGATGCTGTGATCATGGGCGATAACGAACTGTGGGAAGTGAAGAAGGAGCGTGACGAGATTTACAGCAAAGCAGACATGAGTGAAGAAGACGGTATGCGTGTTGCCGATCTGGAAACCCGCTTTGCTGAAATGGACGGTTATACCGCCGAAGCCCGTGCAGGAGATATCTTAATTGCTGCCGGCATTGAAGAAGACTATCACTTTGGTCTGATGAAGGAAGTGGCGCCGGGTAAAAAAGTCCGTGTGTTACTGGCGCAGGCGTTATTTGCCGATCCGGATATTCTGCTGCTGGACGAACCGACTAACAACCTGGATATCTACACCATCAACTGGCTGGCTGAAGAGCTGAACAAGCGCAAGTCTACCATGATCATTATTTCTCACGATCGTCACTTCTTAAATTCCGTATGCACTCACATGGCCGATATTGATTACGGTGAATTGCGTATTTATCCTGGTAACTATGACGATTTCTCAGAAGCCGCTGCCGCTGCGCTGGAACAGCTCCATCATGAAAATGATAAGAAAAAGGCAGAGATTGAAGAGCTGCAAAGTTTCGTAGCCCGCTTCTCAGCTAACGCCTCAAAAGCCAAGCAGGCAACTTCACGGGCAAAGCGTCTTGAGAAAATTGAACTGAACGAGATTAAAGCGTCCAGCCGCCGTAAGCCATACATCATTTTTAAACAACATAAGAAGCTGCACCGTCTGGCTATTACTCTTGAAGATCTGGGGCACGGCTTCCCGGAACTGCCACTTTTCAGTAACGGTAATTTGCTTTTAGAAGCGGGAGCCCGTCTTGCCATTATCGGTGAAAACGGTGCGGGTAAAACCACCCTGCTGAAATGTCTGATCAACGAACTGGACGCCAATGAGGGCATGGTAAAGTGGGCTGAAAACGCCGAAGTAGGTTACGTTCCTCAGGACAGCAACCGTGATTTTACCAACGAACTGACTTTATTTGAATGGATGAGCCAGTGGCGCGGACCGAAGCATGATGATCTGCAGGTCAAAGCCATGCTGGGTCGTTTGCTGTTCACCTCCGATGATTTCAATAAGAAAGTGAGTGTCTGCTCCGGTGGTGAGAAAAACCGTCTGTTGTTTGGTAAGTTAATGCTACAGGACATCAATGTGCTGGTGATGGACGAGCCTACTAACCACCTTGATATGGAATCTATTGAGGCACTGAATAATGCTCTGGCAAACTACGACGGCACTGTGATTTTTGTCAGCCACGACCGTGAATTTGTCTCCTCACTGGCCACCCGGGTTATCGAAATTAAAGATCAGAAAATCAATTATTTTGAAGGTACCTACGAAGAGTTCCTTGCGCACAGCGCTGCTGTTTAGTATTAAATTTAATAACTGAAAAGCGCTTATTACACGGCGGAAACTGTCGCCTTTTTCAACCTTGAACTATGCTTTGTATAAGGTGAAAAAGGTGATGGTGTATGTCTGTATCCAGAATATTCCCCAAGCAAATCGTTCCCATTCTATCCGGCGGCGGCACACGGCTGCCTGCTCATATAGGTATATTACAGGCACTCGACGACCTTAACGTAAAACACAATACCATTGTGGGCGTATCCGGCGGCTCTATCATTGCGGCAATGTACGCACGGGGCTTCACAGTAACCGAAATGAAGCATCTGGCACTGAATACTGACTTCCGTCAGTTTGCTGATTTTTCTTTGTGGCGACTGCTACGTGAAGGCGGTCTGGCATCAGGAGATATTTTCGAGCAGTGGCTGGATGAACAGCTCGACGGCGTTACCTTTTCAACCATCAACTATCCTCTACATATTCTGGCCACCGATGTGAACGGCGGCGGTCCGGCGCTGTTTAATGCAACAGAAACACCGGATGTAAAAGTCTCCGCTGCAGTACGGGCTTCCATGTCGATCCCCCTCATTTTTGCCTTCAAACAATTCGAAGATAAATTACTGGTGGACGGCGCGGTGCTGTCTGAGGACGCACTGTTCCGTGACTGGCAGCAGGACGGAACACCGTCAGTCTGCTTCCGCCTGCAAAGCCGTCAGAAAAAAGAGAACCTGGGCAAGAAGAAAGCCCGTTTCGCCCTGCCCACTTATGTCATGCTGTTAATCCGTACTTTTATGTCGGCACTGGCAAGGGAATACGTACACGCTGAATTCTGGCAGCGCACCATTTTAATTGATACCGGAGAGGTCTCCGCCGTGGACTTTGATGCCAACGGCGCTGACAAAGAAGCGCTATTCGAAACCGGCTACAACACGACAATGGCTTACCTGCCGGAAAAGTTAAAAAAGCAGTATTCCAGAATTAGCTGAGTTCCGGCTTGTTCAAATAAATCTAAGGTTCATTCAGGACGTTAAGGTGCAATACCCCGGCGCCCTTTATATCATCGCTGATATCTATTAATCCCCGGCCACTATATTTTTTTAAAAACATTTGACTCTGGAGTTAACTCCAGGGTTTATAGTAAGCACTATGAAAAAATCAGACTTACTGAAAATAGGCGAACTGGCCCGCCTGACTGACCTGAGTAACGACACCATCCGCTTTTACGAGAGCAAGGGATTGCTTACGCCTTCCGAGCGCTCTGATGCAGGTTATCGCCTGTATTCTGAAGATGACGTGGAAAAGCTCTTATTTATTCAGCGCACCAAAACGGTGGGTTTCACGTTGAATGAAATCAGCGAACTCATGGAGCTGAAACTGCATCCTGATACCCACACGTGCGGTGAAGTGAAGAAAGTCACCGAACAAAAGCTGCAGCAAGTAACAGCCAAAATTAATGAACTGGAGCGTATCCGTCAGTCGCTGCTTCAAATGAATAATCTGTGCGATGGCGGCCCTGAAAGTGCTCAGCATTGCACAATTCTACAACTCCTGGACTCAGAAAAACCGCTATGAACGATATCACGCTATTACTCACCAATTTCTTTGGTCTGTTTATGGAATCAGCGCCGTGGTTACTCATGGGCTTACTGGTTGCCGGTATTATGCACGAACTCGTCCCTGTGAGCTTGTTGCAGAAACATATGGGTAAGAACAGTGTGGGGGCGGTGATAAAATCTGCCTTCATTGGTGCACCATTACCACTGTGCTCATGCGGAGTCATTCCCGCTGCACTGGGATTAAGAAGAAGCGGAGCTTCGAAGCCGGCCACAGCATCCTTTCTCGTTTCCACACCGGAAACAGGGGTAGATTCAATATCGGTTTCCTACGCCCTGCTCGGCCCCGTATTCGCTGTGGTTCGTCCTGTTGCTGCCATCTTCAGCGCCATTTATACCGGTTTAATGGTGAAGTGGTTTGTGAAAGACGAACAGGACATTTCTTCTTCATCTGCTACCCCGGAAAAGGTTGAGCAGGACAGTTGCCGCAGCAGCAAAGCGTCTGTACAGGAACCCGTATCGTCTTGCTGTGCTTCAAAAGCTGAAGTGGTTGCGCCAGTTAAATCCTGTTGCAGCGAAACGGCACATGAAAAGCCGGAATCAACCTGTTGCAGCAGTGAAAAGCCTGCAGCGCAAAGTAGTTGCTGCGACACGAAAGTCACTACACCGGCACCTGCAGAAACTTCTTCCTGTTGCAGTTCAACTCAGGCCGAATCAGAAAAAGAGAATAAAGTCGTTCAAATCTGGCAGTTCGCTACAGGTAAACTTCTGGAAGATATCACTATGTGGTTACTCATTGGCCTTACGCTGGCTGCAGCTATTCAGACCTGGGTACCGGTATCTTTTCTGACCCAATGGGGCGATGGTTTTCTGGCTATGCTGGTTATGGCGCTGATTGGGATCCCTATGTATATCTGTGCAACGGCATCAACACCGCTTGCCGTAGGCTTTCTGTCTGCCGGCCTGTCACCCGGTGCGATCCTGGTGTTCCTGCTAGCAGGTCCGGCAACCAATATTTCTACCATGGGCATGATTGGCCGCGAACTCGGTCGCCGCTCTCTTATCATCTATTTGTTCTGCATACTCACAGCCAGCATCGGTTTGGGTTACCTGCTGAATGCGGCGGTTGAGGCATTTAACTGGCAATCTTTTATCCCCACCGGTGAGGGAGCCCACCATCACGGCGAGACAGTAAATGCCTTTTACGCATTGTGTGCGGTAGTGCTCGGCGCACTGATGGTACGTAACAGCTGGCAGGCAGCGAAGGACAAGTGGTTTTCCGGCAATAATATGCAAAGCAGCTGTCATTAAGAAACTGAACAGGAAGCCATCACATGGGTAATTTTACAAAAAACATCGCGATGTCTGTTCGCCGCGAACTGGTCATGGCCCGGTCTTTACAAATTAACGGGCACTGGCAAAGCGCATTTAAGCATCTGGAAAATGCACATGTGCTGGGGCAGCTTTCAACGTACTGGCATACCCGTGTTCATATTCTGATGTTGCTGTGGGCCTGGCAGCGAACCGACATCCGCGAAGTGATTGCTCAGATCATCCGTATCACCGGCGCCGCCACGAAGACCTTTGCCGGTCTGGTCCCGGCGGGAAACACCGGCGGCGGAAACGTCAGTGCGTTTAAGCCGATGCCTGTTTCTGAAGCTCACAGGCGGGCAATTATGTCTGCCCGTTCAAAAAAGTAGTTCCCCGACGCTGCCACCGGTGGCGAAAGAAAACGTAATAATGACAATATAAATGATAACTTTGGCCTTTTCCGTTTTTGGTAATTTAACTGAAAAACGGAGAATAAATATGCCAATTAACAGAAGACAATTTCTGGCAGGAAGTGGTGGCCTTGCTGCCGCGGCTACCCTTTCATCAGCTCAAGCAACTGTTAACCTTAATGCTCTGAAAACCCCTTCTCTGAACACACAGAAGGGGGTGACGTGGGTATCCTCAACTCAGGCCCGCCCCTGGCAAGAGCGTCACGGAATAGATGTGTCTGTGCCAGGCGCATTGAGCATTGTCGATGTAAACGTGTACGTTGAGTTTAATAATCCACAACAAACCATAAAAGGTTTTGGGGGTGCTTTCAGTGAACTTGGCTGGCAAGCCCTGTCTGCGTTAACGGAAGAAAAACAACAGGACATTCTTGAGTTGCTGTTCGATGAGCAACAGGGCGCAAATTTTACGATTTGCCGTACGCCGGTTGCCGCGAATGATTTCGCCTTAAAATGGTATAGCTACAACGACCGGGACGGCGATTTCGCAATGAAATCGTTCAGCGTAAAAAATGACGAATCGACGTTAATTCCTTTTATTAACAGTGCGCAAGCCATCCGCAGCGAACTTACTGTGTGGGGATCCCCCTGGAGTCCTCCTGTCTGGATGAAAACTAACGGACACTATGCCATGTCACCTTCATGGCCCGGCGCTGCCGACAATGGGATTAAGCCTTCGCAAACAGGCAGTGAAGGGAATGACTATTTCAGATTAGAAGATAAATATCTGAAAGCTTATGCACTTTATTTCCGCAAATATGTTGAATCTTACGCTGAACACAATATTGAGATAAGCGCAGTAATGCCACAAAACGAATGGAATTCAGCTCAGCCATTCCCCAGTTGTTGCTGGACGCCGGAAGGTCTTGCCAGGTTTATCCCCTATCTGGGCAAAGAAATGGATCCCCTCGGCGTTGATGTTTTATTGGGTACACTGGAGCGGCCTTCTCCGGAAATGGTTAACCGTGTTCTTGCAAACGATGTGGCTGCAGACGTGATAAAAGGCGTCGGTGTTCAGTGGGCCGGCAAAGGTGCTCTTCCTTACATTAATAAGTCTCATCCTGAACTGGCTATCTGGGGAACTGAACAGGAGTGCGGAACGGGTACTAATGACTGGCACTATGCAAGATATGCCTGGGGACTGCTCAAGAAGTATATTCAAAATGGAGCCGGTGTTTACGAATACTGGAACATGATCCTTGGGGAAGATCCACACAGCACCTGGGGCTGGCCGCAAAACTCATTGTTAACCATCCAGCCCGGAGGATACCGCATCAATCCTGAATACTATTTAATGCGACATCTCAGCAGCTTCGTGAAACCCGGCGCGACGTATATTCCCGCAACCAGCTTCACCGGCTATGAAAATCAGCTCGCATTCAAAAACCCCGATGGCAGCCTGGTTCTGGTTATCCAAAACGAGATGGCGGAGCCACTGACGGTAAAAGTTTCCCTGGGCGAAAAATTAATGACCATTCCCATGCCGGCGGATTCATTCAACACCATCGTTGTCGACAGCGCTATGCTGTAGCCCTGCAGTCCTTTTTAACCGCACCTGCCAGCCGTGACAAAAACTCGCGGTTGGTGGGTAAGCCATTCAGCAATTGCTCTGTCGAGCGTCGCACATCATTTAAAGCCTTATCCGCCACCCGCATTTCATGTTGCGACAAGCCTGTACATGCCTCCCCGAATGTAGATTGCATGCCCATCAATACGTATTGTTTACTGGCTGAAGAAAACAGCTCCAGACGGCGATCGCTCTCGTAGAGCCAGGGCGGCTGGGTTTGCCACAATGCCAGAGAATCTTTCAGGCTTTGCGGCACGGAGGATGCATCGCGGTGAGCACGCCAGTATTCACTGTCTTCCCGGGACGACAGCACATAATGCAGCTTGATAAAGTCGATGATCTCTTCCCACCGGCTGTGGGTGATTTCGTTATACCGTTTAGCCAGTACCGTCATGGCATTGCGGCAACGGGGAAACTGGTGGCTTATCCATTCAACGGATTTTTCTACCAGCACCAGTGCCGTTGCTTCAAGAGGCTCAACGAATCCGGCTGACACGCCAATGGCTACACAGTTGCGGTGCCAGAACACAGAACGGTGACCGGGTTCAAAGGTGATTAACCGGGGCTCTGCTTTTGATGCATCCAGATGCGGGTCATTTTTCACATACTGCATCAGTGCATCCTGAGCCTGATCTGCAGAGCAGTACTGGCGGGAGAACACATGGCCAATACCCCGGCGGCCGGACAAGGCAATATCCCAAATCCAACCGTGCTTTTGTGCCGTTGCTACGGTTGCAGAAGCTACCGGCGCATTTTCATCACGATAAGGCACCTGAAGTGCCAGCGCAGCATCATTGAACAACTGATCACGCCTGCACACCATGGGAACGTTATAAAACCCGCTCAGCAATAGTGCTTTAAAACCACTACAATCGATAAACAGATCACCTTCAATGACACGGCCATCCGACAATGTCACTGAAGCGATATCACCGTCCGGCGCACCATTCACCTGTTCCACATGTCCGGTGGTATGCTCCACACCCAGTTTCTGCGTGCAGTGCGAACGCAGCATTTCTGTAAATTTACCGGCGTTGAGGTGATAACCGTAATTCAGAGCAAAGGCAAATTCCGGCGTTGTCAGCTTCTTCGGTGCAAGTGACTGCTCACACACAGCCCCCTGGGCACAGACTAATGTTTCAAAATCAGAACCGGGACGATTTTTAAGAAAATATTGCGACAGATTCACCGCGCCGTAGCCAGCCGGTGCAGTGAACGGATGATAGTAATGCTCTCCGTTACCATATTGCCAGCCCACAAACTTGGACGCCTGTTTAAACCCGGCATTGCAGAACTGCATGAAGTCTTTTTCAGAAATGCCAATCTGGCGGAGAGTATCCCGCATGGTAGGCCAGGTGCCTTCGCCTACCATGAGGTTTTTAACGTTGGGAGATTCAACCAGTTCAATGCGAACCGGATGGGTACATCCGGATTTTTCGCCATTTTTCGCGGCCAGGATGCCTGCTGTCAGCCATCCGGCGGCACCACCACCAACAATTACAACACGGTTCGTCATTTTCCAGTCTCCTGAAAATTAACCCACCTTCCCTGCCGGGCAATATTTCTCTATGAATTGTGCGTGTGGCGGCAATTGCGCCAACTGGTTATCAATTTGATTCTTTAATGCTGTTAACTGTTGTTTCAGTCCTTCAGGAGCGAGCAATTTACCGGCCTGATGATAGCTTCCGGGCATCAGTCCCTGCCCCATCATAACCTGTACCCATGAGTCCACTCTGAACAGCGATACATCATCAGGCCACACATAACCATTTTCACGAAAAATCGACAGTCTGTGTTTCAGCGAACCGGGCACATCCATTGTCCTGTAGTGGTTCCAGAACGGACCGTCATCACGTGTAGTCTGATGATAATGAAGGATAATAAAGTCCCGGATAGTTTCAAGTTCAACCGCCGTTTCCTGGTTAAACCTTTCGGCTAATATTCCAAAATTATCCGAAAACGGAAATAACTTCATAAGACGGATAAGTGCCGTGGTGACCAGGTGAATGCTGGTTGATTCAAGAGGCTCCAGAAAGCCGCCGGATAAACCGATGGATACACAATTCTTATGCCATGCCTTTACCCGTCTTCCGGTTTTAAACTTCAGTTTCCGGGGTTGAGTCAGGGGCTTGCCGTCAAGGTTTGCCAGCAGTGTCTTTTCAGCCTCTTCATCGCTGAGAAAACGACTGGAATAGACAATGCCATTACCGGTGCGCGTCTGCAGCGGTATACGCCACTGCCAGCCGGCCTCGTGAGCAATAGCACGGGTGTAAGGTAAAGGTGGTTCAACGGACTCAGTTTGCACAGCAATAGCGCTGTCGGCTGCGAGATAATGACTCCAGTCTTCGTACTCAACACCCAGGTATTCACCAATAAGCAGTCCGCGAAAGCCAGTGCAGTCAATAAACACATCACCGGCTATGACCTGGCCCGTCTCCAGCTTTAATGCCGTAATGTTGCCACTGTCACTGTGAAGATCCACTGCAGCAATTTTGCCTTCAATGCGTTTCACACCGGCGGCTTCACTCTTTTTACGCAGCCAGGCGGCATAGGCCGTGGCATCCAGATGAAAGGCATAATTCAGTGGCTTCTTACCCGCCGCAAGGGCAAACTTACCTTCTCTGGCGGCTTTCAGTTCAAGACAGAAGTCGTCCAGTCCGGCACTGTAGCCACTTTCTTTTGCCGCCATCCAGAAGGCGTGAAACTCTGCCATCCAGGCACGCTGACCAATTTCGCCAAAGGAATGCAGATAGTTTTCATCTTTAGCCCCCCAGTTTTCAAACTGAATGCCCAGTTTAAATGTGGCCTGGGTGGCAGACATAAATTCCTGTTCGTTTATGCCCATCAACAGATGGAAACTGCGCATGGTAGGAATAGTGGCTTCCCCCACACCCACGGTGCCGATCTGGTCGGATTCGACCAGCGTAATGTCGAGTAAATTCCCCAGCCTGGTTGCCAAACTGAATGCACTCAGCCATCCGGCTGTACCACCACCGGCAATGACAACTTTTGTTTTTTTATTTTCGCTCACGCCTGCTCCTTACCGGTTCAGGTTACTGATTAACATAGAACGCAAACGCCTGGCGTTAATGTCGTCCATTTCCCCCAGCGCACCGCGGCACTCCGGCGGAAGATGTTCACGAACACGCTGCGCATCACCAAACACGTAATAATCAAACAACGCCTTCCATGCTTGTTTTTCCTGTTCAGGTTTTTCCCGCAAACTCATCATGCCATGTAACAGCACATCCATGGGGTTGCCTTTGTGACGCTCTGTGGTCATCCACCAGAAATTAACCATTACGTTAAAGCGGTCGTATGCCGTAACTTCATGCCACCACATACTGGGGTAATAAAGGCCGTCACCGGGTTCCAGGTCAGCAATCCACGCATTGTCCATCGCCTCTTTAAGGCGGGGGAACTTATCGAAGTCAGGTTCAGCGAAATTCGCCAGCGTAACAACCTGACCGCCCGGCGTGGGATGCAGCGGCCCGGGATAAAGGTTCTCCACCTGTTCCGGCGGAAACAGCATGAACCGTCGTTTACCCACAACACAGCAGGCCAGATTTTTAGGTTGATCAAAATGCGCAGCAGCTACAGATTCTGTTCCCAGCCAGATTTTGGCGACCACCGGATTTTGCTCAAATTCAGGATGAGTAAACGCCAGGGAATGACTGTCTGCCAGTGCAGGGAATCCTTCTTTCAGCACCAGAGAGTTGACGTACAGGTATTCATGCTCCTGCTCACTGAGCTCATTACGGATTGTGTTAAACACATCGGGGATCGTTGACCGTTCTGCAGAGAAATTAAATCCGGTACAGGTATCGTTGTATCCGAAGCGGGACTGAATTTCTGATGGTGCGCGATACACCAGCATGGGTTTATTGCTGTAGTTATCTTCCAGCATCTGCATGGTATCAAGGGGGGATTTCCGCCCTGCTTTAACCATTGGCCAGTCGTTTACCAGCCCCTTAAGAATAACCGGCTGGTTAAGAGCGAAGAGATCATCAAACGGGATGGCATCTGGTGTGATGCCTTCCCACACTGTTACTGTTTGTCGGGAAGGTGTAACCATGGTTTTCGTCCGTTATTAAAAAGCGGCTTAAATGTCAGTACCAGCCGGCACTGACAATCCGGACCAGCACTGTACCTAAATCAGCGCAGATTTTGCGTTCTTCAGATCAATTAAACGCTGAAAATTACCCAGTGAAGATAAAATAAAGTAAAGCGGGCCAAGCATACCGTACTGACTTAACTTTGCCAGACTGTCACCGTCGAGCTGAGAAAGCTTTTCCTGGTTGACAGAATAGTAATTAGAGAAATTCACCTGCTCTACATTGCTGAGCTTAATCTCAATGTTCACCGGCTCCAGAAGATCCATCTCTTCCACCAGCGTAAACAAAGTTTTGTTGTATTGGGCACCGGCTTCAATGGTCTGCAATGCCTTTTTTACATAATTCAGATAACCGGATTCGCCACCCATTGGCAGGAAGACCGCTTCACCTTCATCGCCAACACGGGGATCGTCCATATCAATACAAATAAACGGTTCCGGTGCAGAATCATCAGATTCGCGATAGGCAATGCTGAATGGTCCGCGCCCCAGCACGGCAGGAATATAACGGGTTGTCCATCCGTCTTCACTCAGGAACAGGTTTTCGTCCTTGCTTAGCCCCAGAATACTGTGGATCTGCAACTCGCCACTGTCGGCATCTTTATAAAATACCAGCGGAAACTCTTTGTGCAGCTCACTGATTTCAGACGCGAATACGCGGGTACGGTTTACCTGATGGCCGGAAAAAGCACCCGGACGGGTATTAACTTTCAGATCTTTATGATCGACGTTATTCAGAACAACTGGTTTAGACATAGATTGGTCCCCGTTACTGCGGGTTGAGCGAAAGGTATACGCAGGATGTTATCGCGCTACCCCGTCAGGCGCAATGTCATGTTTGTAAGGATTAAGGCCGGCATGCGAGGGCACACCCGCCTGAGAATCAAAGGTCACAATCCGGGAGGATTGTGACCGGATGCTGACAGCTATCAGAAGTTGTAGCGGGCACTCAGTACAATACGTCTGTCCAGTTCCTGGATGAAGAACGTGTTGTTGTAGCTACGGCCGTATTGACGTGAACCTTCTTCGAACAGGTTGATTACGTCCATGCTTACTGTCAGGTCTTCGCTGAAGTCGTAACTTACGTTAACGTCTACCTGCTTGTACTCATCGATGAACAATGGGTTACGAACAGAAGATACGCCACGGTTTACTTCCGCCAGGAAGGAATCACGCCAGTTGTAAGCAACACGGGTAGACAGGCCGTCTTTTTCGTAAATCAGTACTAAGTTAGCTGAGTCACTTAAGCCTTCCAGTGCAAACTGGTCGATTGCCGGATCAGCACCTACATCGTAACCGATATCACCGTCAACGATGGTGAAGTTAGCCTGGTAACCGAAACCGCTGTCACCGAAGAAGTGCTGCCATGCAAACTCGTAACCGGAGATACGTGCACTCTGGTTGTTTACAGGCTGAGTAACTTCGAAGGCCATTTCAGGGTCGCCTGCCACTGGCTCAACATTGTTGTTAGCGAATACGTCATCAGCAAATGCCTGACCTTCTTCGAACTCATCAGCGCCACTGGGGAACACGTCAGGGTTTGCAAGCAATGCAGACATAGTGAAGAAGTTACGTTCTGTTACTTCGATACCACGTGCTTCAAGCTCTGCAATAGCTTCACCTGAAACAGTGCCGGCAGCACCTGAAGTCGCATCAAGCAGACCGAACAGAGTTTGAGAAACCTGCTGTGTACCAACGAAGTTGTCTACGTCTTTACGGTAGTAACCTACTGACACCATGCTTGAATCACCGTAGTAGTATTCAAGTGACAGGTCGAAGTTGTTGGACTCCAGTGGATCCAGCGCTGCGTTACCGCGGCTACCTGATGCTACACCGCCTAAGTAAGTAGGACGGCCAGGCGCACCAATGCTGGTAGCAGTGTACATCTGGTTATACGCAGGGCGTGCAAGCGTCATGCTGTAAGAAGCACGGGCTTTCAAATCGTCAGTCAGGTTAACCGAGAAGTCGATGTTTGGCAGGAACGCTTCATAAGAGTGGTCCTGAGACAGCGCTTCAGTCTGATCGCCGTAGCTGATAGTGAAGTCGTTATCTGACAACCAGATGATTTGCTCTGGTACAGACTGCAGAGAGATAGACTCAACGTCTGTCTTCTCATAACGGGCACCAACCACTAAGTTAGCTTCGAAACCACCGATTTCGCCATCCATTGTCGCCATTGCGTACAGAGACAGGATATCTTCTTTAACGGTGTTGTTCTGAGCACCAACAGAAGGCAGATCACCCGGGGTGAAGCCATAAGCCGGCGCAACAGCGTTCAGCAGGTCTACTGCGTTACCGCGGAAAGATACGCTACCCAGAGGGATTGTGGTTGAACCTGCAGGTTGGGCAATTGAATCCGCACCGGCAACACCACTCATGTTGTGATCTTCAAATGCACAGGCTGTACAAGTCACTTCCAACAGACCTTCAGGAATGTTACCTACATCAGCAACACCCCAACCACCAAGCTGCGCTTCAGTTTCATAACGAAGCTGATTCATTTCAGTCGCCATGTAGCCGATACCGAAGTCAACTTTTACGTCAGAACCTTCGTCCCACGTACCGTCGAAACGGAACTGTTTAACGTCAGATTCCTGATCAGAAGAAATGGCACGGGTAACCTGAGGACCAACATCGGCCAGGTCGAAGATACCGTTGTTGTTACCTTTAACAGAGTCATCAACAACGATGCTTGCCTGAGGCATATCCAGACCGAAGTCCATGGTTTGCCAGCCGGCAGTTGCACCTGCAACGTTGAAACGGATTACGTTTTTACCGTAAGGACCGTTACCGCCAGATTTTGCATTCGCCATGTTAGCGTCGAAACGCAGGTTCAGTGAATCGTTTGCCCACCAGTTTGCATTGAAACCGAAAGATGTCAGTTCATCTTTAGCGGCCATCACCAGGTTCTGGAAGAAAAAGTCTTTACCACCGTCGATGTCTTCAGTGAAACGGATTGGCGTGGCAACAACCGGGTTACCATCAAATTCCATATCTGTAAACTGACGGGCAAACCAGATACCGTCAACAACAGAGGTAGAGTTGATTTCGTTGCTGGCGTAAGTTGCGTCAGCGGTCAGTGTCAGGGTTTCTGAAGGTGCGAACTGTAAAGTAACCATACCGTTCATACGTTCACGGTTATCTTCATTTACACCTAAACCTAAGTTAGAAGGCATGGCAACCAACTGACCTTCCGCAGGTGCGTTAGTTACGTTAGCGCCGTCAACCAGACCGAAAGTGCCCGGAGACGTTGAATCCCAGTTGTACAGCTGGTAGTTCTCAACACTCATGTGGCGGCTACCGGAGTCACGCTCCTGGTAAGAACCGAACACAGCTACACCAAATGTGTTGTCATCGTTTGACCAGTTAGCAACACCACTTAATTCTGGTGTTACACCGTCACCGCTGTAGTCTTTCATGGCTTTCGCGCCGATAGAGGCACGGTTTTCACCTTGAGACAGTGGCTTTAACGTATTGATATTGATTGTTGCACCGATACCACCTGATGGTACGGCTGCACGGCCAGTCTTATAAACTTCAATGCCACTTACACCTTCAGATGCCAGGTTAGAGAAGTCAAAAGAACGGGTTGTACCGGAAGCACCCTGGTCAAGCGGGTTACCGGTAATAGATGCTACGTTAGCAGCAGGCATCTGACGGCCGTTTAATGTGATCAGGTTGAAGTTACCACCGAAACCACGAACGGTAACTTCTGAACCTTCACCGTTTACACGGTTGATAGAAACACCAGTGATACGCTGAAGAGATTCTGCCAGGTTGGTGTCCGGGAATTTACCCATGTCTTCAGCAGAGATGGCGTCAACAACACCGGTAGACTGACGTTTTACGTTCATAGATTGAGACAAACTTCCGCGAACACCGCGTACTTCAATCTGTTCTACTTGTTCTGGTGCGTCCTGAGCAAATACAGGTGATGCGACCATTACGCAGAGTGCCCCTGACACTGCGCAAGATAGCTTTGTTTTATTAAACATAGTTTGGTTTCCAGTTGAGTTTTCACACGTGAATTAAAGTGCGTGTCCCTTATGAGGAGGATGACTACCGCGCATAAAACACTGGTCAATCAGTTCACTCAACCCCATCACGCACTCGCTGTGCAAACCGTTACGTTGTGATCCCATTCTCACAATGTAACGCGTTACAAGCCGCCAATTAACGTTAACGAATTGTAACGGTGTAGTTATAGCCCGCCTTGTGAAGCAATTGCAAGTATTTTGTTAGGTTGCCTAACAAAATTAACCTTTTTCTTGAAATTGAAGTATTCTTTAGTCTTAAATGAGCGGGTAAATGCAGATTTTACTATCTGTATCTGATTAGAATAAATGGCCTGTAAGGCACTTTTTATTTACAAATGCAGGTTAAGTAAAGGTGACAACTGTCCGGAGTGCAAGGATTGGTCATATTAAATTTTTATGATAAGTCACTGTTTGGAAAGGCTGAAAATTCGCTATGAAAAATAAAGGAAAAAGATAAGCATTAGTTATAGAGAATATAACCGGAAGATGATAGAGGCCTCTGAAAAGGGAATGGTGCAAAGCAAAAAACAATAATAAAACTGACTTTGCTGTCACACAAATGTAAAGAAACCAGAAAGTTCCGTAAAGCCTGAATTATCGCAAAAAGAACAAAAAACAAACAACTGTAAACCCTGAACTTTTTTAGTGCAGAAGACTCTTTAACAGCGATCTGGTTTTAACAATGTGTGTCACGAAAACGACTTTTTAAAGTCCTTTTACCGTTAACAATTATTCAACAACAGGATAAAACAGCGCGAGCTGTTCCATAACAAAAATACTATGCCCGTACACAAGCAATCGAGTCAGCGTCTCCAACAGCAAGGCCTGGCACTGGACACAGACAGACAGTTTTTTCGCTGTCTTCGCGAAAATGGACCCATGAGCAGAGCAGCTATTTCTCAGCTTACCGGCATTTCCCGCCCCACTATTTCAGAGGCAGCAGGACGTTTGCAGGGCCAGTCTCTGGTCAACGAAACGAAAAAGAAAACCCAGAATAAACAGGGCCGTGCGGGCATACTTTATGAGATTAATGCCAACCGGGGGGTTACCTTATCAGTGGCACTGGACAGTCAGCACATTCAGATGCGCCTGACCGACCTGGCTGAAAATATTGTTGCAGAAGAGCAGTTCAAATTAGCCACGCTTAACGGCCACGCCATACCCGATTACGATGTAGAAGCGGCACACGTACCGTCTACCCGAATTGACAGCAGCGAAGCCTTCTTCCAGAAACTGACCACCATGGCTGAAGACATGGTTGCACGAACGAAAAGCGCAGTCCTCGCCATAGGCATATCGATTGCCGACCCGGTGAATTCTGAAACGGGCCAGGTATTGCCTCTGCACGGTGCCCCTTTCCCCCTCGCTCACGACATTAATTTTCCCTCCCTGTTTGCCAGTATGTTCCATTGCCCCATTACTATTGATAACGATGTGAACTGGGCAACCATGGCGGAACGTTCGCAGGGTAACGCTATCGGCGAGAAGAACTTCATGTTCTTTTATTTTGGTCGGGGGATCGGTGCCGGCATTTATATCAACGGGCATCTAATCCGCGGAAGTTCGGGTATCGCCGGCGAAGTGGGCTATTTTAAAGTGGACGGTTCGAAGAACCTTCAGGATTACGTGGTAGAGAACCAGCTGGGTAAGGCCTTACTGGAAAACCGTTCTTTATACGATCATCCGGCTATGGATAAAATTATCCACGTGATTTCTAACGCGGGAATTCTGGTGAATCCGGATCTCATAGTGATTGGTGGTCCGCTTTCCCGTCACGATGCCTTTATGAAAACACTGAAAGACACGATTCCACAAAAAACACTGATGCCGACCAGGGTCATTGCCAGTGCAATGCCGGATACCGCCCCGCTTTGCGGCGCATCAGCCGGCGCTCATGAACTGGCACTGGCTTCGCTGGGGCTGATACCGCAACCGGAATAGCACAGATTCAGACCGCATTGTGCTATCCGGCAAGAGGGGCTTCCGGGGAGAAGCGGAAGCTCTTATCCAGTTCGCTGATCCCGAGGCCACTTCGCTTATTCACCCTGATCTGTACCGGGATCCGTTCTTTCATCGCTTCAATATGGCTGATCACACCAATCATTTTCCCTGATGCGTTTAAGTTATCCAGCGCATCCAGTGCAATATCAAGTGTTTGAGCATCAAGCGTACCAAACCCCTCGTCCAGAAACAGCGAATCAATGCTGGTTTTATGACTGACAAGATCAGACAGCGCCAGTGCCAGAGACAAGCTGACCAGAAAGCTCTCGCCTCCGGATAAAGTTCGCGTATCTCTGGCGATGTCACCCTGCCAGGTATCCACTACCAGAATAGCCAGACCGTCCGCCTGCTTTCGCTGTAATCTGTAGCGGCCATGCAGACGTTGCAACTGACGGTTCGCCAGCACAATAAGATTGTCCAGTGTCAGGCCTTGCGCAAATTTTCGGAATTTATCACCGGTGGCGGAACCGATGAGACCGTGCAGGGCCGATGTGATCTCAAACGCCTGTTCTTTTTCCGCTATGCCTTCTGACAAACTGTGCAGTTTCTCACGCTGCTCATCATCAGCCTGACATCTGGCAGCCAGTTCTCCCCGCCGGGTGAGAATGCGGTCCCGTTCTTCATTCGCCTGCTGATATTTACTCTGCAGTTCATCGCCGTCTGCATGTTGCCACAGTGCGGCCTGTTCATCATTGAGCCAACTATTGTACTGCGCACAGGCACTGTCAAATAACGCGAAATGACGCTGAGTTGCAGCTTCCAGGGTTTGCTTCTCCCGGCTGAGCTGGTCACGTAGTCCGGGTGTGAGTATCGCATTTTGAAAATCAATATCGCTGTCAAAACCGGCCCGGTTCCGCTGCGTATGCCAGCGTTCAGATAACTCTTCCGTCTTTTGCTGCGCGGCTCCCAGCGTTTCAACAGCAGCGTTTAATGAAGATGTAACGCCGGTGTGATGCTCTTTTGCGGCCGTTACCCGCTCCAGTGCTTCTTGTGCATACTGCTTGGCCTGCGCGATGCGCTGTTCCGCTTCCGTGATGGCAGTTTGCGACAGGGTTGTACCGGCCAGAGCATGGCGTTCGGTTTGATGCTGAGTGAGGGTGTCACATAAAGCGTTAAATGCAGTACTCAGCTTACCAGCCTGCGCTTTCGCTGCCTGCCAGTTTTGCTGTGCATTTTCACGATACACCGCCTGCTGTGATACCTGCTGCTCAAGTGCAGTCACCTGCTCTTTGGTATCAGCCCACTGCTGCGCTTTCTCCTCAAGCCCGTCCAGCCAGGCTGAAAAATCCGATGGCGGTAACGGATGTCCGGCGTCAGCAGTTTCTTTCGCTATGGCATTGTGCAGCGCAGCGCATTGTTGTTGTGCGCTTTCCAGTGCACTTTGTGTGTCACCAGCCTGCTTCTGATATTGGGCCAACCGTTCAGCGGCGAGTGCTACCTGATTTTCACCATGACTTACCTGCCGTTGCAGTTCGTTCAGTTCTGTGGTGAGTGCTGCAAGCTTCTCCTTCTCAAGATTTGCTCTGCTTCGCTGTTCCCGCAGCGCTGCCCCACGATTTTTTTGCTGCTGTTCATATTGAGTCAGTCCGGTTTCATTATTCAGAGAAACAGAAATACCGGCTTCCTGCGATATGCTTTCCCACTGTAAGGCAATGCCATCTGAATCTTGCACAGCTTTTTCCAGCGCCTGCGTGGTTTGTTCCAGTCCGAGCCTAAATCTTTCACAACGCTCGTTCTGCGCAATGCCAAGACTTTCCGCCTCTTTGAGCTGAGCTTCCAGTTCATGCTTGCGGGTTAGTGTAGCAGACACGTCCAGTGCAACCTCCCCGGAGGCCGGATGAGACAATGAGCCGCATAGCGGACAAGCCTCACCGTCTGTCAGTTGCATCCGGTACTCTGCCAGTTGCTCCTCTTGTTTCAGCAATAACGTGACATCCTTTAATGACTGCCTGAGGGCAACAAATTCTTCGCGCATAATGCTGCGATGCTTTACCGCTTCATCGTAGTCACTTTGCAGCCTCGCCTGTTCAGCTTTATGCTCAGACTGTTTCCCGCATAACTTCAGGTATTGCTGTTGTAACGACATCGCCCGGTTAAGCGGCGCCCAGCACTGTTCTATGGCCAGCAACTCCTGTTCGGCTTGTTGCCCGTTTTGCTCAGCGGCCAGCGAATTAACTGCCTGCTGTTGTTTTGTCACCGCAGACTGCTTTTCGTTATACAGACTGAGGGCCTCATTGCGGGCTTTTTCCGCCTGTGCAACCTGATGTGTCTGCCCGTCAACCTGCTCACGGGCCTTTACGGCTTGTTCTTCTGAGGTCGCCACACTGGCGGTGAGCCCGCCAAGCTGATTAATTTGTCCGCGCCAGCCTGACAGCTTCATCAGCAAAACACTGTCGGCCTTATGTACGTCCAGGTAGTTTTTATGCGCAGTCAGTTGCTCATGCATGCTTACCGCCGCCTGCTCATAACCTGCTATATCAGCGGCAAGTTTACCGGTGATTGCTTTTTGCTGCTCCAGCGCAGATTCAAGTTCACGCTTTTCCTGAGTCAGCCTGGCGATATTGTTATCCAACGGAATAACCCGGTTATGGATAAGTGCAATGCGGGCACTTCCTTCCTGCTCCGCGACTTCAAGGGCTGCGGCGCACTGGTCTTTCTCTTTAAGGCTGCTTTCTGCGTGCTGCGCGCTTTGCTGTTGCTGCTCTTTCAGTGATGTTGTCCGCTGTTGTAACGTCAGCACTCCGGCTTCAGCGGCATTCAGTTGTTCACGTTCCGGTTTAATTTGCTCTGCCAGTTCACCCTGCCGCAGTTTTTCTGCCTCCGGCGCAAATGTAGTGAGATCATCTTTAGCCTTAGTCAGCGTAGCTTCTGCCTGCTGCTTTTGTGACAAGCGCTGCGCAAAACCGGCCTGCCAGTTCAGTCCGCTCTGCCAGTGTTCACACGCTTCGCGGGCTTCTTTCAGCGTATTGTCAGCCTGCGCCAGTGCCGAAATCAGCGACGCTCTTTCCTCATCACTCAGCACAGAAATGTTATTGCGGTTTCCCCGCAGCAATGCAAGTTCCTGTTCAGCTTCTTTATATTTTTCATGCACGCGACGGGAAATCTCACCGTATATTTCGGTACCGGTCAGTTCTTCAAGCAGCTCCGCTCTTTCGTTTTCCTGCGCATTCAGGAAGGCTGCAAAGTCCCCCTGCGACAACATCATGGATTTAGTAAAACGGGCAAAGTTTAAACCGGTGATCCGCTCTATCTCGTCCGCTTTCGGGCGTATTTGTGTAGCCAGTACCTTGCCGCTTTCTACTTCGGCCAGTTCCACTTCCGCCGGTTGCAGATTTCCGTCGGCATTACCCCGGGCCCGCCGCATACTCCAGAAAGCACGGTAGGCCGTGCCCTTAACAGAAAACTCAACTTCAGCCAGACAGTCACCGGTACCACGGGTCATGATTTCATTGGATGACGCAGACAGTTGCCCAAGCCTGGGCGTCTGATGATAAAGCGCCAGACAGATTGCATCCAGCAAGGTGGTTTTGCCTGCTCCGGTAGCACCGGTGATGGCAAAAAGTCCATTATCAGTAAACGGGGTGCCGGTGAAATCCAGCTTCCACTCACCTTTAAGCGCATTGAGGTTTTTAAGCCGCAGGGTCAATATTTTCATTGTGCTGCTTCCCCTGCATCAAGGCCCGATACCACTTCACGAAACTGTGTACGCAACCCGGCTTTCACCTCTTCCTCTGTGGCATCATCCATTAACAGCAAGCGCCGCTCAAAGACCTCTTCCGGCGACAGTTCTGACAAATCCTGTTCATATTCTGCCGTCAACGACGCCGCAGCCCTTTCATGAATCCGCCTGAGCTGCAGTACCTCCACCGGCTGATCTTCTGTCATTGCCTGAATACGCTGGTGCAAATCAGACAGATACCCCTGCGTGGTGACTTCGATACACAGCCAGGTGGTTGCTGCCGTATCAGTGAACGCTTTGAGTGACTGCTCAATGGTATCCAGATCGCCACGGATAACCGCCATGGGCTGAAAAACCGGAACGGGAAGGGCTTCGATAACAGGGCGTGTGCTGCCCTCAAAACTCACCAGCACCACCTGCTTTTGTGTACCCAGTTCATCAAAACTGAGAGCAACAGGAGAGCCGCTGTAGCGGATATGCTCTGATTTAGCCACTTTCTGTGGCCGGTGAATGTGTCCCAGCGCAATATAATCAGCCGGTGGAAAACCGTCGGCGGCGAAGCCTTCCAGTGTACCGATGTAGATATCCCGCACACTGGACGAGGCAGATACGCCAAGCGCAGTAAGATGGCCTGTAGCAATAACAGGGACAGCCTTTCCTGAAGCTTCGCGGCGCTCAGCCGCAACATCGTACACACTCCGGTAGTGGGCTTTGATTGCATCACCCAGGTGCTGTTTCTTCTCATCTGTGGACTGGCCCGCGGCACTGACCAGCACGTCTCTGGGGCGGATGAACGGGATCGCACAAACAAATGCGCCGGTTTCGCCGTTTTTATCTTTAAGTTCTACCACCTGATCCGCGGGGTTTTCCAGCACCGAGGCAATAACATGAGTATTCAGACAAGACAGCAGCCCCCGCGTTTCATTCAGCACTGACACAGAGTCATGGTTTCCACCCAGGACAATCAGCGTACAGCGGTGGGCCTGCAAGGCCACCACAAAACGGTTATACATTTCTCTGGCATAACTGGGTGGCGTGCCGGTATCAAACACATCGCCGGCAACGATGATGGCATCAACTTGTTGCGCTTCTACAACCTGCAACAGCCAGTCGAGAAACTGCTGATGTTCGTCTTTGCGGTTTTGGGTAAAAAAGCTCTGACCGAGATGCCAGTCTGAGGAATGGAGGATTTTCATAAGAACAACAATATAAAGTCAGAGACACGTCATGCCTTATGTTGACCACACCGGCGCGGCGAGTCAACAATCCGCCGCGGCACCGGCGATGATTCGTACAGGCTTAAGCGGGATCAGGATGTTACCGTGATGCCTTCAGAGCTGATTTTGTCCAGCACATTACGCCACCGTGATAATCTGGCCGAAGGAGAACCGGATGATTGTTTCTGGCCCGGAGACCAGATCCCCATACTGTTAAAACTGAACACAGGAACAAGATCTGTTCGCTGCCGTGCGGGCAGCACTTCTGAAATTAAACTGTCGAGGATCATAGGCTGACTGGTGGGAGTTTCATAATAGCCTAAAACCATGTGGGCCTGAGTTTCTGTACTCCGGCGTCCCCCCACCTTCGCTTTTACGTAGATAAGACGCAGCTTTTCTTCGGCGACCCCCAGTTTGAGCAGGAAGATATATTTAGCGATAGCGTAATCTTCACAATCGCCCAGTTCTTTAGCCAGAAACTCTGCCGGTGATGCCCAGTAATCGCTTTGCTTCCAGACGATATCATCGGTTTTGTAGGTTACGTTATCGCGAAAGTAAGCATTAACCAGAAGAAGCTGCTTCGACTCCGGCAGATTCTGCGCTTCATTGAACATGCCTTCCAGACCCGCCTGACGGCCCGCATCAACTTTACCGCCATGTCTGGCGACGGCCTGCCAGAATTTGCCAAAGTTAATATCGACAAATGCGCGGGTAACAAATGCGTTTGTCAGCAGGAAACAGGCAATCACCATAATGCACAGCCGGCGCTGACTGAATGACCCGGGGTTACCCTGAAAGAGTGGCTGTTTCAACAGGAGCACAACTACTTACCCTGATAAAGACTGAGCATGTACTGTAACACGTAAGGCGAGTTTGTCACTTTGCTGCAATCTGTTCATCAATGTTAAGCCGCGCCACACCATCGAAACCGATAGACAGCAGAACTTCTTCGTCTTTTTCAGATACTACGCCATCAGCAATCACCGCCATTCCCAATGAATGGGCAAGATCGGCAAGACCATTCAGGTAAACCTGATTTGAGCGGTTGTTCACCACGTCATACACGTAAGTACTGTCAATCTTCAGGTACTTAAGGCCAAATTCATGCACATCGGCCACCTTGGAAAAGCTTTCTCCCACTCTTTTGAGCCCGGTATCCACTTTGAAATAATCAGCCAGCTCACAGAACTGACGGAAGGATTTAGGATGGCTGGCAGCTGTGTGCTCCCGCAACTCCAGCGATAACCGGGTGATCACATCCTGATTCGCTTTTAATAAATCTTCCAGTTGTGATCTGTTAAACGTATCCAGGATTGTTTCCTGATAAAGCAGCACCGCGCAGCATTTTTCAGGATTATCTTTCAGCCATGCCAGCGCTTTCTTCAGAGCCAGAAGGTCGATTTTATCTACCGTACCAAAGCGGCGGGCCGCTTCAGTAAAACGTCCGAATCCGCGCATTTCATTGCCGTCTTTATACAGCATGAAAGCCTGATAATGCATGGTTTTACCGCTATGAGTATGAACACTCACCGTCATCAGTTCGGCAGACTGACTGGCGATGTCGAAATCTTTTTGCCATTTTTCTTTGCTGTCACAGCGATAGTGCGTTTCCGGCAACGGCTGCAGATTAAAACCGAACACAGTTTCACTTTCCTGCACTTCTTCCAGTAATCCGTCAACCCGGTCGAGCAATTCGTAACTCGCTTCATCGGCCCGTATGTAAACGCCGGCGGTGACGCAGTGAATATTCAGATCGGCAAAATCCGGACTGTGCTCCAGCGGATTGTCTTCCATAAACACTTCCTGAATCCCTTCCAGATCACGGCACTCTGTCAGCAATACACAAATATCTGTTTCATTGATTCGGGCCATGCGGAAGTCGGTGTAAAGCTCACTGTGTTCACGGTAGAAGCCGTCCAGTCTGTCAGCAAACTCTTTTACGAACTGATTAAATATCTCCGGCGCAAACGCCTGAATATCGCCTTTGTCTTTCATCAGACTGTGCATGAGCAGCACGTTCTGACCATCTTTATCACGAAATCTCAGTTGAGATTCCAGTAGTGTAAAGAAGGCATTGATATTAGGAATATTAGTCACCGGGTCATGCTGGTCCCGTTCCCTGGCAAGTTCAAGCCGGCGGTTGTTCTCAACGAGGTTTGCTTTAAAGCGGTCGGCCAGCGAGTTCATGGCATTTACCACCCGGGCAAAGTCGGCAGTCCAGGGCAGCGCAATTTTTATAAACTTCCTCTCTGAAAAACTGTTGGCCTGGTCGACAATAGTCCCCAGCGGTTTCAGGATGACACGTAAAATGAGGGAGCCGATTATCCCGATCCCTACAGTGAGGATCACGATACTCATCACAAAGCTTTTAAACTTCGACCACAATGTATCCATGGCAAAGGCAGTCTGACTTTCCACATAAAGGGTGCCAAACTGATCCCAACCGTCACTCACCTGGGAAATGCCGGGCGGCACGGTCAGTTCAGCCATGGCCTGAAACCAGTCCGGCGCGGTTGATGCTTCCCCTTCAAAGTAGATCTCGTCGATAACATTCCCGTCCGTACCTTCAAGACGGATAAGTGAATAATGTCCCGAATCAAATTTTGCAGACAGCATGAGTCGAATACCGGCAGGTGATTTCTCCGCCTGCGTCAGCACCAGAGCCAGTGAATTCGCATCATCTATGTTCTTAAGATACAACTGTTCTTCAGTGTTTTTCTGCGTAGAGAAAAACAACACCAGAAAGCTCACCACACTGTTAACGGCTATAATGGCGAGTATGGCAATCCACAGCTGCTTATTCAGGGTCATTAACAACTACTCTATTCAGCGTCTATTTCAACGGGAAGGACCATAACGAACTCAGTCCCCTTACCCACTTCACTTTGCAGGGTAAGCTGCCCCTGCATCTTGTTTTCTGTCAGGTTCTTCACGATATGTAACCCCAAACCGCTGCCACCTTCTTCACGGCGGGTAGTAAAATAGGGCTCAAACATTACTTCACGAAACGCCTCAGGGATCCCTTTACCGTTATCATTAAAGGTAATCGTTGCCTTGCCATCCGCTGATTCTGCCCTGATATGAATTTTAGGCGATGTAATGGATTTATCGAAAGCGTGAATTGATGCATTGAACAGTAAGTTTGTCAGCACCTGAGACAGGGCCCCCGGAAACCCCTTCATCATGAAGGTATCGGCGACCTGACAATCAAGCACAATTTCAATTTGCTTCGCTTTCAACTGCGGCTTCACGCTGCTCAGCACACTTTCGATGGTGCTCTTCAGCGGAAACGCCATCAGCACATCAGCGCTTTGATTTACCGCATTGGTTTTAAAGTCACGGATGAGCTTTGCAGCACGCCCTAAGTTGAACGAAAGCAAATCGCTCACTTCATTACTGTCGTCTATAAAGTCTGAGAAGTACTCTTCTGTCAGGGTTCCGTCTTTGAAACTTTTATCAAGATCATCAACACTTTCTTTAAGGTGCGACAAAGATGTGATCGCCACCCCGAGAGGGTTGTTTACCTCGTGAGCCACCGTTGCCACCATGCCACCTAAGTTGCATAGCTTCTCCATTTCGATGGCCGCTTCCTTCTTTTCCTTCAGATACTCACTTTCTATGAGTAGCGGTGTGAATTCGTCCAGTAATTTAGTCAGACCTGCATCGTTTTCATCTACCGGAGCTTGCGTTACCAGAACAATGAATCCCCCCACGTGGTGTTCATCGGCAATCACATATACAGAGCAAACTTTGTCTGCCATGCCAGCCTGTGCCATCCAGTCAGAGAAGCTGGCATCAACAACACTGTGATCTGCCCAGTGATTTTTCCCCTTACAGGCCAGTAAAGTGCTCAATGTGCTGTTTTCCAGTTGACGGCCGGGAATACACCCCGTGCAGTCCACAGCAATACTGGCCTCGTCACTCACATGCCAGCTGGAGACATGATAACATTCAACACCAATGTACAAAGCCTGGTCCAGCAGCGGAAACTGAGACTGTACCGGGAGTGCCCGCAGCAAATCAGGGCTAAGCAAAGCCGCCATCGATTCAGTTACAGATTTGGACACGATACTCTCCTCTTAATCCGGATAGCGTGTACGCAGAGCCCAGAAGTCATCAAAATTGTCCAGCAAGATTTCCGCCAGTTGGGGATCAAACTGTTCACCTTTTTGCGCTTCTATCTCTGAAATAATGTTTTCTTTCGGCCACGCCTCTTTATAGCTGCGTGTTGAGCCCATGGAATCGAAGGCATCAGCCAGTGCCGTTATCCGCGCAGCCACAGGAATGTCTTCTCCCTTGAGGCCCTCTGGATAACCACCACCGTTCCACTGCTCGTGATGTGCATAACAAATTTTCGCTGCGTTTTTAATCATGGGTTTGTTAGAAAGGCTCAGCATGTCTGCACCGACTTTGGGATGAGACTTCATAACGCCCCACTCCTCAGGAGTAAGTTCACCGGGCTTATGTAAAATAGAATCTGGGATGGCGACTTTACCCAGATTGTGAACCGGGGCAAATCGACGGATGCTTTCCGCCTCATCATCACTCAGTCCTGCCAAAACCGCGAGTTTATAGCTGATTTCCGCTACACGTTTTACATGGGAGCCCACTTCTTTACTACGCAATTCAACGGCATTACCCAACATGTGGATTATGTCTTCCTGAGTTTCAGAGATTTCCTCCGAAATCATCAGGTTCTCGTAAACCAGCGAGACGTTTATACAGTAAATTTCCAGAAACTCCTTCTGTGCATCAGAAAGCGTACCTTTCGTGTCGATAAACAGCAGATTTTCATATCCCAGGTCAGTACAGTTATAGAACACGTAACCAGAAGGGAAATGCTGAGACTGTTTAGAAGCCAAAACCTCTTTAAAGCAACTTTCCACTTCGTCAGGCACTTCAGGTTGGTGACTTTCCTTAATGTCAGCCAAACTTCCGGTAGCTGCCAATACCGTGCGGCCTTTAGTGGCTTCAGCGCTTTGCGGGAAGGTAGAGCAATAAATGGCACTGGAGTCCAGTTGCAGCAGGTTCATAATTTCCTTCAGCACCGCCGAGGCGAACTCGTTTAGCGCATGGGTCTGCAACATTTTAGTGGTACTTTCAATGACCTGACGCAGCCCCTTCCGGTGGCTCTCAATGGTGGAGATATCGCGGTATGAGCGCAGCCCTGTGTACATCAGGGTTTTCAGCTTCTGGCTGGTTAACTCCGTTTTTTCTTTGTAGTCATTGATGTCGTAGCGTTCGATCACTTCATGTTCAGGCGCCTGACCTGGCTGACCGGTGCGTAATACCAGCCGGCAGGCTGTGTTGTTCAGCTCTTTACGCACATAATGCACTACATCCAGGCCGGCATGATCCGTTTCCATAACTACGTCCACAAGGGCCAGCGCGATGTCGGTCTCTTTATCGAAAATCTCTTTCGCTTCTTTTCCGGAATACGCATGCAAAAACTGAATTTTCTTGCCGTCAAAACGGAAGCGCTTTAACGTCAGGTCGGTTACGCGGTGAACTTCGGTTTCATCATCGATAATCAACACTTTCAACGGTGAGGTATCTTTCTGCTCTGCCGCGTCATCCACAGACTCAGCTGGTGCAGCTTTCTGCTTGGCAAATAATGGATTCCCCATAGTTTACTCCTTCTCTTCTAAGTCTTTAATTCGTAGTGATATCCACAGACCACCTCCGGGTACTGCACCATGGTTCAGTTCACCTTTCAGCTTACTTTTCACCAGGTTGTACACCACGCTTAAGCCGAGGCCGGCATTACCGGCACCACGGTTAGTGGTATAAAAGGGGTCAAAAATTTGTGTGAGATTTTTCTTTTTCACGCCGCTACCGTTATCAGCAAACTTCAGTAACACGGAGTTACCAAAGGAAGACACCCGGATTGAAATAACACAGTCTTCATCCTTCTTCGCAAACGCATGAACCTCTGAGTTCGATGCGAGGCTGGCGAGCACCTGAGTAATAACAGTCGGGTAGGTTTGGATTTGTGCCCGCTTGCCAATTTCCACATCAAACTTAATCTTCGTCGACATGGCATTCTGCTGATAATGCTCAACGAAGTTTTCAACGATTTCAGCCACGTCAACCAACTCTGTTTTGGTGGAATCGTCTGCATTAATGACGTCAATTTTCTTGAACGATGCAATCAGCTTAGATGCCCGGCCCATATTTTCCAGCGCCATGCCCAGCATTTCCTTACCGGAGGACAGAAAATCTTCAAATTTTTCCTGATCCAGTTCGCCGCGATCGAAATCTTGTTTCAGATCCCGCATCAAGTCGTTCACGTGGGAACAACTGGTAATACTGATCCCCAATGGCGTATTCACTTCATGGGCGATACCGGCAACCAGTCCCCCCATTGCGCCTATCTTCTCAGCCTCAACCATCTTGCTCTGGGCGAATTTCAAATCCTGCAGGGCCAGTTGCCGGTCATCGCTGAGCTTGTGTAATTTGATTGCAAAATAAACCAGATAAAGCACCATCAAACTGAACAGGAAGGCTAAGACAGGGATGGCTACGTAATATTGGTTGAATAAATTTGACGGCGGATAAATCACCATTGGCCAGACGCGGTTAAACAGAAAGATTTCACCATTGAAGGGTTTGGCCAGCGTAGAGGAATATTTCACATCAGAGAAAGCCAGCTCCTTTCTGTTCTCTCCCTCACGGTAAACAATGAAATTACTGACAATCCGGTTACTTACAGAAAGCTTGGCAGCGCGGTGTAGATCAACCACCATGGCCAAAAGTAATTTGTGTTCAGGCATCGCCCGAACAAGTAATACGTATTGCTGCTGGCTGTCATTAACACTGAAAAGATCGGATGCAAAATTGTCCAGTTTTGTCGCTTCCCGTAACTCAACGTTCCGCTTCATTGCCAGCGTCACTTCCCGCTTGGTAAACTGAGGATATAAATCAGATGCCAGCCAGTACCGGGGTTCCAGTAACGTGGTTTTAGCCCCCATTCCCCGTGAGTCAAAATTGAAGACACCGATTCCTGCAATGGACAGGTTGTATTCCAGAATCAATCCACTGAAAGAATCAAACTCAATTTCATCTACGTTTGAGGAGGAGTCAAACAATTGATTCACAGAGTGCAGGGTATACTCCATATCCTCCAGATTCTCATTAAAATGGTCATTGAACTCTTTAACCGGTCCATCGAAAGATGCCGCGCGCTCCTGCTCTGTCAGTTGCATGTACACCTTGTAACCGCCAAAGGTACACAGAATGCTGAAAAGCACGCTCAGAAAAGTGATCACGTTTTTTTGAAGAATTAAATTCACCCCTACCTCTCCGGATTCTCAGCGCTGTTAAAGGGCAGTACGCTTGAATTGGCCAATTTTAAGCAGCAAGGCCACTCTGTCTTTCACTCTGTATTTCTTAAGAATAGACGACATATGTTCTTTTACCGTCCTGACGGTAATATTTAGCTTATCCGCCATATCCTGATTGGAATCACCATCCAGCAAGAGCCGCAAAACTTCCTTTTCCCGTCCGGTAAGCACTTCGGTCTGCGCTTCTTTAAATTCATAATCCGGATGTTCGCTGAGGCGGTGAACCATCGCGGTGACGAGTCCGCCGGGGATCCACAATCCGCCAGCCATGACGGCACTGGCAATTTCGTTGCAATGGCGTATCAGCTCGGTTCCGTTACAATAGCCCCGTCCGCCGACGACCAGGCTTCGCTGCATTTCTTTAATGTCAGGTGCGTGACTTATCACCACAGGATTGACGCCGAGTACGCTGCTTTCCCGCACAAAGCGCAGCCAGTCAGCTTCTCTGGTATCAATCCAGCAAATTCCCCCCTCAGCAGCAAGAGAGAATGAAACATCGTGCCACGCTATTGCATCAGATAGCGGTGCATACTCCTTAAGCGATTCTCCGAACACGAAAAATTTCATTCTTAACGTTCTCCTAAAGCTGATGCAGAGGCCCTGATGAGCGGGTTTAGCAGGTACTGCATGACGGTACGATTACCGGTGATGATATCTACCTGCACCATCATGCCCGGCAGGATGTCCATATTGAGGGCATTTTTGTCTTCGGTGGAAAGCCTGACGAGGTAGTAAGTCCGGTCCTGATCGTCAGTTACGGTATCAGCACTGATGTGCTCTACACTGGCTTCCATGCCACCGTAAATAGCGAAATCATAAGCACTGAATTTCAAGATGGCGGGCTGCCCTAATTTCAGAAACGCGATATCTTTGGGCGGGATTTTTGCTTCAACGATTAACCTGTCGTCAGCAGGGATAATTTCTACAACGGCACTGCCCGGCGTCACCACACCACCCACAGTATTTACCAGCAGTCGCTGAACCGTACCGGCCACCGGCGCGCGGATTTCAGATTGTTTCACCACATCTTCCAGACCGGTTTGAGACTCCTGCAAAGATTGCATGGTGGCAACCGCTTCGTTGAGTTCTTCATTCCACCGGTTCTGCATTTTCAGACTGGCTTCTTTCAGATTGTTCTGTTCTTCATCAATGGTTGCCTGACTGCGGGTTATTGCAGCCCGTGTACGCTGAATGGCTCCCTGATTTTCGATGACCTGCTTTTCCAGCCGCAGAATATCGATTTCAGAAACAGCGCCTGAAGCCATCAGCGGACGGGTAACGGTAAGCTCCCGCTGAGCGATAGATAAAGTGTCCTGATATTGCTGTAGTTCGGCGCGGTAGGATTGCAAATCCTGCCGGCGCTGGGCAATCCGGCTTTCAAACCTCGACAAGGTTTCTTCCAGCTCTTTGACACTTGAAAAATATAATGCGGTTTCATTGGCAACAATTTCAGGCGCAGCCTGTTTAAGCTCTTCGGGAAAACTCAGTGGCTGCGCCCGCGACTGTGCGGTCAACCGGTGGACTTTTGCAGCCACAGCGTTTCTTTTTGAATTGTTTTCCTGCAGTGAAGACAAGTAACGGGTAGGATCCACTTTCAGAATAATGTCACCGGCGTTGACTTTCTGCCCTTCCCTCACCTGAATGTCCTGAACAATACCGCCGTCATAGGACTGCAGAATCTGTAGCTGGCTGGATGGCACAACCTTACCTTCCCCCCTCGCCACTTCTGCGATGGGAGCAAAACATGCCCACACAATTAATGCCGTGATCGTCAGTACAACCACATAAAGCAGCGCTTTGGCCCGCAGTGGCCGCTGCTGGATACGCGCCCACTCGGCTTCCAAAACCCAGTCATTTTCCGGAGGTGGTGCCAGCCATTCACGGGCCCATGACATAAGCATAATGAATCCTTAGCCTTTAACCGCAGCAGCGAGACGTTTAAGCACTTCCTGACGGGGACCGTCAACAATAATGTGACCCTGGTCGATAACAATAATGCGGTCGACCAGTGAGAGAAGAGAGTGCCGGTGGGTATTCAGAATTAAGGTTTTCCCTTTCGTTTCTCTGTCCAGCAGGTCCTTTATACGTTGTTCAGCAGTGGCATCCATGGCCGAAGTAGGTTCATCCATTAAAAACAGGGAGGGACGACGGATAAGTGCCCGCGCCAGAGCGACAGACTGACGCTTGCCCCCGGACAGCAATTTTCCGCCTTCTCCCACACTGAGATTCAGACCGTCAGGATGATGGTTAACAAAGTCGGTTAAACCGCAGGCATTGAGTATCTCCCAGATAAAATCTTCGTCGTAGTCTTCCTTAAACACCGTAATGTTGTCCCGCAGGCTGCCGGTAAAAAGATTAATATCCTGAGGTACATAACCTATCTGATTACGCAGCGTACTGGGTTCGTATTGCTGTAAATCAATATTATCCAGAGTGATAAGGCCGCTTGTCGGTGCATAGGCGTGTAGCAACAGTTTGTGCAGTGTAGTTTTACCTGAACCGTTATTGCCAAGAATAGCTACCCGCTCACCGGCTTCGATGGTCAGGGACATTCTGCTAATCACATGGGAAGGCTGCTCCGGATAAGCAAAAGACACTTTATCAAAGTGTAACCGGCCATGAATGCGGGTATGCTGCGTCCACTTTTGTTCGGCTTTTGACTCATCTTCTTTGGCCATCAAATCAGACAGGGTCTGGTAAGCGGTCTTAGCATGATGATATTGGGACAGCAGGCTGGCAGCCTGTGACAGCGGCCCCATAGCCCGGGAAGACAACAAATACGCCGCGATTAGCCCGCCTTGCGTAAGTTCGCCGTCCACGATCAGAAATACGCCGACGACAATCATAGACACGCCTACGGTCTGCTGGATCCAGAGAGCAGCACTGCTGACCGATGTTCCTGCGATACGTAATTTGGCATTGAGTTTTGCCAGATAAATGGAATGCTGTTCCCATTCATGCTGCACATGATGACCAGCATTGAAAAACTTAACGTCATCGAACATGTTAACTGATTCAGTCACCAGCCCGTTTCTGGCTGAGCCAGCTTCACTTGCACTGCTGGCAAGCCTGGCCATGTTGCGCTGGGCGTAAAGCCCGAAACAAATCAGTAAAAGTCCTCCCACCAGAATTGGCAGTGATAAAAAGCCATTGATCAGCGCAATAATGACAATAAAGAATACTGCGAAAGGCAGATCGACCAGCGCCACAAGGGTCAGTGAATTCGTAAATCCGCGGATCGCCTCAAAAGATTGCAGGTTGTTGACAAAGGCACCGGTGGAGGCCGGCTTTTCCCTAAACGAAAAGCCGAGCACTTTTTGCATTAAATTCGCCGTCAGAGTGATATCGATACGGCTAGCTGCCAGTTCAACGAAGAAATGCCGCAGCATACGTAATGAAAATTCGGCAAACAGCACCATAGCAGCACCGGTAGCCAGCACCCATAACGTTTCCGTCGCCGCGTTCGGCACTACCCTGTCATACACATTCATCACAAACAGTGGCATGGCAAGGGACAGCAGCCCGATAAATATTGAGGCCAGCAAGACATCTTTATACAGTGAAATCGCTGAACCGACGGTATGCCAGAGCCAGTGCACACCTTTTCGAGAATTGGATACCGATGCCGGTTTACCAATACGCCTGTCCGGACGCAAAAACATAACAAACTGAGTGTAGTCCTTCTCAATATCCTCTATATCGACGACTTCAACGGTTTCCGGTGCTTCCGGAAATACGACTTCAGCCTGACCGGATTCAATCTGACAGGAAACTAACACGCAGGAACGCTGCTCTGACAACACCAGAATTGCCGGCAATAACGCGGGGTTTATTTCAGCCAGCTCACGTTTGACCACCTTGCAATTAAGGCCAACCCTGCTGGCAGCGCGGGGCATCACCGATGGCGATAATTCACCGTTGTCCATTGGCAATCCTGCCATAACCGCATCAGGCACAAGGGTAATGCCGTGGAAATCACAAATTGCTTTCAGGCAGGCCATCAGGCAGCCGCCTTGGATTGCAGAGGACTCAGCCAGCTTCTCGATTGCGGGGTCAGACAACTTAGGTTGCGCCATTAATTAATGTACTCCGGCGAATCGGATGAAGAATTAAGTACCACAACAACGGCTTCCACGCGCCGGTTCGCCAGGTTCGCTTCAGGTGATATTTCATTGATAAGGGGTTGATCTTCACCCAGCCCGATAGCAGAAATGCGTTGCTCATTACTGCCGGACCGGACTTTCAGCCAGTCGGCAACGGCATTAGCACGTCGCACAGAGAGCATCATATTGTAGTGAGACTCTCCTTCCAGAGAGGCATGACCGTATACAATAACGCCTGCTGCGGGATCTTTGACGAGCGTATCCAGCATAGGCTCAAGCTTAATGAGGTATTTAGGGTCCAGTTCAGTGGAATCAGCGCCGAAAGGTATAACCACTTCAGATTGATGTTTTATTCCAATGATGTCGCCGGTGTTTTGCTGCTGAGTTGCGCAACCAAAGTCATCCACTGCGGTATCAAAAGGCGTGTCAGGACATTCATCCCACAAGTCGGTAATGCCATCGCCGTCTGTATCACGGATCAGAATATTGGTTTCCTGAGACATCACATCGATGGTTTCAGCCGGACAAACATACATGGGGTCGTACACGGCTTCCGACAGACGAATAGCTTCAGTTACATCAAACTCATCCCGCGTAACCGTAAGGTATTCAGCCAGTTCACCGCCACCGGCCATCAAACGTAAAATGGCTTTGTATTGGGTGAAAACAGCTTCAGTGTATGCCCGGCCAGATTCATAGGCTTCGTTCTCTGAGTCCAGGAGATCCAATAAAGTCCGGTCACCGATTTTGAATTGATCCAGGTAAGCGGTCCGCACCCTGCTGGAGGATAGCCGGTGTTCATTCAGTGCCGGGATCTGTCTGTCCAGGTTGCGAATGTCGTTATAGGCTATCTGTACTGTCTGACGAACATCACGGCAGGATTTATCCCGCAGATCTTTAGCCTGATCAGTTACCGCCAGCGCAGCCCGGATTGACGCACGGTCTGCACCACCGTTGTAAAGATTGTATGAGAACTGGAGTCCGATTTGCCCTTCGGTCTGAGTGTTATCCAGACCCGCATCATCCCTGGACTGGGAGCCATAACTGCCCACCAGATTTAATGTGGGGTGATAGCGGCTCCTGGCAGAATCAATACCGTAATTAGTTGAATTTACGTTGTACCATGACGCCAGAAAACCGGGGTTGCGCTTGTAGGCTTCAAGTAAGCTCTCTTCCATCGATAGCGGGATCTCAGCGTTTATGAGATTGTCTACCGGATCAAGTTCCGCCGGAGGGCGAAATCCGGTTAATCGCAGGAAGCGGGAAGAGACATCATGCAAATTCGACTGTTCGGTCATTACGTTAGATTCAGCCAGATACAGACGCCCGCTGATCTGTTCCAGATCTGCCCGTCTGGCCACACCGGCAGCAGCACTTTTTTCAATTTGTTTGTAAACGTCGACGTGGGTTTTGAGGTTGTCTTCTGCCACCAGTAACAACTCGCGGTAAAGCAATACATCCGAGTAAGCAGTGGCAACCTCTAATGAAATCTGTTCTACCTGATTTAACAATTCCAGGAACCTGACTTTTTTCGCCGACTCAAGACGCTTTACTTCCGATGAGGTAAAGAAACCGTCGTAAAGCATTTGGGTAACCGAAATACGGGCTTCATTGGATACATAACTCTGGTCAAGACCGTAGTTCCGGCGCACCAGACTTGAGCTGGCAGTGACATCCACTTTCGGGAGATAGCCGGATCTGGCAATCTTCACATTTTGTTCTGCTTCCAGAAATTCCCGCCACGCAGCCTGCACATCAGGATTTGTGTCAATGGCTTTTTTAACGACGTCTGACAGGCTCACTGGTGCAGCGTTCACAGGTGTACCGCACAGCGAAAAACCTGCTGCCAAACCCACGGCCAAAATTCGAATCAGCATGAATACCTCATTTCCGTTTACCGACAAATTTCCATTTTCGCTATTAATTCCCTGTAGTTGTAAAAGTAGTCACGAACTTTGAAGCCCGCAAACCGGCAGGAATGAATTTTTATTAGGGAAAAAAAATTAATTTTTAATTGCTATAAAAACAGGCGTTTAGATTAAGACTGTTCTCTGGTACAGGGTCAAACTTTTTGCGGCGACTAATTTTTAGTGCATCAAACGCAAAAGGTATTGAATTATGTTGAATGTAACTAATGTATCCGGTGACGTATTTATCCGCCTTCCCAACGGGGATGAATTCCCGGTCTCAGCCGGCGATACGATTCCGTCAGATGCGCAAATCGTTTCAGACAATGGTGGTCAGATCATCACTCAGGAACAGGGAGCCATTGACCTTGCGCCGGGTGCACCGCAACTGGTGGCAGATGTAGAATCATTCGAAGCATCTGCTATCAATGATGAATTCGTGGTTTACGACGATTCCCTTGATGACATGCTTGCCATGGTTGACGGTGGTGACACGGGATTTGACTCCACCGGTTCGCAGGGTGTTCCGGATATTGACGCCTTACTGAGTGGCGACGGAGACATCCTTGATGCGTTAGAAGAAACTGCGGCCGGTGGCGGCGGTGGTGCTGGTGGCGGCGGTGCGTCATTTGTGCAGTTAAGCCGTATCGCCGAAGATGTGGATCCGCTGACATTTGATTATGAGCCGGCGACGACTGAACCACAGAATATCGAGCAGGATCCTGACGGAGCAGCAGCTCAGGACGAACCCACTACACTAGACAACATCACCATTTCCGGTGATTTCCCGCCGGTTGTAGCCGGTGATTCTAACCTGGAGCCCGGTACCCCGATTACAATTACGGTTATTGATGAGACGGGCGCTGAAACGGTTATTGACGTTATCGTTGCAGATGATGGCAGTTTCAATGCTACATTACCGGATACGCTGGAAGACGGTACTTTCAATGTTGTAGTTGAAGCACCGGATCCTCAGAATGGCACAGTTACGGTATCAGAAACATTTGTGGTTGATACTACGCCTCCTACTATCGATGTAAATCCCATCGAGGTTACCAATGATGAGTTTCCTGAGATCAGCGGCACTTCAGATTTGCCTGCAGGCAGCGAAATATCCATCACAATTACTGATGCAGACGGGAACGAGCAAACGATCACTGCTATCGTTCTTGAAGATGGCAGCTTCTCTGCAACACCGGTAGCCCCTCTTGCGGAAGGCGATTTTGATGTAGCGGTTACCGCCACCGATGAAGCGGGTAATACGACGTCAGTAAATGCCACCGGTGAAACAGATTTCACTCCACCAGAGCTTACTTTTGAGGTAAATGCTAGTGAAGGAGAAGCGCCTGTACTAAGCGGTACGACTGATTTGGCTCAGGGCAGTGTCGTTGAAATTACCGTGACCGGCGCAGATGGCAGCACTCAAACATTTACTGCCGATGTCCTTGCAGACGGCAGTTTTAATCTGACTTTACCGGACAACTTCGCTGAAGGTGATTATACAGTAGGTGTAACCGCAACGGATGCAGCCGGCAACCAGACTCAGGCTAACGACACCTTCTCTGTAACAGCGGCTGAGTCAGAACCAGCACCGGCAGAAGAGACAGCACCTGACGCACCGGATGAAACCGGCGAAACAACTACTCCGGGTGAAACCGGCGAGACAACCACACCAGGTGAAACCGGCGAAACAACTACACCTGGTGAAACCGGCGAGACAACTACTCCGGGCGAAACCGGCGAGACAACCACACCGGGCGAAACCGGCGAGACAACCACACCGGGCGAAACCGGCGAGACAACCACACCGGGCGAAACCGGCGAGACAACCACACCGGGTGAAACCGGCGAGACAACGACACCGGGTGAAACCGGCGAAACAACCACTACTCCTGAGGGTGGCGACACTACCACTTCGCCTGAAGGTGGCGACACAACAACTTCCCCTGAGGGTGGCGACACTACCACTTCGCCTGAAGGTGGCGACACAACAACTTCCCCTGAAGGTGGCGACACCACCACGTCGCCTGAAGGTGGCACCACTACCCCGCCTCCCTCAGAAGGCTCGACAGATGTCGATCCCTCTGAGCCCGTAGAACCATCAGACCCAGTAGATCCTGTTGAACCAGATACTACAGCGCCTGAACTGACTATTAATCCACCTGATGTAGATTCTGATACTACACCTGTCATTTCCGGTACAACAGACTTACCAGCCGGAGAGACCGTTACGCTGACAGTCACTGGTTCAGACGGTAATGAACAAACAATTACAGCCACCGTTGAACCTGACGGCACGTTCAGTGCGGAAGTCCCTGCTGAGCTGGCAGAAGGCGGATTTACTGTTGAGGCCACCGCCACTGACGAAGCAGGTAACACAACAACGGCTACCGCCACAGGCGGTGAAGTTGATACGACTGCGCCAACGGTCACGTTGGATGCGCAAGGTTCAGGCAACGACACCACACCTACTATTTCCGGTACCACCGATTTGCCAGCGGGAGAATCTGTGACGTTAACCGTGACAGATGCGAATGGTGATGCGCAAACTGTAACGGCTACCGTACAGCCAGACGGTACGTTTAGTGCCGATGTGCCTGCGGAAATGGCAGAAGGTAGCTTTACCGTTGAAGCGACGGCCACCGATGCAGCTGGTAATTCCACGACAGTAACAGCGACTGGCGGTGAAGTTGATACGACTGCACCAACAGTCACACTGGATGCACAAGGTACAGGCAACGACACCACCCCAACTATTTCAGGCACCACGGATCTGCCAGCCGGTGAATCTGTCACCCTGACAGTGACCGATGCGAATGGTGATGCGCAGACTGTAACGGCTACCGTACAACCCGACGGTACCTTCAGCGCCGATGTGCCTGCTGAAATGGCAGAAGGTAGCTTTACCGTTGAAGCGACAGCCACCGATGCATCTGGTAATTCCACGACAGCAACAGCGACTGGCGGTGAAGTTGATACGACTGCACCAACAGTCACACTGGATGCACAAGGTACAGGCAACGACACTACCCCGACTATTTCAGGCACCACTGATCTGCCAGCCGGTGAATCTGTCACCCTAACCGTGACGGATGCTAACGGCGATGCGCAAACCGTTACCGCAACCGTTCAGCCAGATGGCACCTTCAGTGCCGATGTCCCTGCAGAAATGGCAGAAGGTAACTTCACGGTTGATGCTGCGGCGGCTGATGCAGCCGGAAACACCGGTACTGCTTCTACGTCAGGTACGGTGGATACCACAGCTCCAACAGTCACACTGGATGCACAAGGTACAGGCAACGACACCACGCCGACTATTTCCGGCACCACGGATCTGCCAGCCGGTGAATCTGTGACCTTAACGGTCACTGATGCTAACGGCGATGCACAAACTGTTACCGCAACCGTGCAGCCAGACGGTACGTTTAGTGCCGATGTGCCTGCGGAAATGGCAGAAGGTAGCTATACCGTTGAAGCGACGGCCACCGATGAAGCCGGTAATTCCACGACAGCAACGGAAAACGGTGGAGAAATCAACACTGCAGTGCCAAGCCTGAGCATCAATCCTCAAGGTGATGGTAACGATACTACGCCAACGGTTTCTGGCTCGACTGATCTACCAGCTGGCGAGACAGTGAACATTAACGTCACTGACAGCAACGGAGATGTACAAACTTTCACAGCCACCGTTCAACCAGATGGTACTTTTAGTGCGGACGTACCCGCAGAGCTTGCTGAAGGCAGCTATACAGTCCAGGCCACTGCAACAGATACAGCAGGAAACACAGCATCTGCAACCACTTCAGGCAACCTGGATACCACTGCGCCGACCGTGACTCTGGATGCACAAGGTACAGGCAACGACACCACACCTACCATTTCCGGTACCACGGATATGCCAGCCGGTGAATCTGTGACATTAACCGTGACAGATGCTAACGGTGATGCACAGACTGTAACGGCTACCGTGCAACCTGACGGTACCTTCAGCGCCGATGTGCCAGCGGAAATGGCAGAAGGTAACTTCACTGTCGATGCGGCTGGTAACACTGGTACTGCTTCCACGTCTGGTACCGTGGACACCACTGCTCCAACAGTCACGCTGGATGCACAAGGTACCGGTAACGACACCACGCCAACCATCTCAGGTACCACGGATCTGCCGGCAGGCGAATCTGTGACATTGACGGTCACTGATGCTAACGGCGATGCACAAACAGTAACGGCTACCGTACAACCCGACGGTACGTTCAGTGCCGATGTCCCTGCAGAAATGGCAGAAGGTAACTTCACTGTTGATGCTGCCGCTACCGATGCAGCCGGTAACACCGGTACTGCTTCTACGTCCGGTACAGTGGATACCACTGCCCCAACGGTCACGCTGGATGCACAAGGCACCGGTAACGACACCACACCGACCATTTCAGGCACCACCGATCTGCCAGCCGGTGAATCAGTGACGTTAACGGTCACTGATGCCAACGGCGATGCACAAACAGTAACGGCTACCGTACAACCCGACGGTACGTTCAGTGCCGATGTCCCTGCAGAAATGGCAGAAGGTAACTTCACTGTCGATGCTGCCGCTACCGATGCCGCCGGTAACACCGGCACAGCTTCAACTAGTGGCAATATCGACACCACTGCGCCGACAGTCACACTGGATGCACAAGGTACAGGCAACGACACCACACCGACTATTTCAGGCACCACGGATCTGCCGGCAGGTGAGTCTGTGACGTTAACCGTGACAGATGCCAACGGTGATGCACAAACAGTAACGGCTACCGTACAACCCGACGGTACCTTCAGCGCCGATATGCCTGCAGAAATGGCAGAAGGTAACTTCACTGTTGATGCTGCCGCTACCGATGCAGCCGGTAACACCGGTACTGCTTCTACGTCCGGTACAGTGGATACCACTGCCCCAACGGTCACGCTGGATGCAC